>JBKGXV010000015.1:0-53551 GCA_046546375.1 Chitinispirillaceae bacterium | reverse complement strand
TTTCGATGCGCGTCAGGCAATAGGGCTGGCACTGTCTTCTGTAGGGTGAAAGACCGCATATCTTATTTATGGATGCCCCAATATGATAAATGGCTGAATTATCACCATTCATGGAGGGGGTATCGGTCTTAACTGGACCTGGGGATGCATAGCAATGAGAAACAGAGATATTGACGAACTTCTCAATTCAAAAGCGGTTACAACGGGAACTGAAGTTCTGATAATCGGTTCTGATATAAAGAAAAACAATCTGTAACTGTGCTGCGGAGAGTTATCCACATTATATCAACATCAGAAATTCATTGCTGTCACTCCCTTGAAAAGTATGAACATTCCCAAACCAATAAGAACTCCTCCACTTATCATATTCATCAGATTAGGGTATTTACGCAATCCACCCAGTTTTCTACGGAAAAAATGAGAAGCATATCCTGCAACAAGCAAAGGTACAGAAAATCCCAGCGAATATACCAGCAGAAGAAAAGTTCCGGTTACTATTTTTCCCTCAGCAGCCACCATGGACAATACTCCCGACAGCATGGGACCTATACAGGGAATCCATACCACTCCCAGAATGAACCCCAGAAACAATCCTCCGGCTCTACCACGCGATTTCTGAGCAAATCGCGACATGAATCCCATATATTTAAAAGGATTCACATTAAATACAAGCAGAATCCCGAACCCGATCACCATCACTCCAACCGCTTTTTCTATATACAGCATTTTGGGTCCCACAACCGATCCGAAAAGCGATGTCAGAATTCCCATAAGCACAAAAGATGCAGACAAACCACCTATTATCAGAAACGGCCTGTATTTATGATCCTTTTCAGATCCTGTCACTACAATAGGTATTACAGGTAAAACACAGGGAGACAACACACTTGTCAGACCAGCTGCAAATACCAAAGCTATACTTATCGTTTCCTGCATTTATTTTTCCCCTGTTCGTGAATTCAACGATTCAAGAATATTCATGACAGCTTCCCCGGCATGAATCCCTGGGGTAAACCTTTTCACCTCTTTTCCTTCTTCATCAACTATAATCATGGAGGGGAGTGCTCTTACTCCATATGAATAAAACATCTTCCTATCGGCTGATTCTGTTGTCGAGACATACCTGATTTGAACTTTATCCTTTATGGATTCCAATTCTGAAATCTGCTTTATGCAGGGCTCTCCATTGGGATTTATAAAAACCTTCAAAACATAACCGTCTTTCTCATGGATTGTATCCCGAGTATTCCCGCTGTTTCCTGATAGAATTGATACAGCAGATACCAGCACTGCCGCACCTATAAACAATATGACCTTTTTCTTCACTGCTTTCTCTCCTTTGTTTCAGTTTCCCTGAAGACTAATGCACCCAGCGGACAGACACGAATACATTTTCCGCAATCAATGCATCTGAACTCATCAATCTCCGGAGCTTCAAAACCGATCTGTTTCAAAGCCCCCACAGGACAGACTTCTACAGCCGGACACGAATGATTCTGAGGACAGTTCATCTTCTCCACATATACAGACATTTGATCCTCTTGTAATATATGAAAAATTAAATATTCTAATATTAATATATATTTTTCGCAGTAACCAGGCAACTGTTTCTATCACTACAGAAAAAATTATCTTAAAAACAGTCTATTCTTCAATCTTTTCTTTCTCTATCCACAATCCTGATATTTTATCCTGATGAAGCTGGATATCGTTTTTCAGCAGAAGATAGTTTTTTATAGAAAAAAGCGGAATTTCTCTGTTTTCCTGCAGTCTCTTTTCTGTATCAGTTTCTCCTGAAAACCATTTCTCTGCATATCGAAGCCGACTGGTTTCATTTTCATTCACACTTTCGGATACCCACCCCACTGCGCATTCATAATCGTTTTGAGCCAATGCGGATTCGTATCGTCTCTTATCCGCTCCCAGAATGTCACAATTCATACCGGAATGAGTAAGGTCTGCAAAGAGCTTTTCGGCTATTTTTTCGGATACGGGATCATTTTTTCTGTACATTATCCTGAATCGGTTACCTGATACAGGAGCCTGCAGATTTGACCTTACCTGTCGTTGCGCAGGATGCCGATTCTGAATATTTTCCACCGAACGTATCACTTCGCCTTCTGTTTCAACAAAATCAGCCAGAATATCATAGGGATCTATACTGTTTTTCAAAAATGACCGGATATAGGGATCCTCTGATCTGCACGCCAGAAAATATCTTTCAGAATCAATTTCGCGTATATAGGTACTGTCCGCAAGATCATTTCTTGCAAACTGCAGATCTGAAAGGGAATTGACCGACATGACATCATATTTTCCAAAGGAAAATGAAAGTACCGCATTTTCATCCTCTCCCAATTTCACGGAACATTCATCCAGAAACGGGATTGTCTCTCCCTGAAAGTTTTCATTTTTTAGAAGTCTGATTTCATTTTCAGTTTTCTTTGCTGTGTAATACGGGCCTAATTTGAATGCTCCCCAAAGAAGTCTGGAGGTTCTCATCCGGGTCAACGCCAAAGTATCCGGTTTGGAGAACCTTATTTTTACTGTTTTATGATCAACAGCACTGAATCCTTTCACCAAAGGTTCTTCTCCGCTGATGAATTTTTCTATTCCTCTGACATTTTTAAATATTGCCAGTCCTTCCGCAGGTTCGTTCTTTATCAAACGGGACCAGAGCTCTATAAAATCGAGTGCTGTCAAAGCCTGACCATCGGCATTTTTTGTTTTTTCTGCCAACTGCAGTTCAAGTCTTCTGGATGAGGAATCGGTGATGATGAAAATTCCTGTATCCTGTTTCTGCTCCGGCTGGAGAAACAAACCCGCTTGCACTGAATCCGAATTTTTCTGATTCTTTTTCCCGAATGGATAAGCATTCACCAATTCTGAAAATGTATTGTCCAGAAATCCCCGTTGAGTATAGATCCGTACCTTGCCTCCGGTATCAGGCTCTATTTCCATCGATAAGGAATCAATATCCTTATCTTTCAGACTGTCGACCGATTCCATTGCTTTTTCTATTGCACTTTCCACAAACTGCGACTGTTCCACTGCGGAAAAGGACATGGTATCATTACTGATGCTGTCCTTTTTACTGGGGGATATCTGTATTTTCACGGAATTATCCGTTGAATCTATTTTTTCCTGTTCTGAGGACTTATTTTTACTGTGCTCTTTGTAGTACTTGAGAAAAGCTTCACGTTCTTCAGAATTTTCAAACTCAATGGTATAACTTACCGTATCGGCTCCCGACTGAACAGAATCCCCTTTACCGGGAGTAACTGTCTTTTCAGGTTCTTCTTCCTGATGAATTCTCGCCATATTTGGAGTGCAGGAAGCTATAAACAAACAGAAAACAATGAAACTAACAACTGACTTATTCATCCATTCACCCTAAATTAAATGTGAAAGGTAAAAATAACCTGTTTTATGAAATAAATTCAACTGATCCAGATTTTAAACAGACTAAAGGAAGGATTAAAATGAAGTTTTCCCTGCAAATACTCTAAACGACCGCTAATTACTTTCCTGCTTTGCACTTTTTTCACACAGATCCTGAGCATTGGAACACTGATCGATATAGGCATTCAGAATAGTTTTCGATTCCCGTTTATCTTCTTCACTCATTTGGGAATATTTTCTCTGAAAGTCCTGTGCTTCCTTACAGATTTCCTTCATATAATCGCACTGATATGTGTCGGGAAGGTCAGCTGTATTTATATACTTTGTTTTTGAAGCACAGTTCGTCATTACTGCAACCAAAACAAATCCTATTAATATCACTTTCTTCATACTCAATCAACTTCCAAATGAACGCAATGTTTGTACAGATGATGTGTTTTTCAATCTGTTCAATGCCTTTGATTTAATCTGCCTGACCCTTTCACGGGTTATATTGAACCTTCTTCCGATTTCATCCAGAGTATAAGCCGCATCATTGTCTATACCGAAATATAATTTAATGATCTCTTTTTCTCTATCAGTCAGAGTATCGAGCATTCTACGGATTTCTTCATGCATGGACATGATCTGAATGTTTTCATCGGGACTTCCCACATTCTGCTGGTTTTGGATCAGATCCATAAGAGTGGAGCCGTCATTATCCTTGACCGGAGCATCCAGAGACACATGATTGTTTGAGATGGAAATGGTTTCCTGCACCAGACTTTCGGGTATGG
Source organism: Chitinispirillaceae bacterium (assembly GCA_046546375.1). Lineage (GTDB taxonomy): Bacteria > Fibrobacterota > Chitinivibrionia > Chitinivibrionales > Chitinispirillaceae > JAEZKC01. The sequence continues at coordinate 49,373 of JBKGXV010000015.1, read as the reverse complement.
ACAACTCCTGGGCAATCTCAGAAATATCAGGAAGACGGTTGTAACGCTGTTCCAGCTCTATCTGTGTTTTGCTTATTTTGTGAATCGCACCCGCTCTGTTCAGAGGAAGCCTCATTATCCGAGATTGCTCGGCCAAGGCTTGAAGAATCGCCTGACGTATCCACCATACTGCATACGAGATAAAACGGAAGTTTTTCTTTTCATCGAATCTTCGTGCAGCTCTGACCAGACCCATATTGCCCTCATTTATGAGATCACATAATGAGAGACCCTGATTCTGATAATTTCTTGCCACACTCACCACAAAACGCAAATTTGCCTTTACCAGAATATCCAAAGCAGCATGATCATCTTTTTTTATGCGAGCGGCTAATTGTGCTTCTCGATCGGAAGTAAGCGGCTGAAGTCTTCCTATCTCTTTGAGATAAAGAGCAAGACTTCCTTCTTCGGCTATGGGAAGAATTGGTTTGTTCACACAGGACCCGAGGTTTGCTAATTTGATGCTGATATATCAGCCAGCTAATTCAATACAATATAGGTCACCCCTTGAAAAAAGCCAATACAATTCGTATTTTTGCCGCGCTTCTTATATTTCTCCTCATTTTATCACTATTCCTCTTTCTTTTAATTATATCAAAATATCATGAACTTACCTCCAGATTTCTCACAATAATGATTCTTCTAACTCTAACTCCTTTTCCGAGAAAATCATTTCCAGCAGGATAATATTCGTTGTGACCAAATTTTTACCCCTGGTATTAATAACTCTCATGTACACATATTCCACTGCCAGCTCAAAAATCGATATATCAAATAAATCTGCCTCAGGCAGTATCAATCTCGGTTTGAATGTACTGAGCTTCAATATCCGATACGGAACAGCAAAAGACGGACGGAACAGCTGGTCTCACAGAAGAGAACAGGTGATCGATCTGTTGAAAAAGCAAAAAGCCGATATCATAGGTCTTCAGGAAGGTCTTAGATTTCAACTGGACGAAATCAGAGATGAAATGAATCATTACGGGGAAATCGGCAAAGGCAGAGATGATGGAAAGCATTCAGGTGAACACTCTGCAATTCTCTACAAAACCGAAAAATTCAAAGTTTCCGGTTCGGGTACGTTCTGGCTGTCAGAAACACCAAGTGTGCCCGGATCAGCACATTGGGGTAACAGGCACCCCAGAATTTGTTCCTGGGTGAAACTCAAGGATAGAAAAACTGGAGCATCTTTTCTGGTTTATAATATACACCTGGATCACAGAAATTCTGATTCACGCTGGAAGAGTGTCTCTTTGCTCAATCAGCACATTAAAAATCATTCCCGGCCAGGAGTTCCAGTTTTGGTTATGGGTGATTTCAATGTGGGAGAAAACAATTCCCTTATAAAGTACATCAAAGGAAAAGAATATTTCCAACAGGACAAAGAATCATCCCGTGCCAACGACTTTCCCCTGAAGGACACGTTCCGAGAAGTTCATCCGAAAGCTAAGGGAGGGACATTCCATATGTTCTGGGGAAAAAATTTCGGACCAAAACTCGATTACATTTTTGTCCAACCGGAAACTGATATTGTAAATGCGAGAATTATCCGTTCAAACATGAATGGAAAATGGCCCTCAGATCATTTTCCTATTTCAGCAGATGTCATATTTCGCTGTACCGTTAATTAGCAATCATTCATCTATTTTTATTTTTTTCCACTCTGTTGATGCCATATTGTCAGCCTTATCCACAGCGGTCAATTTCACATATACCTTTTCCTGTGTTACCCTGGCACCCTCGGAGTTTTTTCCATCCCATCGGATAACCGAGGGTGCTACACTACCACCGGAAAAAGTTTTTATGACATGGCCGTTTTTCTTCTTGAGAGCGGAAATCACCAGTACCCAATTTTTTATTCCAGAACCATTGGATTCATCCTCGCAACTTATGGCAAAGTAATAACCTCTCTTCTCATTTTTTTTGTATTTCAGAGCTACTTCGGGCGATGATCTGTCCATTTTTTCAAAAGGGTTGAAATAAAAAGCTCCGTATAAATCCTCTTGGCTGGATTCATGCATTCTTTCATATCCTGCATAAATTCCTGCCAGAGAGGGTTTCAGAAACGTGAATGCTCCCAGAGAAAGAAAATACCTCAATTCAAATCCGGTTCTGTGTTTATGTCTTATTTCAAATCCGCTGGAAACATCTATCATAGGCGCTTTTTTTGATGAAAAATTTATTCTGCAGATTCCTCCAATATCGCTCACCCCGTTGAATTCTTTATTCAAATAAGAGTAAAAAGAAAAATCGTAGGAAAGTAGATTCTTGTAGTGAAGGAATGGACCATTGATATTCAATCTGAATCCAGCTGACAAAGAACTGTCTCTCTCACTCACTACAATGTTTTCTGTAATGAAGGAAACTCTTTGTTTATTCAAGCTTTTTGAAAAAGCTGCTCTTACGGAAAGCTGTGGTTGCTTGTTAATGAAATGGAAGGAAAAAGTCGATCCGAAATCCAACAGACCGGTACCGTGTCCGAACCCTGAGCTTACAACAGCCGTTCCTTTTTCATTCTGATAACCGAAAGACAGTCCGCTGTTATCAAGAGGTACAATGAATGAACCTTGAGCATCCATTTTTCTTTCGGAATTCAACCTGAATTGAAATCCTGCAGGATAACCGACCTGATCGGATAGTAGGGAAGGGTCGTAAAAAATTGATAGAGGCAGACCATATGAACTGTAATTGCCATTCAAAGGTCCGCCAGGAGTATATACTGATAAAATCAATACGAAAAGAAAAAGGCGGCTTATGAAAACAAATTTATTCATTCTGATAAGCCGCAAAAAAATTCTCCTACATGACTTCATCCATTATTCTCAATGGCATGATAAGGAATAAATCCTCACTTGTTTTCTCTTCCTCTTTTTCATGAACAGGAAAAAGCAAACAAGCACTTATCTGCGTATTCATTTCCAATCTTACTTTAGGAACTTTGATTATATCAAGTATTTCTGAAAAGTACTGTCCGTTGAAACCGATGGCATGTTCATCACCATCATACTCAACAGATATAGACTCCCGGGCTTCACCACCGATTTCTCTGTTCAACACCACGATTTCAAGAGTACCAGGTTTGAAAACGAATTTAACCAGATGGTTTTTCTGATTTGAGAGAACTGAAACACGCTTGACCGCATTCTGAAGAGTAGCTCTTTCAATAATTGCGCTTTTAGGATTGTTTCTGGGAATAACTTTGGTGTAATCCGGATATGGACCATCAATGAGTTTTGAACACATGGTGAACGCAGGTGTTGCAAAAGAGATGTATTTTTCACCCAACAGCACTTTTACAGTTTCATCCTGATTTTTTCCATCCATGATTCTTACCAGATTCATAACACTTTTCTGAGAAAGAATTCCGCTCAGATTCTGAGTAACAGGAAAATCGGATGAAATGAAAGAACTGCCCAGTCTGTGACCATCGGTAGCGACCATTCCGGTACGATCAGAAACGATTTCCCAAAGAATACCGCATAAACAAGCTCTGGATTCATCTTTTGAAACAGCAAAAGCACTCTTGCCTATCATTTCCCTCAGTCTAGAGGTGTTTATCTCAAACTCCTCACTTGCTTCCACCTGGGGAAATCCGGGAAAATCATTGGAATCTGCTCCGGCAATTTTACAAGTAAATCCTTTTTCAGATTCTATGAGCAGAACCGTTTCATCAATATCCAAGATCACCATACCATCCGGAAGCTCTCTTACTATCTCGAAAATTTTCCTTGCATTCACAGTTATATCAAAAGGTGCTTCTCCGGTAGCGTTGGCAGTGACCTTCAGTGAATGATCCAGATCCGTGGATGATATCTCCAGTTGTGAATCGGTATAAGTAAGTTTGAAATTGGACAAAATCTGCAGAGAGCTTTTTGTGGGAATAAGAGGATATGCTTTCTGCATTATTTCGAAGAGATCTTTTTTTTGTATGAGAACCGACATAGTAACACCGCCCCTGAAATGTTTATTGTTGAATTATCCACTCGTTATGTTTCTAGTATAATTATATATATATAAAAAGTAATAGATAATAGGTATGTGGATAACAGGTGATATCCTTCTAACTGTCTGATTTCCAACATGAAAGGCATGTGGATATGTTGCCAGTTTATGTGTAGAGAAGTTGGAAGAAGATGTTGAAAAGGACATAATCAATAGTTATCCACAAGTTAGAAACAAAGGTTGATGTTTATTAATTCAGAGAAGAGATAATATAGTCTATATCACGAGCTACTGTGGAGTCCCTTTTTATAAGGTTCTCAATCTGCTGTATAGAATGAATGACAGTACTGTGATCTCTTCCTCCGAAATTAAGACCTATGGTTTTCAAACTGTTGTTGGTGATTGATTTTGAAATGTACATGGCAACCTGACGGCAAAAGGCCACTTCCTTGCGCCGGTTCTTCTCTCTTATATTATTTACCGGAACTTTATAGTATTCAGCCACTTTTTCGATTATATCATCTATGGACAGTTTTGTTTTTTCAGATTTTATGTTCTCTTTCAGAACATTTTTCACCAGATCCAATGTTATGTCGCTGCGGGTGATGGAAGCGAAAGCCAAAAGGCGGATTACCACACCTTCCAGTTCTCGGATGTTGGAGGAAACATGTTCGGCGATATAGTAGAGAATATCGAGAGGGAGGCTTAGATTGTCCTCTTCAGCTTTCTTTTTCAGTATTGCCACTCTGGTTTCCAGATCAGGAGGTTGGATATCCACTGCAAGACCCCACTGGAATCGGGATATGAGTCTGTCCTGAAGTCCTTTAAGAGAGCTGGGGGGGAGATCTGAAGTGAGTACTATCTGTTTTCCGTTCTGGTACAGGGTGTTGAATATATAGAAAAACTCCTCCTGCGTACTCTCTTTTCCCGCGAAAAACTGAATATCGTCCATGAGCAGTACATCACTGGACCGGAATCTGGTAGTGAACTGCTGAGTATTGTTGTTTTTTATGGCATCGATGAAATTAAGATAGAATTCTTCCGAGGATATGTATGTGATCACATGATCTGGGGATTCAGCCATCAGGTAATTTCCTATGGACTGAAGGAGGTGTGTTTTCCCCAGACCAACTCCTCCGTAGATCAAAAGAGGGTTGAATCGTGTTTTCCCCGGGGATTCCGCAACAGCCAAGGCGGCACTTCTGGCAAACTGGTTGCTTGGTCCGACTACAAAGGTTTCCATGGTGAATCTTTTATTGAGCTGCGGATATGTGCGGAAAGGACTTTTCTGCTGAACCGGCTTTAGGGCAGGTTCAGCGGGAATCGGCTCTGTATCATCTTTCTCTACAGAAGGTTTCATTCCGGCAACACTGAAAACGATATCATGAACTTCAGAGGAAAACTGTTTTGCGGTGGAAAGAATCGTCTTTTTGTAGTGCATATCCAGAAAATCGGCTATGAACTGATTTGGTGCCGCGATGTGAAGAGTGGTGGGATCCTTGCTCTCCAGAACAGTTAGAGGTCTGAACCATGTTTCAAAACGATGCGCGTCTATGGAACGGGATATATGGGACAGAATAGAATTCCAAAGTGTTGTATGCATATAAACTGAAACGGTAAAAGGGTTAGAATTAAATGAAACGCTAGAAAAGAAATATAAATAAATGACCGCTAAAACCTAAATATAGTCAGATTTTGATATTCTGATTCTTTTGGAAAAAGAGCTGAACAAATGATTTGACAGTATATTGGGTAATAATGCATTTTTAGTGTTTTCCCAAAAAGGAGTAAAAAGATGAAAAGAACATTTCAGCCATCCAAAAGAAAAAGAGCGAACAAGCACGGATTCAGAGCCAGAATGGCTACAAAAAACGGTAGAAAAATACTCAGCTCCAGAAGAGCCAAGGGTAGAAAACGTCTTACCGTTTCCGATTCATTATAGTATAAGGTACCTGGAGGGTACCTGAAAACTCTGAAATTCGGCAGTAACCGCAAAATAAAAAGAAAGTCTGAAATATCCCGGCTGTTTCGTGAGGGACAACGGTGGATATGTTCTGACTTTATTCTTATATATGATAAAAATGAATATGAGTTCGACCGATTCGGGGTTATGGTATCCAGAAGATTAGGAAATGCCGTTCAGCGAAATAGAATAAAAAGAATTTTCAGAGAACTGTTTCGTCAGAATATTTCTAGAAAACCTCCCTTTTTCGATATCCTCCTTAAGCCCCGACCCGGATCAGACTTTAAAAACAGCGACCAGATAAGAGGCTGTTTCAATAAATGGCAGGAAAAAATAAAGATCTGATATCCAAAAGCGTACATTCTCTGATACAGAGTATGAAAACGGTTTTTCTCATGCAGGGGGCCGTGTGTAAGTATGAACCATCTTGTTCTCGTTATGCACAAGAAGCAGTTCGAACTCTACCACTACCGACTGCAGTGATCAAAATCATATGGCGAGTTTTACGATGTAATCCCTTATCCAGGGGTGGATACGATCCTGTGTCACTTCAAGACAATCAAGTGAAAGGCGCACAATAGTGAACAAGAATTCTATTCTTGCATTTCTGTTAATAGGAGTTGCTGTTATTTTCTTCAACAGTTCCTTCTGGAATAATTTCTGGTATGAGACTGTTCTGAATAAACCCGTTCCGACTACCGAAAAAACAGTTACTCAGAAATCTCAGGAAAAAGAACACAAACCTGAGGAAAAATCAGTCACAAAAGAACAATCGATATCTTCTCAGGATAGTTCAGAAAAAAATGCCGAATCTGTGGAAGATACAGCCGATGCAGTCAAAAAAATTCAGAAAGAAGATTCCGTTATAGTTGAAACAGACAGGTATATAGCCACTGTCAGTACTAAAGGTGGACGGATCATTTCTCTCAGAATGAAAAATTATGAATATAACGGGGATAAAAAAGGACAGATGATCGATATTGTTCCCGAGGGTAGTGAAGGAGGAGCCCAGTTATCCATAAATAACAAGTCGTTTAACGAGACGATATTCTCCACTTCTGCTGATACAGCAAAACCTGTGAAAGTAGGCGAAAAAGCCTATAACTTGGAGATGGAAACTAAGGACAGCAGAGGAAATACGGTTCGAAAAATTTTCACTTTCAGTAATGACAGCTACAAAATCGGATATACGGTTCAGGGTGAGTCATTGAAGGATAAAAAAGTAGTTCTAGGCTGGAACGGGGGAATCGAAGAGTCTGAGTCCGGATCAAAGGGACGCATGGCTGCTATGACTCAGAAAAGAAGAGTTCATTATTCTGATGGTTCCACAGTACAGCATATGGAAATGATCAAGGAGCAGACTGAAGACCCATCCGGACGATTCCGTTGGGTGGGAATGAGCTCCAAATATTTTTTCATAAGTGTTGTTTCCGAGCAGTTAACTGATGCTGATCTTGTTATAAAGGGATACAATGTTTCTTCTGAAGCCGGTAAAAAGGACAGGGAAATAAACTATTCCGTTTCATTTCAGAAAATGGCCGAAAGTGATAAAGTGGAGGGATGGATATATGCCGGGCCAAGTGAGGCAGAGGAGTTATCAAGGTATGATCTGAAATTCGACAAGATCATGTTTCCTGTTCTGAGCTGGGCACGATATGTTCTCTGGTCTGATGCATGGTTTCCTCCGATAGCGGAAATTATTCTCAAGGGACTTCTTTTTCTCTATGGATTGGTTAAAGACTATGGTATTGCGATATTACTTTTGACATTCCTGACAAAAGTAATTACCTATCCTATGACTCATAGCAGTACCAAATCCATGAACAGATTAAAGGAAATACAGCCCAAGATAAACGCATTAAAGCAGAAATACAAAAACAACCCTCAGAAGCTTCAGCAGGAGCAGATGGCATTGTTTAAGAAAGAAGGAGTGAATCCCTTCAATCCCGGATGTCTTCCGATGTTTCTGCAGATGCCCATATTCATTGCTCTGTTTGTAGTGTTGAGAAAAGCAGTTGAACTTCGTGGAGCATCATCATTCATACTGCCCTGGATCAAAGACCTTTCTCAGCCGGAAGCTTTGTTTACACTTCCCGGAAACGGTCTGCCGCTTTACGGGGCTAATGTGGCGCTTCTTCCCATTATTATGGCGGTGATGACTTTCTTACAGCAGAAGATGACCATTAAGGATCCTAATCAGAAGGCCATGGTGTATTTCATGCCGTTAATAATGTTGATTATGTTTAATGGTTTTCCTGCAGGAGTGGTTTTTTACTGGACTCTTTCCAGTGCGTTTTCATTACTGCAGCAGTGGTTGATGAACAAAAAAAATGAATCGACAACTCCAGTTACTGCTGAAATTTCTTCTGCAAGAGGAAGTAGAAAAGCCGTAGCCAAGAAATAAGAATGTGAAATAAACTATCTATACAACATAACCGCAGGGGAGAATATATCTCCGGCGGTTTTTTTTACTTTTTATGAAAAATGAAAGCAACACTGTAGCAGCTTTGTCGACTCCTCCAGGAAGAGGAGCTTTGGCTATTATACGTATCACTGGAGAGCATACCTGCGATGCATTTGGCAGTGTAATAAAAGAAAAGTCCAATTTTGAAAAGGAAGAACCTAGAAAAATCGGTTTATACAGAGTTACAGAAAAAGAAGGTCGGATAATAGACGAAATAACCGCCGTCAAATATATTCACCCGCGATCATTCACAGGTGAAGACATGGTGGAAATATTCTGCCATGGTGGGCCTGTGATAGTTGGAAAAATTCTGGACAGGTTGAAAGAGGTTGGAGTTGTTTCTGCTTCCAGAGGGGAGTTTTCCCGTAGAGCCTTTTTGAATGGAAAAATCGATCTTTTGAAAGCCGAGGGAATAAAAGCTCTGATCGACTGTCAGACTGATATCCAGTTGAAATCTGCTCAGAATGTGTATCAGGGAAAACAGAGAGAATCGATAGAAAAAATCAGAATGAAAATCATAGATGTTTATTCGGATCTTGAAAGCAGAATCGAGTTTGAAGAAGAAGACGATATAACAGAGGAAAACTTGTCAGGAAGAGAAGAACTTCAGCAGATTATATTTCAATTGAGTGAAGAACTCAAAAAGGGAGAAAGAATCAGGGTAATGGCTGAAGGATTGGTAATTGCCATTGCAGGGCCTGCGAATGCGGGAAAGTCTACTCTGTTCAATTCAGTTCTCGGGTATGAACGATCCATTGTGCATAATATCCCCGGAACTACAAGAGATTCTGTTTCCGAACAATTGGAATATGAAGGAACAACCATTAAAATATTTGACTGCGCTGGAATAAGAGAAACAGAAGACCATATAGAGAAAAAGGGAATAGAACACACTTTAACTGCAGTACAGAATTCTCATCAGGTTTTATGGGTAACGTCTGCAGAAACTGATATGGATAAAGAAGAAGAGAAATCCATATTGAATCTTAGAGACAAAGTATTGGTGATCATCAATAAAACTGATATAAAAAAGTCTGAATCGAAAATTTCATTCTGCAGAAATGAAAAAATCCCCTTTATTGAAGTAAGTATAAAAGAAAAAACGAACATGGATTCATTCCATACTGAGCTGGGATCTGTAATCAAAAAGAGGATAGAGACAGTGCCTGTTCCGGATCTTATAGGGAATGAAAGACATTATGATATAATTAAGAGTATCCATGAAAATCTTCAGCAAACACTTTCATATTATGAGAGAGAAGAAATCGCTGCTTATTATCTTAAAAAGGCCATTGAACAGTTTGAAGAAGTGTGTGGATATACCACCAGTGAGGAAGTGGTGAATAATATATTCGGAAAATTTTGTATAGGGAAATAATGTTTCACGTGAAACAGTGTGCTTATGAAATATGATATTGTTGTAGTTGGGGGAGGACATGCTGGAGTAGAAGCAGCATATATTGCGGCCCGGAAAAACATGCGGGTTATGTTGGTTACAACACATCTGGATCTGATAGGACAGATGTCATGTAATCCGGCTGTTGGAGGTATAGCCAAAGGGAATATAGTAAGAGAAATTGATGCCCTTGGTGGGGTGATGGCCCGGCTTACAGATAAAGCGGGAATACACTTCCGCATGCTGAATAAAAGCAAAGGAAGTGCGGTCTGGGGTCCCAGAGCACAAGCTGATAAACTACTCTACAGGAAATACTCCAGAGAAATTCTGGAGGAATCAGATAATATTTCTCTGATGCAGGGTATGGTAGTGGATTTGGGTGTTTCCGGAGAGTGTATCAGCTCTGTTACTCTGGATTCAGGGGAAGTTGTTCATACTAAAGCTGTAATTATTGCTGCAGGAACCTTTCTGAATGGAAAAGTCCATATAGGACTTACTTCATTTCCTGCGGGAAGAACAGGAGAACCTCCTGCAACCGGACTAACTGAACGACTAGAAGAATTCGGAATAACATCGGGCAGGTTGAAAACAGGAACACCTGCCAGAATCGACGGCCGTACTGTGGATTTCGAGCAGCTGACTGCTCAGTATGGGGATGAAAACCCCTGGCCTTTCTCATATTTCACCTCCGGAAAACTGGAAAACAAAACGATATGTTGGTCTTGCAAAACCACATCTCTTACACATAAGTACATTTTGGATAATCTGGACAGATCTCCATTATATACCGGTAAAATTAACAGTTTAGGCCCCAGATACTGCCCTTCTATTGAGGATAAAGTGGTGCGGTTTGGCGAAAGAGATGGGCATACATTATTTTTAGAACCTGAGAGCTTGGACCATCATGAGATGTACTTAAATGGTCTTTCAACGTCTTTGCCTCATGATGTTCAGGACAAAATGGTCAGAAGCATCAAGGGTTTAGAGAATGCCAGGATTCTGCGACCCGGATATGGAATTGAATACGACTTTTTCCAGCCTCTTCAGCTTAAATCTACTCTTGAGTCAAAGAAGATTTCTAATCTGTTCTTTGCAGGGCAAGTAAATGGTACGTCCGGTTATGAAGAAGCTGCTTGTCAGGGACTTGTTGCCGGAATGAATGCAGTACAGAATATTCTGGGTGAAGAACAGGTTGTGCTGGGGAGGGATAGTTCCTATACCGGCGTATTGATAGATGATCTGGTGACGAGAGGTACCGATGAACCATACAGAATGTTTACGTCTCGAGCTGAATACAGATTGTTGTTAAGACAGGACAATAGTGATGAGCGTCTGATGCCGTTGGCTAATAAACTCGGTTTTCTGCCTAAGGAAAAATTTGAACAGAGACAGAGAGTTTGGGAACGCAAAAAGGAAGTCGTGAATCGGCTGTATTCAGTAAAAGTTTCTCCAGAGAAATGGTTGAAAATAACAGGAAAAAGAATTTCCCAGACTGAAAGAGCTGGAGATCTGCTCAAAAGGCCCCAGTTCAAGCTTCAGGACCTGGTGGGAAGTTTGGATGATTTTAAAGATCTGGACAGATATCTCCTTCTTGGTATTGAATCAGATGTAAAATATGAAGGATTTGTCCGCAAACAGAAAAAAGAGATTGCAAAGCTAAAAAAACTGGAAGAGACAATCATACCGAAAATGATAGAATTTGAAAAAATACCGGGGTTGTTGTCAGAATCAAGACAAAAACTCAAAAAGATAAAACCGCACACATTGGGTCAGGCTTCTAGGATAGCCGGAGTGACCCCTGCGGATATTTCTGTACTGGCGATTTATATTTCTAGATATCGAATCTCGGATTCGTTTCACGTGAAACAACAGGATAGATTATGAACCCATCACTTAATTCTTTACTGGATCGTGCGAAAAAATGTTATGAACTGAAGGAATTGGAGCGTCTTGGTTTAACTCCGGATTTAGATCAGCGGGAGCTTATTCTCACCTATATTTGTCTTCTTTTAAAGAATAATGAAACCGCGTCTCTCATTTCGGAAAGTGATGAGGAAATACTTTTTCTCCGTCATTTTTGTGATTCCCTACAACCATTACTTCTTTTCGGGTTTAAAAAAGGAGCCAGTGTTTTAGATATAGGAGCCGGAGGCGGTTTTCCTTCGATCCCAATCTGCATCTTCCGCCCCGACCTTTCCTTCATATTAGTAGAATCGAATAGGAAAAAAGCTGCTTTTCTCGAAGAGGTGAAAAAGGAACTGAATCTTGAAAACGTGACACTCTTCAAAGGAAAAGTAGAAAGATTTTCCCAGGAACAAAAAGTGGATTATGTGGTGAGCAGAGGATTGGGATCGTTGCAGAAATTTTCTCAACTTGCCAAACCTTTGCTTGAAGATGATGGTCATATGTATACGTTCAAGACAAAACAGTTTACCTCCGAGTTGGATCTGATCACTTCCAATAAAGATAAGGATGGCATACGGATCAGCGAAATCGCAGAATATGATTTGGGAAATCAGATTCAGGGTTTGAATCTTGTGTCTCTTGAACTGTGTTCGTAGTGTGGATAAAAAAAATTCTGAAGGTGAATGAGAACATAAATCTGCAAAAACGGCCTAAACTGTTGATATTCGGTCTGGTATACTCAACAAAAGTACTAAACATTATTCACACTGGTGTGGATAACTTGTTCAAAAGATTTCAATACGAAGGGGTTGTCTGTGGCTAAAGTCATAGCGGTCTGTAATCAGAAAGGCGGTGTGGGTAAAACAACCACATCGATTAATCTTGCGGCATGTTTAGCTGCAACAGAGCGGAGAACCCTGGTAATCGATATGGATCCTCAGGCCAATGCGACAACCGGTTTGGGAATGGATAAAAACGATATCGATCTATCCATGTATGATGTGATTACTCAAAGGGTTCAGGATGATAAACAGGTATCCATCCAGGAAATAAGAATGCCGATCAGTTATATGAAGTATCTGGATCTGGCACCTTCAACACCTGACCTGGCTGGAGCTGAAATAGAGTTGGTGAACATTATGGCCAGGGAAAGAAGACTGGAGGAAGCAGTTAAAGCAGTTGATGAGGAATATGATTATGTCATTATTGATTCTCCGCCCTCTCTGGGACTTCTTACTGTTAATGTTCTCACTGCGGCAAATTCTGTGCTGATTCCGATTCAATGTGAATATTATGCTCTGGAGGGATTGGCCGAGCTTCTCAACACAATTCATCTGGTGCAGAGAAATCTCAATCCGCAGTTGTTTATCGAAGGTGCTTTACTTACAATGTATGATGGCAGGCTTAATCTTTCAAGACAGGTTGCAGAAGATGTGCGCTCCTGCTTTTCAGGACGGGTGTTTGATGTGAATATTTCAAGGAATGTCAAAATCAGCGAAGCTCCTTCATTCGGCAAGCCAATCATTCTATATGACATCATGTCTGCTGGAGCAGAAAATTATCTCACATTAGCTAAGGAAATCATGAATAATGAGCAACAAGCGCAAAGCTCTCGGTAGAGGTCTTTCCAATCTTATTCCTACTCAATCTGAAGAAAAGGGCAGTGATAACGAGGTAGTTTTTGTAGATACGAATGCAATTGTACCCAATCCGTTCCAGCCTCGTATAGATTTTGATGAAGAAGAAATATCCGGTCTTGCTCAGAGTATTGAAAATCAGGGTCTTCTCCAGCCGGTTGTTCTCAGACAGAAGGGCAACGGCTATGAGATAATCTCCGGGGAGCGGAGATACCGTGCTTTCAAATATCTCAAAAGAGATAAAGTTCCCTGCATCATCAAACCAAAAGTCACAGACAGGGAAATGCTGGAGTTGGCGCTGGTGGAGAATATCCAGCGTGAGGAACTCAACGAAATTGAAAAAGCCATAGCTTATCAGAAGCTGCTTCTGGAGTGCAACTACACTCATGAACAGCTTTCCAAACAAGTAGGTAAGAGTAGAACTGTAATCACAAACAGTCTTCGGTTGCTTAATCTCCCGGATGAAGTACAGGAATTGGTGAGAAAAGGTGATTTGAGCATGGGACATGCAAGAGCACTTCTTTCTCTGGACAGTACTGAAAAGCAGCTTGATATGGCTAAGCGGATACAGGAGGAGAAGCTTACTGTCAGGGAAATTGAGAGGACTTCACAGGAAAATAAAGTAACCCGGAAGAAAATTCGTCCTTCCAATACTCCCGAACCGATGGATCCCGACCTTGTTCATCAGCTGGAGAGACTTCAGTACAAATTCGGGACTTCTGTAAAGGTCAAAACCTCCGGAGAAAACAAGGGGAAAGTGGAAATAGAATACTACAGTCAGGAAGATTTGGTGAGAGTGTTTGATCTGCTTTTGAAATAACTCCCGATGAGTTTTTAAAGATGAAGAAACGAACAAATCATTATACCCTTATGTTCTATCCTGAGGAGAAAGGTAAATCCTTTACTCTTCGGATACATAAATACACTATCTATTCATTAATGTTGTTTCTGGTTCTGTTTCTTGTCAGTTTGTCTGTTCTTCTTTATAAAACAGGAGAAATTGCGTTGAAACTTCAGTTGGTGCATTCTCTTAAGGAAGAAAACAGCCATCTTGTGAATCAAGTGGAACAGTTGCGCATATCGTCAGAAAAAATAGAGAAAATCGAGAATCTCACCGCTTATCTCTATCAGCTTTCGACTGTATCTGATATTGATAAGAAAAAAACAGAAAAAAACAACCTGCAGACCGATACAGATATTCAGGAAAACTCCATATCGGAGTTTTATACTGAACAGGCCCAACACAAGAGTAATCTCAATAATTCTTTGATAGATGCAGAACAATTTGCAGCTTCAATACCCAACAGTTTACCTGTAGATGGTTGGGTAACACGGTCGTATTTTCCTGATTCGGCCAATTTTGAAGGACACCGGGGAATTGATTTCGCGGCCGCAACCGGTACACCTATAAGAGCGACTGCTGTAGGAGTTGTGGAAAAGGTTCAGAATGATGATTCCTACGGTTTGATTGTCACGGTACGTCACGATTTCGGCTTTAAAACTAAATACGGACACTGTTCTCAGGTGCTGGTATCAGAAATGGATAAGGTGAATCGAGGACAGACTATAGCCTTAGTGGGAAACACAGGTCGTTCAACCGCACCTCATCTTCATTATGAAGTTTTAAAAGATGGAAAAAATGTAGATCCGGCCGGATATATAGGTGGTCATAAAAATGCGAAGGAGTAGAATGTGGAAAAGAGTTCCAAAGGGTTGCTGAATATCATAGGTGAAGGAAGCGTTTTTGAAGGAACTATAAATGTACCTCACGGTATACGGATAGACGGCTCCTTCAAAGGAAAGCTGGAAACGGCAGAATCCATTACAGTTGGTGAAACAGGAATTGTTGAAGCAGAGATAAAAGCAAAGAGTGCATTTATCTTTGGTAAGGTTATAGGAAATATGTTTGTGGGGGACAGAGTGGAGCTGCAGGCTTCCGCAACTCTTGTCGGCGATCTGGAAACAAAAGAACTGATAATAAACGAGGGAGCAGTTTTTCATGGCAACTGTTCCATGCAGAAAGAAAAGAAAGAAGCAGTGTGACATCACTTATGCATGGGGTTTAAACCGTGCCGATAAGAAAATTTGAACATAAAGATTTCATTCTGATCATCTATAAAAGAGAAAATCTTGCGGATGTGGAAAAGTTCAGAAATGAGATGGCACTGGAAGTATCTAAAAATAATGTGACAGGAGATACTATAATTGATCTCTCAACTGCTGAACAGATCTCCTCTGTGGAAATAAGTGTTTTGGTGAGGTATCTTAAAACCCTGACCGGAACTGGAAAGTTCCTGAGATTGGTTGTATCCGAATTCGTCAGAGAAATTCTTCTGAATATGAATATACATCGCATTCCGAATCTGATTCTTTACGAGAATTTCAAATCGTTACAACTCAGTATCTCTCCTCAACTTATGGCCGAACTGGAATCAAAAAAGAAACTCTGCGAGTGTTGATAACTTGTGGAATGTCATTTCTGCAGGTACCTTAACATAACAAGAGCATTTTCTCCGTTTTTGTAATATTTCTTTCTTATTCCCACCGATTCAAAATCACATCTCTCATATAATCTGATTGCCGGTTGGTTGGAACATCTCACCTCTAAAAAAGCTTTTTTTACATTCTTTTTCATAACGGATTGGAGCAAGTGGGTAATCAATAGTTCTCCAAATCCTTTTCTGCGGTATTGAGGATGAATGGCGATGCTGTGGATGTGAACTTCATCCAGTATTACTCTGGACAGAATATAGCCTACAGGTTTATGATTTTTGTTTAAAAGTATGTAATGGTATGAGTTAGGACTTCGGAGCTCTTCTTTCAGGAGTTGTTCTGTCCAGGGAAAAGAATGACATTGAGTCTCGAGAGAAAATATGTCTTCCATATCTTGCTTATTCGCGCAACGGATTGTAAAATCATAGGTAAGCATATTTTTTCAACGCTTCAAAAAAGATATTGTGGAAAAAATGTGGATTGCGTGTATAACTTGTTATTCACCTGATGTGGATAACTTGTGAGCAATGTTGAAATTGCAATAGTTGAAGATACATTATCTCAGGTACAAAAATGTACTCCGGAATTAATCCGATAAAACAATTATGTATGCTGAAAGTGGCTGAAAACCCCCACAGGGAGTAATATGTGGCAGGCATGATTTTTTCTTATGATGGCAGGCAATTCACATTTGAATCGAGAAGATGGAGATTTCAATGACAACAGAGTATTGCATCAAAGAAGATTCGAAATTCGATCTGGAGAAAATGATTGATCATGGAGCTATTAAAACGGTGTTTCATCCGATATGCTCTCTTGCAAGTCAGAGAATCATAGGTTTTGAAGCTCTATCAAGAGGAATTTGGAAAGATGAGGTTATTAGTCCCTTAAAAATATTCAATGAAGCGCAACTGATTGGAAAAGAGCTCGAATTGGACAGATTATGCAGAGCAAAAGCGCTTTCAGCTTTCAGTGAAAATTTTCGAAACAGTAATCATCTTTTGTTTTTGAATATCAATACAGCAGTTCTTACCAAGGCAACAGTGGGTTCCAATATTTTCAACACGGTTGTTGCGCAGGCGGGTATTGATGCGGAAAGAATTGTTATAGAAATTCTGGAATCGGAAACAAAAGATGAAAAATATTTGTTGAAATTTGTTGATCATTATCGGAAACTGGGATTCAAAATAGCGTTAGATGATGTGGGTATGGGCAGTTCAAATCTCAACAGAATAGCTATCCTTCGTCCTTCAGTTGTGAAAATAGACAGATTTTTGATTAAAAATATTCATAAAGAGCACTATAAGAGAGCTGTAGCTCGTGGTTTGATTGATATTGCACATGAAGTGGGAGCAATAGTAGTGGCAGAGGGAGTGGAAAATGAAACAGAAGCCGTTGCCTGTCTTGAAGAAGGAGCTGACAGCATACAGGGATTCTATTTTACAGAACCGAAAGCAGAAACAAAAGAAGTGATTGAAATATGTGATGAGAAGATAATAAAACTGACTGAACAATATCGTTCGTATTCTATTACAGCACTCAACAAAAAGAAAAAACGCACATTTGATCAGAATAGAATTTTTTCCTATCTGACTTCCATGCTTCAACAAGAGGTTGACCTGGAGAAGGTGGAAAGTTTGTTCGATGAAACATCGGTAAAAAGTAGCAAACTGGAATGTTTTTACATACTTGATCTGAATGGAATCCAGCTGTCTTCGACTATAGGAATAAAGAAAAAGCAGAGAGGTAATTCCATTTTCGGTCCAGCAGAAAAAGGAACTGATCATGGAATGAAACGATATTACATATCCCTTGCCTCAGGTTTGAAAAAATATATTTCCGATCCTTACTTGTCTTTTGCAACCGGAAAGATATGTCAGACGTTGGCAGGATTCTTTTTAAGAGGAGGGCAGGAGTATATACTTTGCGCGGATTTTTCATATGAGTGAGTGAAATTCGAGGTATAAGGAAAAAGTCTCTTATTATGAAAAAAAATTGAATACCTGCGAATTTTGTGATACCATTTTATGTTGATTGGGGGTGAATAATGGATCTACGTGTACCGGTGGTGGAAAAGAATATAACAGTATTATTTTGTGACGGTCATAAAATGGAGGGCAATGCATTCATTCCCGCTTCATCTCCCGATCACAACGGGGCAATGCGTATCGGGGAGTGGCTTAATACATCAGATGCATATTTTCCTTTTTTGCCTCATGGATCATCATCGCCCATAATAATCGGTAAGCATAATATCATTACAGTCACAGCGGAACACGAAACAGAGGACAACTTTGATGAATCGAAGTTGAGTCCGAAATGCAGAATCAGACTGGAGTTGAAAGACATCGGTCTTGAGGGAGCGTTGGTAATGGATATGCCGGAAAACAGACTGAGAGTTCTGGATGTGCTCAATTATGATCATAGGTTTTTATTTCTGATAAGGAATGATCATGAAGTTCACGTTAACAAAGATTTCATTCTGAGGGTTATCGAGGTAAAGGATAATTAGAATGCAGGTAGTGTGTTACAATTGCGGTTTTTCCGGTATGTTTGATCCGTCCCGGGCTCCCCAGCATCCTTTTTCAGTCAAATGTCCCAAATGCGCATCTCCGATCAGAATGCCTGGAAGAGGAGTTGAGCAAACTGATAATTCCCCTGCAGGGAATCCGGCAGCAGGGGAACCGCAAAGAAAAGTTGAATCCAGAATACCGGATAATCCGGGAATCACTGAACTGCTTGAAATGATGTTTGAATCAAAAGCCAGTGATCTGCATGTCTGTACTGATTGTACTCCCTATATTCGTAAAGATGGAGAGATAGTTCCGGCTTCAGACTGGCCCTCAATGACCGCTGAACAGGTGAAGAATCTGTTGTGGAAAATAACTCCGGAAAGGAATAAAGAGCAGTTTGAAAACTGTCACGATACCGATTTTGCTTACGAGATACCCGGAGTGGCACGTTTCAGGGTTAATCTGTTTATGGACCGCAAAGGAATAGGCGGGGTTTTCCGTGTCATTCCCAATGAAATCATAACGGCTGAAAAGCTGAATCTGTCTCAGGAAATTCTCAATCTGTGCAAACTTCCCAAGGGTTTGATTCTGGTTACCGGGCCTACCGGATCCGGTAAGTCAACCACACTGTGCGCTCTTATCGACTATATCAACCGTACCCGCAGGGATCATCTGATAACAATAGAGGATCCCATAGAATTCGTTCACGAAAACAAGGGGTGTCTCATAAATCAGCGGGAAGTGCATGAGCATACATCTTCTTTCAAAGATGCGCTCAGGGCGGCTTTACGCGAGGATCCGGATATAGTATACATTGGGGAAATGCGGGATCTTGAAACAGTTTCCATAGCAATAGAAACAGCGGAAACAGGTCATCTTGTTTTCGGCACTCTTCATACCTCTACTGCACCCTCCACTATAGACAGGATAATAGATCAGTTTCCGGGTGATAAGCAGGAACAGATCAGAATGATGCTTTCAGAGAGTCTGCGGGGAGTAATCTGTCAGATGCTTTGCAGGAAAAACGGAGGTGGCCGGGTTGCAGCCATGGAAGTACTGGTAGTCACTCCACCTGTGGCGAATCTGATAAGAGAAAAGAAAACATTTCAGATTCAGTCGGTTCTTCAAACCGGAAGAAGTCTGGGAATGTGTACAATGAACGACAGTTTTCTGGATCTGGTGAAACAGAATAAGGTGACTCCGCAGGAAGCATATGAAAAAGCGGTGGATAAAGCGGGTTTGTTGGGTATGTTCAACAAACAGTCGATTGATACCAGCTGGCTTGAAGAGAATAAAATCTGTTGAAAAAGAGCAACAGGATAATTTATCAGTTGAACAGCTTCACACCCTTTTATTGACATTCTGTTCTCCGAAATCGCGTATAATACCCTCCTAAACCATTTCATTTCCGGCTGGCACAGCATGTGCGTGCATACTCTGTTCAAGATTTGACAATATCAACAAGAGAAGGAGAACTAATGGCTGTGAAAGTAGAGATATCCCGGAAAATACCGCTGAAAGTGATTGGAGGATTTCTGGTTTTTGTTGCAGTGATAATGGCATTCGTGTGGCTCTGACAAAAGCGTGTGATATTGGACGGTTAGAAAGGAAATCATGATGTAAATCAGAATTTTTAATTCTTTGCTACAAAAAGCACACAGTCTATTTGTGGTACCTGAAATGAGAATCTGTGTCGACTTGATTATTGTCGGGAATCGGCTCTGAAAATCATTTTCATTTTATTAATATCTCTTCTGGTTAATTTTCTGATGACGGCCTTGAAACTGTAGATGCGGCAAGTACCATCGTCATGTACCACGTTGTGTTTACCGCTGATGGTGTCTTGATATGATCTGAATTTATATATCCGATTAGAATTGTTTCTGTCTTTCACTACCAGAGTATCCCGGAACTCCTGTTCGATTGTAAGTTCTCTTGAAAAACGGATTCCTCTGTGGATTCCATCAATTTCGATTCTGCTACCATCAATATGCAGATACAGATCGGTGGTGTTATGTCCTTTTGGTCTGCCGTTCTCCGGAGTTAAAACCACACTGAGAACTCTGTAATAACCGTTTATCGGTGCTGATGAAACCAAACAACTAAATAGCAGACAGACAAATATGAATCTGTGTAATTTCATAAGACAGCTTTGAAAAATATAAATGCACCACTGCAAATTAAATTCCGGGAAACGAAAACGAAACAAATTAAACAGCCCTCATTGTTCTGAGGACTGTTCAGGAGAAGTCAGAAACCGGGAGTACCGCACTGTACAAGTCCCTCGATGAGTTCCGTTGCCACAAACCAGTTTCTGCCCAGGTTGTTTTCTATCGGATCGGAATCATCACTGATTAATTCGATGGATTTCTTTCCCGAGAAACTGGGCCATTCCTGATCGTTTGTGTTTCCTGTGAATATCACCTGATCAATAACCGAGCCGTCATTTTTTCTCACAGTGATCCAGTTGCCGTTTGAACTCAGATCAAGAGCTGATTGTGTGCTGTGAAACATATCGACATAGGGGAGGTCCTTGCGGCCAATTACCAGAAAGCTGTCGGCTAATATATGAATATCGGGAAATTTTCTGGGTGTACCGCCATCAATATCGATAATCAGAGTATCAAACGATACTGTCTGACCGCTCATATTGCGTAATTCGATATATTCGGAATCATTGGCAGCATACATTATTTCGGTTATGAGAAGTTCTCCGCTTTCCGATGTTGCAAAAAGATCTGTATCGAAATCATAGGAGGCAAGTGTGATTCCCGGTTCCTGTATTGAAACACTGCAATCAATACTTCCTCCTTTCTCCATAAACTGCAGATCGACCGAATTGACGGATCGGGAATCGAAAACCATTTCTTCGGATGCTGTATAGAGAGTGTCTTTGCTTTCATCAACATTGTCTTTGGTCAGTATTACCTCGAGTGTACCTTCGGTATTGTGGGGTATGTTGTCAATGGAAAAGAACACTTTCGGATCTCTTCCCACTCTGGTCTCATACAGTAAATCTCCAGAGGAGAGAAAAAAGCGGGCATAGACAGAATCTGCAAGGGTTGGAACAGATCCAAGACTGATATAAATGCTGCCTGCTGCCGGAATGAGTTCCACATTCAGAACAGAAATCTGTCCCGGGTTGATATCAGCAGTTCTTTTGCTTTCCGAATCGATGTGAGTGACTGTCTCTTGATTTACACCTTTAACTGCAATTCTGCGATTGCTGCCTGCGGGAATGTCATGGACAGTGTCGATTAAAGCAGGTTTGGTGAAATCGATTTTCCTGGCTATGCGTATGGTGGTCATATCTTCAGCACTGATTTCAATGATCACACTGTCTGCTTTTGTCTGCAGGGATTGTGCGGATTTGGCCAGGGATGGATTGTTTATGCGGGTTCTGATCTCAAGCTGCCCGTTGTCGCTTTGAGTGGAGATCGGGTTCCGGCCGCAGAAAAACAGGAAAACGAAAAAGGGAGTCAGTCTGCGGAAAGCTGGAAAAAATGAATAGCGCAGCATACCACATGTCCTTTCGTTTTGTTGTTGGAGCAGAACGTTTTTCGGAAAGAGAAAAACACAGGGAAGGAAAACAAGTATAAACTAATTGAGATGCGGAGAAGAAATAAAGAAAAAAGAGGAAAATATTTTTCAGGTGGAATCCGGCTGATAACTGTGCATTTTTGCCCGATTAAGTGAGAACAGAAAAGTCAGGATAAACTGGTGACGAAAATCCTTGCTTGGAGTAGAAAAAGCGAGTATATTAGATATTGAAATATCGATAAAAAAATATCGATAAAAAAGGAAAGATAATGCGGGAATCACTGGAACAGTATAAAAGAGCAGCTCTGCCGACCATTCGCCGTCTTCCATCCTATCTCACAATTCTGCACTCTCTGCGTAAAAACGGGGTGGAAACGGTATCCGGAACCTTGATTGCCGAAAAAATGCAGTGCGAGCCGATTCAGGTGAGAAAAGATCTGGCAGTGACTGGTGTGGTGGGAAGACCGCGCATCGGTTTCAATGTGCAGTCTGTTATAGAATCGGTGGAAAGTTTTCTTGGCTGGAACAACAGCACCGATGCATTTCTTATCGGGGCCGGGAGTCTGGGCAAGGCCCTTTTGGGCTACAGTGGATTTTTGGAACTGAATCTCAACATTATCACTGCATTTGATTCGGATCCTGAAAAGATCGGAACGGTTATCAGGGGCAGAAAAGTCCTGGACATTCAGAGACTGGAGAATCTCGCCGAGAGGATGCATATACATGTTGCGATTCTGACGGTACCGGCCGGTGTTGCTCAGCAGATTGCGGACAGACTCGTGGGCTGCGGAATCTGCGGAATATGGAATTTCACACCGGAGAAGCTTGCAGTTCCCGATCATGTGGTGGTGCAGAATGAAAATCTGTCCAGTGGACTTGCAGTGTTGTGCGCCAGATTGAGACAGAATCAGTGCGGTAAGGAAAAACAGGGGGGGTCAGATGGATAAAAAAGAGATAGTAATCTGTATGGGAAGTTCCTGTTATTCAAGAGGGAACGGCAGAAATCACGGGACGATCATGAAATTCCTGGAAGAAAACGGATGCGACGCTCAAGTCGGTATAAAGGGATGCAGATGCGGGGGTCACTGCATGAACGGTCCCAATATCTGGATAAACGGAGACTTGTTCACGAATATTGACAGAGGAAGTCTTCTGGATATTCTCAATCATACCTTGGGTTCCTCGCAGAAAGAGGAGGCATGATGCAGTATCTCAACCCCATTTATTCTGAAGAAACCCGCTGTCAGGACTGCTACAAGTGCATAAGAGAGTGTCCTGTGAAGGCGATCAGGGTCGTGAACGGAGAAGCCGAAGTGATACCCGACACATGTATTCTGTGCGGTCATTGTGTGGATGCCTGCCCGGTTAGGGCCAAAAAGGTGAGAAATGATCTCAGAAGAGCCATTCATTTGCTCAGACGTAAAAGCAAATGTATTCTTTCTCTGGCACCATCTTTTGTGGGCGAATTCAGACATGCCACTCCGGCTCAGCTGATACATGCTGTAAAGAAACTGGGGTTCTATGGTGTAAGTGAAACCGCTCTGGGAGCTCAGGAAGTTTCCTCTGCGGTGGTGGAGCTTATGAACGGTACACGGGGACCGGTATTTTCATCTGCATGCCCTGCAGCTGTGGAACTCATTCAGAACCATCTGCCTCAGTTATCGGATCTGATTTCGCCGGTCTTCTCTCCATTGCTCGCTCACTGCAACATGCTCAGACAACTCTATGGGGAGCAGATCGGTATTGTTTTTGTGGGACCCTGCATTGCGAAAAAGCATGAAGCGGACAATCATCCTGATCTTCTGGATGTGGCAATAACATTCGAGGATCTGCAGAACTGGCTGGACACACAGAAAATAGATCCTTCACAACAGGATGCAGACAGGGATGATGTTTTCATTCCCGAAGAATCACAGAACGGAGCATTGTATCCTGTTGAGGGTGGTATGATATCTACAATCAGGAACAGAGTACGGGAAAAGGATGCGGTTTATCTGACATTGTCGGGCGTGAGCAACATCCGCAATGCACTGGAATCTCTGCAGGGAGAGCTGTTCAGCCGTCCCATGTTTTTCGAGCTTCTTGCATGCGAGAACGGATGTGTAGCCGGCCCGAAAGCAACCAACAGGACCTCCATCCATTCCCGTTTATCTGTTCTTGATTATGCAGCTTTGAAAAAAGAGGATCAGAGTCTGTGTCCTCCGGAGAAAATAGAGCTTAGATACAGACCCAAAACAAGGGAGCAGGATGAGATCTCTCATGATCAGATTCAGAGTGCGCTGGCTTCTTTCGGGAAAACGCGGCGGGATGATGAATTGAACTGCGGCAGCTGCGGTTATGGAAGCTGCAGGGAATTCGCCTGTGCCATAGTACAGAAAAAGGCCGAAAGCTGCATGTGTGTGTCGTATATGAGGTCTCTTGCTCAGAAAAAGGCCAATGCACTTATCAAGACAATTCCTTATGGCGTTGTGGTAGTGGACAGGAATCTGAGGATAATCGAATGCAATGATAATTTCGCCGCTCTTTTCGGAGATGAGATAAGTCATGTGCATGAAGTATGTCCGGGTCTAAAAAGTGCAGATCTCAAAAAGGTGATTCCGTTTCATGAACTGTTCTCGAAGGTATTGTCCACAGGTAATGAGATTACTCAGCATTTTGTAAAGACTGCCGAAAAAACACTGGCGGTCACGATATTCACAGTGGAGCCCAATCAGGTTGCCGGGGCGATAATGAGAGATGCTACCAGAACGGAGTTGAGACGGGAGCAGATTGTGGAGAAGGCTCAGGAGGTGATCCGCAACACCTCCACCACAGCCCAGGAAATAGCGTTTCTCATGGGTAAGAATGCATCCCAGTCTGAGAAGATTCTCAACTCGCTGATAGAAAGTTTTTCCTGAGGTGTGAAGATGCTGCAGAATCAGGAAGTTTTTATAGAAATCGGGCATAACAGTCATTCAAAATGCGGGAATTCTGTTTCCGGGGATGTTCTGCTGACCCGGAAATTTGAACAGGGAAGGGTTGTGTCCATTCTTTGTGACGGATTGGGGAGTGGCGTGGAGGCAAATGTTCTGGCCAGCTTTACAGCATCAATGGGTATAGAATATATGTCTTCGGATCTTCAGATAAAGCGTGCGGCTGAATTGGTGATGGATGCTCTCCCCCTTTGTCCGTCAAGAAAAATAAGTTACTCGACTTTCTCTATTGCGGATATCGGTATTTCCGGTGAAGTGGGTGTCATCGAGCATGGCAATCCGCCGTTTCTTTTTTTCAGGGGTGAAAGGTCAATACCGAGTGAACATATGGAGTTGAACAGGCCCCGATGGAGGGAGAGGTCACTGAATTACGCCCGTTTCTCAACACAGGTGGGTGATCGGCTTGTTATGATGTCTGACGGGGTGACTCAGGCCGGAATGGGAAGTGAGGCCTGGCCGATGGGGTACGGAGATGAAAAGGTGGGTGAACTGGTGCAGGACTCAATCGCGAAAAATCCGGACATTTCCGCTAATGAGCTTGCTACCATAATCTGCAACACTGCACTGCGGATAGATGGTAATAAAGCGGGAGACGACATTTCCTGTACTGTGGTATACATACGGAAACCGAGAAAACTGAGGGTACTTACGGGACCCCCTTTCGATCCCAGAAAGGATTGCGAGTACGCCTCTCTCATAAAAAATTTCAACGGAAGAAGTGTGATATGTGGCGGGACCACTGCCAACATAGTGGAAAGAGAATTGGGTCTGGAAGCGGAAATGGATTTGAGCTGTATGGACCCCGTCGTACCTGCA
Source organism: Chitinispirillaceae bacterium (assembly GCA_046546375.1). Taxonomy (GTDB): domain Bacteria; phylum Fibrobacterota; class Chitinivibrionia; order Chitinivibrionales; family Chitinispirillaceae; genus JAEZKC01. The sequence continues at coordinate 23,693 of JBKGXV010000015.1, read as the reverse complement.
GTGAGTCACATGGATGGAGTTGAATTGATAACTGAGGGCTGTATCACCCTTTCCTGTCTGGCGGAGTTGTTGGAGAAAAACGACCGCGCCGAGAGCAGAAACGGTGCGACACTGCTCAGGGATCTTCTGCTTGATTGTGATGTGATCGAGTTTTACGTGGGTACACGCATAAATCAGTCGCATCAGGATCCCGCTCTGCCTATCGAGCTTGATATTCGGCGCAATGTTATAAAGAAAATAGTCTCACTTCTGGAAACAAAATATCTGAAGGAAGCAACAATCCGTTATTATTAGTGAAAAGGAAAACGGAATGGATAAAATAACGATCAGAATCTGCCTTGGAACTACCTGTCATCTGATGGGTTCATCATATCTTCAGACTCTGGAGCAGGACATGCCTGAAAATCTCAGGGAAAAAATCCGGATTGAATGGTCCCGATGTCTTGGATACTGCAAAGATGAAAATTACGGAAGTGCTCCCTTTGTCATTGTGGAGGGAGAGCTGGTGGAGAAGGCAACAGCGCATGATATAATACGGAAAGTTGAAGAGTTGCTGAATTAGACAACCACGGAGAATACAATGCATTTTGACAACAATGCGACTCGAACCCGGAGAAGTATTCTGGTACGAATAGCCAGAATGTTCTTTGAAGGAAAACTGGCGGAATCGGTGGACAGTATACCTATCGACATGAGGCCCAGAAAGGGAATGTCGTACCGCTGCTGTGTCTACAAAGACCGGGCAATCATAAAATACAGAATAATGGCAGCCTTGGGATATGGTATGGAGGATGAACAAAGCGAGCTTGATCCTCTGAAAAGCTATGTTGACAAGAGTTTGACAAGAGAGGGTCCGGCCGAGGGTGAGCCGCTCTCTCTTCTGGAGGAAGCATGTTCGGCATGTGTGAAAAGCAAATATTTTGTCACAAATGCCTGCAGAGGATGCATGGCCCGTCCCTGTACCCTTAATTGTCCCAAAAAAGCAATCATCATGAATGAAAACGGTCAGGCAGTCATTGACAGCTCAAAATGCGTGAACTGCGGCATCTGTATGAAAGTGTGTCCTTACCATTCCATAATCAGAATTCCTGTTCCATGTGAGGAGGCATGTCCGGCGGGAGCAATCGAGAAGGACGGTCAGGGGAGGGCCACAATTGATTTTGATAAATGCATCCTCTGCGGAAAGTGTATGCGCGAATGTCCTTTCGGGGCTATTATGGAACGCTCTCAGATAATTGATGTACTGAAGGCTGTGCGGTCGGGCAGGCGAGTTGCTGTTATAGTTGCTCCGGCTGCAACAGCTCAGTTCATGGCAGATTACTCTCAGCTTGTTTCCGCATTGAAAACAATCGGATTTGCAGATGTCATGGAAGTGGCTCACGGAGCCACTGTCACTTCCAAAAAAGAGGCTGAGGAGCTGGAAAAGCGGCTGGAGAACGGGGAGAAGTTCATGACAAATTCCTGCTGCCCCTCATATGTACGGGCAGTGCGGAAGCATCTGCCTTTTTTGAAGGACAGGATCTCTGATACGGCATCTCCCATGCACTATACAGCTCGGATCATAAAAGACAAGTATCCGGAATGTGCTGTGGTTTTTGCGGGTCCGTGCGTAGCCAAAAGAGCAGAGGCTAAGGAGGATTCTTTTGTTGACTTTGTGCTTACCTGTGAGGAACTTGCTTCCTTGTTTGCGGCTGCAGGTATCGATGTGTCCGGAAGTGATTCGGATGAAGCCTATGAGGATGCTCCGGTTCTGAGCAGAACTTTTCCGATCAGCGGTAAAGTCACCGAAGCTGTCGCGGCTCAGATGAAAGATCCCTCTTTGGTAAAAGGCCAGTTGATTGATGGTCTGGACAGAAAGAGTATGAAACTTCTCAAGATCATTTCCTCCAAAGGCATAAAGGGTAATTTTCTGGAAGTGATGGCCTGCGAAGGAGGTTGTATTAACGGTCCCTGCACAACCGAAACTGCGGCACAGGCCAGAAAACGAGTGATGGAAAGCTGTAAAAAAGAGAAGAATGATGCATTGAGATTTGAAGAAGTACCCGATTGAGATCCAAGTAGATGACTCGGATGTGTATTTAAGAAAAACCTGGCCGATGGTGGTCAGGTTTTTTTTATTCCGAATGAATCACCGCGATATTCGGTAATAGTCATTTTTCCGTGATCGGTTTCTGTCGGGGGGTGAATAAACGGGAATGCTGTTATTTGTTTTTCACCTCGGGAGTTTTCAGGGCGATTTCCATGGCGAAAGCACCCAGAGTCGATGAAAACGGTACTACAATGGTCGGAACATCTCTCTGGTTGGCGACTTTGTGATCCTTACCCATCACCACTTTGGGCAGGGATATGGAAAGGTTGTATTTGGTCAGGTGTTGTTTTGCATTTCCGGCCACGATATTTGCCAGCTCTCCGATACCATCCGCTACATCATCCCCGATAATTTTGATTTCCATACCCAGAAGAGCTGAAACTACTCTGAGGGCGATGAGTTTTGGAAAGCTGAGACATATCGATCCCTGGGCTTCTCCGGAAAGACCGATTATGCCGGAAACATCAAACGTATGCACGTCACTGTTTTTCAAGGTGACTTTCCCTGGTTTGATATCCGTGTTGAGCATTTTTTTGAATGTTTCTATAGTGGATACTATGAAAGGGTTAACGTACGATACATCCATAGTTTCTATTCCCCCCAAACAGTGTTTAATATGACGGAAAATTCATTATATCATGATTTGAGTGTGGTATGCAACTGTTTTTCAGACAAGGATGTAACTTTTGTGAGATTGTATTTCAGTCTGTTTCAGGGTGGTGGCATAGGTATTGCAGACCTTTGGTTAAGTTTCTATCCCATAACTTCTGAAACGGTATAAGCATGAATGGTCGGTATTTCGAATTCTTGAGAGGGTTGGTTTTTATTCTGTGCGCTGTTTTCTGTGCACTCGGACAGACTCTTACTCTAGAACAGTGTGAAAGGAAAGCACTTGAGCAGAATTTCAGTCTGAATGCCTCCAGATACGAACGAAATGCGGTCAAATGGCGGAAGTACAGTACGGTAGGAACGATCCTTCCCACAGTAACGTTGAATACAAACTGGCTTCAGACTCAAACCCCGCAAATTTCCCCGGGACAGCAGCCTTCTCCCGGTCAAGCTCCGTCAACAGGCGCTACATTCACCCAAGATGGCTTTCACCATCAACTTACAGTCACTCAGCCGATCTTCAACGGAGGGGGAGAGGTGGTGAGCTACCTTCTGGCTGCCAGCAATCTGGCCGCATCCGATTTCAAGCTCGATGCCGCTTGTCAGGATGCGATTCTGCAGGTACGGAATGCGTATTTCAATACATTGCTTCTTTCCGAGCAGATCAAAATTGACAGTATGGGGTTGGAATGGACCAGAAGGAACCTTCATCAGGCCAGGATCAGACACGAGGAGGGAGTACTGCCTCCGGCGGAGCTGCTTCGGTGGAAGGCGGAAGTGGCTGATCGAAGGGGACGGGTTATCGACTCGTATGCATCTTATCAGGCCAGTCTCGGGCAGTTGCTTTTGACAGTAGGAGAGCCTTTGGAGCTGAGCAGCGCAGTCCAGTTGGAGGATGCATCTTTTCTGGAGGAATTATTCGAAAAAACATCCGAGCTTCCCCAGGGGACTTCAGAAGACAATCCGGAAATTAAAGCGGCTAAAGAGGAACTGAACAGTCTGAATCAGACAACGTTTCTCAGGCTTACCAGATTTTTGCCCAATATTAATACCTTTGCGCAGTATGACTGGCCGGTACAGGATGAGTTGTTTGCGCGGGAGGAGGGGTTCTGGACTTACGGTATACGTGTTAACTGGACTCTTTTTTCCGGGGCGAAACGGTTTTCCGATTATTACGCCAGTAAAAATCAGTATCTGCAGCTGGAGAGTCAGATGCGGCAATTGTCAGAGCAGAATCGCATTTCTGTTTTTCAGGCACGGACCTTGTATTTGGCATCCAGAGAAAGGGTAAACTCTGCCAGGACCCGGTTGGAGCTCATGGAGCGTTCTCTTTCCATGATGGAGCAGAGGTATGAAGCTGGTTTGGTGAGCATGTCCGATCTGCTTGATACCAGGATTCAGACAGACTCTGCACATATCGCGTATCTGCGTTCTCTCACAGAGGCTGTTATTCAGGAATCGGAATACAGGGCCGCTGTGGGACTGCTGGGAGACTGATGATGAAAAATGTTCTTCTGTTGAATCTTTCTGTTTTTCTTCTTTTCTGTTCCGGAGATCAGCAGCAGAGTAACGGATCGGCTGACGATCCTCAGAGTACGGAGGCGGTTGAGGCGGCAGTAGTGAAAAGAGATATCCTCATCCCATTTCTTGAGAAACCAGGCATTGTTAGTGGAGTCAATGAAGCTGTGGTGGTGTCGGAAACGGAGGGGATTATTCAGGCGGTTGAGTTTGAGCTGGGAGACATGGTAGACAGCGGGACTTATTTGCTAAGGGTCGAACGTGAAACGGCACGTTTTGCTCTCAATCAGGCAAAACAGCAGCTCTCAACCGCACGTATGAATCTTGAGGCTTCACGCAGATTGTTCGAGGACAGTGCTGTTTCAAGAAGTGAGTTTGAGCAGGCGAAAAGCTCATTCAACGGTGCCAGAGCTGCATACGAGACAGCTCTGGCCCGGTATGACAACACCTTGGTCCGTTCACCGATCAGGGGGGAGGTGGCCACCAAGGAAGACGGTATCACAGAGGGCAATTATCTTTCTCCGGGGATGCTTATCGCCCGCATTGCAGATGTGTCCGCATTCAGAATGGAGGTGGCGATCGGGGAAGGAGAGATAGAACTGATTGAAAATGAGGCTCAAGCTCAAGTAAGAATCACTTCGGTCAGTCCGGACTCAGTGTATCAGGCCGAGGTGAGGGCGGTGGCTTCCGGAGCGCAGCCCGCCAGCGGCAGTTATTCTGTTGTTGTCATATTTGAAAACAGCGATTCTCTTATTCGTTCGGGAATGAGTGGCAGGACGCGCATCCGTACCAACGATCGTGATTCTGTCATGGTGATACCCTCCGTGGCTGTTGTGGAGCAAAATGATACAGCGAGGGTTTTCAGGATAAGCTCTGGCAGGGTATATGAAAACAATGTAATTGTGGGTCGAGTTTCGGGAAACAGAACGGAAATCAAAGCCGGGTTGGTTCCGGGAGATACAATTGCTCTTACACGTACCAGAAGTCTTGAGCAAGGGGATTCGGTGTTTGTTTCTGTTATCGAAGAGGAGCGCAGATAGAGATGAGTATCGGATCCTTTTCAGTAAAGAATTCCGTCCTTCTCAATATTCTCATGGTCAGTATTCTGGTTCTGGGTTATCTGAGTCTCTCCCGGCTTCCGCGGGAGCAGTTCAGTGAAGTGCCGTTTTACTGGGTGATAATCAATGTACCTTACCCGGGTACATCCCCTTTCGATATCGAGCGTACTGTGGCGGTTCCGATCGAGAACGAGATGGAGGGACTTCCCAGGGTCAGGGAGATCCAGAGCGTTGTAAGGGAAGGGCTTGCGGTAGTTCAGGTGCAGTTTGAAGAGGGCATGTCCAGAGAGGAGTTTGCCAGTCTTTTCAATGAAGTTCAGAACCGTTTCGGGAGAGTCGAGCTTCCGGATGGTACTCTTGAGCCTGTCGTCACCGATTTTTCCAGTGCTGATTTTCTGCCGGTTGTGGAGGTTGTGCTTTACGGGGATGTGGATTCGACGGTTCTGGTGTCGCAGGCTCGCCGGTTAGGTGAGGTGATCAATGCTCTGCCGGATGTTTCCAGAGTCACCTCGGTGGGAGCTCCCAAACGCCAGATTCGTATACAGGCCGAGAGGTCTGCTTTGGAGGCGACGGGAATCAGTCTGGAGCAGGTGGTGGGGGCTGTGGGAGGAGCAAATGTCAGTGTGCCCGGAGGATTGCTGACTACTCCCAGCAGACAGTATCTGGTGAGAACGGTTGAGGAAAAGAAGAGAGCTGAAGATTTCAACGATATAATCATACGTCCGTCCACTCCTGAAGAGGGACTGGTAGGGCTTACCGATGTGGCTGAAGTAAAAGAAACTCTGGATCCGCGTGGTGCCGTAGCCAGATACAATACCACTTCTGCAGTAAGTCTACAGGTGACCAAAGTCACCGCCTCCTCCTCTATAGAAGTGGTTGATGAGATCAAGCGGGTGGTGAGGGAATTTTCACCTTCGCTTCCTTCGGGTCTGAAGACGAATTATCTGAATGATACGACAGTCAGAATCAGAAGAAGTATAAATGTGCTGGTGACCAATGCGGTTTTCGGTTTTTTTCTGCTGCTTCTGGTTCTGTGGTATTTTGTGGGAATCCGCAACTCTTTTATGATCAGTCTGGGTATACCCATCACCTTTTCGATCACGTTTGTGGTGATGGAGATCATGGGGGAAACTCTCAACGGGAACACTCTGTTTGCGCTGGTGCTGGTTTTGGGACTGATAGTGGACCATGCCATAATCATTGTTGAAAACAGTTACCGTATACGTCAGAGGGGATTGCTGCCTTCCGATGCCGCCATAAAGGGAACGGATGAAGTAGTGTCTCCGGTTACGGCTGCGACAGCCACCACTGTAGCGGCATTTCTTCCCCTTATGATTGTTCCCGGTCTTATAGGACGGTTTTTGAGAGTGATACCCATGGTGGTTACCATTGCGCTTGTGGCTTCCACTTTTGAAGCACTTTTTTTTCTGCCCACTCACTTTGCACACTGGAGCAGTCATACCAAGATTCCCAAGAAAAGAAAAACTTTCACCCGATTGGAGGATTACTGGAGCAGGGTATTGAGATGGATGTACAGAAACAGATACAAAACTGCTTTGGTATCCGTCGGTTTTCTGGGGTTGGTTGTAGTGGCTCTGACATATGTGCGTCAGGATCTTTTTACGGGAGAGGAGTACAGTTATTTCTATATGGAAATTGATATGCCTCCGGGGACTCCAAAAGAGAAAACGTCGCAAACGGTGGAGCAGTACGAAAACGTACTCAGGCCCAAACTCCGCAGCGGAACGGTTCGTTCGGTGTTTTCTGTTATTGGAGAGGGGGGTCAGGGGCTGAGTACGCTCAGTCTGGACAATCTGGCAAGAATAATTGTTGAGCTTCCCGAAAGGGAGGAGGGACGAGAGCGTTCGGTTCTGGATATCATGAATGAGGTGAGGGATTCCTCCCGAAGGATTGCTGGGCCGGACAATGTGCTGTTCCGGACAGTTCAGGGTGGTCCTCCGGTTGATGATCCGGTTTCCATGCGGTTATATGGTGACGATTATGAAAATTTGTTTTCTGCGGCTGACAAATTCAAACGGCAGTTCGGGGAGTATTCTCAGCTTTACAATATCCGGGACAACATAGAAAGAGGTACACCGGAGTTTCTGGTGAATGTCGATCTGTTCAGTGCGGCAAGATACGGCTTGACTGTTGAATCAGTGGGTTCTTATATAAGAGCGCTTTTTGACGGGGTTTTGACCACAACCATATTCGATCGTAACGAGGATGTGGATGTCATGGTGACTTTGGATCCTGAAGATATAAACAGTGCTGCTCAGTTTAAGACAATTGATATTCCTTCGCGTTCGGGAAGCCTGGTGCCGTTTTCATCAGTTGCATCATTCAAAGATACTGCAACGCTTGCTTCGATCCGCCGGAGAAACGGAAGACGTCTGGTGACAGTTTCAGCTCAGGCTTTCGAGGGGACGGATCTTACCGAAATAAATCAGGAACTGATTGATTATTATCAAAATAATCTGGAATCACAATATCCTCGGATTGAGCTGGAGCCGGGGGGTGAATTTGAGGAGTTTCAGAACATCCTTGCCGATATACTGAGACTGTTTCTGGTGGGAGTATTTCTGATGTATGTGATACTGGGATCTTTGTTCAATTCATATTTCCAGCCCTTACTTCTCATGTTCACCATACCTTTTGCTTTTGCAGGTGTTGTCATATATCTGTTCATTGCAAACGTGGCATTTTCCACTGTGGTGATGTATGCCGGAGTGGCACTGGCAGGAATTGCGGTCAATGATTCGATTGTTCTTATCAGCTTCATCAACCGCAACCGCAGAAAACAGGACAGCATTAAAGAGGCGGTGGTTGAAGGTGTGAAGACAAGGCTTCGCCCAATCATTCTGACGTCAGTAACGACCATAGGCGGATTACTTCCGACCGCACTTGGTCTGGGGGGATCGTCTCCTGTGTGGGGACCCATGGCGTCAACCATTATTTTCGGTTTGCTTTTCTCCACTTTTACCGCGCTGTTTATTATTCCCTGCTATTATTACATCGGGGCAGATGCGGGCATCAAGTTTGCAGGCTGGAAAAACAGATTGTCTGCAGTGATTAAGAGGGGAAAAGATTGAGAAATCCCAGATATTACAAAATGAGATTGAAACTGAGTTACCCGCTGTTATTCCTTTCCGGAGTGCTGACAGGGCTCTTTTTTCTGGGAGATCTGTTTCTTCCGTTGGGATTTTCTGTATGGCCCTTATATACATTGCCGCTTTTACTCCTTTCCGGTGTTCCTTACAGAAGGATACTTATAGCAGCTTGTTTCTTTTTCAGTTTGTTTATAGTGTTGGGATTTTTCTTTTCGCAGCGGCATTCTGTCCCTTCTTATGTTTCGATGGTTAACAGGTTGGGAGGTATTGCGGCCTTATGGGTAGTGGTTCACATTCTCAATTCCCGGATCAGTTCTTACCGTCAGGTATATGAGTATTATGCACTGAATGAAGCGGTGCTGTCGTCCATGAATGAAGGTCTTGTACTGGCGACATCTGAAGGTCAGATTGTGAGAGTGAACCGTTTCGCGGTTGATCTTCTGGGGTATCGTTCCGAGGAGGATGCGCTCAGAGTTCTGTCCAGACTGCCGTTTGGCTGGGAGATGTATGATCTTCATGGAAGAAAGCTTGCTCTTGAGGAGTGGCCTCTGTACAAGGCTTTACGGCGTCAGCGGTTTGAAGCGGAAGTATACAAAAACAAAAGAATGGATACCGGTGTGGAGTGGTATGGAAGTTACTGCGGATTTCCGGTATTTGACATCAGAGGTAAACATAGGCTTTCTGTGGTGACTTTCAGAGATGTCACTTCCATGCTTAAGAGTCAGGAAGTACTCAGGGAAGCCAGGGAATTAACAGAAGGAGACGGCTCTGAAGATTGAAAAAAATTTGGTTCAGTCAGGGTAGAATGCCAGAAAACAGGCAGCGAGAATCGCTATGGATATTGATATGATAGACAGGACCTGATAAATTTTTCTGCGCCTGAGAGATGAGCTCAAAGTATCTATGTATTCTATAGCATATCTGGACTGTTCAGTAGCTGCGCTTCTGGACCAGTTGAAGAGAAGTTCCTGTTCCACTTCTTCCGGAATATCGTCATCATCGATGAAGACATCGGATGAATCCTCTATTTTCGGCTTTTCTGCAGAAGAAGAACCATTAGAGTTTTCCTTATCAGGGGAGGATTTTTCAATTTCCTCGACAGTCAAATAAACTGTTTCGTTCTGATCATCTTCAAGCGGCTGTTCTGATGGTTTCTGTGATTCATTCTGCAGTCTGATAGATTTGGTTTCCAGAAGAGTTTCCAAAGCTTCAAAGCTTTCCTGATCAGTTTCTTCAGGAGCTTGAGTCAGAGGGGGAGGAGAATACAGATTTCGGTTATTTGATGGTTGGCTGGTCGGTTTTTCTACTGTGGCCCAGGATTTGGCTTCATCTATAGGAGCCCATTTACCTTCCAGCAGTACGTGTCCCTTTTCAAGTTCTTCCATGAAACGTTTCTCTGACGAGCCTTTCTGGGACATATGCACCCATCTCCCATGCTCATCCAGAACGAATCCGTCCTCAATCCGCTGCTCTATACTCTTAAAAGGATCCATATATCACTTTGATTTCTTGTTGGATTTTGAAGGAACAAGAACGTCTATTGATTCGCCTCTTTGATCAGGGTTCAAACTGTAGAACACTTCGTATTCACTTCGTGCATTGATCAGATCACCCTGCTTTTGATAGATTGTGGCGGACAGCTCAAAGGGTGTGATATCTTCTTTGGACAGAATTTTCATTTCATTGAGCAGTTCGAGAGCCTCTTCGTAATTGGAATTGTTCATTTTCACTATGGCGCGAGTGGCCAGACTGGTGTATTTGTGTTCCATCTCCATTCTGTTGAAGAAGTAGAATGCACCTGCTCCCAGGATGCTGAGCAGTAGAAGGTTGAGAATAAAAGAGGCGATGACCAGAGGATGAAGTTTGGTTTTCGGAGAATGCAGAGAGTCGGCAATGTTGTTGGCTTTGATTTTCTGTATCTGGATTACTGCATATCCGCTTTCGTTGGATTCAGGGAATTCCTTGATTAAAGCCTCGTAGAAATGGAGAGCTTCAGGTATACGGTTTTCCACGTAGTGCAGTCTGTAGGCGGTTTCGTACAATTCAAGTGGAGAATTTTCCATAATGCTCCCGGACATAGAGGTTTTCGGTTTAAATCAGTAGCCTTTTTTTATGTTTTTCAGAAGCGATTTCACCTGTTTGTTTGTAAAGGTCTTCTTTTCCGTCTGGGCGGGGATATATTTGTCGCAGATCATTTTTTCCTCCCCTCCGAAGGAAACTACACCTTTTGCACCGGCGCTTCTGCGGGCACGGAATTCTCTGCAGGTCTGCTTCATTTTGCAGTTGAAGCAGGAACTCTCTTTCTGGCGTTTGAGATAGGAATATCCCTTTTTCTCCATGGCTTCGTCTTTGCGGCCGATCTCTTCTGCAGAGGCAAGGGATCTGTTTTTGGCAACGAATCTGTCATGATCACCGTTATAGCTCATAATGATTCCTCTTATGGAATAAATTCATGATTTCCGAGGATATGTTCGCACGGGCGGCTTTTTTTATTGCTGCCGCATGCAGCCTTATGCCTCCCGTGTATATAGAATATAATCTTTTGCACTATGATTTCATCAAATCTTCTGGTAGCAGTGTCTTTCACATATCAGGGCTGGAAATCTCTCCAGCAGCTTTTCATGACTTCAAAGATCTCCTGGGCTGTAGCCAGATTTTCTGCCTGAATCACACAAAGCCGGTCTCTGTTTCTTTTTACCCACCTTGTGGTAATCTCAAGTTCCGGGAAATCCTCTCTGGATGCAGGCAGACTTTCTGAATGAAAATACTCCTCAAGTTCCCCGGTCAGCTCTTTTTCTTCATGCCAATCGGTGAAAAAGGGTCTCAGACGGATTTTGCACTCTTTTCTGATCCATATGGATATTCCCTTACCCTCTTCAGCATGCGGAAGCAAAAGAACGGTATCGTCCAGCAGTTCATAGTTTCCTCTGCGCTCGGATATTTGAATCTGGCTGTTGAGAATCGGTTTGTGCTTTCTGATCAGTCTGTATTCCAGAAGCAGTGATTCCAGTTCCGATCCGCAGAGGTGGACTGTAAGCGAATGGGCCTGATCTCTGAGTTTTTTCAGTTTCACAGGTGATTCTTCATTGAACCTGAAGTATGACTGTATTCTTTTCCGCACATTATTGGACTTGCCGATGTAGATATAGCCCCCCGTTTCATTAGTGAAGCCGTACACACCGGGCTTTTCAGGCAGCCTTTCTATAGTTTGTGAAGAGAATTCCTTTCCGGCAAAAACCGGTCTCGACTCTTGCTGCAGAGTCTTTTCCAGTTGTTCATATGTTTCGATTCCCTTTTCCTTCATTTTTTCAAACAGTTCGGTAACAATAGAACAGAACAATTCTCCTCTTCTGTATCCTGTATCGGGATTTTTCTGGATATTGAGAACAGACCGAGCCGCGTTTTCAAGCACAAGAGGACGGGGAGAGGGGAGATTGGCTGCTTTGAACAATTGGCTCATCAGAAAATAGGAATCGATACTTATTCCGGTTTCAAGAGCATGGTATGAGAAAAGAGAGTATTGCTCATGGGAGAAGAACAGAGGGACTCTCATCTGCAGTTCCGAGACAATCTGTTCAAACAGCTCTTCGGATACATTTTCTTCAAAAGGCCTGTCATGGAAATCCTTCAGAAGTTCACTGTCCTCTACGGAAAGTTTGTCGGGGTTACAAAGCCAGGCACTTAAAAGACATTTCAAAGAGGGGAACGGATTCCACAGGGATATGTGAAGAATCCTTTTCGAGCTGTCAGTCAGGAAATAGACTGCGGTCCAGGGAATCGTTTTGATGCTGTGCTGGTTTTGAGAAAGAGAGAGCGGCCGGGCATGCCATAGTCCCTCTTTGAAAAAAATTCTGTTGTCTTTTGAAAGTATTGCCTCCACTGCCACATGGGCCAGCTTTTTATCGGGAGCTTTGAATTTCAGAAAGATTTCGGCAATGGATTCCGAAGAGATGCCTTGGGAGTTCTTGCGCAGGTAGCTGATGATTTCTTCGTGCATATAGGAAAAATACTGTTTTTGCGGTTGAAATCTACACTTTTATGTGGTAAAATGATCAGAATGTTACATTTTTTTTCTTTTTCGAACTTTTCCTTCAGTTCCCGCCATTTTCAGAATGAGTGCGGTTGTTACGCCGAAAACATAGCCGCCGGCATGAGCCCACCATGCAACTCCGCTGTTTTCTGTCTGTGGCTGAAGGAGGTTCAGATATTGAATATAGAACCAGAAGAGAAGATAGAGAAGAGCGGGGATTCTGAAAAGGAAAACAGGTGGAATAAACACCAGAATGCGGCTCAACGGAAGAAATATCAGATGTACTCCCATCAGACCTGCTATCGCACCGCTTGCACCTACAATAGGGATACTGGATAGAGGGGAGGAAATCACCTGAATAAGCAGGGAAACACAACCGCTGAGAATATAGACAGAGAAAAATCTGATGCGGCCCAGCTGCATTTCCATTGCCGAGCCGAATATCCAGAGAAACCACATGTTGGATAACAGGTGAAAAAAGCTGCCGTGCATGAAAAAAGCAGTGAAAAGAGCTTTCAGGGATGTTGAAAGCTCTTCTCCGGGGTTGAAAACCGAATGCATGAACTCCAAAGGAACAACAGCATAGCCGTGATCAAAGGATTTACGCAGAAAAAAAATCAGAATGCAGAAAAGGATCAGCAGAAACGTAACGGCCGGGAATCCTGTTTTGTCCACCTCGTTTTTTACTGGTATCACTGGCCTTTTCCTGATATAATATTACAAAATGACAATATACTTCTGGAAAACGCGTAATGGTATTATGGGGGAGCAAAATATTTTGAATTGCGGTTTGTTGCAGTCTGCATTACAAAATAGTATATTATACAGTAAAGTTATTACTCCTCGTCATCATACACCTTTAAGGCCAAACTTCGGTAATAATTATTTTTTGTATTCTCTAACAGCATCGTTTCATTAAGGGAGAGGAGTAAGTCAGTATGGCCAAAATCACAAAATCCCAGCTCATCAGACTGCAGAAGAAGCTCAAAACGGATGCAGCCATCGGTGATCAGTTCGGTATTACCCGGCAGGCTGTCCATCAGTTGCGCAAAAAGTACGGGATCGAATCTTCGATTGCAAACAATCCCGAGCGTAATGCCGAGATTGTGGATCTCTACGAAAGCGGAACAAGCGGAACTGCACTTGCCAAAAAGTTCAAACTTTCTGTCAGCCAGACTTATCGCATCATCAATGAAGCGAAAGCCAAGGCCAAGAAAAAGAGCAAAGCCGGCAAGAAGACTGCTAAAAAAACAGCAGCAAAGAAAACTACAGCCAAAAAAACAGCAAAAAAGACTGCTAAGAAAACAGCTAAGAAAACAGCCAAAAAAGCAGCCAAAAAAGGAAAAAGAAGATAAGTTTCTGATCCTATAGAAAAGGCCCTCTCAGAAGGGCCTTTTTTTCATCCTACCTTTCTTGAAACCAGACTCTTACAAAATTTTTTGACCCCCATTGCTGCAGTGAGTAGTTTTAGCTTCTTATGACAGGGCACAACACAAACAACACCGACCTTGGCAGTACCGACAAATCTGCCGCTCACAGTAGGTCCGTGAACCGCACCATCTCGATTGCAACCATCATAATGATGGGCTCGGTTTTTCTGAGCCGCATCACAGGTATGCTCAGAGAGATCACTCTGGCCAATGTAGGTGGTACCAGCAATGAGATGGATGCGTACGTGGCATCTTTTCTGATTCCGGAGCTGCTCAATCATTTTCTGGCAGGCGGTTTTCTCTCTGTCACTTTCATACCCATCTTTCAGAAATATCTGGTCAGAAACGATCAGAAGGGCGCATGGAACACGTTTTCCAACATGATTACTCTGGGAACTGTCGCGTTTCTCGTCTTTCTTCCTCTATCCATCATATTTGCCCCTGACCTGTTGTCACTGACCGGATTTCAAAGTCAGAACTCCCAGACTCTCGCCCTTGCCGTACGGCTTACCAGAATAATTCTGCCCGCACAGCTTTTTTTCTACTGGGGCGCTTTTCTCATGGCAGTACAGTATGCCAATCAGAAATTTTTCCTTCCTGCTCTTTCGCCCCTGTGCTACAATGTGGGAATCATACTTGGGGGGCTGCTGCTGGGCCCCTATTTCGGAATAGAGGGATTTGCCTGGGGAGTTCTGGGAGGAGCTTTCATCGGCAACGTGGCGGTGCAGCTTCCGGGGGCTTTGCGGGCAGGAATGAGATACAGACCCCGTTTTCATCCCGGAGATCCGGAATTCATACATTACGTGAAGATCACGATTCCTCTGGTTGCCGGATTGGGAATGACATTCTCCAATGAGATTTTCTTCAGGTACTTCGCCTCTTTTCTGGGGGAAGGAGCCGTGGCCAGCGCAAACTATGCCCTGCGGACCATGATGATACTGGTGGGGGTATTCGGGCAGGCCTCCGGCGTGGCGTTCTACCCCTATCTCACAAAGCTCGCCGCAGAAAACGCATTCGGGAAAATGACCACCATGCTCAACAGCATGATAAACAGAATCGCGCTTTATCTGATTCCCCTGTCAGCAATCATGATGGTGCTGTCCTATCAGATTATCACTGTTCTGTATGAACACGGCCAGTTCGATCAGCAATCAACCCGGGAAACCGCTCCTGTGTTTGTCATGTATCTTATCGGAAGTTTCGCCAGCTCTGTTTCGATTCTGGTCGCCAGACCCTTTTACGCACTTCAGAAAACACTGCTTCCCATGGTAATAAGCACATCGGTTGCTCTTTTGAGTATTCCGTTGTACTATCTGTTCAGCAGGTATCTGGGTCCTCAGGGACTGGGTTTGGCTGCAAGCACAGCCATGACAGTTCAGTTCTTCACTCTGTATACAATCTGGTGCAGCCGCTACGGTGGGTTCTCAGAAGCGAAAAAAGAATCTGGCGCGCTTCTCAAAATCATAACGGTTGCTCTGGTCGGCAGTCTCGTCTGTTATCTGATCGAGCAGTTTCTCAACGATGTTGTTTTCACGGATCTTCGCAGGTTACAGGCACTTATCGTCTGCATAGCAGCATCAGTACCCACGCTCGTTGTGGTGTTTGGGCTTTATGAGCTTCTGGGTCTTCAGAAATTCAAAGATTCAATGGCAGGACTGCTGAAACGGAAGAAGTCATCTTAGCAGGCGGGCGATTTCGGATACTTTTCCGCACTCGGTGATTTTCAAGGCCAGATCTTCAGCTTTCCTGGAATCTGTCTTTTCGATCAGTTTCTGGATTCTGGGAACATACTGTGCTTCCAGACTGAGAGTTCGAATTCCGCACCCCAGGAAAAAGGGAATGTATGTTTCCTGATGAGCCATGTCTCCGCAGATCAGAACCTCTTTGTCTTCTTTTCCGGCGGCATCCGCTATTCTTTTGACTGCTCTCATGACTGAAGGGTGGTGAGGTATATAGAAACCGGCGACTTTTTCGTTTGTTCTGTCAACAGCCAGCATGTACTGTACAAGGTCGTTTGTTCCCACTGAGAAGAAATCCACTTCTTTTGTGAAAAGATCCAGCATTTCCACAACCGAAGGGACTTCGATCATCATGCCTATTCTGGGGGTGCTGTTATGGGGAACTTTATTCTTTTTGAGCTGAGTGATGCAGTCCATGACAGTGATCTTTGCTTCCTGGAACTCCTCAATAGAGGAAATCATGGGAAACATGATCCGTATGGATGTATCGTACCCGGCTCTCAGCATCGCCCTGATCTGCTGCACGAAAGTTTCTTTGTTTGAGAGTGAGAAGCGGATGGAGCGCATTCCCAGAAAGGGGTTCTGTTCTTTTGCGAAATCGTAGTAGGACAGAACCTTGTCTCCGCCGATATCAAGGGTGCGGAACACGATTTCCTTTCCGGGCATTCCCTTCACCAGCTGACGATAGACCACATACTGTTCCTCCTCGGAAGGAAAATCGCTGCGGATGAGAAAGGGAAACTCGGTTCTGTAAAGACCTATTCCTTCGCATTTCATTTCGTTGGCCAGCCGGACATCGGAGAGAAGGTTGATGCTTGCAAGGAGTTTCACCCGTTCACCGTCGGCGGTTTTTGTTTTCTCTTTCACCGCCGTTTCCTTTAAACGCACTTTTTCTCTGGCTTCGTTGCGTTCTGAAAAGCTGGATATCACACTCAGAGTGGGATTTATGTGAAGATTCCCGACCTCCGCATCCAAGATCACGTTAGTTCCGTCCGGTATGGTAAGCAGGCGGGGAGAATCGACAATCACCAGTGCAACCCCTAAAGAGCGGGCAAGAATGGAAAGGTGACTTGTCACTCCTCCGGTCACCAGCACCACACCAAGCACATTCTCACTGGACAGTTTCAGCATGTCGGAGGGAAAAAGTTCCCTGGCGATAACCACATGCTTTTCACATCTATATAACTCTCTCAGTTCCGCAACCAGATTGCCCATAAGCCGGATGGTGAGATCCTCGATATCCTGGACTTTCTCTTTTATGTAATTGTTTTCACCGTGAGAGAAAAGCTCCACATACTGCTTGGCCACCTGCAGAACAGCATCCGGAGGATTCATTCCCTGCTCTATCTTGCGTTTCATTGCACCCACGAATTCCGTATCCTTGAGCAACAGCAGGTGCGCTGTGAAGATAAGAGAGGCCACATCGGAGAGCTTTTCCTCCACCCTTGCCTGCAGATCCTCGAGCTGATGTTCTGTCAGGGAAAGAGCTTTTGTGAAATCCTCAAGAGAGTATCTGGTTTCGTATTTTCTGTGAAGAAAGTTTTCGAAAGTGCGGTCGCGGTCGATTATACGCGCCGGTCCCATCGCAAATCCCTGGGATGCGACCTTTCCTTTGGCAAGTTTGATGCGTCCTTTGGTTTTTTTCTCCTCATGGGGCTTGTGAAAACGCAGCGTCATCAGAAGACGGGCATTCTCCAGCATGTTGGCAAGCTGTGAGGCGACCGCGCGCAGAGTGACAATATCCTTGTCCTTGAAAGCACGCTTTTTCCTCTGTATGACCAGTACTCCTATTCGGGATAATCCCCTGATGATGGGAACCGCCATGAACACATGGTACTTTTCCTCGGCTGTTTCCGGGAAATATTTGAAATTGGGGTGACTGCTGCTGTCTTTTTCATACACCGGCCGCAGCTCTTTTAAAGCAAGTCCGGCAAGACCTTCTCCCAGTTTTAGACGGACCTTGTTTATGCTTTGGGATTTGAGTCCGCGGGTGGCGCGAAGAACAAGTTCTCTTCTGTCTTCATCGTAGAGATACACGGAGCATACGGCGGCATCCATATGGTTTGCCACCATATCCACGATCTTCTGGAGAAAAGATTCGATGTTCTGGGTTTCGGCAAATACTTCGGTTATCTCACCAATGTCGCAAATTAGTTGAATGTGATCCATGAGCTCAGGTCTTCCATGATTGCAGCCAACATCGGAACGTAAAATAATTCAAGGTAAACACGGCTGCCTATACGGAATGACAATGTGAACTTTTGATTTCTGATAAACTCTCTTCTCAATTATCCGATTCGGATCATATCTCCTCAGAAATGATGCTTCCCCGCGGGGTTTCAACGGTATCAATTTCGAAGACGCCGCAACGCAATAAGAAGAAGAGATCCGCAGTGTAATTCAAAGAAGAGGGGAAAATTACTCTGCCATAATCTAAATTAACTACAAGAGAACACGTGAAAAGCTATTAATGTCAGGGGTCATATGAAAAAACAAAATCGCAATCTGTTTGCGGGTGTGGTTCTTTTTTCTGCTGCTTTTGCTTTGCTCTACAGCTGCTCTGAAGAAAAATCCACTCCGAAAGATGAATCCTCCGAAAATGAATTCATAAAATCCATCCGAAATACAAGTCAGTTTGATTCGCTTCTGAACTCCTCGGGACGCAGACTGCTGGTGTTTGATCTGTATGCCGACTGGTGCGGACCCTGTAAAATACTGGATCCGATTCTGAAGGATGTGGCAGAGCAACAGGCTCAGAAAGCATCATTTTATAAGGTGGATGTGGACAAACATCCTCAGATTGCACAATCACTTGAAGTCCGCGGCATACCCTACGTGGTGTTCGTGAAAGACAGAGAGGTTGTACACACCATAACAGGAGTTCAACCCAGAAATGCATACCTGGAAGCTGTTGAAAAACACCAGTGAGAACAGCATTTGGAGATTCTTAATTGAGAAATTAGATTTTTATTAGGTTCGAATGAACCTGAGGTTAATTATTTCCGACAAATTATAATGGTGTGGGTATTATGCTTATTTGTTTGTGGAAGGAGATTACTCCATGCTAGCAGATAAAAGAAAATATGTAAGACGCCCCTGCAATGATAAGATATTCATTCAGAAGCCTGTCCAGGACCAGAATAACTCCTTTGCTCCAAAACCTATTTATCTTCGGGACGAGAGCGAGGGAGGGATTTCGGGAACCTATTTCGGTGAGGATATCCCGGATCGCAGAGATGTTCTGTATCTGAAAGATTCAAAGGGCCAGTTGAGACCGGTTCGGCTGGTGTGGTCATTCCGCAGTGTGGAAGCGGTATACATGCTCGGTTTCAAATTCGAGAACGAATCGGTGTTTGCCTCCTGAAGATTTCCCCTAACAGATTGATATATCTGATTTCACCAACCATCCGCCACTGGAAAATTCCGGTGTCTTCCGTTATTTGCTGTTCAACCATACTCTCCATGTGATATAAAAAAAGCACCCGCTTTTCAGGGCGGATGCTTCCGAATTTGTTTCTGATCAGAAACTATCTGTCCAGAGGAACATCGGTGGGATTGATATGCCAGATATCATTCACATACTCTCTGATGGCCCTGTCCGAGGAAAACTTGCCCATATTGGCCACATTGAGAATCGATTTTCTGGTCCACTCGGGGGTATTCTGATAACAGCGCGCCACTTCGGCCTGACACTGCACATAGGCGTCGAAATCAGCCATGATCATGTAGCGGTCACCGTGGTTGAGCAGAGAATCGTATATCGGCCCGAAAAGACCCGGCTCCTCGGGGCTGAAAAAGCCGCTTGAGATAAGATCGATCACCTGCTTGAGCATGGGGCTTTTGTGGTAGTAATCCCACGGGTTGTACCCTTGGGCCTTAAGCTCCTCCACCTCTTCGGTGCGCAGACCGAAAATGAACATGCTGTCCCCGCCGATCTCCTCATGCATCTCCACATTGGCACCATCCATAGTACCGATGGTCAGAGCTCCGTTGAGGGCGAATTTCATGTTCCCCGTACCGCTGGCCTCGGTTCCGGCTGTGGATATCTGCTCGGAGAGGTCTGATGCGGGAATGACATATTCGGCCAAAGACACTCTGTAGTTGGGCAGGAAATACATCTCAAGCAGACCCTTGGTGTCCGGATCATTGTTGATAACCGCAGCCACACTGTTAATGAATTTGATGATCAGCTTGGCCATGTAGTACCCGGGGGCCGCTTTTCCGGCAAACATCACCGTCCTGGGTACGAAGTTCTGGGTATCACCCGATTTGATCTGATTGTAGAGTGCGATGCAGTGTAAGGCATTGAGAAGCTGGCGTTTATATTCATGCATTCTCTTCACCTGCACATCGAACATGGTATCAGGATTGATCCTGAAGCCTTCCCATTTGGCCATTTTGGACACGAAGGCTTCTTTGCAGCTACGTTTGGCTTCCTGCCACTCCTTGTGGAATTTTTCATCATCGGCGAATTTCTCCAACTCCTTGAGTTTATAGAGGTCTGTGGCCCATCCCTCTCCGATACGGCTGTTGATCAGCTCGCGAAGCGAGGGGTTGGATTTGTACAGCCAGCGCCGCTGAGTGATACCGTTGGTTTTATTGTTGAATTTTTTAGGCCACATCTCCGCGAAATCCTTCACCAGCCCGTGCTTGAGAAGTTCGGTATGCAGCGCGGATACACCGTTTACCGAATGACTGGAGACAATAGCCAGATATGCCATGCGCACCTGCTTGTCATCGCCCTCCTCTATAAGAGACATGCGGCGGAGACGGTCGGTGTCGCCGGGGAATTTAAAAGATACTTCCCTGAGGAAGCGGTGGTTTATCTCATAGATGATTTCCATGTGGCGTGGGAGAAGATGCTGCATGAGTCCCACAGACCATTTCTCCAGCGCTTCCGGCATGAGCGTATGGTTGGTGTAGGCGAAGGTATTGGTGACAATATTCCACGCTTCCTCCCAGTTCAGCTTGTGATCGTCCATCAGAAGACGCATCAGCTCCACTATGGCTATGGCCGGATGGGTATCGTTGAGCTGAATGGCCACCTTTTCGGGAAAGGTTTTGAAATCCTTGTTGGTCTGCAGAAAACGGCGGATGATATCCTGAAGCGAGGCTGAAGAGAAGAAGTACTGCTGCTTCAGGCGCAGCTCCCGGCCGGACACGTTGTTGTCGTTGGGATAGAGAACTTTGGAGATGTTCTCACTGTTGAGCTTGTCCTGGCAGGCGCCGATATAGTCACCGCTGTTGAAGAACTGAAGGTTGAACTCTTCTGCCGAACGTGCGGACCACAGCCGCAGCGTGTTCACATTGTTGACCCCGAATCCCGGAGTGGGAATATCGTAGGGCATGGCGACCACATCTTCGGTATCCACCCAGTTTATCTGGGTATGACCGCCGGGGTCCTGATACTGCATGGTTCTGCCGTAGAATTTGATGTTCTTTTTATACTCGGGTCTTTCGATCTCCCAGGGATTTTTGTCCTGAAGCCACTGTTCGGGAGTTTCGTGCTGATAGCCGTTCTGGATTTTCTGATTGAAAATTCCGAAATCGTAGCGGATACCGTATCCCATAGCAGGCATCTTGAGCGAGGCCATTGATTCAAGATAACAGGCGGCGAGTCTTCCCAGGCCACCGTTACCCAGCCCCGCATCGTGTTCCTGATCGTACATCTCCTCGATATTCAGCCCCAAATCCCGCACGGCCTGCTCGCAGGCACCGGTCAGGTGCAGGTTTGTCATGTTTTCACCCAGCAGGCGTCCCATGAGAAACTCCATGGAGAGATAATAGGTCCGTTTCACATTTTTGGACTTGTAGTGCTGATTGGTTCTGATCCAGCGCTCGATCACTCTCTCCCGCACAGAATAGGAGAGGCTGAGGAACTGATCGTAGGAGGTGATGGAGTTTTTGTCTTTGGCGATATTGTATTCGAGATTGTTGAGAAAACTGCGGCGGAGGTCATAATCGCTCATGCCCTTGAAACTGATTTTCCAGTTTTTGAGGGCATCTTCCTGGTTAGCCGCCTTTTTCACGGTGGTGCTTTTTTTTGTAGGGCTCATGTAATCCTCTTTCCGGGGATCAGTGTTCTGATTCTTACAATTTCATCTTTTTTCTTCAACTGTTCAGGTGCATGCAAAAAGCATTCACAATTCGTTTTTTCCGGATATTTCCAGTGGTGTTTACGGGAACTGCGGGTACGAAAGTTTAACGTATTAAATATAATCTATGGTAGGATATCTTTGGAAATAGAGTGATTTCCATATTTGAGCTGCAGGCGGGTTGCGGTCCGCTACGGACCGGAACAGACCTGGTCAATTCACATCGACTCCGGAATCTCTTTTTTCTATGAAGAATTTCGGACTATTGTCTTCTTTTCATACTCGTAAGTAATCCGTCTTTCAGTGAAACAGGTTGCTTTCACATATCATGACAATAGATTCCGTTCATTTATAAAAGATTTTGTCCCCGATTCATTTCAGCGGCTTTATCTGCAGCCATCCCTTCTTTTTCTTCTTTTTTTTCCTTCTTTTAGTTCTGGCATTCTCTCCGTAGCGGAATTTTCTCCCCTCGAAATCCTCCCCGTACTCGAGCTTGGGAGGATGCAGTATGTGGTAGATATTTATCAGTGCACCTCTGTTGCGTACCGAACCGGAGGTGGGCATGACAACAGAGCTTCTGTGATGGAACATCTGGCGTTCGGCGCAGTTGATTTTGGCGCCGCGGTCTCCGTATCCCGGAGGATAGGAATAGGCGATGAACGTTTCCACCTGCTCTGTCCCGGGTTTTTTAACACAGCGGAAAGCTGTCCAGTTGACCGAGTATTCAAAGGGCCTGACTGTGTCCCGCTTGACAGGTATGTCTCTTCGCTGATTTATGTGCAGGTCCACTTTTTGGGTATCCCCGCTGCCGAGGGTGATCGACGCTTTCTCGAGATTCTGGTTGTGATCACTGGTCAGATCGAGGTTGATATTTTTAAGCCGGCTCGTTTCATTTTTCGATTCCACGCCCGAATAACTCCATTTGTGATCCGAATCGCAGTGAAAACGGAAGCTTATGCCGGCAATTTTTTCCAGATTGATATCCACATCCGCGCAGGAATCTGCTCCCGGAGTGAACTCGTTGAGGCAGACCGTTTGAGATTGTCCTTTGTGTACGATACGTATTTCGGGAGAGCAGGCTTGAGCAGGGATGGGGCTGTTACCGGTAGTGTCCTGAGCTTTCAGAGCGCAGAACAGAGCGAAAACCATGGTGAGGAAAAGATAACGGTTCATTGCGGACACGCTCTTTTGAAAGGGATCGCAACCGGATGACTGGGGTAAAAGATTAGTGGGGCGGCTGGAGAGCGGGGTTCAGGGGAGGCAAGCCGACAGGGAAACTTTATTCGCACAGTCTTCAAAGTCTCTTACCGGCATCGGTTCGGTCAGCCTTCGATAAGCCATGCATCAGGCGGGACTCTGCGTCTGAGTTCATCGCAGTCTCCCGGAGGAGGCTGTTTTCCGGGAGGTGTGCCGGGATGCCAGATTCTGCATTTTCCCGGAGGGGGCATGTGGCCCGGCGGAACTTTGGGCGGGCCTTTTCTGTGTTTTCGCTGTGAAGCAGTTTTGTGAGGTTTTTCCTCTTCGCCTTCGATTTTCACCTGCCATGCGAACCCGCATCCTGTGGCAAGCACAAGAGAACTGAAAACCAGTGCTGTTGCGATTATCCGTCTTATCATGGTTGATCTCACTTCCGATTGAGGGTTGTATATATGTAAGCATAAAAATCGAAGAAGTCAGAATTCAAGTAAGAAATCGCAGGTGGGAAGTTAAGTGCGCCTCTATCACCTCTTTACCCTTTGCGCACTTCGCGCCTTTGCGGTGAGCTTTTCCGCTTCCCTCTCCTTTTGCGTCTTCACCTTGAATATTTGTGGGCCAGTGACGTATACTTAGTGCATTATATTTCTTGAAACTTCAATATTCACCAAAACTGTTACTGATCTGCTTAGTGATGATGAATACAGAGATCTTCAGCACGAGTTGATTTTAAGACCCGAAGCCGGGACGCTAATCAAAGGTGGATTGGGATTACGGAAGATCAGGTGGAATGTGAAGGGTGCAGGAAAAAGGGGTGGGAT
>JBKGXV010000014.1:0-55370 GCA_046546375.1 Chitinispirillaceae bacterium | reverse complement strand
GGCTTCAACATTTCAGGTATCAGACCTCCGTTCTTTTGGGCGGAGGTTTTTTTTGTCTCAAGCATTGAGTTATTTTAGAGAATGCTGAAAAAGCGTCTTCTATTCGTGGTAAAGGAGAGTATTCAGATGGATGAGCAGTGGAAAATTGAAACTTGTGCGGTTCAAAGCGGGTATGAGCCTAAGAACGGAGAACCGAGAATACAGCCGATCGCCCAGAGTACAACTTTCCGATATGACTCAGTCGAGCAGGTGGCTCAACTCTTTGATCTGGAAGCACAAGGGCACATGTACAGCCGCATCAGTAATCCCACTGTAGAATCATTAGAAAAGAAAATCGCTCAGATGGAAGGTGGAGTCGGTGCTCTGGCCTGTTCATCGGGACAAACTGCTTCCACCATTTCCATATTGAACATCTGCAACAGTGGTGAACACGTGGTATCGTCAAGTACGATATACGGCGGTACGTTCAATCTTTTTCACCATACATTCAGAAAACTCGGTGTGGAGGTTACGTTTGTCAGTGCTGATGCTTCTGCAGAGGAAATAAAAAAAGCGTTTCGGCCCAACACGAAGGCTCTTTTTGCGGAAAGCCTGGAAAATCCTGGAATGAATGTTCTCGATTTTGATAAATTCAGCTCTGTTGCTCTGGAGATGGACGTTCCTCTTATAGTTGATAACACTTTTCCCACACCATATTACTGCAACCCGCTGAAGCTGGGTGCAAACATTGTAATTCATTCCTCGACAAAGTATCTTGACGGGCATGCAAGGAGCATCGGAGGGATTATTGTAGACGGTGGAAATTACAATTGGCGCAATGGTAAGTTCCCCGGATTGGTTGATCCGGATCCCAGCTATCATGGAATAAGCTTTGTGGAGAAGTTCGGTGAGGCAGCATACATAACCAAGGCCCGGAATCAGTTCATGAGGGATCTGGGAGCTATAATGACCCCTATGAATGCTTTCCTGACCAATATGGGAGTGGAAACGCTTCATGTACGGATGGACCGTCATACCTCCAATGCCCAGACTCTTGCCGAGTATCTTGATAATCACCCCAAGGTGAGCTGGGTGAATTATCCCGGCCTGCCTTCATCCAGAAGTCACCATCTTGCCCGCAAGTATCTTCGCGGCTGCAGCGGTGTACTTACATTCGGTGTGAAAGGGGGAATAGATGAGGGGATACGGTTCATGGACAGTCTGAAGATGGCTGCCATAGTGGTGCATGTTGCGGATGTACGGACTTGTGTGCTTCACCCTGCCAGTATGACTCACCGTCAGCTTACCCCACAGGAGCAGGATGCGGCAGGGGTGAGCGGGGATCTGATCCGTGTATCGGTGGGGATAGAGCATATAGATGATATAGTAAATGATTTCGGCGAGGCTCTTGGCGGGGTGTAGGGCCTGTTCCTCCCGCAAGTGCGTTTGTGTACCTGCAGCAAATGTCAGGTTTCTGAAATTGAAGCCTGTCATTTGCTCTTGATACCTCCAGGCTGAAGTATCCATCCGGAAGGATTTGTTGCTGGGAAATCATGCTGGGTCATCTCTTCTGGGAGTATTCCGGGGATGAAAATTATATTACGTTTACGGTGGCAGCGGCACTCTTGCCCCGGAGGTGCTTTCGGTGATTTTTCCGAATGCATCTCCGGGGCCCCTCTGCCGCCTCTCTGGCAGAATCTTTGCCTGTCTCTTCAACTCTCTCACTGAAATCCACCCATTCACCGAAATGAGAAGGGAATGAATCAAAAAACTCACTCTCAAAACAGAATCCAACCGCTCAAGAATGCATATGCACAGAATCCCGACAACGTTCTGAAACATTACCGGTCCCGTTCTCAGGGCCTGGTAAAAAAGGATGCTCTGGAACGTTTCGAGCTCTACGGTGCCAATCGGCTTCCAGAGAAAAAGGAACTGCACCCTGTTCTCAAATTCCTCGGTCAGTTCAACAATGTGCTCATCTATGTGCTCCTGGTCTCTGCTGTCATTTCCGTATTTCTGGATCATATTATCGATGCCTGGATCATTATGGCAGTTGTCGTGATAAACGGCATTATCGGATATATTCAGGAGGGAAAAGCTGAAAAAGCCCTGGAAGCGGTCAAAAACATGCTCTCTCTTTCTTCACTGGTGAAACGTGATGGTGAGAAATACGAAATTGCCGCTGAAAACCTGGTTCCCGGTGATATCGTACTGCTCAAATCAGGAGACAAAGTCCCTGCCGACCTGCGTCTGATTGATGTGAAAGGGTTGAGTGTCAACGAAGCTTCTCTCACCGGTGAATCTGAAAATGTGAGCAAAACCAGCAAGTCTGTCCGGCAGGATGCTCCTTTGGGGGACCGTTTCTCCATGGCTTATTCGGGTACACTGGTATCTTCCGGACAGGGGGTTGGTGTTGTCGTGGCGACCGGCTCCGATACCGAGCTTGGCAAAATCAATACCATGCTTTCTGAAGTCAAGACTTTGTCAACCCCTCTTCTGAGGCAGATTACCAGTTTCGGACGAGTTCTTACCGCTATAATTCTGGCTATCAGCGTTTTGACTTTTCTTATAGGTTTTTTCGGGCTGGGTTGGAGTATGGGTGCCATGTTCCGGGCTGTGGTGGGACTGGCCGTGGCTGCCATTCCCGAAGGTCTTCCCGCCATAATTACCATAGTGCTGGCGATCGGTGTTCAGCGCATGGCCAAACGCAATGCGATCATACGCGTTCTGCCGGGGGTGGAAACTCTGGGATCTGTCACGGTGATCTGTACGGACAAGACAGGAACTCTTACCAGGGGTGAAATGACGGCGGTTGTCGTTCGTACGAAAGAACAAGAACTGAAGTTAAGCGGCATCGGCTATAATCCCGAGGGTGAATTCAGAACCGCCAAGAACAGGGTTGATCCCATGGAGCAGGAGGATACGGCCGAACTGCTGAAAGCGGGAGTGATCTGTAATGATTCACGCCTGAGAAAAAATGAAAATCAGTGGAATATTGTCGGTACACCTACAGAAGGTGCTCTTCTTGTGATGGGAGCCAAAGCCGGTCTTTTTCATGATGATATGAAAAACAAATATTCCCGATTGGATTCCATCCCCTTTGAATCTGAACACAAGTATATGGCAACTCTTAACAGGACAGAAAACGGTTCACAAGTGATTTTTCTCAAAGGGGCTCCGGAGGCAGTTCTGTCCCGTTGTGAAAAACAGAAAGCGGGTGAACAGACCGAAATTCTGGATAAGACCTGGTGGGAGAAGCGAATACAGCAGTTCGCTTCCGAAGGACTCCGTCTTCTAGCTGTGGCCCAAAAGGAATCCGCAGACAATGACAAACTGGAATCAGGAAATGTTAGTGGCGGATTTGTTCTGCTTGGTGTGATTGGTATCATAGATCCGCCTCGCAGGGAGGCTGTCAATGCAGTCCGGGAATGTCGCGAAGCGGGAATAAGAGTGAAAATGATTACCGGGGATCATGCTCTTACAGCCAGGGCAATCGGAAACCAGGTCGGTTTGAGTGACGATGTGGAAGTTATGACCGGAAATGATCTGGACAGGGTTAAGGATGAAGATCTGCCCGAGGTGGCTGAAAGGGTGAGTGTCTTTGCCCGGGTCAGCCCCGAACATAAGCTGCGTTTGGTGAAAGCCCTTCAGAAAAAAGGGAGAGTTACGGCCATGACCGGTGACGGTGTCAATGATGCTCCGGCACTCAAAAGGGCTGATATCGGAGTTGCCATGGGGATCAAGGGTACCGAGGCGTCCAAAGAGGCTGCCGTGATGGTGCTTGCCGATGACAACTTCGCCTCGATCACCAATGCTGTGGAGGAGGGGCGTACAGTTTACGATAATTTGAGAAAATCACTGCTTTTCATTCTTCCTACCAATGGAGGGCAGGCTCTGGTTATCGTTTCAGCTATTTTTCTTGGTATGCTGGATCTGCCTATTACTCCGGCCCAGATTCTATGGGTGAACATGGTAACCGCAGTGACTCTGACTTTGGCTCTGGCTTTCGAGCCGATGGAGAAAAATGTGATGAAAAGAAACCCCAGAGATCCCAAAGAGCCGCTTCTGACCAAGGGAATGATATTACGGGTTTCGTATGTATCCGTTCTTCTCACTTTCTTCACCCTTATGCTTTTCTGGATTTTCACCACTCAGCAGTTCTCCATCGAGTATGCGCGAACTATGGCGGTGAACACTGTAATTGCCTGTGAAGTCTTTTACCTCTTCAACAGCCGTTTCATTACTGCGTCCTCCTTCAATCTGCGGGGAATCAGGGCAACCAAATACGTTTGGGGTACAGTGGGGTTGATCGTACTGTTTCAGGTATTTTTCACCTATGTTCCCTTTTTCAACAACATTTTCGGTACGCGGCCGCTTCAGGTGCTTCATTGGTTGTATCTGATTGCAGCAGGATTTGCATTGTTCTCCTTTGTGGAAATGGAAAAGGTGTTGGTGAGGAATTTTTCAAAAGATTGAGATGACAGGGAGGGTTTATGCCGGAACTACCAGAAGTGGAAGGATTCAAAGAGGTGCTGAAGAATTCGCTTGGTCAGAAAATTCGGACGGTTGAGGTACATAATTCAAAGGTACTTGATCATATTTCCGATACCCGTTTTCGAAACAAACTGAAGGGGGCGACTTTAGTATCTGCACAACGATATGGTAAGTATCTTTTCGGAAAAACAGATCATGACTTCTGGGTCTCTTTTCACTTCGGTATGACCGGATTTTTGAGAATCTGCGGAAAAGGTGAGAAAGCGGAGAAACATGAGAGAGTGATTTTCAGGTTTGAAAATGAAGCCGGATTGAGCTTCAGTAACAAGAGATTGTTCGGCAGAGTGGGAATCGTAAAATCCCCCTCTCAGTTTTCATCTGATCACAAGCTTGGAACCGATGCTCTGAAAATCAGCAGAAATGAATATTTTTCCATACTTGAGCAGCACAGCGTGGCGGTAAAGACTTTTCTGATGAATCAGGAGAGAATTGCGGGAATCGGAAACGAATACAGTGACGAAATACTGTTTCAGGCGAGGATTCATCCGGGGAAAAATACAGATGAGCTCAGTAGTGAACAGAAAAAGAATCTTTTTCACCAGATTAAGTCGGTTCTTTCTGATGCTTCCCGCTCCAGGAGAAAAGGCAAGCAACTGCCCGAGGGCTATTTGATAAATGTCAGAGGGAAAAACAAGTCATGTCCTCGTTGCGGGACACCGATCACTTCTGAAAAATTCGGTGGCAGAACAGGATATTTCTGTCCTAAGTG
The DNA here is from genome assembly GCA_046546375.1 of Chitinispirillaceae bacterium. GTDB lineage: Bacteria > Fibrobacterota > Chitinivibrionia > Chitinivibrionales > Chitinispirillaceae > JAEZKC01. The sequence continues at coordinate 50,128 of JBKGXV010000014.1, read as the reverse complement.
CCAGGTGTGATTCAGTTGTTTTTTCTTAAAAGTGCTCTTTTGGTTTCTTCGATTCGCGGTGATTTCTCTACGAAATCTCCAGTATAGGTTTTGATTAATTCAATTAGCTGCTTGAAGAAATCACTGCAGCCTTTCTCAATCACTGTGAATTTTCCGGATTCAGAACGGATACCGGTTGAATCACCGGTTACTATCACGGCAGGTAGTTCCGGATACAGTGCAGAAACTACTTCCAGAAATTGTATTCCGTTCATTTCCGGCATTTTGAAATCTGTTACGATAAGGGAGGGGATATTCCCCTGCTGAATGCAGGCCAGTGCTTTTTTGGGACTGGTGTAATCTTTTATGTTGCCTATTCCAGCTTTGCTGAGCAACAATTTCAAAATTGTCAGAGAGGATGGGGAATCGTCGACTAGCATGATGGAAACCGTCACTTCTTTCCTCCTCTGCCGGTTGAAACAAAAACATTTTATAAAGGAAAGAAGCAATTTTTCGGCCATTTGGTGCAAAATCACCCTGGATGGTGACATCCGGGGTGATCCTTTTCAATCTTCGCAGGAATCGATTCCCATAGGACCGCTCTGTTCGGGCTTTTCCGGACTGAAGGTCTCTTTTGCTGCTTCCTGCGGACTTGTATACTTTCTTTCCGGTATATCTGATACCGCATTTACAATCGGGTCGGGTGCATGTTCGTTTTTCACAAACTGAACAAGCTCCTCTTTATCTGCAGGAAAGTGAGTTTTCTGCAGAAACTGTTCAACATCTATCGGATTAGCTTTCCCCGCCATATGTTCCTCCTTGACCAGTAAAGAAACTGTTCCCTAAAAGGATTTCGATTCACTGGGGGGGATGATTGAAAAAAAGGTGCGGGGGAAACGGCTTTAGCCGGCTGATCCCGGCTAAAATCCTGAATTCGGGAATTATTTTCCCATTCTGAAAAAACTGGCCTTGTCTCCGCACAGTTCCTGTATGCGCAGAAGACGGTTGTACTTGGCCACTCTTTCTGATCGGGCGGGAGCTCCGGTTTTGAGCTGTCCTGTTCCCGCCGCAACAGAAATGTCCGCCAGGAAGGTATCCTCCGTTTCGCCGCTCCGGTGAGAAAACATGCAGCTGTATCCGGCTCTTTTGGCAATGTTGACCGTTTCCATAGTTTCGCTCACTGTGCCGATCTGGTTGAGCTTTATCAGTATGGAATTGGCGATGTTCTCCTCGATTCCTTTTTTGAGAATTTTCGAATTGGTTACAAAAAGATCGTCACCTACAAGCTGTACCCGCTTCCCCAGCTGTTCAGTAAGCGTTTTCCATCCCTCCCAGTCATGCTCTGAAAGGGGATCTTCTATGGAAATAACGGGATATTTATCCAGAATCCGGGAATAGAAACCGATCATCTCCTGGGCAGAAAGCTTTTTCTGATCCGCTTTCAGATAATACTCACCGTTTTCATAAAATTCGCTTGCAGCGGCATCCATGGCCAGAGCTATATCCTCTCCCGGTTTGAATCCGGCTTTTTCAATCGCCTTGATTATGAGCTGAAGAGCCGATTCGTTGTTGGGCAGATCGGGGGCGAAACCACCCTCGTCGCCAACACCGGTAGTCAGCTTTTCATCCTTAAGAACAGATTTCAGAGCATGGTAGGTTTCAGCACCGTAGCGGAGAGCTTCTGAAAAACTGGGTGCGCCTACGGGGGCTATCATGAATTCCTGAATATCCACATTCGTATCCGCATGTGCCCCTCCGTTGAGGATGTTGAAAAAAGGCACCGGAAGAGGCTGGAACTTCTCACCTGAAAGGTAAAGGAAAAGGGGATGATCCTCATCTTTGGAAGCAGCTTTAGCAACTCCCATAGACACTCCTAAAATGGCATTAGCTCCCAGTTTCTGCTTGTTTTCTGTGCCGTCCAGTTCACAAAGCACTTTGTCTATTTCTCTTTGTTGGGAAGGGTTTTTGCCCCGCAGTTCAGGGGCAATAACCGTGTTCACGTTCTTCACTGCCTCGAGAACACCTTTGCCTCCATAGCGTCCGGAATCACCATCTCTGAGTTCTACAGCTTCCCGGGTACCAGTGGATGCTCCCGAGGGAACAGCCGCCATGGCCCGGATTCCGTTTTCCAGAGTGATTTCAACTTCAACTGTAGGGTTTCCACGAGAATCCAGAATTTCTCTGCCGTGAACATCCTTGATAGGGGACATAGAACACTTCCTCCTTGGAATTGGGTTTGATGAGTGGAATCAGTTTAGAACATACAAAAATCATGCCGCCTGCGCGCTGGTCCGGGCCTTGCTTGGTCAAATAACAGTAACCTTTCCCCAATCATTTCTCTTTCGAGGTCTTTTATGAGAGCTAGAATTGAAAGTCACCTCTGCTGCGGCTGCGGGATGTGTGTAAGTTTCTGTCCGGAACTGTTCGGCCTTGCTCCCAGCGGCAAAGCGATTCCCAAAACATTCAGCATACCCTTCGCTCTGGAGGACGAGTGTGCTCTTGTCACACAGTTCTGTCCCCGACAGGCAGTGAAAATGGTGAATTGCATGCAGTCTGACTGGCCTGAGTGACCCGTGAAGATTTATTTTCCATTTTCCATTACAGTCACGTATCGGGCGACGGGGTGATTTTATGAAAGAAGCCTTGCTTTGGGAAAAAAACGAAGACAATGTGGTCCACTGTTTTCTCTGCAGTCATCATTGCAGAATCCAGCCGAATAAATCCGGATTCTGCTCTGTAAGAAAAAATATCGACGGCAGACTTTTCACTTTTGCGTACGGTAAAACTATTGCAGAACAGATTGATCCTGTCGAGAAAAAACCTCTTTATCATTTTCTTCCCGATACACCCACATTTTCCATTGCCACCATCGGGTGCAACTTCCGCTGTGGTTTTTGTCAGAACTGGAGCATATCCCAAACTGAAAAAGGGGAGATTGAAGGCGGGTGGGGGAAGCCTGTATCTCCCGGGGAAATAGTCAGAAAAGCCGCCGATGCGGGATGCAGAAGCATATCCTTCACCTATACAGAGCCCACCATATTTTTCGAATATGCCATAGAAACCGCCAAATTGGCCAAAAAGCACAACCTTCGTACTGTTTTCGTGTCCAACGGCTACATGACCGTCCAGGCTCTTCAAATGATCGCTCCATATCTGGATGCATGCAATATAGATCTTAAATCATTTCGTGATGAATACTACCGTAAATTGTGTAAAGCGAGAGTGGCACCTGTTCTGGATACACTGAAAAAGATTCATCAACTGGGAATCTGGCTTGAAGTTACCACTCTCGTTGTGACAGGTGAAAATGACTCCGAGCAAGAACTGGGCAAAATCGCATCTTTCATTGCTGACGAGCTTTCTGAAAATGTACCCTGGCATGTTTCACGCTTTTTTCCTCAGTATGAGTTCACTGATCATTTCGCTACTTCTGTTTCCGTTATCAAGAAGGCTGTCGAAATCGGCCATAAAGCAGGTCTTCATTATGTATATGCCGGCAACGTGGGCGGGGATACAGACACCTTTTGTCCTCAATGCGGGGAAATAGTTGTTCACCGTACTGGTTACAGGACCGAACGGCCGTGGATTGCATCAGGACGCTGCAAAACATGCGGTAAAGAAATCAGCGGAATCTGGAAGTAAACACCTTTCTGACTTTCGTCTCCCCGATAAAAAAATATTGACTTGACGTTCCCGGTCATTCTATATTCTTTTCTGTCTTTCCGTTTCTCTTTCCGGGCAGTTTTCATCTCAAGCCCGAATCTCACTGAATCAATTTTCTTCAAACTGGTAGCTGAATCAGAAGCTTCCTGGAATACTGTACCCTGACTATTTACCGAGAAGTTTCCGCTGTTTCTGATCAAGTCATTATAATCGGGGTAATCATTTGTACGGCACGAAAAAGGAGTATGCAATGAGGATATCTGCTCATAATTCACCAGATCTGCAGTAAACGGACTTACTCACAGAGTATATGATGGCAATGTTTTCGAAAGATAAATTCTTGTCACAGTCTTATTTTATATTGCATATATGAATCAGATCTGCTGTGTCGAAATATCCGCATCGGGAGTAACTTTTACGCTATGAAAAATTACATTCTTGATACTACCGTTTTATTATATGATGCTCAGGCAATGTTCAATTTCGGTGGCCACAATGTCATTATTCCCATTTCAGTTATTGAAGATATAGACCACTTTAAGAAGGAAGTAAGCGAGATAGGCAGAAGTGCCCGTCAGACGTCAAGATATCTGGATGAACTCAGGAGAATAAGCAATCTTTCTTCAGGAGTAAGGCTTTCAAGCGGGGGGATTCTGTATGTGAAAACTGGAAAAGGATCAACTCTTTCCCGTTTACCTGAAGAGCTCAGAGATATGAACCGCAAGAACAGTCATATTCTCTCCGTTGCCTTGGAGGTCAAGGAAAACTCCGATTTACCCACGTTTTTCATTTCCAAGGATGTGAGTATGCGCATCAAAGCAGATGCGTTGGGTATCAGTGCAGAAGATTATGAATCGGAAAAGGTGAGTATTGAGGAGCTTTATTCAGGGTTCAAAAGAATCGTGGTTGAACCTTCTGCAGTCACCCGCTTCAAAGAAGAGGGTTTTTTGGAAGTTGAAGATTCTTTATACCCTCATCAGTATGTGATTTTGAAAGCAGAAAACGATCCCGAAAGAACGGCATTGGGGCGTTTCGAGCCGGAAAGAAACGGATTGGTTCGTCTCGCTTCTGAACCCAGGGAGGGGGCATGGAGAATCAGGCCGAGAAATGTTGAGCAGATGTTCGCTATGGATGCATTGATGAATGATGATATTCAGTTAGTGACACTGGTCGGAAAAGCCGGTACAGGAAAAACTCTTTTGGCAGTGGCGGCAAGTCTGTTCAAAACTGTGGATGAAAATATCTACAACAGAATTCTGGTTTCAAGACCAACTCTGCCTCTGGGAAAGGATATCGGATTTCTCCCGGGTACGGTTGAGGAAAAGCTTACTCCGTGGATGTATCCTATAGTGGATAATGTCGAGCTGATTATGCGCAAAGACAACCGTCCCGGGCGTCAGACCCGCGGATTTCGAGAGTTGATGGATATGGGAATCCTCATAATCGAACCTCTCACTTATATACGCGGGCGTTCTATTCATAATCAGTACCTGATTATAGATGAAGCTCAGAATCTAAATCCGCACGAAATTAAAACGATCATCACCAGAGTCGGGGATGGGACAAAGATTGTGGTTACTGGTGATCCTTATCAGATAGACAACCCCTACATCGATTCTTCAAGCAACGGTCTCACCTTTATAGTCGATAAGTTCAGAGCTCAGGAGGTTTCTGCTCATGTTTCTCTTTTTAAAGGTGAGAGATCGAGACTTTCGGAACTGGCCGCCAATCTGCTCTGAGATGCGAATCAATTGTTCTCAACTGCAGAACATATGCGTTCCACAGCCTCTTCCAGTTTTTTCTGATCAGTTTTGAACATATAGTGAAGCATCTCTCCGGAAAGAACATCTGCTCCGGATGCTTCCAGTTCCTCATTCATCATACGGATCGCTCTTTCACCTCCGGTAAACTTGAAAGGCAGTCCCATTGTAACAAAAGAAAGAGCTTTCTTTCCTTTCAAGCTCTTTACCTGGGCAAGGAATTTCATGATTACCGGCGAAGCCTTGAATGCCCATACAGGACCACCTACCATCACGAGATCGTATTCGTCCAGTTCCGGAGGGCTTTTGAGCTCGAATTTGCTTCGTGAACCGGGTGTAACAGCACCAATTGTCCTCAGGCCCAGAACATCCACCTGGTGACCTCTGCTTTTGAGTTTGGATTCTACCGCACGGGCAAAGGTAAGCGTATGGCCGGAACTTGTATGGACTACTATTCCGATTTTCATGATTGAAGACCTCCTGTTAAAACGTGCTTACGGCAGTGATGGAAGAGAATCGGTAGAGATCACTTTCTTTTCTTTCAGAGAATCCAGTGAGAAAAAATCTCCGCTTTCATCAAACAGTGCTCCAGTATCACCCACTATGGAATATCTGATTTCCGAAAGGTTCAGGTATTTTTTCGCAGCATTCTGGACATCATCTTGTGTTATACTGCGAAGTGCTTTGGGATATTTTCTGTAATGATCCGGGGAACGGCCGAAAAATTCATTCATTGCATAGGTGGATACGATGTCCTCGGGAGATCGGAACATACTCGGCAGTTGCGAAATATATGTTGTTCTGGCATTTTCAAGCTCCTGTTTGGTTACTCCCTCTTCACGGATTTTCTGAAGTTCCTGCAGTACAAGAGTCACTGCACGGGAAAAGGACTGACTTTTGGTGTAGAAATTGATGTATAAAGTTCCCGGGTAAAGATAGTTGGATTCGGAATGGGAATAGATCGAATAGGTGAGTCCCTCATCGGATCGAATCCTGGTTGCCAATCTGGAGTTGAATCCACCTCCTCCCAGAATAAGATTGAGAATGGAAACGGAGTAATAATCAGGATGTGGACGTTTAAAAAGGGGCAGCCCCATACGTACATAGGCCTGGTTTATTTTTTTGTCCACCACCAATGCCTTCAGCTCCGGATTCACTTTGATCTCAGGTTCCTTTTTCTCTTCATGTTCTGCAACCGGGGAGAAAATCCGGTTGAGTCTGGTCACCATTTCATTTCTGTTGAATTTGCCTGAGGCTGAAATGACAATCTCTCTGTTAGTGAATACTTTTCTGTGAAGTGCAACCAGGTCATCACGGGAAATGGAGTCCAGTGAAGCTGCACTGATAAGCCGTGCGGCATCGCTTTTAGGGTACATGAGTTTATTATAAGCTGATTTCAGGACCGGCTCGGGATTCACGAATCTGTGCTTCACATACTGCTTGAGAATACTTTTTTCTTTCTGAATCTTTTCAGGCTGGAATGTGGGATGAAAAAACATCTGTTCCATCACATTCATCGCGGTATTTAGGTTTTCGGAGAGAAATGATGCTTTGAAAGAAATGTGTGATTCGTTCTGGGAAAAAGAAAAACGCATTGCCAGCAGATCTATTAACTTATCGAGTGAATCTGCTTGGTACTTCTCTGTTCCACCAGTGCGCAGCAGTTTGGACATAAGAGTTCCCAGCCCCTTTTTATCAGCCGGATCCTCCAAAGATCCATAACGTATGTAACCCTGCAGATTGACTAGCGGAAGTGAAGAATCTACAGCCACATATGCTACAGGTCCATTTTCAAGTTCACTCCTGTATGGTGTTCCCAGAGGAATTTCCCAATCAAGCGCATCGAACTCAAGAGAATCCGGATGTTCGGCAATTGTCTGCTTTGGAGGAATCTGTTTTTTTTCTTCAACCTTGCTTTCTTTAATTTTGTTTTCTTCAACAGGTGCACGTCTTCCTGATGCCTGAAGCTGAAATATCAGGAGAAGACTTATCCAGGTCACTACATGTTTCGTTATCTTTCCAGTCATGATTATTCCTTTCTCCCTTCCACAGGCTCATTTTCACCTTTTTGCGATTCTTCGTTTTCCTCATCCTGAGAAGGGGAAATCATAAAACCCCAGGTAGCTTTGTCCGGTTGCAGATATTTTGCGACCGTACCGGGAATGGAGCTTTTTTCAATAGAATTTATTTTATCGGGGTATTCAAGAAGATCTTTCCAGCTGTTGAGACGTTCGAAATAAGCCAGCTGGTCGGAAAGACCTTCCAGACTTTTGAGCCCCTCTGCAAAGGACATTTTTATTTTGTTTTTTACCCTGAGCATTTCAGCATCGGTGGGGGGAGATTCAAAAAGTTTCCGAAGCTCTTCTCTTATGATATTCTCCACTTTTTTGGGATCAGTATCGTTTTTAAGCTTTGCATATATATGAAAACTGCCGTTGTGAAGCTGGAAGGCATTGTAGGCACCGGCACCCGTACAGAGTTTTTCTTCATTCACCATGCGTTTGTAGAGTCTTCCGCTCTGTCCGGACAGAACATCTTGTGCTATTTCCAGTGCATACAGATCACTGTGGGGATAACCCGGTGTGTGAAACATCACTTCAACTCTGGGTTCAGCTTCTTCCACAACAGTGAAACGGGTTTCTCCGATTGGAGCGGGCTCCCGAGTAACTACTTCCGGCCGATCTTTCTTGGCGGAGGGGATGTCCCCGAAATATTTACCGATCTTTTCAAGTTCCTTTTGAGGTTCCACATTCCCCACCAGTATTATAACAGCATTATCAGGGGTGTAGTATCGGTTTATGTGATCCATGAGTTTATCGGTGGAATAGGCTCTGATTTCTGATTCCCAGCCAATAACCGGTCGGCCATACGGGTGAGCTTTATAGAAAAGCGCATTCATTCTCTCCCAGAAACGCCGAAGCGGACGGTTGTCATATCTCATTCTGCGCTCTTCCAGGACCACATCCTTTTCACTGTGAAACTCGCGAAGAACCGGATTCTGCATACGATCCGACTCGATCCAGTAGAAAAGTTCTGTTTTGTTATGCGGCAGAGTTACTATATAGGCGGTTTTGTCCTGTCCTGTCCACGCATTGAGATTGGTTCCTCCGCCGTTTTTATAGATTTCCCAGATCTCATCTTTTTTAACGTATTTGCGTTGTTTTTCCAGAGTTTTGAAGATTTCTGATCTGTAGGCCTGGATTAGCGAATCGTTGTCGTTTGACCGAGCATCTTGCAGAAGCGCATCCAGAGAATCGATCTTGTTCAGATAGGGGAGTTCTTTTTCATAGTTTTTGGTTCCGAGACGTTTGGTCCCTTTGAACATCATGTGTTCATACATATGCGAGAGACCCGAAGTGCCGGGGCCCTCATTCATTCCTCCCACGAAGTAGTAGAGCCTGCAGCTAACCACTGCCACATTCGTATCGGGTACAACTATAACCCGCAGACCATTTGCCAAAGTGTCGCAGGTTACGGGTATATCGATTTTTTCGGCTACAGCTGTAGTGGTTGCAGCTGAAAAAAACATGGCGATCAGAAATTTTTTCATAGAAAACTCCAGTCTTGATTGAGGCTTTCACCGGATGTGGCAGCGTATCTGGTTAAAAACCGGCAGTTTCTGAGTACGTTTCGGAAAAAAATGAATTGCATCTCAGAGTTTTTTCATCAGTACGCTTCTAATCTGCTCGTTACTCAAAGGTACGGGGTTTTTCTTGTTTCTGCAGATTTGTGACATTTCTTCTATATCCGCTTCCCTGACATTGTATTCGGAAAAAGAGGGAAGTTTCAGCTCTGCTGTGAGTTTTTCAATATAATCAATAAGCATGCCAGAACCTTCTGCCGGATCTTCTACAGTCGTATGAAGAAGAAGTTCGGCTATTCGTGCATATTTTCTCAGAACCGGGTGGTGGTGTTCATTACTGCGTTTCAAATTGCCGATTGTGGCTTCAGTTACCGGGCCCAGCAACAAACCGCAGGCAACTCCATGCGGTACCGAATACCCCGCTCCCACTACAGGGGCTATCCCGTGCACTGTTCCCAGTCCGGTATTGGCCAGGGTGATTCCGGAGATCAAAGATGCATAGGCCATAGCACTCCGGGCATTTATGTCTGTTCCGTTCCGTACTGCCTGGAATAGGGCGGGCTCGATAATTGAAAGCGCTTTTTCCGCTAGAGAATCTGTCACCGGCGATGCTGAAGTGGAAACATAGGATTCGATAAGCTGGGTCAGAGTATCCATACCGCAGGCGGCGGTTATCCCTTCCGGACACGAAGCTGTCAGCTGAGGATCCACAATCGCCACATCGGGAACAAAGGAGGTATGACGGATCGACCGCTTCATCTCCGGAGTACCGCTTACGGTTATGACCGAATTGGCGCTTGCCTCACTTCCTGTTCCGGAAGTGGTGGGTATGGCTATGAACGGTTTTTTCGTCCCAGGATGTGATCGGGTGGCAATACCCTCGATGTATTCTCTGATACTGCCCTCAACTGTGAGCATGGCTGATATGGCTTTTCCCGTATCCAGAACGCTTCCACCGCCGATTGCCACAACTGCATCGATATCACGTTTCCGGTACTTGCCGCATATTTCATCAATGAACTGATCTTTGGGTTCGGTTGATACCGCCACCCGTTCTGCTGTTATGTCCTGCTTTGAAAAAAGTGATTCTATCCGCTCCCTGAAGGGGCTGTCGGAGTAGGATTTCTTTCCCGTCACCAGAAGAACATTATTTGTATCCTGAGGAAGCGATTCCGGGAGCTTGTCTATGCAGTCTGCACCGAAATGAATTAGTGGTGTTCTGTAAAAAGAGAATGATTCGAGCAAATGAGCACTCCGGTTAGTTAGGTTTTACGGCGTTGTACGTTACACCCTTGCGGGGTTCTTCCATCCAATCAGCGACTGCCTCTCGCCAGCGTTTGTAATGGGCTGTTTCCTTGTGAGCAGCGGCTTCCTTTTCTGAATCATAAGCCTCATAAAGGAGAAATGAAGAAGGATCATCATTGCTCTGCAGCACATCAAAACGTTTGTTTCCCGGCTCATTTATCGAGTTTTCATGATTGAGAACCGTTTCGCGAATAAAATCGTCAATATAATCCTTTTTCACCCGCACCATCACCGTGGTTACAATCATAAACAACGCTCCTCTTTTGAATTGTAGAACTTATATTCAATGAAACTGGAAACGTACGGAATTCTGGTTTTGAACTGAATCTAGTTCTGTAGCACTGTAAAGATAAGATACTTAATTCAGTTCATTATTGACAGGGATTTATTAGTTTGGGAGGCGACAGGAGCAGATATGGAAAAAATCAGACTGGCGTTGTGTCAGAATGTTCCTCAACAACAGGATGTGGAAAAGAATGTAAGCCATGCTCTTGATCTCGTGGAGAGTGCAGCGAAAGCCGGTGCGGGTCTGGTTTCGCTTCCGGAAATGTTTTATCATCCTTATGAATTGGCCAAGTTACCTCCTCTTGCCAGATTGGAAGAGGAAACCAGGGCTGCGTTTTCCCGAAAAGCCAGGGAACTTGGTATTCATCTGTGTACCGGTTCCATTGTCTCTCATTGTGAAGGGAAGAATTACAACCGTACCTTTCTGTACGGACCTGATGGGGAACTGATTCATGAGTACAGCAAATGTCATCTTTTCGATGTTTCCTTCAAGGGGCTCACAGTTAAGGAGTCGGACTATTTTTCTCCCGGTGAAGAGATCGTGTGCACTCAGACCTCTTTGGGGACGATCGGAACCGCGATCTGCTATGATGTACGCTTTCCTGAACTGTTTCGCACACTGTCTCTGAAAGGAGCTCAATTGGTGCTTGTGCCTGCGGTATTCAATCACATAAGCGGACCGGCGCATTGGCATATCACCATGAGAACCAGAGCTGTGGAGAACCAGTTTTTTCTGGCAGCAATTTCGCAGGGAAAAAGCGACAAATCATCATACCGTGCCTACGGTCATTCGATGGTGGTTTCTCCCTGGGGAGAGGTGCTGGCCGAGGCCGGGGTGGGGGAAGAGATAATTTATGCTGATTTGGATCCTTCCCAGATCACAGAGGCCAGGGAGCGGTTGCCGCTTCTGCGCCACAGGAGAACTGATCTGTACTGAAATATTTAACCATAGAAAGGAGTTTCGGTATGGGTATTTACCGTTTGAGTGAGGGAAAGGTGATAGCCGGAATCTGTGCCGGAATCGCTGACAAGTACAAAATCGATGTGACACTGGTTCGTCTGGCAGTTGTCTTTCTGACCATTTTTACCGGCTTCTGGCCAGGGGTGATCACCTATCTGGTTGGATGGTTTCTGATTCCCGAAATCGACCAGCCGCAAAACCCTCAGAGCTGACCTTTTCCCGCAGATACTTCAGTTTCTGCGGGAGGCTCCTTTTTGGCATCTCTGCATAACTTTGCAGAACCTCTTCAGTATCCAGGATGTTTACACTTGCCAGTAGATGATGTTTTCTCCGAAAAGTGCATCGGTGTTAAATTGCTGATTCACTGTGGAGAACTCTTCCAGCAACGGATCGAATTATTTCGTGTGATGTGTTTTTTTGCAGTGAAAGGTGTGCAGGACATTTCTGCACCATTTGGGGGGGGCAGATATTCCAGGATAAGTTGGAATGAGGTCTCGTTGTATGTAACTATATCAAAAAGAGTTGCATCATTCTTGATACAGTGATAATATAGAAGAAACTTGTTCCTGTATGGGAGTATCATGACTGGAATAAAAAGATGCGAAATAGATCAATTGATGAGTGAACTGCATAATCTGCACAATAAAACAGATCGTCTTCAGGAAAATCTCGACCGGATAGCGAATATTTCGTCTGCCATCATCTACGTTCTCGATAAGGACGGCTGTTTTACTTTTGTGAACAGGGCGGTCGAGGAAATCCTCAATTTCACCCCTGATGAATTAATCGGGAGACATTTTTCCACTATCATGACCAAAGAGGAATTCCGGAAGGTAAGCCGTAATATCGTTCTTCCCAGAATTGCCGGAAAGGTCACAGGCATCGAGAACGCTCCCAAACTTTTTGATGAAAGAAGAACAGGAAAGCGCAGAACTCGGAATATGGAAATAAAGCTTCTGACCAAAAAAACGGATGATATGCGTATTCTGGTCGGGGATGTGACGGGAATTGTGGAGGTTGAGGGAGCATATCGCAGAGGGAAAAATGAAATCAGAAGCAAATCTGAAAATTTTTTGGGCAGTCAGGGTGTTATTTTCGACATAACTAAATACAAAAAAGCCGAACGTGAGAGGCTTGAATTGCAGAAGCGGCTGTTTGAGCTTCAGAAAATGGACGCTATCGGTAAATTGGCTGGTAAAGTCGCGCACGATCTCAATAACAAACTGGGAAGCATTATCGGTTCTGCCGAGATTCTCAAACAGGATTTCGGCAAAAAGGAAACCGATCCCTCCATGTTTCTTGATACAATACTTTCCGCTTCCAGGCATGCTGCCGAGTTGTCGAACAGACTTCTTGAATTCAGCAGAAAGGGTGAGAGCGGGTATGCCAATGTGAATATCCATGAACTGATCGACAATGTTATGGAATTTGTGAAACCGATAAAGGAAGAGAATATTAGTATACACCGTATTCTCCTGTCCCGTGAGCCCACTGTCATGGGGTGTTCGAATCAGCTTCAGAATGCGCTTCTCAATCTGGTGCTCAATGCCTGCGATGCAATTACCACAGGGGGAGGGGTTCTGACCGTGGAAACAACGGATGTTCTGGTGGATGAAAACACAAGGTGCAGCCATTCATTTCAGATCAAATCCGGTAAATATCTGATGATCACAATTCAGGATACCGGAATCGGTATGGATGAGAGTGTGATGTGTAGGCTATTCGAGCCGTTTTTCACCACCAAAACTGTCGGCAAGGGAATAGGACTGGGTCTGGTGAGCGTACGGGATTGTGTAAAGAATCACGGGGGGTTTATCAATGTCGATAGCGAACCCGGCAAGGGCTCCCGTTTTGAAGTGTACCTGCCCAGATATTACTGATTTATAAAATCATTGTTGTGGCGGAAAGTCTGTTGAATCTCTTTTATCGAAGGGTTCATTCAGATCCGGGGGAGTGTGGGAATCTTTCGGCTTTGTCTGGGGGATCGAGATGAGGTCACCGGGCTTGAGACTGAGAAGATCAACTGAGAAATTGTACTTTTTCAGAAGCCACAGAGGAATTTGAGCTTCAGTACAGATTCTCCATAAACTTTCCCCCGCACTGACTTTCTTTTTCTCCAGACCTGTCAGATCGAAACGGGCGAAGAAATCCTCTTCAATCGCCATGTGGTATTCAAGTCGGTCTACCTCGAATTTTTTCAGATCGCTTTCAGCACCGATGGGTATGGAGAGTTCATCTCCCAGATAAATTGGTTTTCCGTAGGGCATATTGTTGTGTCTGCGGATAGAATGTGCGCTTATGCCCATCCATTCGGCGAAATGACCTATTGTTTCGTCCACCGATACCCTTACTTTCACACTGGAGGCACCGGGGGAAACGGTCATGCCCAGTTTGTATACTTCGGAATCGAAATGTGTCGACAGAGATGGTTCATCCGAGGACTCAGGCTTTGGATCAGCAACTGCTTTTTTGAATACCGGAGCCTTGAGAGTATCTTTTGTTGAGAGGGATTCTTTATCCTGAAGGGGTTTATCTTCTGTTTTGGGGCTTTTGATCTCTGTTGAACTCTTTTCCTTTTCAGGTTTGGACAGGGCTGTTTTCGGTTTTTCCTCAGCTCTTTTCTCATCGGAGGGTATCATCAGAACCTGTCCCACATAAATTCTGCTCTTTTGGGTGATGTTGTTAACGGCGGCCAGTTCGTGCATGGATACTCCGAAACGCCGTGCAATAGTGTAGAGATTATCTCCCCCTACTACTGTGTAGTAACCTCCCTCTGCGGGTGATTTCTCCCTTGGGAGTTTTTCCAGAATCTCCATTGCATCGGAAAGCCTGGTTTTGAAAGGAAGGTTGATCACATAGCCGGAAGGAATAAGTCTTTTGTATCTGAATATCACCGGGCGCAGAGAGGGGTTGAGTTCTTTTAACTGCTTTTGGGTGATGTTGAAGGCTTTGCACATAGCTTCAGCCCTGACAGCAAAGGGCAATACGAGACTGGTGGCTTGGAATCGGGGATGCCAGTTGATTTTTTTGAAATATGTTTCTGGCTTTTTCACAATCTGCAGTACCGCGACAAAGCAGCTGTAGAAGTTTTTGGAGGCGAATTTGAACGTGCGGCTCTCATGCTTCTCGATAATCTGGGCGATATCGTTGCTGCCTACCGATTTCACAGCACGTCTGATTCCGTTGGGGCCGTAGTTGTAGGCGGTTATGGCCAGAGGCCAGGACTCGAACATTTCGTAATTTGATTTGAGAAATCTCACTGCTGCATGAGTGGAGAGAATGGGATCTCTTCGTTCATCGAACAAGTAATCTATACGCAGATAGCTTCTGCCAGTGGAGCGCATGAACTGCCACAAGCCAGCCGCTCCGGCTTTGGAGTATGCTTTGGGATCAAAGGAGGACTCCACATGAGGGAGGTATTTTAGTTCATCGGGCATGTCGTGCTGCTTCAGTATTGCTGAAATGGTATCCAGATACGTCGTTGAGTGTTCCAGTCCCTTTTTGAACCTTTCTCTTTGTCCGGTTTGAAAACGGATCCGGTCATCTGCCCCTTTGAGTGCATCATCGGGGGCCAGCTTGAAAAGAGCTGCAATTCTTTTTTCCTCTTTTCCCCACTTGTTCTGGGCCGAATCTCTGATTGTTCGAATCGACCTTGCAACTTCATCCCGTTTTTTATCAATGAAATCACTGCGCTTTTTTCCCTTCAGCCTTCCGACTCTGACCTTTTCATAAACTATCTGGGGATTTTCTCTGTCATGCAGCAGCCCCTCTTCAAGAGAAACTTCGGTGTATATCCGGATCCAGAAAGCCACGTTGTCTTTGATTATTTCAGGAACCGGGAATGCCTCTTTTGCTTGAATCGAAATGCCCGCAAGCAAAAGGAGTAGAACTGGTCTGAATGTATGAAGATGAGTTAAAGTATTCAAAATCACCTCTTTTCTGCTCAAAATTGTACAGAAGAATTGTACAGTTATAGGAATGAAAAGTCATCATCTTTATAGAGAGAACCTGCATGAATGCACTACAAATATCTTGCCTGAAATAAAACTAGAGTTTATTATCATAGGAGCAATTACATAACACATTCAGGCTTTTTCTGTTTTTGCAACATGGATACAGCAATGAAAAACATTCTGGTGATAGATGATGAAGAGATCATCAGAGAGATGATTCAGACGATTCTGGAGGATGAGGGATACAACGTTTATCTGGCTTCCGATGGCAGTGAAGGTCTAAAACAGTGCCGAAGTATTTCTGATATCTCTCTTGCAATCACCGATATTGTAATGCCTGAAAAGGAAGGTCTTGAAACTATTCACGAATTGAGGAAAATCGTACCGGATCTGAAAATCATGGCTGTCAGCGGAGTAGGAAATAAAGATACCTATCTTAGAATGGCAAAAACTCTGGGTGCAGATTTCATACTTCCCAAACCTTTCAGTGCAGAAGAATTGGTTGCTTCTGTAGAAGAGGTTATATCAGACTGAAAGTTCCTAAAATCAGAGTTCTTTTAGAATAGATTCAGCCCAAGATACAAGATTGTCCATTTTCTTTACAGTTTTCTTCACTACAGTGTCATTTTCAGCTGTACCGATTACAGATTTCATCTCCTGGGGTGAATCATACACCATGGAACGGAAAGGATCGGAAAAGTCCTTTGCACGTGAGTTGGAGGTCAGTCTGGCTATCGTTTTGAAATCTTCCATGGATTTTTCCAGAACAGTTTTGAGCTTATCCACAGTCATTTCTCCTGCGGGTATGCCCTCAACCCTTGCGAGGCTGGTTATGGCATGATGTAATTTCATATTCTTGTATTCTCCGACATATCTGTCGAAAAGCTCATGAACTTCTTTCCATGTTCCGATACCAGCCTCCTTTTTTACTATTTCCAGAATGGATGAAAGAATACTTTCTGGTATGACCATTGATCCGCAGTTGATCCATTTTTCAGAAGGGGAGAGTTGTAGATCGAGCAGCTTTTCCAGATGCTTTGCACTGCTGTTCTGCAGAAATGAAATTACATTTTCAGCTCCGTAGTAGCGTATCATGGTTCTGTACAGTTTATAAGCCTGGGCACTGTTTTTCAAAGGTGTTTCAAACCGTCCTTTTTCCGCCTTTTCAGCCATTATCTTAAGTGAGGAACAACGGGAGGGTCTTTCAAGCAGCAGGTTTTTACCGATATTGATGATTTCCTGTGAGTTTTTTTGGGACAAATCTTCTTTTTCTGAGGTAAGCAGGGCTTTTCCCACCCACAGTTCCAGAAGTTCAAGTGCGGTAAAGATCTCTTCAATGGTATCCGGAGCCAGTAAGTCGTGTTCAATGAACTGTTGTTTGTGAATTCTTTTGTCGCGGCTTGCGAATTTAAAGGAACTTCTCATAACCGCATACATATTGTGAGTGAACCAGAATGCGGGGAAGATGAAAAAGCCGCCCGTTTTCTGATCGGGTATGAGCAGGCTGAAGGGCAGTCTGATATCAAGTTCTGAGGAATAATCACCTTTGGCGCACATGGTGAAGGAGGCAAAACGGCTGTTGTGTTTGAAATTGGTGCACAGCCCCGGCCAGAACCCCCGACCAGCCCACAGTTCTCCATCATTGACACGGCTGTTGTGGTTTGAGCCGATGGTGGCTCCTGCGGCTATATTGCTCTGGCCGCCGATCATGGAGGCAATAAGAAAAGAGTTGTTGTGATGCTGGGCATGGGAAGGCAGAAGTAAACAGTTGGCTATTTCGCAGCATGCGATCGCGGCATTGTCTCCGATAAAGGTGTGGCAGATGCGGGCTGATTGGCTGACCGAAACTGCGGTTCCGGTTATAACTGATACAAGCTGGGTTGCTGAATCGATATTGCTTCCGAGTCCTATAATAGAATTCTTGATTTGTACGGCTGTACCTATGGAGGTTTTTTCCGATTCGTCGCTGAGAACTGTAGAGTTGATTATCGCTTCCGCTCCGTCGACAACTGAGCGGGGGCCCAGAAGTGAATCTCTGATACAACGGACATCTTTCACTGAGGAACGATCCGCAATGATTCCCCGAGAGGGGCATAGGGTTTGGCAGCTCGACAGAGTCAGCTCTTCCAAACGTTTCATCAGCTTGTCATCATCTCTGAATCTGGCCCAGATGTAGGCGTCTGTACATGTCATCCCTGGAAATGCCAGTACAGCTCTTCCCCCGTTTTCGTTTATCAGCTCCAGTTCATTTTTTATAACGGAACCGTCCGCTTTTCTGGATATGCTCATTCCGTAAGCAGCATCTTTAGAGCTGCTGAGTTCACCCACATTGAAAATGAGTACTTCATTTCCGATATTCTGGTTTCTGCAATAGTGGAGAGAGTGTACGGCTGAGTTGCTGCCAATGACTGAATCAACAAATTGGCTTCCATAAAGGCCGGTGCGCAGACGAAGTGCTCCGTTTTGAATATGCTCTCTATCGAAGGCTCCGATGTAGATTTCACCTTCAAAATGGCAGTCAAACACTTTTTCTGGTTTGAACCCCTCCTGAACATGAATGGATCCCCACTCAGAGGCGCTGTTTCTGTTCTGGTGAAGTTTGGATATCTCTTCTGTTTTGAGTTTTCTATAGCACTTCTGGTTTGTGGAAAGCCAGGGTTTGATGTCGATCATACATTCTCCATGCCGAACTGTTGGTTTGCGTAGAATGGAAATCAAAATAAGATACATAATGGTCACTGCGGATATGATCCGGGCCCGAATTTACAAAATATCGGGTCCGTTGTCACGTTATATTAATTGAAGCGGTAAATGAAAATTATGAGGCTGGATGAAAAAAATGAAAAATAGTGTAGAAAGTCCCTTTTCACAATGCGCTGGTTGGTTTTCACCTTTTTGCTCCGGATCGGACAATCATAGAGGTGAACGACTTCGAACGATAAGAGGGGAGAAGCAGGCACCATAGGTATGGTGACGGATATCGGTATGTTCATGCTGCAGGAACATCGTCAGAAACTTGCTGTTCGTATTCTTGAAGAGCTGAATTCCGCAAACGGCACCGAGGATGAGCTGATCAGAAAAATTTTCGATCACGTGCAGGAGTTTGGCAATTTCGATATAGTGGCAATGCGTACCAGGGATCAAATCGATTCAGATCTCATATCCGATAAGAAGCATGTCACCACCAACTGTGTGTGCGGTTCAGCTATTTGTGGCAAGATAGCTGCAGTTTATGAGCTGTTTGAAAATCCCAGAACTGTGTATGTGAATCATTGCGGTTCGGCAAGATGTGACAATGAGTCGGTTGAAAAGCTTTTCGGCTGTTGTCAGACTGCGGGGTAGCTGAGTGAAGAGGAAAAAAGACGCTTTCTCTCTGTTAACGAACGGGAGGGAAAGAGGTTGGGTACGTTGATAGATGATCTGCTTGTTGTGACGAAATTCGAAGTCGGTGCCATTAAAATGGATCTCGCCTGCTTCGATATGAGAAGTCTTCTGTCAGAAGCGGTTGAAGCTGTAAAAATGACCACTTTGACATCTTTTGAATTTTTCTGCGGAAAAAAGGCTCTCTGTGCTGGGCGATAGAAACAGAATAAAGCAGGTGCTTATCAATCTGATGAAGAATGCTTATTTCACACTTCCCTTGTGTGAAGAGTAGTCTATACCGTGTTCCGTCATGGCTTTTGCAGCCTTCAAGATAAATGGAGGCGCGTGCTTAAGTTCATACTCGTTCCAGAAACGGTCCAGTCCGCTTGTATCTTTCAGGCTGTAGGATGAGGCAAAAAGTGAGCTCAGAAGCATCTGATTACTGTAATGATCTACAAGTGTGTCCTTGGGTAAAAGTTCATACGAGAGATAGCGCATCGAAGGCATATCATAATGACAGAGGGATCTGAAATAGTTCATCCACTGCTGCTGTTTGGCCGAAAAGGTAAAGCCCGAGGTTTTCTGTTCGATGACATTCCAGATTTCCTTCATTTCTTCTGCTGAAAGATAGGGCAGAGTTTTTTCAAGTATCTGGACGATTGTGCTTTGAAGCTGCGGGAACGTCACCCGGTGCGGATGGGTGAATGCGTAGTCAAGTACGAAAACAGAAGCAGAGGAGGCATTCTTGACGGTGTCTTTGCTGTCAAGACTTTGAATCAGCTCCTCGGCAATGTATTTGGCATCCTGAATTTCTTCCAGATTTTCTATTTCGGGAAGTTTTCTGTGGGTAAGCAGGCTTGTGTAGCTTGTATCCTCAAGGATGATTTTTCTCAGAGGAATGATAAACCTTCTCAGCTCATCTACTTCCTCAACAGAGGTATTCAGATATCTGTGTTTCACTGCATAAAGGTCCACAAAGGGATGGTAATCACTGTTGGAAGGATAATTATAGGTTTTCAGAAGGGGGCTGAAAAGAGTCTGATCCGCAAATCTGGCATTTTTCAGATCGTCTATTGATTCAAATCCCATTTTCTTCAGATTTTCAGCAATTTCATTGTATCGGAAAACATCTCTTTTGATACTGATATCCGTTTTCTCATTTTTGGAAGCCACGATCAGGAGGTCGGAACCTAATTGATACATTTCATAGGTGGGAAAGGATTGCTCCAGAGCTTTGAGTATCGATACAAGAATGGACATGTCTGCTTCGTATTTATGAAACCACTGTACCAGAATGCCGTCATCTGTCAGATTTTTTCCGGCTACTTTGAAGAATTCTTTCGAGAAAAGACTTGAGATTCCGCTCACCCAAGGGTTTGACGGTTCTGAAATAATCAGATCGTAGCTTTCGTTTCGGGTGGAGAAGAATGTCTTTGCATCTTCATAGTGAATATTGCACCGTTTGTCGCTGAATGTATTTGAAACTCTGTGCCCGATTTTCCGGGCAAGTTCTACAATGGTCGGTTCGATTTCCACCACATCAACGTGTTCTATGTGGGGGTCGTAAAGAAGATAGTGGGAGGTCATACCGGCTCCCATTCCGATTACCGCCGCATTTTCAGTTTGTTTTCTTATACTCAGAGGAAGAATGCTCAGAAGCGACATGGTGAACTCATCGGAGCTGTATTTTTCATTTGTTCCCACGCTGGCATCGGGTTTTCCATTTGTGGACAGAACATAATTGCCTCCTGATTTGAAAAGAGTCGCTGAAGCAGTTGTGCCATCCTTATGGTCAATGACAGTTTTGAATTGATTAATACTTCCGTAACGGAACACACCGGAAGAAATTTTTACCGGATCGATTTTTGAAAATGCAAGCGCTATCAGTACGATCAGAACACAGAACGGACGGAGCGCGATCTTAAGAAAGCTGTAACGTGTTTCTCTGAAGCGGTGTAGAATATAGAGGCCAAGGCCGATATCGATAAATCCGCCGATGCAGATGAGAAATTTGAGTCCGACCAGCGGCATCAGCAGCCATACGGCCACTACCACTCCCACTATACCACCGAAGGTGTTCACCGCGTACACTCTTCCAATGGTTTCCTCTCCGAACCCTCTGCTGTAAAGGAGATGGATTATGAGCGGAATGACCATCCCGGCGCATATTGTTGAGGGAAGCATGATTATCATGCTTATGAAGTGGCTGAAAATGTTGAAGAATACATACCCCTGTTCGCTTTCCCTCAGTCCGTTCATAATGAATGTCATGAATTCGAACATGTTGCTGTAGGTGAAAAGGGTAAGTAGAGCGGTTGCTCCCATTATCACCTGCACTATACTGAGAAAGCGGGGTACATTTTTTATTTTGTCCAGTCGTTTTCTTATAAAAAAACTTCCCAGCGCAAGTCCCAGGATAAATGCGCTGAGCATCAGCTCAAATGAATGAGTCGAACTGCCCAGTACAAGACTGAGCATGCGGATCCATCCGATTTCGTAGATAAAGGATGCAGCGGCGCTAATGGCCGAAACCCAGAGAAGGGGATAGAGGTAGTTTTGTTTTTCTTGGGATGTGATCAGTGGTTTTGTGCTGGTTGAAAAAGTTTTCTTCTGAAGGCCGGTTTTTACCGGTTTTTTGTCTTTTATGCAGAACAGCAGAACTGATATGCCCACAAAGATATCGATGACGCCCCCGGCGGTGATGGCTCCGTTGAGACCGGCGATTTTTACAAAGTAGAATCCGCTCAGTAGCACCCCCAGTGACGCTCCCAGTGTATTGACGAAATAAATAAATGAGATCTTGTAGCCGCTTAATCCCGGAAACCTCCTCAGCACACCTCCTGCCATCAGGGGGAAGGTTGCTCCAAGCAGCACGGACTGGGGGAGAATAATCAGAGAAGCGGTTATCCATTTGTATGTGTTTACAACAAGACGGCCTTCCAAGGCCGGAATGATCCTGTTGAAGGAAAAATCCAGATAGGTTGTGAAGAGATCGTGAAAAAAAAGTGCCGATGTTCCCAGAATAATCTGCACAATTGCATAGATAAAAAGCAGATTGCGCGCTTTTTTAGAGCCCTCTGCGGCAATCCAGGACCCCAGTGCCATTCCTCCCATATAGATGACCAGCACCAGAGTCTGGGCATATGCCGCATGACCCAAGAACTGTTTGAGGTACTGTGACCAGATTGATTCATAGATCAGGCCTGAAATGCCGGAAATGAAGAAGAGGAGGAAGAAAACGTATACCAGTGCAGAGTCTTTTTTAAGCATCAGCAAAGACCTTAAGTATGGAAACTGTGTGCCGGGTTTTACCGTTCTAATGGTGAGAAATATCAGACACCCGGTTCATTTTTTCATTGCAATGGTGACTCAAAACTACAATATAGTGCATCTTCGGGGTGTCTGAATACATTTTTGTTACTAAGTATGATGAAAACAACGTGTTAACTCTGATTCGCCTGTTTTGATTCTGAAGTACTTCTGTTTTTATAGTATTATACAGTATTATAAGGTTTAAAATGAAAAAAATTCTGTTCTGTACGCTGTTTTTGCTTGTAGGAGCAAAATTTTCTGTTTTTTCTGATGAACTGACCGTGGTCATGAGTGGTGAAACTCACGGAATGCTTTATCCTTGTGACTGTCCGGCAGAACCCGGCGGAGGGTTGGCTCAGAGAGCTTATCTGCTGAAAAACATGCAGAAAAAGACCCGTATTCTGCTTGATGCGGGAGGTTTTGCAGCAGGGGGGATATACGATACCTACACCGAAGGCCGGGTTAATGATTCGATCAGAACGATCCGGACCATTCAGGCTATGGGTAAGATGGATTATGATGCGGTGGCGGTGGGAGACGATGATCTGCAGTACGGGGGAAAGTGGCTTGTCCGACAGGCGGCATCAGCCGGTCTGCCGCTGGTTTCTGCCAATTGTCTGACCACTGAGGGATCACTTCTGACAGCTCCCTATGTGATTGTCGAGAGAGGGGGACAGACCTATGGAGTTACTTCGGTTGTCAACGGTGAAAACCTTTTTCCTTTGGGCGAAGATGTGGTGATTGCTGATCCTTCCGGAGCGCTTGAAAAAATCTGGAAAGAGCTTCAGGAAAAAAGCGATCACCAGATTATTCTTTCTCATCTGGGAGAAGAGGAGACCGCTTCTCTTCTGAAAGAATTCCCGGATCTGTTTCTGGCCGGTAACGGGCACAGGAAAAGCTCCTCTCAACCGGTTTTCGAAGTGAATAATACACCCGTTCTGAATTTCGGGTTTCAGGGCAAAAGACTTTCGCATATCACTCTGGGCGGAGCCGAAAAGAAAGATCCGGTGAAAGAGAGCGGATGGCTGGAAATCGATGGTATGGAAATCGACAGCACGGTTGAGGCACTTCTCTCCGGGCCGATGCAGGAGAAGGCCACATCGATTGATCTGTATATCATGAGTTTATGTCCCTATGGACTGCAGGCTGTGGGAGACCTTGCCCAGTTTCTCGCAGCTTTTCCTGATGCGCAGTGGAATGTGTGGTTTATCGGGGATGTGAAAGGGGAGAAACTTAATTCTCTCAGAGGTGAACAGGAGGTGAAGGACGAGATGCTGTGGTTGGGAGTGAAGGCTTTACATCCATCCCGGTATGCGGAGTTCATATTCCGCAAAGCATCAGGACAGAAAGCCACCTCGGCTGTTATTCGGGAAATGGGGCTGAACAGGGAGAAAATCGACTCCTGGGTTGAAAAAGAGGGGTATGATGCACTGAAGCGGCATTATATCAGGTCAAACCGGCTTAATGTTGATGCTTCCCCCACAGTTTATGTCAATAATGTTCTGTATGAAAAGAGTATAGGCAACGGCAGACTTGTTTGGGAGGAGTGTACAAAAAAGGCTGGAGAACCGGCTGTGTGTGATTCTGTTCCGGAGTGTTTGGATGACAGTGACTGTCGCAAGGAGGGCAAATTGGGAAGCTGTGAACAGACTGAAGGCGCCCAGAGGGCCAAATGTGTTTTCAGAGATGATGCTCAGTTCACACTGACGGTGCTGGTTGCCGATTCTACTTTGAATAATCCTGAGGAGGATGTGCTTTCTGCCACCGTGGATATGCTGCCGGGAGCACAGGTTGAAAAGGTGAGTTTATCCTCTTCGGAGGGAGGGGAGATTTTGGATCGGTACAAACCCCAAGCGCTTCCGTTTTTCATATTCGACAAAGAGGTTGCCCAGGCACAGAATTTCTCCTCCATGGAAAACGTGCTGCAAAAGCGGGAGAATTGTTTTGTGTTCAAGGAGGGGGCTGTAGAAGCTAATTATTATCCTTTTCGTCCCGAAATTAGCGGATCTGTGGAGCTGTTGGTGGATCCGCTGATGTCCGATGTGGGAAGAGTGCTTGAGATGGTGCTTGGACAAAATGGGGTTGCCTCAAGGGTGACTGTCCGTCCCTTGTTGTTGAAGGAACCCTCTGAGAGCTCTTTTTCAGCTTTGGATAAGATGAGAAGGGAGGAGGGGATGCGGTGGCTGCTGCTGTCGCGTGAGTATCCGGATTCTTTTCAGAAGTATCTGACGCTTTTCTCCCGTGATCCTGCGACATCATTTTGGTTTCTCTGGCTTGAGGAGATTGGTGTGCAGCGGGAGGATTTTTTCAAGAAAGCGGAAGAAGGTTGGTCTTTAATTGATGAGCATTGGAAAAAGATCAGAACGCTTTCTCTGAATGATCCTGTTGTGCTGCTGGTGGATAACCGTATGACCGTATCTGTTTCCGGTGAATCGGAATTTCAGAAGTATTTGGGTATAGTGGGGAAAGAAGAGTAGTTTTTTCTCCGCAGAACTGGTTTGGATCGAAGCTGCTTTTCGGGGCAGCTTTTTTTATTTAGGTTTCCTTTTCGGTCTGCTCTTTGCTCGGTACTGGTATGAAGATTTCAGGTTATGACGGATTGAAACGTTTCAGTTCTCGTTTCGAGTCAAAGACAAGGAGGGTACGATGTCTGTAAGGGGAACAACCGTTCTTTTAGTGTTAACTGGGTTGATTTTTTGGGGATGTTTTCCTCCCCGGGGGGGGGAGCACAAGTATGTGGACACCGTTCCCGATGAGATAGAAGAGCTTATAGAGAAGAAGTGCAAGGAGGGGCTGTATGCGGTGGGTTCAGCCAGAGCCGGAGAGGAGATGGTAGCGGTTAACAGGGCAACCATGCAGGCTCGTGCCGAAATCGCCAGACAGTTTGAAGCGGAGGTGAATGTGCTTCAGAAGGATTACCAGGAGGCGGTGAATGAAAGGACCACCGGGGAGTATTCTCAGGTGATGGAGGTGTTCTCCACCCTGGAGCTTAACGGCTCTCAGATAGTGAAATCCATGATCCGCAAAGATTCTGACGGGCAGTATTCTGCAAAGGTGCTTGTAGCGGTTACGGCTCAGAGGATGAAGGAGGTGATAGATGAACGGATGAGTGCTTTTACTTCTTTCAGGGCCGCGGAGGCGTACAAGGAGCTTGAGGAGAGGGTGCAAAGAGAGAGGGAGCGGGAAGCTCAGCGTGAGAACGGAGAAGAGCAGTTCTGAAACTGGAGAGTGTAAACTGATTTGAGCCGGCGCATTGTGGATCACGATGCGCCGCTTTTGTATGGGATAAATATTTGTCTGGTGGCATGGAACTTGCCATCCTCTCTTATGTCAGTTTGTTTTTTTTCCGGTTAAGAGGCGCAATATGGCAAAGACAGTACTTTTCTTTTGCATAATCACCTTTCTGACTCTTTCTTCGGCCTCGGAGAGGCATTTGGGAGCGGTAAGCCGCATTTCCGTAGACAAATCAAAGACGCGTTTTCTTACCTGTTCCTTTGACAACACATTGAGGCTGTGGGATGTGCATAATGGTGATCCTCTTTTCTCCTTTGATTTTCCCCGGACGGATGCTGGGCAGCTCTTTTCCTGCGCATTGAGCTCTAAGGGGGGAGTTGCGGCTGCGGGCGGGTGGTCTGCCACCGGTTCCGGTATCAGGCATTCGATTCATTTTTTCAGGCTCGAGGACAAGTCCCACATCTATTCCATATCCGGTATTCACAGTGCTGTTCTTGATCTGGAATTTTCCCCTGACGGCACAAGGTTGGCTGCAGGGCTGAAAAGTGGCGGGGCACGGGTTTACGATGTCAAAAGCGGCAGGCTTGTTTCTTCCCTGCAGGCCGCCGGAAGCGTCTACAGCTGCGGTTTTGACAAAGAGGGTAATCTTGTTGTGGCTTCCTCGAAAGGAGTTATCCGTATCTACGGACCCGGGCTGGAGCTTAAGTCAAGCTGTCTTCTTCGGGGGGAAAGAGTTCCGGTGAGTGTGGTGTCTTCTTCTGAAGAGAATGTGCTGGCGGTGGGGATGGAGAAACCGGCAGGTGTGGTGCTTCTTTCTCTACCCTCTTTAGAGAAGGTTCAAGAGTTGCTCATACCTCAGTGGGGAAAAAGCGGGATGGTGCAGGTGGGCTGGCTAGAGGGGAAGAAAACTGTAATCGGTTCATTTTCCCGCGCAAAGGGGAAGTATTCTTCCGCATTTTTCCGTTGGGATCTGAAAACGGGCCGGGTGGAGAAAGCGCGGCTTCCCATGTCCGGAATTCTTGATATGAAGGTTCTGCCGGACGGGACTTCGCTTTTCGGGGGGCTTGAGGGGGACCTGGGCCGAATCGGTTCCAGAGGAGAGGTGATTTACCGCAGAAAGGGTGGTTCGAGCAGACAAGCTGGACGGTTCTCTCTTAAATTGGAGAGTGAACTGTCCGGTTCAAAGGTCGTTTCCGACAGTGTCCTGTCTTTGGTGGTGAGGGTGGAAGGTGAAGAGTCGCTGGTTGATGTGGAAGTTTTTGTTAATGGGAAAAAGACGCCTTCACTTTTTACCCGGGTGCTTTTTGAACTTCACAGCAGGAAAAGACGGGTACTGGTGCCTCTTTTCAGAGGTAAAAACAGAATCGTTGTATGGGGTTACGGGAAATCCGGACGCAGCGCCTCGACGGAGCTGGTGGTGATCAGAAGGAATTCTCTATGAGAAATCCATGCCTCCTTCTGGTGTTGATGCTGATTATGCAGGTGAGAGCCGGGGAGGCTCCCGAATGGGTGAAGGGGTTTGGTAGGGGGGGGCGCTTTGCTGCCCGCAGGTATATTACCGGATACGGTATGGCGGATATCGGGAAAAATGACCAGGTGGCCAGGAGCATGCAGCTGGCGCGGGAGAATGCGGTGGCGATGCTTGTTTCCTCTATCAGGAGTACCTTTACTGTGCGCAGCAGAATGGAAAGCCGCTACACCAGAAATTCGGGGCAGAAAGACAAAATTCTGGAGAAAGTCACCAATTCAGTTCTCAGTGAAGGAACTCTTCAGCTCGAAAACATGGGAACTGAATACTACCGTGATGAATCTGCAGAAAAGGTTCATGCTCTGGTCTGGATTGACAGGGTAAGGTATGTGTCCTCTCTGGAGTCCAGAATGTCAAAATCTGCTTCGATTCTGAGAAATTTGAGAGGTGCGATTCAGGACAGCATGGAGGAGGGGAGTTTCAGCAGTGCGCGAAAGCTCTTTCCGCTGGTGAGAGAAAAATTCGGTGTTTTTCGGGATGATTGTTACGCCTGGGAGCTTTTCGGAAAAAGTGAAATGGGGGATGAATTCATCTCTCTTCTCACTTTTGTGGAGCAGCTTCCCGTTCTGTTGCGCCGCAGGCCTTCGGCGAGTTGCGATGCGCTTGCATCTTTTGTGGTATCGGATCTGCTTTCCCAGTTTTCCCTTTCCGGAAAAAAGAGAATAGCGGTCTTCGCACCGCTTTCTTTCGGTGGTGAAATAAGCAGTTTCAGTTTGGTGTTGGGAGAGGTGTTGGAGCGGGAGCTGGCCCGGACGGGGGGGGTGAGTCCCGTTTCCCGCAGTGATTATGCGGCCAGAGCGGTAATGGTGGAGAATGCTTTCGAGATTGCCCGAACGCAGGGTGCACAATATCTGCTTACCACTACGTACTCTCGGGCAGGCGAGGAGGTTTATGTCTCTTTGAAGGTGCACGATGTGGCTCAGGAGCAGGTTCTGGCTTCATCATTTGATTACATCGATTCGGATGTTGTTTCCAGGAGCGGGGATATATCTGTTCCGGAACTTCGGCCTGTGTTTGAGGTCTGGGCCGGCAATGGACGTCTTGTTATCCAAAAGGGGCACAGTTACCGCTTTTTCGTACGCACGGCCGGTCCATTGTTTCTGAGGGTGTTGGCCAGGTTGGAAAACGGCATGGTGCTGGTTCCTGACCCTCTGTTCAAAAACTATTATCTGGAGACTCACAAATCTCCCCAGGCTCTTCCTGGGCTATTCACCATCGATTCATCTCTGTCCTGTTCATCTCTTGAGTTCAGGGTTTCCGTACGGCCTTTCGGAGAGTTGGATCTTCGACCGGTAGTGATAGGGGGCAGGGTGTATTCCGCGGTTTCTGGGAGGATGGGCAGGGGAGATGGTGAGGTACTTTTCAGGAGTATAGAGGTGGTTGAAGGGGGGGAGAGCAGGTGAGGCTGCCGTGGCATAAATCTTGCATTCCTCGGATGTGAAAGCAGTTCTCGATATCACATTTTCATGGAGATTTCAATTACTATGAAAGTATTCTTTTTTGTTTCGGTACTGGTTCTTTTTATCGGAGTTTCCGGTGCTGATGAACTGGTGATAGATACATTCAGCAATTGTTTTTCCGAAAAATTCCCCAACCTTCCCTGCGGCTGGGGACCCACTCAGAAGTGGCGCAAGGTGGATATGTATTCCATAGAAGAGGAGAAGGGGAATCATTTCATCAAGGCTGCGACAGATGGCGGTGTGACCACCATCGGCAGGCCCATCGATTTCACTCTCAATGAGTATCCCAGGCTTTCCTGGAGCTGGAGGGTGCACTCTCTTCCCCGGGGAGCTGATGAGAGAAAGAAGAAAAAGGGTGACAGCGGGGCAGCGGTGTATGTGGTTTTCAAGGGTAGTTTTTTCCGCAACAATATTCTCAAGTATGTCTGGAGCACCGAGCTTGAATCCGGTACTTTGACTGAAAGTCCGTATAATTCCCGTACCAAAATCGTGGTGCTCAGAAGCGGAGAGGCAAGGGGCGGTCTGTGGCTGAGGGAGTCTGTTGATCTTATGGGTGATTACAGGCGCCTTTTCAACTCCGAGCCTCCCCCGGTGGTTGCCATTGCCATAATGAGCGACGGGGACAATACCGGCTCCTACGTTGAGGCTGATTATGATGATTTCAGATTAAACGGCACAGATAAATGAAGGTATCGCTGAGAACCGTAGCGGGGGTTGTGGGGGTTGGCGCGGCTCTGGTCTGGTCTGTCCAGGGTGTAAATTTCTCCGATGTGGTGAGAGTTGTGGCCCATACGGATCTGCTGCTTGCGGGGGCGGTGCTTTTACTGACGGTTTTGAACCTGGTGATCAGGGCGGCGGTATGGAAGGCGGTGGTGAGACCGATGAAAGTGATTTCGGTTTTCAATGCGTTCAGCAGCTACCTGATCGGGACTTTTTCCAATCTGTTTCTTCCCTTCAAGCTGGGGGATGTGGCTCAGGGGTATTCTCTGGGGCGGCGGGTTGCTATCAGCAAAATTTCCACAGTCACCGCAGTGGTGGTGCAGAGGGTCTTTGAGGTGACCAGTCTCATGCTGGTGATGGCGCTGGTGGCTGCGGTGTTTTCCTTTCCCCTTGTTTCCGACCGGCGTTCGGTGATACTGGGGATTCTGGTGTTGCTTTCCATAGCAGGACTGGTACTGATAGTTGTTAACCGTGAGAAGGTCGTGGTGTTTCTGGAAAAGCAGATAAGCCGAGTCTCTCCCAGGGTCGCTTCTTCGGTCCGCAGGTCTTTTGAACTTTTCATCGAGGGGACCCGGGCCATACATAATCTGGGCGATATCTCAAGAATTCTGCTGCTGTCTGTTCTTTCCTGGGCGGTACAGATAACAATGGTGCTTTTCATGACCCGTTCTCTGGGAATCGAGCTTGATTTCATCTCTTCGGCAGTGGTTCTCATGGTGATAAACATCGGGCTTCTTCTGCCTGTTGCACCGGGCAATATAGGAACGTTTCAGTTTTTCAGTATAATTGCGCTCTCATGGTTTGCGGTACCCAAGTCTCAGGCTCTCACATTTGCGGTGCTTTTCCAGGTTGTGCAGGGGATACCGGTGATTATCGGCGGTTCGCTCAGCATGATCATGGAAACGTTCCGTCAGAACCCTTCCAAGGTGAAGGAAACCAGACCAAATCATGTAAACGACACAAGGGAAAGTACATGAAAATCGGAATTGTATCACCCTATTTTTATCCCTGGTATGGCGGCATAACAGAACATGTGTATTATCAGTACGAGGAGCTGAGGCGCAGAGGACATGAGGTGAAGGTGATTTCACCCTTTGACGGTGGGGGGAAGATCGACGCTGAAGATGTGATCAAGCTTGGTTATCCGGTACCTCTCATTGTAAACGGTTCAGTAGTGAAGATACCTCTGGTTTTCAGAAGAAAAAGCAAAGTGGACCGGATAATCGAGGCCGGGGAATTCGATATCATCCATATGCATCAGCCTCTTTTCTGTGTTCTTGGTCTTTCTTTTCTTGGCTGTGTCAGAGCAAGGCGCATGAAAGGGCAATCCGTGCCAATGATGGTGGGGACTTTTCATGCCTGCGGTGGAGGAACGGAAAGGTTTCTGATCAAGCGGTGCGGATTTTTTTTCAGAAGGTTTTCCCGGGAATTTTCCGCCCTGATTGCGGTGTCCTTCGCATCCAGGGACTTTGTTCATCCGGTACTTCCGGGCTTGTACGATATAATACCGAACGGAATCGATGTGGCCAGATTTTCCTCTTCAAAGGGAAAAATAGAGAAGTTCGATGACGGGGTGGTGAACATACTTTTTGTGGGAAGGCTGGAACCGCGCAAAGGGCTCACCTCGCTTCTGAGAAGTCTTCCGTTGATAAGCTCGTATACACAGAGTGAATTCCGGCTGATAGTGGTGGGTAACGGGGTTCTTACCAGGTATTACAAAAACAAGGTACCTGCTTCGGTTCAGGACAGGGTGCATTTTGTGGGCGGAGTGTCTTTTGATGATCTACCCAGGTATTACAAAACGGCAGATATCTTCTGTTCTCCGGCAACTTACGGGGAGAGTTTCGGGATTGTGTTGGTGGAGGCCATGGCATCCGGCATTTCAGTGGTGGCCGGCAATAATGAAGGGTACCGCAAAGTGATCCGTGATGATGTCAATGGTGTGCTGGTGGATCCGGAAAATATCGAATCCTTGGCCAGGAGTCTTGCATCTTTGGTAGATTCAGAAGAGATGAGAAAGAGACTTTCCAGACAGGGGGCCAAAGACTGTGTTCAGTACAGTTGGTCTGCTATCGTGGATAGAATAGAAAAGGTGTACTGGGGGTGTGAAAAGTCCACAAGGCGGGTTTATGCTGCTCAAAAAGGGGATTATTCGTATCTGGCTTGAGTCTGTGTACGGTTTTTTCAAACTTCTGCTTCTCAAAATTCTTGATCTCACTTCGGTTCTGCCTTTGAGGCTGAGGTACGCTTTCACAGATGTGCTTTCCGGGATGGCGTTTCTGCTCTTGGGAAGTAAGCGCAGAGCTGTGCGTTATAATCTGTCTTTGGTTCTCAAAAGACCGCCGGCACTGAGAGATATCTGGATGGTGTTTCGTGAATACGGCAGATACTGGGCCGAATTCCCGGGGCTGTCCAGTTTCTGGAGCACGATGCCCAGGGTGTATGAAGGGGATCTGTTTCCTCCGCACGACAAACGGTTTCTTGGCTTGACATTCCATATTGGGAATTTCGAAATCTTCGGTCATGAGCTTCATGACCGGTTCGGTTCCTATTTCCATGTGATTGCCGAAAGGCTCAAGCCTCAGAAACTGGCGGATTATTTCCGTGACAAGCGGCGTGAAAATCACATAGAAACCATCTCCCACGATGATGCCAGGGGGATACTGAGGGTTCTCAAGCGGGGAGAAACTCTGGGGATTGTGTGTGACAGGATAATTTCCGGAAAAGGGGTGAAGGCTAACCTTTTCGGCCGACAGGTGAGTTTGCCTCTGAATATCGTCTCGCATGCTTTGGATTCGGGAGTGCCTGTCTATATAGCCTATTGTGTGAAGGATGATGGCAAGCTTAAGATCATATCGCGCCGCATAGATGGATCTCAGGGAGTTCAGTGCGCACTGGAAAAGATATCCGCTGCTTTGGAGGATGCGGTTCGTCTCTACCCTCATCAATGGCATGTGCTTAGTCCTCTTAAATGTTTCAGTAGAGCGCAAGCGGTCAGACAATAACTATTTTTACAATACACATTCTAACCGGGGAGATTGATGCGCAAATCTATTGGTCTGTTGATTCTTATTTTTTCTATCGTTACCATGGTCAGAGTTTTGGCTTCCGGTGTGCATGCCTGGCGCATGGGAACCATTATTCCTTTTCTTTTCATGCTTCCGGCTACCCTTTCCATGCTTGTATCGCTGGTTTTTGTGGCTGACCGTGTTCATTTCAGGTGGTTTGGTTGGAGTATGGTTCCGGTAGCAGTTACTGCCGTCTCGCTTTTTCTGCTTTCGTTACTTTTGCTGATCGCGGGAAACAGTTTGGTGCCCAAAGTGAACACTCTCAGTCTGATACCTGCTTTTATGATGTTTGCCGTTTTCCCTCTTTCCATCCCCTTTGCGGAGAAATACAAAAGGTTCAAGCAGGATGAAAAAAAACCTGAAAAGCCTGAGAAAAAAGAGAAGTGATTTTTTCTAACTGACAGATTCTGTGCGGGGAAAATGTGAATTCCGATTTCAAATTGCCTGAAAGTTTTGGTTTTCAGTGGCATATTACCGACCGTTGTGCAGGTCGGTGTCTTCACTGCTACCAACACGGATTTGGCAGTGAGGGTGAGCTGAGCTGTGATGAACTCAAGCAGTTTGCGGATTTGATAATGAATTCTCTTCCGGTACCGGTGAGTATAAATCTGACTGGTGGGGAACCTCTTCTTTATCCTCGTTTTTTCGAACTAGCTTCCCATATCGGCACTTTTGATAACCTCGAAGAACTCAATATCATTACCAGCGGTACGGTTCTGGATAAGGCTGTAATGGACCATTTTGCCGCATTGCCCAAACTAACTTCCATTAAAATATCTCTGGAATCTCATATCCCTGAGGTGAATGATTCCATCAGAGGGAGGGGGCATTTCAGAAACGTTCTGGATAACATAGCTCTTTTGCTTGATGCGGGATATCCGGTTGTACTTATGGTTACATTGGGAGCGTACAATCATGAC
The DNA here is from genome assembly GCA_046546375.1 of Chitinispirillaceae bacterium. Classification (GTDB taxonomy): domain Bacteria; phylum Fibrobacterota; class Chitinivibrionia; order Chitinivibrionales; family Chitinispirillaceae; genus JAEZKC01. The sequence continues at coordinate 17,034 of JBKGXV010000014.1, read as the reverse complement.
AGCGTTGAGGGACTCTGTACCCTGGCGGGAAAAATCGGAGTGAGCGGGGTGATTTTTGAGAGGTATGTGCCTCTGGGGCGGGGGGTGAGCCTGAAAGATAATGTGCTTTCATCACGTCAATGGGCCGGTGTGGTCGGGGGTATATGTAATGCTGCTGAAGTGGATGTCGGTATTGAGGATCTGCTTCCGTATAAAGCCTTCTGGGTGGATATGAATGATGGAGAAGAGGGAAAACCTCTTTCTTTACGAGGTGCATTGTGCAATCTCGGCTCCTCTTCCATGGCACTTATGCCGGATGGCACAGTTTATCCCTGCCGTCGTCTTCCTCTTGGCGTGGGAAAAATTCCTGATGATTCTGTTTTTCAGATTCTCGGAGAGCTTCAGAAGTTTTCACCTTCCGTGTTGAAGTCAGAAATGAACGGTTCGGGATGTTTTAGCTGCGGTCATGAGGAGTGCGCGGGATGTCGCGCGCTGGCGCTGGCGCTGGGGGGTGAACTTCTGGGTGAAGACATTCAATGCCCTATTGACAACGTTTCGGAAAGATGAGGACCAGTAGCATTCATATCTAAACAGGAAATGAGATAAACTGACACTGTGAAAGACTGCGGCACGGGGCCGCAGTCTTTCACGTTTTTTACAGTTTTTGTACCGACAAACCCTGTTTTTTCAGAAGTTCCACAATACCTTCATTTCCCACTACGTGCCCGCAGCCGACAACCACGAATGCGGGTTCTTCATTGTTTTCCAGATATTTTCTGATGTATTCCGACATGGAATGGTTTCTTTCTATTATAAGTTTCTGATGAATTTTTTTGAAATCTGTCTCATATTCCGAAAGAAGTATCTTTTCTATCTTTGCTCTTTCTCCACAGAGGTATGCCTTGATGAGGTCATTGATTTTCTCCTTTTTCGAACGATTGCTTTCAAGTGAGTAGAGAAGGAATTTTTCACTGTTGAGTTCCTTAAGCAGAGCAATCTGCTCCTCCATTGATTCTATCTGCAGGATGTTCTTGTCGCTTTTCTGAGCTTTGTTCATGAAGTGAAGATCTATTCCGTAATTGAAATCATAACCCATCGACTGGATGAAAATGACTTCAAGAGTGACTGCAAGAAACCAGGGCTTGAAAGTATTGAATCTGTTCATGGGAAGTCCCAGTTCTTCAATGACTTTTTCCGTTTTGGCATATGCAGAGGGGGAGAGGACGTCTTTGAGAGTTTTCCCCTTCTCAAGCATTCCTTCTTTCATCAGCTGCATTGATTTTTCTTTGAAATCGGGTGCATTGGAATTTATTTCGACGATAAGGTTTTCTGAGAGAGTGAATACAGAATCGATAACGGGGGCGAGAGGATAGAAATCCTTACTGCCGACGTGAACCGAGCCCATAAGATAGACTGTGCTGCCTGAATGTTCTACCTGGTAGATAAGAGGGAGGGAATCCTTGCAGGGTTTGATCGTTTCGGTTTGGCTTTCGGCTGGGGTAGTAAAGTCCAAGGCTATATCATTCAGCCCTTCTGCAAACTTCTGACCCAGAGTGACAGTCTTGCCGTTTTCGAATATTTCTGTCGAGCTGATTATCTCGTCAATTTTGTTTTTCTGCTCATCGAATTGCGAAGCCTGAGTCCACAGCCCCATTCTCACCACATGCTCCCCGCTGCGGAAAACCCCTTCCACAAAGACGAAATCAAGGCCGTTTATTTTAACTTTATATGACCATTTCACGAATCTGTTGTCCGCGGTTGTTTTGGCGTAAAGGGGTTGCAGGTCATTTTTTGTTTTTTCGAAAACAGACGGGAAATACTCTTTGACAGGCATTTCAGTTTTTTCAGCAGTGCATCTGAGAAAGCATTTGTATCCGGTACTGTTGCCGACCATCAGAACCTCTGTCTTTTCAAATGCACTTTTGAACATTTCCGGAGCTTCTTGTTTGCTTGTATAGTATGACCAGTTGTCATTCAGTACTATTTCAAATCCTATGGAATCATTGATATAACCTTTCGAAGTGGTGCCGGTTTCGGTATTTTCTGCTGTTTCCGGTTCAGTGTCCGTTTTCACTGCCGGTGTACAGCAGATAACTGCTGAGAGAAATGCTGTCAGTAACAAGCTGGTGATTTTCAAAACGGGGCTCCTCTGTTGTGGGTGGTTTTCAGGTGATGTGTACAGAATAAATTAAAACCGTGTCATCAAGTCGGCAACGGCAAACTTTATAACCTCTGCTTTGTTTCCGGGTGGAAAAGATGAAGCCTGTTCATATCCAGAGAGAGTGGGACATTGTTTAGTTTATCCGGGCGTTTTGATGTGATGGTGATGAATTTGCCGCCGTTATTCATGAATGAATGGAGCAGCCACTCGTGTCCTATATTCTCAACCACATCGAAACTGATGTTCGTATCAGCATTTTCTTCAACAATGGCTGCGGTTTCCGGGCGGACCCCCAGAAGTAGTTTTTCACCTTTGTGCTGGAGAAGTCTGGTCGCCAGAGGTTCGCGGATTCTTATCTGCAGATCGGGCGTCTTGAAGTACAGAATATTTTCTTTCTCTAAAGCTTCTCCTTTTAGAATGTTCATCGGCGGAGATCCTATGAATTTGGCAACAAAACTGTTTTCAGGGCGCGAATAGATCTGTTCCGGGGTACCCAGCTGCTGTATATATCCGTTTTCCAGTACGGCGATGCGGTCTCCCAGGGTCATGGCCTCGATCTGGTCATGAGTTACATAGATTGTGGTGATGCCCAGTTTTTTCTGCAGTGATTTGAGTTCTGCACGCATTTCCATTCGCAGTTTCGCATCAAGATTCGAAAGCGGTTCATCCATGAGGAAAAGCGATGGGTTGCGCACAATTGCACGTCCTATTGCTACTCGCTGTCTCTGTCCCCCCGAAAGTTCGGAAGGTTTTCGGTCCAGAAGGTTTTCAATTCTCAGGATTTCGGCAGTTTCCCTTACCCTGCGTCTGCGTTCATTCTTGGACATTTTCTGTTTAAGATTTGTCAGAGGGAATTCAATGTTCTGCTCTATGGTCATGTGAGGATAAAGCGCATAACTTTGAAAGACAAAGGAGACGTCCCGTTCGAAAGGCTGCATGAATAGACCCTTTGAACTGTCTGCTACTGTGTGATTGCTGAACTGAATGCTTCCCCCGGACGGTTTTTCCAATCCTGCAATGAGATTGAGAGTAGTGCTTTTGCCGCACCCTGAAGGTCCCAGAAGAACAAAGAATTCCCCCGGCTCTATAGTCAGATCAAGCGATTTGAGAACATTCACTTTCCCTCTTAAAGTATGAAATGTCTTATTTACTTTCTTCATTCTGACTTCAGTTGCATTCGTTTTCATTCTTTTTCCTTCAGTTTTGAACTCAGAGCTACTGCTTTACAGACCCGCTCATCAGTCCGCTCACGATGTAGCGCTGGAAAAGCAGAGTAAGAAGTACCAGCGGTATGGTGGCGATCGTGGATGCCGCCATGAGGTTTCCCCAGGGCAACTCTCCGTGTATTCCCTGGAAGAGTGCGATTCCCACCGGAACCGTTTGTGCAGTGTAGTCTATGGTAAGCATGAGTGCGAAGAGGAATTCATTGAAACTCATGATGAAAACAAGAAGAAAAGAGGAGAAGATACCCGGCAGAGCAAGAGGCAATATGATTCTGAAAAGGGTTTTGAACCTTCCCGCTCCGTCCACAAGGGCAGCTTTGTCCAGATCCGCCGGTATCTGGGAAAAATAGCTCATATTGATCCACAGTGCGATCGGAATGGTCCAGGCGGTGTAGGGGAGAATAAGTGCCACATGGGTATTGGTGATACCCAGATCGGAAAAGAGCTGGAAGAGGTACCCTATTATGCTTATCTGCGGAAACATGGAAAGTGCCAGAACAAAGAGCGGCACTGCTATTCTTCCAGGAAAGCGGAATCTTGAGACTGCATATCCTGATAAACTGGTGAGAAGAGTGACAATCACAGCCGTGAGGCTTGACACTACAAGACTGTTGGTGAGATAATCGAAGAAGTGAAGTGATTCGGAGGTTGCTACCTGTATATAGTTCTGGAACGTCGCACTGTAATTTCCGGTAACAAGGAAATCGGGTTGATTTGTGAAGGATATCACGGTCATCCAGACAAACGGGATCAGAACAAATCCGAGCAGCAGTGCCGAACCTGAAAAGAGCAGCAGACTGCGTATTTGGGATTCCTGCAGTTTCATGTGCCTATACTTTTGTGAAATTTTCCACTGTGAATATAAACCAGCGTTATGATAAACGAGATCAAAAACATGATTACCGACACTGCCGAACCCAGACCGAACTGATCGTTGTTGAAATACCGGAAACCCAGATAGGAAAGCGTTTGGGTTTTTCCGCCCGGACCGCCGCCTGTAAGCACATACACCAGATCGAATATTCTCAGGGAATCGATTGTACGGAATATGAGCGCCACCACGATTACCGGTGACAGAAGAGGCAAAGTGATCTTTACAAATCTTCTCACCATGGAGGCTCCGTCAACTTTGGCCTGAAGATAAATGTCTTTGGGAATGGCCTGAAGACCTGCCAGGAGAATAATGACCACAAAGGGAGTGGTTTTCCATACATCCGCAATCACAATGGCCCAGAAGGCGCTTGCGGCATTTCCAAGCCAGTTCACATTTTCGCTTATACCCAGCCGGGTGATGGAGTAGTTGATTACTCCATAGCTGTACTGATACATAATTTGCCATGTTCTTCCTGCAATCACGGTTGGAATCGCCCAGGGGATGAGAATGGCAGCACGCAGCATTTTACGTGCTGGGAAAGTTTCATTCAGAAGCAGTGCGAAAAGCAGACCTGCACTTATTTCAAGCAAAACCGCCGCTGCTGTGAAAAGAAGAGTGAAACCTGTGGCCCGCCAGAATGCGCCGGAAGAAAACAGCTGAGAATAATTTTTCAGACCTATGAACGTTTCGGGAATAAAGGCAACGTCTCTGAACAGGCTCTTATAGCAGGTGCCGAGAATCGGAATGAGAATAAATGAGATTGTAACAATCAAGACGGGGGCAATGAATAAAAACGCGGTTGCGACCTCCCGCTTGTTGTATCTTTCCAAGATTCTGTCAATAATTCTCATATGTGGATACGATATCTCCTATTTCACTGTCTGCTTTCTTCAGTGCGTTTTCTGCTGATATCTGATCGGCCAGTGCGGCGTTGATCCGTTTCTGGAGCACCTGTGAAATTTCAGAGTAGTAGGGTACTACAGGTCGTGCTACCGCGTTTTCAAACACCGGCTTCAGTTCTACAAGATGCGGCAGTTTCTTCAGAATGTCTTCATCGGTATACAGATCACTTCTGCCCGGATTCCATCCCATATTGAGTACCATTTCTTTCTGAACTTTATAGGAGGTGATGTGTTTTATAAACTTTACCGCCTGCTGGGGGACATCCGTATGAGTGGATATAACCGCATGCCATCCGCCCAATGTGGCAGCACTTTCATTGTTTTCAAACGCCGGAAGCGGTGCGATTCCCACCTGGTCGCGCACGGGTGATTCTTCACTGTTGTGAAGTTTCCAGGCGTAAGGCCAGTTTCGTTCGAACAGCGCATTTCCTGCCTGGAATGTCATCCTCACCTCTTCCTCCTTCAAGTCGGTGAAAGTGTTGGGTGGAGAAACTTTGTGTTCATGGATGAATGACTTCATAAACTGAAGAGCTTTTTGGTTGGCATCACTTGCCACCACGGGTGATTTTTTATCCAGAATTTGTCCGCCCGCAGAGGTGAATGTTTCAAGAGCGTTGCAGACAAGGCCTTCGTACTGGGCACCCTGCCACACATATCCCCAGAAATTTTCATTCTGGGACTTTTCACTCTTCTGGATTTTCTGAGCCATCTCCAGAAGTTCGTTCCAGTACCGGGGAGGGGAGCTGTAGCCGTATTTTTCCAGAAGGTCTTTGCGGTAATAGAGCAGTCCTCCGTCCACATAAAGGGGCAGACCGATAAGGGAGTCATTGTAGGTGTCTGCCAGAGAGATCACTCTGTCAAAAAAGGGGTCTGTATCGATATCGTGACTGTTGAGCGGCAGAAGCCATTGTGATGCGGCAAGCTGACCTATCCAGGCAACATCCACCAGCATCACATCCGGATTTTTTCTCTTTCCCCTCAGAGACAGAATAATACTCTGTTTTCTTTGATCGGTATCAGTGGTCTGACGAATCAGTTTGACCGCAATACCGCTTTCTTTTTCAAATTGTTCCACAACTTTTTCCCAGTAGGCGATTTCGTTGGGAGCCCCGCCCACCATGAAGGAGAGCTCTTCTGGTGAGCCGCATCCAAAGAAAAGCAAAGCCAGGGCAAACAGTGTCAGGGCTAAAATGGTAGGGAACAGCGAATGAGATTTCATCAGACGCTCCGATCGTTTTTTCTGAGAGTGTGAACTGGTGGTGTAATTAAAATAATGTTAAATTGCAGCGGCGAAGTCAAATAATAGCCCGAAATTGGGTCTGTACTGCAGTATATTCATCCGGCCCACCCGTTTCCTCTCCGGGGTGAGACGAATTATTTTTCTATAAAACCAAAGGAGCTGAAAATGCCGTCTAAACCATGCCGGGTCTTCTATTTCAGCGGAACCGGAAACGGAGTCCATATCGCAAAACGACTCAAAAAAGAGCTTAACGCCGAAATTTCCGGTATAGCCTCCTATAAAAATCATAGCCGCGTCTCCACCTCCTCAGAAATGGTGGGGCTGGTGTTTCCGGTGTTCTTTATGGATGTCCCTGCGTTTGTGAAAGAGTTCATCCAAAAACTGGACATTCCATCCTCAACGTTCGTCTTCGCCATAACTCATTGCGGGCAAACTGCGGGATCGGTCCTGAAGATACTTAAAAAACAGCTTCAAAAAAGGGATATTACACTCAGCGCCGCACATCTTATGTATCTGCCCGATAACAGCATATTTTTCTACAGCAAGCCGGATACGATCGGTCCCATGCTCCTGGAGGGTGAAAAAAAACTCTCAGGGATTATTGAATCCCTGAAGAGAAGAGAAAAAAAAGATATTCCGTCTCGTTTTGCTTTTCCAGTTCTGCCCCGGATATCCGAATGGTTTTTCGAACATGTCCTCAAAGAGCGTACCAAGAGGGTTGATAAGGATAAATGCACCCGGTGCGGATTATGTGCTAAAGTGTGTCCGGTTGATTCCGTTTCCTGCAGGGATGGATATCCGGTCTGGAACAGAGACTGTGTCAAGTGTTTCGCCTGCATTCACTGGTGTCCCACTCGTGCTATCAGTTTCGGAAAACTCAAGGTCAATGACACCACCGCTTACAGGCATCCTCAATGCAGAGTGTCTGAAATTGAAGCTCAGAAAAAGAATTGAGCAGTTATGAAAATCGGAAAACTGGTTCTTATACTTTCAGTATTTGTCTTTGTTTCCTGTGTTGGTCCATCCAGAATAGTCGTTTCGCCGGACTACAAAAAGCAGAGCATGGAAGGTGCCGCTTTGGCTGTAGTCATTCAGGATCGGCAGCCGTTTATCGCCTATAAGGGCAGCATCGAAAAGGCTCTGGGCAAGGGGGATCAGCAGAAGCTGATCTCGGAATTTTTCAAAAAACGACTTCTCAAGGACCTGCTCAGGGAAGTCAAACTGAAAACAGCTTTCTTCAGCAGTGTGGATACGAGATACCTGATATCAAGAGAGATGCTGAGCGTTCCTGAGGGAAATGTGGTTATAGAGCTGCCTGCCGAGGGCAGTCAATTCGACTTCAGTACCACTGATGCGGACCTGGTGCTGTTTTTGAGCAAAATCCGAATCGGAACACAAACCGATGAGTACCATTCTGTCAAAGCAGAGCAGGGGATCAATTTTACTCCGTCCAGATCCATTATCTATCAATCAAGTTTTGTTCTCTGGGATAACAGATCATGCCAATATATCTGCTATGGCAGAGTGAAGTCACTTGAGCCGATTACAAAAGATGAGGCAAGTGTATCGGATTGGGTAACGGTTTCAAAACAGTATGTAAGAACGATTTTCGAACCGACCGGCTTTCTGAAGTGACATTTTCTGAAAAGAGTGCTGGAATTTGTGAAATAGACAGATCTGTTGTTTCGGGTAAATCAGATATATTTTCTTTTTCGAAACAATCTACTCACCTTGAGAAAGGTTTTGTATGCTGATCAGATGTTTTCATTTCCTAACACTCTCTCTTTTCCTGCTTCAGTTTTCCTGTACACAGAAAATCGCTACGGATGACAAATCGGTGAATGAAAAGATCCGAATAAACCAGATCGGATATTACAGTAACGCACCCAAGTATGTTGTTGTGGCAGACAGTATCACCGAAGATTTCTGTGTCGTTGATGAAAATGGCAGGGTGATGTACGAAAGTGATATCGATTTTCAGGGCTTGTGGGATGCGTCCGGTGAAATTTTAAGCAGAGGTGATTTTTCCTCCTTCTCAAAGAGCGGCACCTACCGTATTTACATTCGTTCGCTTGGGTTTTCTCCTGAATTCAAAATAAGTTCAAATCTTTACAAAACTGCATTCAGGGCTTCGCTCAAGTCATTTTACTATCAGCGTGCGTCAATGGATCTTGATTCCGCATTCGCTGGTGTCTGGGCCAGAAAGGCCGGGCATCCCGACACTGCCTGCATACTTCATGAATCAACCGGGAGAAAGGGTGTCCGCTCATCGCCCAGAGGGTGGTATGATGCGGGTGACTTCGGGAAATACGTGGTTAATGCCGGAATCACCACCGCTTCGCTTATGTCACTTCATGAGCGTTTCCCGGCACTGGTTTCCGACAGTTTCACCAATATTCCTGAAAGCCGGAACGGGAAAAGCGATCTGCTTGATGAGATCAAATATGAACTGGACTGGCTTAAGACAATGCAGGATGAGGACGGGGGAGTATTCTTCAAACTTGCCGGTTTGAGCTGGCCGGGAGTAATCATGCCCCATCAGGATACTCTCACCCGGTACATCATAGGTAAATCAACCACCTCATCTCTCTGTTTCGCTGCAGTCATGGCGCAGGCATCACGTCTCTTTTCCTCATATGACAGTGCATATGCGCAAAACTGTCTTCAAAGTGCCAAACGAGCTTACAGCTGGGCTGTTGAAAACCCCTCGGCTAGGGAACCGGAAGAAGGGGGAGGTAGCGGGGGATATGGTGTTTATCAGCACGAGTGGATCGATACCACCTGTGCAGGTTCGCAGTATCTGGTAGACGGAAATGATGCGTACAGGGATGAATTTCTGTGGGCTGCGGCTGAGCTTTTCATTTCATCCGGGGATAAAACGTATGGTGCCTCTGTTAAAAAACACATTTCTGAAATGACTTTCAGAGATGTTCCCGCCTGGTGGGATCTTCAGGGAATGGCGTATTATTCGCTTCTCACTGCCCCCAGCAGTCTGGAAGTTTCTCTGAAGGACACTATAAAAACACGTATTCTGACTGTGGCGGAGAAGCATCTCGGTATCCTGAAAGAAAACCCCTATCAAATCCCTTATGAATGCTTTTTCTGGGGCTCGAACGCTTCTTTTATGAATATCGGGATTCTCTTTTCATATGCATATGATCTGACAGGTGACCAAGCCTACCTCGACGCACTCACTCAGACTGTGGATTACGTTTTCGGCAAGAATCCCGTAGGGATCTCGTATGTCACCGGTGTCGGTGATGTACACTCCCGGTCTCCGCATCACAGGCAATGCGGTGCGGATGGCATAGATAGGCCCATACCGGGATTTCTGGTCGGAGGTCCCAATGCTGTTCGTCAGGACGATGTAGAAAAAGTTTCCTGGGGTGCTGAGTATATTCATCACGAGCCTGCCAGAAGTTATGTCGATGATGATAAAAGTTATGCCTCAAACGAAGTGGCTATAAACTGGACTTCGTCATTGGTTCATTGCCTGGGATATCTCTATGCAAAAGAAAGGCTTGGGAAGTGACGGATATCGATTCTGTACCGCAGGGAATGCTGCAGACTGAATTCATTGTGCGCTCCTATGATGTGGATATTAAAAAGCGCGCCACATTGGAGACAATCGCCCGCTATCTTCAGGAAGCAGCATGGATGCATGCTGAAAATCTGAATCTGGGATATGATGAATTGGGAAAAGACGGTTTGGTATGGGTTCTGTCACGTTTGTCTTTAAAGGTTCATCAATTTCCCCGTTGGGCGGATAACGTTCACGTGCGCACCTGGCCGCGCGGGGCAAACGGTCTTATGGCTATGCGCGATTTTGAAATCTTCTCCTCAGGGGGGCAGCTTCTGGCATCTGCCGGAAGTGCCTGGATTATTCTTGACAGAAAACGCGGCCGTCCCCGTCGCCCCGACAGTCACCTTTCACTTATTCCCGTATGTCCTCAGAAGCGGGCTGTGCCTGAAGATCCCAGCAGGGTAGCTAAGCTCGATGAATGTCCAGAATACAGAAGCTTTTCGGTTCAGTACTGTGATATCGACATGAACGGGCATGTGAACAACACCCGGTATATAGGGTGGATCATGAATCTTTTCTCCCGCCGGTTTCATGAACAGTCCTCCATTCACACTCTGCAGGTAAATTATCTTGCTGAATGCGGCTGGAATGATGAAGTGGGTGCTTATCTGACCCGGAAGGATGACACTTGCTCGGTTTCGTTTATCAGAAAAAGGGATGACACCGAAATAATAAGAGCTGAGGTGGGGTATTCTTAACTGTGCAGGGTTCCCGGGCGCACGGTAAGAGCATTGAGCAAAGCCGTTTTCATTGCAGTTTTAACTGCTTCTTTGATGTCCTTTTTTGCATGCCAATCGCTGGCGAATCCGGCGGTGAACGCATCGCCGCACCCGATAGTGTTTACCGGTTCGATGACTTCCGCTTCAACTGACGAGATCTTCTCCCCGTCATGAAACAAGCATCCCTCACTGCCTCTGGTGATTATACTTTTGGTGTTGAATCTGCTGAACAGCTCCTCCATTTTTCGGCAGGCCTTTTTCAGATGCTCTTCACTCGTTTGGTTTTCCCACACTGTTTCCTGGGAGAAAAATGTTGCTGCAAATTCACTTAAATTGGGTTTGATGAAATCCGGGCATAGGGGCAGTGAATTGATCAGGTCTTTTCCTTTGAGGTCCAGAATAACTGTCAGCTCCGCACCCTTGGCTTCTCTCACCAGTTGAGGATAAAGGTCATCGGAAAACCCCGGTGCTTTGGTTCCGGATATGATCAGAGTATGTGCCTTGGGCAGAAGTGATCTGAACAGGTTGATAAACTTTTCTTCAGTTCCGTTGCCAACCGGAAGGGTGGGTTCGATGATTTCGGTGGTGGTTCCCTTTTTTCTGTTAAGCAGTGTGCTGCAGTAGCGTACCTGCGACTCTGATTCGACATATGAAAGTGGAATTTCTGATTTGTGCACAAGATCGCAGAACAGTTCTCTTTCTTTGCCGCCCAGCTGAGTGATGTGGTGTACCTTCTGGTTAAGCTGATCGAGAATGCGGCTGACATTTACACCCTTTCCGGAAGCGTCCATAAACAGTTGTGCGCAGCGGTTGACCTGGTTTTCCCGGAATTCATCGAACAGAAGTGTTTTCTGAAGAGTGGGGTTAAGGCAGACCGTAAGGAATAATTTTTCGTTTTTCTTGTTCATAATCTTTGCGTAGTCTTCAGAGAGGTCCTGAATCAGTACCTCTCTGAGATCAGATTTCAGGAAAAGAATTCTTTGTAGAGTGCGTCTACAGCTTTTTTCTCATCAGAGGCATCGATGCCGAAGATGATACTGATTTCGCTGCTGCCCTGGTTGACCATTTTGATATTCACTCCGGCCTTGGACAGAGCTCCTGCGGCCTGCGAGAGGACTCCTATCTTGTGAATCAGACCTTCTCCCACCAGTGCAATGAGAGCTATGCCGAATTCTGTTCTGATTTCATCGGGGCCCAGACGTTCATCGATGGTTCGTATTATGTTGTTGACCGTTTCCGGCTGAAGCTGGGTCTGGTCAAGTATTACGGAAATATTATCTACTCCGGAAGGGGTATGCTCATAGGACAGGTCCATTTCCTCGAAAATTGCCAGCAGTCTGCGGCCGAAACCCATTTCCCGGTTCATGAGGAATTTCTGAAGAGTGAAACTGCAGTAACCGCCTCCCGATGCCACACCGATCACATCCTTTTCACCGGGAAGCCTTTCGGAAACGATCAGTGTTCCCTCGTTTTCCACATTATTGGTGTTGCGCAGGCGGATGGGGATTTTCTTGCGCATCACCGGTTTCACCGCCTCTTCGTGAAGCACGTCGAATCCGATATAGGAAAGCTCTCTCATCTCCTTATACGTAAGGGCATTGATCTGTTCGGGGATATCAACCATTCCCGGATGGGCTCTGAAAATCCCGTCCACATCGGTAAAGTTTTCATAAACTGCCACATCAAGTGCTTCGGAGAGAATCGCTCCGGTGAGATCCGAACCGCCTCGGCTGAAAGTGGCTATGTCGCCTTCTTCGGTAACACCGAAAAAGCCGGGAAATACAACCACCTGATCGGCACACATTCTTTTGAGCATGGCGAGTTTGAGCGCCACATCCTTTACCGGCTGGGCATCACCGAACACAGGAGTGACAAGAAGCCCCCCTTCTTTGGGAGAAACATACCGTGCTTTGATACCCTGAATATTGAGAAAGTCGGCAAACAGTTTACTGTTCAGATCTTCTCCGGCGGAAACGACCAGATCACGGAACTTGTCGCGGTTGTCTTTGGGTGAACCGAGCCGCTGGTCAAGATCTGATAAAACATTATCGAGTCGTTCGCGGGATACACCCAGAGGTTCGTAATTGGTGAGAAAACGGTTTTTTATCTCCTGAAGCGCTCCTGAGTAGTCCAGATCCTCAAGTGCCTTTTCGGTGGCATCAATGAGAAGGTCTGTCACTTTGATATTGAACCCGGGGGCTTTGCCCGGTGCTGAGAGGACGATGCAGCGTCTCTGCGGGTTCAGCTGCATGATCTTGACTATCTGTTTGAGCTTGTCACTGGTGGCGACTGAACTGCCGCCGAACTTGCAGACTGCTAAATCCATAAAAACCTCGTTAATTGGTTTACCGTTGATCGATGATCACTGAATCGGGTTGATTTCGTTCAGCGTTCAACCTTATTGGAATGAAAACAGGATTTTAGTTTTAATAGAAATGTTAATTTAATTTTACTAACCGTTTTTCTCCAAGCCGGTCCTATCCGGTCGCGTTCACTGATTACATAAGGTCGAACCAACCTTTCTTTTCAGCGCTGAACTCTGAACCCCGAACGCTGAACCCTCTCTCTGTACACCTGCGGTGTCGTTCCGCAGTGACGCTTGAAAGCTCTGGTGAAGGAGTTGCTGTTGGGGTAGCCCACTTTGAGGGCGATGTCCACGATCTGCTCTTTGCTGCATTCAAGCATGTGTTTGGCATGTTCCATACGAACCGTGGTCATATACTGGTAAAGCGTGCGGCCGGATTCCTTTTTGAAGAGAATGTTTAGGTAATTGATATCCACCGCGCACTCTTTTTCAAGCTCCTGCTGATGTTCCATGCGGCTGTAGTTGAGATCCATGAACGTTTTGGCCTTGGCCACCAGGCTTTTGGCCTTGTTTTTGGGAAACTGGCTCTCCTCTATGAGCAGAAGTCCCTTTTTGAAGAGCACGACCAGAATTTCCAGAAGCCGCGAAATCGTAGCCAGGCCCAGCATCTCTTTGCGGTTTGCTATGACCTGTATCAGATCGAAGGCAAGGTTCTCAAAATAGAGCCGTTCGTTTTCGCTCAGTACGACTTTTCCCTCAATTTCAGTGTTCCAGTAGCATTTCGCCTGTTGGGAGGGAAGAAGCGAAAACAGGATCTGGAAACATTCGAAATTTCCCTTCTGATGAAGGTAGCTGTGACGCTCGCCTCTTTCCATGATCCCTAAAAGCCCCGGCCGGGCGGTACCGAAACTGTTCCTGGTGACATTCTGCAGGATACCGGTTCCCTCCACCTGATACCATAATCTGTAACAGTCCTGTTGAAATCTCAGAGGCGCAGTTGTAGGATTAGTGGTAGTAGAAGAGTGTTCCAGGTAATCTATGGAATGGACTTCGATCTTCACCTTGGAAAGCTCAATAAGCGGCGTGTCCTTCCAGTTACTCAGACAGGCAAAGGATCTCAATGCCGGAAAATACGGGTGATCCGTAAAAACCGGTTCTTTAAATGATGAAAGTATTTCATGACGCGTTGGGAACATGAGCGATTAATATATATTATGGTCACTTAGTTTATGATCCTAATACCATACACTATAACTGTTGCGGGAGCATCCTGTTGCAATATATATGTATGGATCAGTATAAATACCTAAACGGACGTGGATGTCCGGAGAATGTGCATCAACTATGCCTCCAAATATTACTGATTCAAATCGGTTTATTACTGATGACGGGTCCTTATCGCTGTATCTTAAGGAAATCGGCAAATACAAATCATTACCCCTAGAGGAGGAGGCGAAGCTTGCCGTCAGGATCCGCAAAGGGGATAAAAGAGCATTGGAAAGGCTGGTCAAGGCTAATCTTCGCTTTGTAGTGAGCGTGTGCCGCAATTATCAAAACCAGGGACTGCCTCTCAGCGATCTTATAAATGAGGGCAATCTGGGGCTGATCAGGGCTGCCAAACGCTTTGATGAGAAGAAGAATTTCAAATTCATCTCTTATGCGGTGTGGTGGATTCGTCAGGCGATTCTGCAGGCTCTGGCCGAGCAGTCCCGTATTGTGAAACTTCCCCTGAATCGGGTTGGCACCATTCACAAGATCGGAAAAGTCCAAAGCAGGCTGGAGCAGAAACTCAACCGTCTGCCCAATGTTGATGAAATCGCCACGGAACTTGAGCTGGATAGCCAGGAGGTACGGGAAACGGTCCGTATCGGCAACAGTCATATGTCTCTGGATGCGCCGCTTCAGTCGGGGGATGACTCCAAGCTGATGGATGTGCTCAGGGATGATGAACAGGCTCTGCCCGACGAGGGGGTTATCGACATTTCTCTTCAATCAGAGGTGAATACGGTTCTGGACAGTTTGTCCGAAAGAGAGCGGGAAGTGGTCAAGCTCTATTTCGGCATAGGCGAGGAGACCGCATATACTCTTGAGGAGATCGGGCAGCGGTTCAACCTTACCCGCGAGAGAGTAAGGCAGATAAAAGAAAAGGCCTTGAAGAGACTCAAGCACAGCTCCCGCAGTGCTCGGCTTCACCAGTACAGAGGTCCTTGAAACAAAAAAAAGGGGAGAGGGTTATGAAAAGGTGTGCTTTCTGCGGAACGGATATTCTTTTCAGGGAGAGTAAAGTCGTTGATGGGATTCATTTCTGCAGCAGCAAGTGTGCCTCTCATGCACCTCTTTTCTCGTTTACCGATCAGGTTACATCCGAAGAACTTGATGACTACCTCAGAAAAGTGCATAAAGGGCGCTGTCCGGTGTGCCGGGGAAGAGGGCCGGTGAATTATTACCTTTCTCATCGTATCAGTTCGTGGATGGTGGTGACCTCCTGGAGCAGCAAAAGGAAGATCTGCTGCCGGCGCTGCGGTACGAAAATGCTGCTTCTGGCGATGTTCCGCTGCTTTTTTTTCGGGTGGTGGAATTTTCCCTGGGGGATCATGATGACACCCATTCAGATAATCCGCAATTCGGTCGAGATACTCAATGGGTATCTTATCGAAAAGCCTTCCGGTCGGCTGAGAAAGGCGCTGAAGCTCAAGCTGGCCAGGGTGCATATGGAAAAGCAGGAAAAAGAGCTGGAGGAGGAGAGGGAGATGGTTGTGGCCTGATCTTCTCAGCCGTTTTTTAGCTTTTGCAATTGGCCCTATGTGGCGCACCCATTAAACGTGACACAATCAGCAGATCTGTTCATCGCAACGCAATAGAGTATGATGAAAGATCATTTATACAGATGTGACAGTTATGCCTTCAGCCGACTCCAAAAAAAAGAATACAATACCCTGTCAAGCAGACTCAATATGTACAGGATAGTGTAAAATCCAGAGATCTTGCTGCTCAGAAAGCTTGATTTCTTTTCCGGTCAAATTTCCCCTGTACTAGCTAATGAATACCTTCATTGTGATGGCAGCACACTTGCTTTTCATACCTTTAAGTTCTTCTGATAGAAATCACCCTTTGAGATTGTGCCAGGAATCGGATATATGGCCAAAGAACTGCATGTTTTCGATAATCTTAATGTTCCCTTTTTCATCACCGACTCTTCCTGGCATGTGATCGGAATGAATGCTGCTGCACAGGAGCTGTTTGGAGTTTCAGACCGAAAGGCGGTAGGTGAGGGGATCACGTTTTTCTTCCCGCAGGTGTTTGAAACCGTTCCTTCTGATGCATTGCTTGAGAAGCTGAAAAGAAAACAGCCGGTTGAGCTTGAACTGCCGTTCAGGGCTCAAAAGGGGAGAGGTGCATGTGCTCATGTGTCGCTTTCGCTTTTGGATGATTCTGACGGTCTAGGTGAAAAGATCGTAGGTTTTGTTTCGGATATTTCTGCAAGAAAGGATTCCGAGGAGGAATACAGGCATCTTGAGGAACAATACGAACATGCGATGCGGGTTGTCGCAGTAGGGATATGGCAATGGGATCGTGGATCTGACCGGGTAAAGTGGTCGGAGCAAATTCCTGTAATCTGGGGATATCCGCCCGGAGAATTCAAAGGTATGCTAAAGGAGCTCTCCGACAGAATTCATCCAGACGATCTACAGAAATGGCGGGAGCAGTTAAAGGCATCTCACGAAATGGGTACAGAGCATAATCTTGAGTTCAGGGTTGTACATCCGGATGGGGAGATCCGATGGGTTTCGGGACATACAGATATTCACCATGACAATTCAGGGCGGGTTTCCAGAACAATGCAAGTGGTGAATGACATAACACAGTACAGGTTGTCACTGAAGAGTTTGAAGATTGATGAAGAACGGTATCGGTCCCTAATGAACAATACTTCCGAGGGAGTGTATCTTTTCGAGCTTCCCGAACCTGTCGGAACCGATGAGCCTGTTGAAGACCAGATTGAGAAGATTTATCAGGGAATAGTTGCCGATTGCAATGATGTCCAGGC
>JBKGXV010000013.1:0-55780 GCA_046546375.1 Chitinispirillaceae bacterium | reverse complement strand
GCTCCACCGCTTGTGCGGGCCCCCGTCAATTCCTTTGAGTTTCACCCTTGCGGGCGTACTCCCCAGGCGGAACACTTAATGCGTTAGCTTCGTCACCGAAAGGATTGACTCCCCCGGCAACTAGTGTTCACCGTTTACGGCTGGGACTACCAGGGTATCTAATCCTGTTTGCTCCCCCAGCTTTCGAGCCTCAGCGTCAGTATTGGGCCAGATGACCGCCTTCGCTACTGGTGTTCTTCCAGATATCTACGCATTCCACCGCTACACCTGGAATTCCATCATCCTCTCCCATACTCAAGACCTGCAGTATTAAAAGCCGACCGAGGGTTAAGCCCCCGGATTAAACTTCTAACTTACAGATCCGCCTACGCTCCCTTTACGCCCAGTGATTCCGAACAACGCTCGCTCCCTACGTATTACCGCGGCTGCTGGCACGTAGTTAGCCGGAGCTTCCTCGAATGGTACCGTCAGACCCGAAGAGTATTATTCCCCGGGATTTTCGTCCCACTCAACAGAGCTTTACAACCCGAAGGCCTTCATCGCTCACGCGGCGTTGCTGCGTCAGACTTTCGTCCATTGCGCAAAATTCCCTACTGCTGCCTCCCGTAGGAGTCTGGGCCGTATCTCAGTCCCAATGTGGCCGTTCACCCTCTCAGGCCGGCTACCCATCGCAGCCTTGGTAGGCCATTACCCCACCAACAAGCTAATGGGACGCAAGCTCATCTTCAAACGGTAACTTATAAATAGAGGTCACCTTTAATCCCGATTCCATGCGGAATCGGAACCACATCCGGTATTAGCCCCGCGTTGGCAGGGTTATCCCGAATTTGAAGGCAGATTGCTTACGTGTTACTCACCCGTTCGCCGCTTTCATCCCGAGCAAGCTCGGGAATCACGCACGACTTGCATGTATTAAGCACGCCGCCAGCGTTCGTTCTGAGCCAGGATCAAACTCTCCGTAAAGAGTCTATCTTAGCTTACTTGTTTGTTCTCAAAAGAAAAAATGTTCAGAGAACCCGTATCACACATCAAAGCTTTCAAAGAGCGTTTTTTCAGTGCCTTTCTCTCAAAGGCGTATCAAAAATAGCATGAAAAAAAAACGAAGTCAACAAAAATTTATAACTTTTTTCATCCGATCTGAAAAAAGGTATTCCGGATCAAAGCTCCTCTGCAAAAGAGCTGCAAAGCTCATGCCTTCAGTTTGCAGTTCCCCGCTGAAAAACAGAAATGATTACGAAAACCTATTCTCATAATTTTCATATGGAGAAACACTGCAGAACCCGAACCCTTTTCGCCCAACCATGAAAAAAGCCCCGATCAGGACTGTTCCGGATCAGAGCTGAATAAAATACCCCCAGCAAGGATCGAACTTGCGACACCAGGTTTAGGAAACCTGTGCTCTATCCTACTGAGCTATGGGGGCAATTCTGTCAGAAAAATTACAATCAATAAAATAGGTGATTCTTAAAAAGTGATCAAGCCCAAATAAAGGGACAGCAATTTGTGTATTCGAGGCATCCTCCACGGAAAACTATCGCCGTATCAGAAATTCTCCACCACCAGAAGGTTTGACCTCCCTTATACTCAGATCGTTCACCCTGGAAAGCGGAGGCCCTTCTCTCAATCTATCCAAAAATGCATCTATGGTGTTCTGTTCTCCCTGTACCTCAAGTTCCACCCGTCCATCATGAGTATTTCTCACCCATCCACCCAACTCCATGAATGAGGCCACATCCCGGGTGAAAAACCTGTACCCCACCCCCTGTACTCTTCCGCTTACATAGACGTGATATCTTTTATCACCCACACTCATTCCCTTCTATTTTCGAGCAAAAAAATTCAGAATGATAGTAAGCACCAGACTCAGCAGTATCGATGTAGCTATCGGGATATATACCTTGAACCTTCCGCTTCCGAACTGCAAATCCCCGGGCAGTTTTCCTATGGGAAGCTTGTCCGAAAGCATAAAAATCAAACCCAGCACAATAATCACAGTTCCGGCAACGACAAGAAATCTACCCGTATCTACCCAGTTCATTTCCATACCTTTCTTTAGAACGAAACAGTTTCCGGTCAGGTGTCAAAAAGATCGGACTGGTTCCCCTGAGAGGGAGGCTTCAGATGAAAATATCTGAATGTCTTCATGGTTACCTCCCGCCCTCTTGGGGTGCGCTTGAGAAACCCTGACTGAATCAGAAACGGCTCATACACCTCTTCGATTGTATCGGGTTCCTCTCCCACCACAACAGCCATTGTATTCAGACCGACTGGACCTCCGTTATAATGTTCTATTATGGATTGAAGAATATTTCTGTCCATTTCATCCAAACCGCTAGAATCAACACCAAGAAGGGACAGGGTTTTATTTACAATCTTTACT
The DNA here is from genome assembly GCA_046546375.1 of Chitinispirillaceae bacterium. Taxonomy (GTDB): domain Bacteria; phylum Fibrobacterota; class Chitinivibrionia; order Chitinivibrionales; family Chitinispirillaceae; genus JAEZKC01. The sequence goes on along the minus strand of JBKGXV010000013.1, from coordinate 53,400 downwards.
GTGACTCTGCCATTGCCCCTGACTTCCGCAACATCCCTGCAGCGCCTCAGAAGCCGATTGGCGATACGGGGGGTTCCCCTGGCCCTTTTACCCAGCTCAAGCGCCGCATCATCATCGCATTCCACACCCAAAATGGTGGCCGATCTCAGGATAACCTGCTTCAGTTCTTCAGAAGTGTAGTAGGAAAGACGGCAGACATAACCGAATCTGGCATGCATCGGGGAAGTCAGCATTCCAGCTCTGGTGGTCGCGCCTACCAGTGTAAACGGTTTGACATTCAGCCTTATGGAACGCGCAGCAGGGCCGTCCCCAATGGTGATATCAAATACGAAATCTTCCATGGCAGGATAAAGGGATTCCTCGACAACTCTGTTGAGACGATGGATTTCGTCAATAAAGAAAATTTCTCTCTCAGCAAGATTTGTCAAATTACCGGCAAGGTCACCTTTCTTTTCCAGAACCGGCCCGGAAGTAGTCTGAACTCCCACCCCCAACTCGCTGGCGAGAATGCGGGAAAGAGTTGTTTTTCCCAGACCAGGAGGACCACAGAAAAGAATATGATCCAGGGCTTCTCCCCTCTTTCGGGCAGCTTCCACGAAAATGCTCAGATTTTCCTTTACAGCTTCCTGACCTATGAAATCGGAAAAACGTTCAGGCCGGAGGGCATTGTCAAACTGTTCCTCCTCTGATCCCGCATTGGAACCCGAAACCAATCTGCTCTCATCTGGATTCATACTACTCTGATTCATATTCTGCTCGGACCCACTGCTGTTTTAAATAACCTTTAGAGCCATACGGATCCACTCCTCTACCGGAGCACCGGTCTCTATCACCTGTTCGACTCTTGCTACGGCTTTGAGGACCTGTTTTTCATTGTACCCCAGCGCTATCATAGCCGCAAACGCCTCTTCCCGTTCAGAAGATGCCCCGATATCTGAAGGCACTCTGAGACTGACGGAAGGAGAACTGACAGATTGAGTCATTGCCAATTTACCCTTCAGCTCAATTACCAGACGCTGAGCGGTTTTCGCACCCACTCCGGGAATTTTCTCCAAAGTCGAAGAATCCGCAGTATTTATGCTGGAGACAAGATTATCCACAGAAACACCGGAAAGAATACCCAATGCCACTTTAGGACCTATTTTACTGATGGAAATCAGATGGCGGAATATTTCCCGTTCTGTTTCGGATGAAAATCCGTAAAGCCTGACAGCGTCTTCCCTGACATAGTAGTGAATGTAGACTTTTACTTCTTTACCCGGTTCCGGCAGTTTCTCATATGTTGAAAGGGGGATATTGACTGCATACCCAACCCCGGAAGCCTCAACAGCGATATGCATTATCTCTTTTTCGGCAAGTTTTCCCCGGATATATTCGATCATGACTTCACCTTCAGCCGCTTGCGTTTTGTCAAAAGAGGAAGAGCAGAGCCGTTTTTGGAATGATGAAAATCACATACAGCGATCGCCAAAGCGTCATAAGCATCACTGCGGGTATGACTGCAGGGCGGCGACAGCAGCATTTTGATCATGTACATTACCTGATCCTTTGCCGCATTTCCATTACCGGTAACCGTTTTCTTTATCTCCCTGGGTGTATACTCGCTTACCTGCGCCCCGTATTTTGCCGCAGCCAGCATCGCCACACCCCGCGCATGCCCCAGCACCAAAGTAGTGCGCACATTCTTTCCGTAAAATGCTTCTTCTATGCAGACTCTCTGAGGCAGAAACTGAAGCATCTTTTGAGACAGGCCGTCATAAATGGAATTCAGCCGATCACAAAGTGGTGTTGAGGGATTGGTGACAATCACACCAGAATCAATCCAAGAAATGGAATTGTCGATGACCCTGATCACACCGTAACCGGTTGCTGCGGTTCCCGGATCAATACCGAAAATAATCACTAGCTTCTCTCTGGAAAACAGGGCGCACCATTTGTGCTCCCTTATTAACAATCATTTATCTGAGTTTCTCGAGTTCCTCATCATCTATATCGAAACCGGCGTACACATTCTGGGTATCATCGAGATCATCGAGCGCATCCACCAGACGCAGTATTTTGGCTGCGTTATCACCTTCCACCTTAACCGGCGTGTCTACCACCTTGGTCAATTCCGCAGATGAAGGTTCAATCCCCGCATTGACCACAGCATCACGGACAGCTTCAAACGCGTCAGGAGGTGTACTTATCTCGAATTCTTCTCCCTGAAGTACCATATCCTCTGCCCCCGCTTCGAGAACCAATTCCATCAGCTCATCCTCGGACATGGCTTCCTTGGAAACGTTTATGACACCTTTAGATTTGAACATCCATGCCACGGAATTACTCTGACCAAGGTTGCCCCCGTGTTTTGTCAGAGCATGCCGGACCTCAGCTACAGTGCGGTTTCTGTTGTCAGTCATGGTCTCGATCATAATGGCAACCCCTCCCGGTCCATACCCTTCGAAGGTGATTTCCTCGTAGGAGACCCCTTCAAGCTGACCGGTTCCCTTCATAATCGCCGATTCGATGTTTTTATTGGGCATGTTTGCAGCTCTTGCGGATGAAACCGCAGAACGAAGCCGCGGGTTTGATTCGATATCCCCTCCGCCCATTCTGGCTGCAATGGTGATTTCTCTGATAAGCCTGTTGAAAAGCTTTCCTCTGGCTGCATCAGCTTTACCTTTTGCCCTTTTTATCGTGGCCCATTTGGAATGTCCGGACATATGTTTCTCCCTGAATTTTTATTTTAACAGTTATTTGCGATTTTTCAGCAGATTCCGCATGCAATCTGATACAATATATATAGTGCAGTCTTAGATTTTTACCTCGACAGCAGATCGTATCTACTTGTGCACCAATTCTTCTAGAGTCACTTTTTCAATCACAGGTAGCTTCTCCCCCAGAAATGTTTCTGCAAGCGACTCGAAATGAGGAGTAAGATCAGACACCAGAAATCTGCTGGAAGCAAGTCCGTCGGCATTCTTGGGAGCAAGTGCATCAATGGCGATAAGGATATCCTGCGCCTCTTTTGCGGTCCAAAGTGCGCTGTCGAGAAGCTGTATGCGTGTACCCACAGTCCCCTGTATCACCTCCATGAGCAGCGGATAATGGGTACATCCCAGAATAAGACAATCCACTCCCAGATCGACCATTTCATACAAATAGTGCTGTGCAACCAAACGGGTGATATCACTATCCAGCAACCCCTCTTCCACCAGAGGTACAAACAGAGGACAAGCTTTACCGAAAACCTTGATTTTGGAATCGATGTTATGAATGGCTTTAGCATAGGAGGCGGAACGGGTGGTCGCAGCTGTACCTATCACCCCGACTCTCTTTTCCGCTGTTCTGAGTACAGAAGCTCTGGCGCCGGGAAGAACAACTCCGATCACAGGAATTTCTTTTATTCGCTCTTTAAGGAAATCAAGCGCCACTGATGAAACCGTATTGCAGGCAACCACGAGTAATTTGATATCCATATCAATAAGCACCTGTGCATCCTGAAGACCGAACTGTCGTATTGTTTCCTCCGATCTTCCGCCATAAGGGACCCGTGCCGTATCACCCAGATAAATTACTTTCTCCGAAGGCATTAACCGGAGGATCTCTTTGACTACGGTCAGACCGCCCAGTCCGGAATCAAAAACACCTATTGGTCTTGTATCACTCATAACCCAGTCTCGAATTGTTTTTTGAATTTCATTATTGCCTCACAGAGTGCAACAGCCATTTCACCCTGTACTTTTTTATTTGTAAGGAGTTTTTCTTCGTTTGGATTTGAAATGAAACCCAGCTCAACCAAAACGGAAGGCATGTATGCCCCATTCAGCACCCAAAAGTTTGCTTGCCCTACTCCGAGGTGGAGTTTGGGGATTTTTCTGGAGACACTTGAATTCAAAGACTGTTCCATGGCAATGCAGAGCTCCTGACTCTGCTTGAGATATTCGTTGCCTGCAATATCTATCAATATATTCTGAAGAGCGCTGTAGTTCTGAGGTTTTTCCTCCAGTTCAATCACAGCATTCTCCCGCATGGCCACCAGCTTGTCTTCTTCATTTTTTGCTTGAGAGAGAAAGTAAATCTTATATCCTTTGGTTGACCTTTTTCTTCTCTTGTTTCCGGCGATTGCATTGGTATGAATACTCAAAAAAAGATCTGCCTTTTTTTCATTCGCGAACTTGGTGCGTTCTGCAAGAGGTACAAACACATCCTTTTCCCTTGTTAGAAACACCTTGAGTCCGGCTTTTTTAAGTTTTTTCTCGAGTTCGAGAGAAACTGCAAGCACTATGTCTTTTTCCAGTGTGTTATTGGGCCCGATAGCACCGGGGTCCTTTCCGCCGTGACCGGGATCAATCACCACGGTTTCAATGATTGGAACATCTACCTGATATTTTTTTTCCTGAGCAGGTTTCTTCACCTTTTTCGCCGGTTTAAGAGAAATCATCAGGGTATTGGTCTTGTCATTGAAATCCACATGTGGTTTTTCCACTTTCTTATTCAGAAGAAAAGAAATCTGAGCGGATTTTTCAAACTGTACGGCAAAAAGGGAATCAATTACCCCTTTTTTTCTGCCACTGCGGATCTTTTCCACATCCACGCGAGCACCACTAAGGTTCACCAGCAGATTAGGGTGAAAATAGGTGCATTCAAAAGGAAGCGAGTCTCCCGTGGATATGAAAACCACCGTTCCATTCTGTTTTACCTCGTAATCGACCTTCATGACAGGCGAAGTGGAGTTAATAGTGACAGTCCCGGCCTTCTGACTCCAGGAATAACTCCCTTTGAAGTGCTTACCGAAAATCTCAATAATTTGTGATACGGGAAGATACATGGTGGCCCATTTTCGCACGGGAGGGACCGCCAGCTGGAATGAAGCATCATTCACCTTGTAAAACGAGTTCCCTTTGACAAAAGACACTCTGGTATCTTCATGGGAAAATGTCAGTTTCCCGCTGAAAATGTTCCAGCGCCATTTATAGCCTGCCTGCAGAGCGAAATCTGTCATGGAGACAAAAACGCGCCCGTCCTGCTCGAATGACCGTGCCGAAACACTCTTCCCCCCGGGCATGGTACGGATCACCACATCCGAACCCAGACTGTGGCTCCAGAGAAGCAGACATACTAAAAGGGGTATCCTAAAAAGATGTGTTTTCATGGATCAGCCTCTGCCACCCATATTTAACCGTTTCACAATACAAACCTGCTGAAGCTGAAGAAACAAAACAGAAAACCTCCTATCGACGTCTGTTAAACAGCTGAGCCATGCGCCGTTTTGACTCCTGTTCGGCGATTTTCTGCCGTTTATCGAATTTCTTGCGCCCGCGGCACAATCCAAGCTCAAGCTTCACCCACTGGTTCTTGAAATACACAGATAAAGGAATCAGGGTCAACTGCTTTCGTTCCACCTCCTGGCAGAAATGCTCGATCTGTTTTTGATGCAGAAGCAGTTTGCGGCGTCGGTAAGGGTCGGGGCTGTAGACACCACCCCGGTCATAAGGACTTATATGCAGGTGATTTATGAATATCTCACCACGGGAACAGAAGGCATAACTGTCCAGAAGATTGATTCTGCCCGCCCTGATGGATTTCACCTCAGAACCGGTCAGAGCGATTCCCGCTTCAACTTTATCCAGAACATCATAATCATGATACGCTTTTTTATTTCTGGCTATGGTTTTCATCGCTTTGAAAAATAGTTACGGTTGAGCTTGGAAGGCAATTATACTGAATATCAAAGATTGGCTCACTTTATGCACATTCCTTATATTCCTTATTATTAGCGTCCGGCGCCCAGCGGCGCCGGACTTCTGAGGAAGGGCTTGTGATGAAACAGAAATACCCTCTGTTTCATTACCTCACCATTCCAACCGACATGATCACCCTCAACGAAAGGATCTAAATCAATGGACACTTGCTTGTTCTGCAGAATCATCAAAGGAGAAATCCCTGCCGAAAAGGTGTACGAGGATGAAAGCACGGTGATTATCCGTGACATTGATCCCCAGGCTCCATACCATCTTCTGGCACTTCCCAGAAAACATTATGCCGCAATTCATGAAATCCCCGCAGAAGAGCTGCCCTCGTACATGGGAAACCTCTCCAAGTCCATATCCAATTACCTGAAAAGTTCTGGTCTAGATCAGAGAGGATATCGTCTGGTGATTAATTCCGGAGAAACTGCCGGCCAGAGTGTGTTCCACATCCATGTTCACCTGCTTGGCGGCAGATCAATGCAGTGGCCTCCGGGATAATTCGGAAATATTCTCGGTAATCACATGAGTACTGTTGTCTTCTGTATTGAACCAGAAAAACAGCTGATCTCCAATTTCGGTAAAGCAGTCGGTCATACACTGCTTCTGAGCACAGGGGAAGATCCTTTCATGCTTTCCAAGTGCCCGGGCAATTAATTTTTTCTCCCGCTCCCCCATTTACTTGAAATTCCTTTCAGATCTCACAAAAAGTGGAGGGGAGCCCCTTTCAGGGCCCCCTGTAGACATTCTACTGCATCTGTTTTCTGAGAAAAGTGGGAACATCCATATCATCCTCATAATGAGTGATCACAGTTCCCCTGTCCACATAGAACCTCTGCTCCTTGTGAAGGGGATCCTTTTTCGGAGGCATTACGGGATAATTGGGTGACTTCTGAGCAGACGCAGGGTTGACCGGCGGAAGATCAGGAGTCTGAACGGAACCGGATTCCTCGGTTTTCTGAGTTTCGGCAGTCTCGGAAGAAGCCGCCTCCTCTGCAGCTTTTCTCTCCTGTGGAGGGAGAGGCAGCACCACCTGTTCCACATTCTTTTCGGATCCGCTTTTCTGTTCGGGAAGCTTGACGGTAAGCTTGGATGAGGATTTTTCCTCTTTTTTCTTCTCCATGAGCTCATCGTTGAATCCGGTAGCAATCACAGTGACTCTGATTTTCCCGTTCATGGAATCATCCGTAACCGCACCAAAAATGATATTGGTTTCGGAGTCTTCCCCGACGGCATCGTATACCGTCTGAGTGGCATCACTCACATCGTAAAGGGTCATATCCTCACCACCGGTGATGTTGATAAGAATTCCACGTGCTCCGTTTATGGAGATATCGTCCAGCAGAGGACTGTGGATTGCACTTTCTGCAGCAAGGATCGCCCTGTTTTCGCCTTCGGCGAAACCGGTACCCATGAGCGCGTCACCCATACCCTTCATCACTGTTTTAACATCAGCGAAATCGAGGTTGACCAGGCCATGTACGGAAATCAGATCGGAAATTCCCTTTGTAGCCTGATAAAGGACATCATCGGCGGTCTTGAACGCATCAATAAGCGAAGTTGTGCGGTCCACGATGGTGAGAAGTTTCTGATTGGGAATCACGATAATGGTGTCGACACTGTCTCTCAGTTCATCTATTCCTTTGCGGGCATTTCTGTCTCTTATTCTTCCCTCGAAAAGAAAAGGCCTGGTAACGATCGCGACAGTGAGGATACCCATTTCCTGAGCGATCTCGGCCACAACCGGAGCCCCCCCGGTACCGGTGCCGCCACCCATACCGGCAGTTATGAACACCATATCGGCACCTTCCAGCACACCGGCGATCTTTTCCTTGTCTTCCTCCATAGCCAGACGGCCGATTTCGGGATTTGCCCCCGCTCCCAACCCTTTGGTAAGCTTTTCGCCTATCTGGAGACGCTTCGTTGCCTGATTGTTGTCAAGAGCCATGGCGTCAGTATTGACAGAAATGAACTCCACTCCGGTCAGGCCTGCTGCCACCATGCGGTTGACCGCATTGCCGCCGGCTCCTCCTACACCGATCACCTTCATTTTTGCGACGGCTTCGAAGTTTTCCTCCATTGTAAACACCATATATCCCTCCCTCAAGGTTTTTAGGTGATTTGTTTATAAATGCACTTTTTTACAATTTTCAACGGCAAACAGTTTCTCAGAAGAACTCCTTCACCCATGACTTCATTTTATCAAGAGCACGGTGAAGGCCGGCTTCCCCGCCGGTACTCTTGTTTCCACTCACAATCCCCGACTCTCCTTCCACCGCATACATGCAGAGGCCAACCCCTGTGGCATGAACGGGTGATTTGGCCGCTTCCGTAAGACCACCGAATCTGCTCGGGACACCAAGCTTCACCGGCATTTCAAATATCTTCTCAGCCAGATCGCGAACCCCCTCCATGAGTGATCCGCCGCCTGTAAGGACAACTCCCGCACCCAGCATATCAGCGTATTCAGTTCTCTTTATCTCTCTTAAGGCAAGAGAGAGTATCTCCTCCATACGAGGTTCTATAATGGAGGCAAGCACGGACCTGGAAACTTCCCGATTCTCATGTCCTCCCACCCCGGGAACACTGAGATGCTCATCCCCCCTGAGCAGAGGCGAATAGGAGCAGCCATGCTTCTTCTTGATGTCCTCAGCCTTTTCTATGGGGGTCCTGAGACCGATGGCAATATCACTTGTCACGTTCTTTCCGCCCAGCCCCACAACAGCTGAATGACGTATGCTTTCATCAAAGTAAATGGCGATGTCTGTTGTGCCGCCACCCATGTCGATGAGCGCCACACCCAGCTCTTTTTCATCCTTCTCCAGCACAGCATAGCTGGAAGCAAGAGGTTCCAGAACAAGATCAACCACCTTGAGTCCGGCCTTTTCCACGCTTTTGAGAATATTCTGAGCACTTGTGATAGCCCCTGTTATGATATGAACCTGGGTTTCAAGTCTCACTCCGCACATACCCCGGGGATCCTTTATACCCTTCTGGTCATCGACAGTATACTCCTGAGGAATCACATGAAGAATTTCTCTGTCCTTTGGAATACTGACCGCTTTGGCCGCATCAACTGCTCTGTCTACATCGAGCTGAGTGATTTCATTATCCTCACGGCCAATCGCCACAACACCTCTGCTGTTGATAGCCCTTACGTGATCTCCCGCAATGCCAACCCATACGGTACTTACATCCACCCCGGCCATCAACTCCGCCTCTTCCACAGCTTTCTTGATGGAACTCACAGTTTTATCTATGTTAACCACAACGCCTTTTCTCAAACCATCTGAAGGACTAACTCCCACACCCACAATCTTGAGCTCGTTGTTTTCCCCGAGCTCAGAGATGATGCAGGCGATTTTCGTAGTCCCGATGTCCAATCCCACGAACACGTTGCTGTCTTCCATAAACCACCCCTTTTACTAATAAAAACGTTTAATTCTCATCCTCTACCGTAGTCACAAAAGCCAAACTGCGATACCGGAGGTCGACCACTTCGGGTTCCCGAAACTCCTTCTGCAGCTCTTCTCTGAGATTTTTCATATGGACCAAACGCATCCGGACATCCTCCGAGCGCATTTTATACACAGCTGAACCAGTTTTGAATGTAAAACCGACCAGCCCGCTATCTTTGAGATCAATCTGAGAAATCTGCCTGTAAAAAGAATCGCTCAGACGTTTTGCTCTGTTTCGGATTTTCATGAATTCTCCGAATGCAGACGCGTTCTGATTCAGCCCTACCACCAGGGGAAGATCATAGGAAACGCCAGAAACTGCAGGGAAAGCAACTCCATTATCGTCAACAAGACAGAAGTCTCCTCTATGAACAATTGCCACCGGTTTCCGTTCGGTAACAGTTATCACGGTCTTTTTGCCAAAGCTTTTTCTGATTTTCACTTTTTCGACAGCAGGTATTTTCATCAGCTCGGCACTTAAAATTGAACGTTTAAACGGCAAAGAATCATTCCTGATAAGCGAATCCAGAACACATTCGACCAAAGATTCTGTATGGCTACTGCAGTTTTCAACTTCATACTTCACAGGAAGGATCCTGAATTTTTCGATTCTCTCAGATGCTTGTTCAACAACTCCGGGAACGTAGGGATAAGCTGCGGTTCCCATCGCCACAAGCACGGCAAATGCTATGCACCATGGAACAGACTTCCTGAACCGTTTTGTTTTTCTGGCCTTCTGTTCATTTAACGTTTTGAGACGATTTGCACCTATACGCTTACTCATTCTCAAGCACCTTCAAAAACTCTCTGGCGGTTTTGAAGATATCCCCTGCCCCCATGAAAACTACCGCATCACCCTCTTTTGTCATTGTTTTCAACTTGAGAGATATATCTTCTTTATTTTCTATATACAGCGTCTTTGACTGACCACTTTTGTTCATACTGTGCACTATTTTTTCCGACGTCACTCCCGGAATAGGACACTCCCGCGCCTTGTAAATTGAAGTCACAACGACCTGATCGGCACAAGACAGTGCAGCTGCGAATTCATCAAGAAAGTCACGAGTCCTTGAATAAAGATGAGGTTGAAAAACTGCAACGACTCTCTCAAATCCCCAATCCCGTGCAGCATTCAATGTTGCGCTGATCTCCCCGGGGTGATGAGCATAGTCATCCACTACTGTGATGCCACTGCATTCTCCCAGCATTTCAAAGCGTCTCTTCACACCCTGGAAACGGGATATGCTATTCGCCACAGAATCAAACTCATGACCGGTTTCAAGCGCCACGGCTACTGCTGCCAATGCATTTTTCACATTATGAAGACCGGGAATTTTCAGAGAGATACTCCCCAGGCGCTTTCCTTTATGAAAAACTTCGAAATGAGTCCTACCCTCTGAACAAATCACATTTTCGGCTCTGTAATCGGCCGCTTTAGATACCCCGTAGGAAATAACAGTTCTTCGTATTCTGTGCATTACTCCAAGAACCCCCGGATCATCTATACAGACAATTACCGCTCCGTCAAAAGGTACTCTTTCAGTAAACTGAACGAAGGTATCCTTGATATCCTCAATATCACTGTAGCAATCAAGATGATCCGCTTCGATATTGGTGATAACCGCAATTGATGGATACATTGCCAGAAAGGACCTGTCATACTCATCCGCTTCCGCAACAAGCATCCTGCCGTTTCCCACCACCGCGTGTGAACCTGAACTCTTGAGCATTCCTCCAACCAGAACAGTGGGAGAAGCATCCACATCCATCATGACTGTACCCACAAGTGAAGTAGTTGTGGTTTTTCCGTGAGTACCGGAAATACAGATGGAAAAATTGGAACGCATGACATCACCAAGCACTTCCGCTCTTCTGAGACAGGGGATATTGTGCTGAAGCGCATACGTCCGTTCCGCATTGTTTTCTTTGACTGCACTTGAATACACCAGTACATCGGCATGTCTGACTAGATGGGGTTGGTGATCGTATTGAACTTCAATACCCAGAGACTGCAGATGTTCGGTTGATGCAGATTGAGCATAATCGCTTCCGGTAATAGTGTGACCGCGGGAATGAAGCACCTCGGCCAAAGGACTCATTCCAGCCCCGCCGATACCAACCATATGGATTCTTTTCGCGAACTGTTTCATGCTGTTACCCCCAACTCCTCAGCAATAAGTCCGGTTATTCTGGAGGAAGCATTGAAGGGAGACTGATCCAGAGCTTTCCGGCTCATTTTTTCGAACACTTCATCATTTTCCAAAACAGTCCGTACCGCTTCATCTATCCCCTCTTTACACTCTTCGGACTGTGCGAATCGAAACGCCCATCCCTGATTCTTTACAAGCCCTGCATTCACCCACTGGGCACTGTCAGAAGAGTAAGGGATCAGAACACAGGGGAGCCCGAAAAAGGCTGCTTCAGACAACAGAGAGGGAAAGCCCCGTCCGATGACAACCCGGGATATTGCATAAAAAGGGTAGGTGTTTTGAAGAACCGGGAAAAGAAACACACCTTCACACGATTTCAGCGCCGATCTTATCTGACCGTAATGTTTTTTTCCTGTCTGCCACACTACCTGGATTCCATTCCGAGCCCACATTTTAACTAAATCAACCAGAAAAATGAAAGACTCCTTTTCATCATCACCCGCAATGAACACCGTTTTTCTGGAGCGGTCGAGTCTTCTGGGATAGAAGGATTGATCATACTCTTTAACAAAAGGCCATACAGGCACCCCCGTAACCTCGCTGCTTGAATCAGAGGATTGAAGGTCAATCGGGGGTAACCCGAAAAACACTTTTTTAGCTCCGGATGCAAAGAAACGATTAACCTTGCCGGGAACTGCATTCTGCTCCAGAAGAAAGTAGGGAACCGATCTGAGCCGTGCTGCGGCAAGTACAGGAACAGATTCAAAACTTCCGAAAGCAAGTACAGCCGATGGCCTTTCCTTTGCAAAAAGTGAATTGAACCGGAAAAACTCTCTTAAACAATGAATAATTCCACTGGTTTTTCCATTTTCATCAAAAGATGACTTGATAAAGGGAATCCGGTGTTTTCTGCACAGACTTCTTTCTTTTCCCTTATCATTGCCGATCCACATTAAACTTATATTTCTAGAGCACTTCCGCAGCTCTAAAGCAACGGACAATGCAGGAATATATTTTCCTTTGAAACCACCTGCCGCCAGAAGCACTCTATGACTGTTCTTTTTCTGCTTCCGGTTCATATTTTGACATTCCTTGCTTTTCTGACACGTTTGTCCGCAACAGATACCAACGTACTTATTCGAGACTGGCTTGAAATATTCAATAAAATACCCATACTGCACATTGTAAAAATAAGACTCATTCCTCCATAACTTAAGAATGGCATTGGTATTCCGGTAGGAGGAACAAGTCCGGTTGCTACAGCGGAATGAACAAGAGCATACACAGCCACGATGAAGGTAAACCCGAAAGCCATCAGCTGTCCCGCTTTATCCGGTGCGTTGAGAGCGATTTTCATCCCTCTGTATATTACAAAAGCAAAAATACCGAAAACCAGCACAATACCCAGAAAGCCGAACTCCTCTCCTAAAACCGAAAGTATGAAATCAGTATGAGGTTCCGGCAGATAGAAATATTTCTGTTCCCCTTTGCCCAAGCCCGTTCCGAACAGACCACCATTTCCCAACCCCACAAGAGACTGGAATACCTGATAACCAAGATTGTCACGGTTTTCGGAAAAGTTAAAATATCCCAAAATCCTCATCATTCGGTAAGGTGTTTTAAGAATCAATCCTACGGCGAGCGGAGCCATTGCCAGAATAACAGCTGCCAGATGTTTTACCTTCGCTCCGGCCATGAACAGTATGGCAAAACCGGTTACTGCTATAATGAAAGCAGTTGAAAAATCCGGTTCCAATACAACCAGTGCGCTGATCAGACCCACACGGGCGAGGTGTGGCATCAGCGCACGCCATTCCATCGTATCGCACTGTTTTCCCCCGCATTTCTTTGCAAGCATTAAAACCAAAGCCATTCGTCCCAAATCAGAAACCTGAAATCTCACTGAACCCAAAGTTATCCAGCGTTTGGCTCCTTTCAAAGCATGACTCTCAGGAAGAAACAGAACGTAAGCCAAAAGACAAACAGCCGCGATGAATATAACTCCGCTGTATTTACTCCACAAATGATAGTCGACATTTATGACAATCATAAAGAGAACAACTGCCACAAGTGCACGCACGATTTGACGAGCCAGGAAGAAATCCGCTCCGCCGAAATCCTTCTGGGCAACGGCAAAAGACGAACTGTAGACCAGTACTATACCGATACCCAGCAGTACCAGAAGTGCAATAAACAGCCCCGTATCCATTCGCCCGAATTTAGCAGTCACTCATCTTCCTTTTAAAAACAAGATTCTTCACAGCCTGTTTAAACATCTCGCCGCGATGTTCGAAATTTCTGAACATATCAAAGCTTGAACATCCCGGTGAAAAGACTACTTTTTCCCCCTTACAAGCACTATCAAAAGAAGTACACAGTGCCTGTTCAAGGCTGCCAACTCTTTGAACCGGTACAATATTTCTCCATTGCCGACTCATCCGTTCACTGGCTTCCCCTATCAATACAATACTTTTCACATTTTTTTTGATTGCCTCATCAACAACACTGAAATCACATCCTTTATCCTTCCCACCGGCAATGAGATGAACATTTGAATCAAAAGCACCGACAGCACATTCTATAGACTCTGCGGTTGTCGATTTGCTGTCATTGTAAAACGCCACACCATGCGTTTCTCCCACATATTCGAGCCTGTGAGGCAATCCGGCAAAGGAACACAGCCCTTCTGCGATATCTTCCGGTTTTACTCCGGCACAAAGGGCAACAGCCGCAGCGGCACTCGCATTCTCATAATTATGCCTGCCACTCAATTTCATTTCTGATACATCATCCAGAAGCACCCCGTTACATCTATTCAGCCGATAGAAAATGCTTCCATTCTCATGGAAAACACCATCGCGTCCGTTATCTCCACTTCCAAAACAGACCACATTCGTTTTCAATGACATTTCATCGGCCCAATCCATGAGACGCTTGTCATTTGTGTTGAGAACGAGATAATTATCTTTGTTCAGATTGGAAGCAATACGTTTTTTCGCATCATAATACTCTTCTTCATCAGAATATCTATCAAGATGGTTTTTCAGAAGATTGAGCACTGCAGCAACTCGCGGCCTGAAAGAATCAATGGTTTCCAACTGGAAACTGGATACTTCAGCCACAACAATCGCATTTTCCTGCAGATCCGGGGTTGCACTTATCACCGGCAATCCGATATTTCCCGCAACAACATGCTCCTGTCCAGAAGATTTGAGAACCGATCCAAGCAAAGATACAGTGGTGCTTTTTCCGGATGAACCGGTAACCGCAAGAAAAGGCGCTTTGGATACTCTGAATCCCAATTCCATTTCAGACCAGACAGGGATACTGTATCGAGCTGCTTTTTTCAGAATATCAAGATCACTGCGTACTCCCGGGGACAAAATGATCAGCCCACTATCAAGTACCTTGTCGGTGTGCCCATTTGCTTCACATTCAAGATGTTTTAATCCGGCATTTTGAAGAACTTTTTGCAGTGGCTCCTGACCGCACTTTTCACTGATGAATACAGAACACCCCCGAGCATGCAGATATTTTGCAGCCGCTATTCCACTTCTGGCTGCTCCGATTACCGTTACACGCTCCGGCAGTTCAATTTTGACATTCATGTTATTCATTTTCGAAACCTTCAAACACTTTTTCCAAACGAATACCCCGCGAACCTTTCAGAAGCACAGTTTCCCCTGCCTTGAGAACATCACGGGCGATTTGCAGGGCCTGCTCGGAATCCACAGCTTCAAAAACATTTCTGGATGAAAGACCGGCATTCACAGCCCCTTGTGTGATATGCGATGCGAACTCCCCCACAGCAATAATTTTCCGCACATCCGATTTGACCAGTTCTTCACCCAATTTCAAATGCAGTTTACGGGTGTATTTTTCGAGTTCTAACATATCTCCAATGATTGCGACCCGCTGCTTTCTGACAGGGGTAATATCAGCCAGATACCGTATTGCACTGCTCATTGAGGACGGATTCGCATTGTAGCAGTCGACAATAAACCTAATCCCCATTTTCTCTTTCAACATGCCCCTGAGAGATACCGGGCTGAGAGATACAAGTGTTTTCTGGATCAGGTCTTCAGGTATACCGCACCTTCTGGCTATATAGATTGCCGGCAAGACACTGTAGACAAAGTGTCTACCGGAAACACCCAAAACATATTCCTGGTCTTCAATATCAAAAGAAACGCCCTCAGTCGACACCTGGATATTTTCTGCTCTGAAATCACATTTAGGCGTTGTACCAAAGAAAACAGTTCTCAAGTCTCTTCGACGAGCTTCTTTGACAAGACGGGGATCATCCCCGTTAAGCAGCATGAAACCGTCCTTACTCAATCCGTCAGCTATTTCGAACTTAGCTTGAGTGGTGCCTTTCAGCGACCCGAAAAGTCCCACATGCGCATATCCGATATTGGTGATAACGGAAATATCAGGTGCTGCGATTTTTGAAAGCGGGTGAATTTCCCCAATGTGATTGGCCCCCATTTCGATGACACCGGCCCATTCATCCCCATCAAACCTCAAAAGACTTAAGGGCACACCGATATGATTATTCCAATTTGAAAAGGTTTCTCCGACTTTTATGGCCTGCTTGAGAACAGTAGAAACGAAACTCCGAGTTGTGGTTTTTCCGTTCGAGCCAGTTATTCCCACAACCAGTATGCCCATTTCATTTCTGTACCGGGCAGCCATTTTCTGAACCGCCTTCAATGTATTGGTCACAATGATACATTTTTTTCTGTACTTCTCCGGTATCAACTCAATACCTTTGCGGTCGACAATGGCCGCATTGGCACCATTCTGAAATGCAGACTGAACATACCGATGCCCGTCGTCGTTTTCGGTGCGCAAAGCGACAAAAACATCACCTGAGGCGACTTGTCTGGAGTCATTCCAGACCGTTTTCACCTTTCTGCGCCGCATAGCTTCGGAGGCTTCAGACTCTGCACTACCCCATTTTATTAGAGAGCCAATAGTAAGGGGGGTTGAATTTGAATGACAGCTCATTTTTATTCTTTCTCCATCTCGGAATAAAGCTGTTCTACAATTTCCTTGTCATTGAAGTGATGACGAACGCCGTTCACTTCCTGATATGTCTCATGACCCTTTCCGGCAATGACAATGCAGTCTCCCTCCCGAGCCATTTTCAATGCACACCGAATGGCCTCAATGCGGTCAGCTACAACCGTATGAGGAAAATCAAGCGGAACACCCTTTAATATGTCGTTTATGATAGTTTCCGGTTTTTCACTGCGCGGATTATCTGAAGTAACCACAGCCTCATCACAATTATCAACCACGGCCTGTGCCATTATTGGCCGTTTAGTTCTGTCACGATCACCCCCGCAGCCGAATACAGATATGAGCTTACCCTCAGTGATAGTACGGGAAGTCTTCAAAATATTTATCAGTGCATCAGGAGTATGTGCATAATCCACAAGCACAGTGAAGGGAGCATCAATCTGAACCCTGTCCATTCTACCGGGAACAGTCTTCGTCGAGCTAAATGCCTTCTGAACAATTGAGGGGTTGATATTCAAAGCAACAGCTCCCGCGGCCATTGCTGTCATATTGTACACGTTGAAAAAACCATTGAGAGGACACACATATGTCTGTTTACGCCCGTTGACCTCAAGCTCTATCGAACATCCACTCCAGTCACATTTGTAGTCTGAAATGCGAACTTTCGCATCATCACATCTTCCATATGTTATGATCGTCTCATCTTCTGCAAGTTCCTCCCATAGACGTCTGCCGTAAGGATCATCTATATTGACCATACCGGTCCCACCCTGCTTGAGGTAGTAGGAGAAGAGCAGCTTTTTGGCTTTGTAATACTCATCCATTGTGCCGTGGAAATCCAGATGATCCTGAGTGAGATTTGTCCAAACAGCTATATCATACTGGAGCCCAGCTATACGCTGAAGTGCAAGAGAATGGGAAGATACCTCCATAACAAGACTTTTTGGTTTCCGGGACGCATTACCGATCATTCGGTATATATCCAAAGCTTCCGGTGTAGTGTGAGTAGCTTCGGAGGCCTCGTTGCCTAAACGGAACTCGACAGTACCAAACATCCAAGACCACTCCTCACCCAACAATGCATCAAAAAGCTTTTTATACAGATAAACAGTGGTGGTTTTGCCGTTTGTACCAGTAACACCTACAGTGGTCAAACTGGAAAGATCGATGCCCCACAGGATACGTCCCAGAATACCCAATGCTGATCTGGGATTGGCAATTTTGACCCAGGGAATATCAAGATCTTCATGACTGTTTTCGGAAATCACCGCTGCTGCCCCAGACTGCAAAGCCTGAGGAATATAGGAATCGCCATGGCTTTTTAAACCAGACACCGCCACATACAGTGAACCTGGTTTCACACGCCGGGAATCATACACAATATCCGTTATGCGAGGATCACCCTCGCCCCCTCTGTCGAGAAGACTTATCCCTGATGCACTGAGTAGTTGAGTGAATTTCATACTTTCTTCTTCCCTTTATTGTGCAGCCGGAAGCTTTCTAGTTCGCTTCGGCAACACGCTTATTTCAAACTTTCCCTCTCAGCACAGAACAGACTGCAGGGGTATGAAGGTTCATATTTTTTACCCGGCTCAGGGACCTGTTTCTCAACAATCCCATCACCAATTGCGTACGCCTGGATTCCATTCAGATTCAGAATATTGAAAGCATCCCTGAGGTCTTTTCCCACGCAGTCCGGAACTGTCCTAGTACTATCCTCTCCTTCACTGTCTCTTGCAGTAAAAAGAAGAACATCTCCTGAACTGCCCATAGTACTCCCTGCTGCAGGTGTCTGGTACCGAACTGTATCTCCGGAACCAACGAATTTAAAGGGGATATACAAAGAATCAAGCTCTCTTGTAACACTGCCGCGTGTCCGTCCTACATAATCCGAAGTCATAAAATGGCTGGCTTGAACGGACCCAAACTCTTTTTTGTTGACAAGCACTTTCTGAGCGAATTCAAGTTCCGGATGACTCAGAATCTGAGCCATGATTTTGCGGAATACGGGCGCTGCAACGGCTCCTCCGCCCGTTTCCCCCGCAGCCGGCTCATCAATAACCACCCCGCAGAGAAGTTCGGGATTGTCAGCGGGAAGAAAACCGATAAAGGAAGACCAGTGCCGGTTTCTACTGTATCCGCCAGAATTAGACTTCCTGCTCGTTCCCGTTTTACCCGCCACAGTGATTCCGGATATGGCCGCTCTCTTTCCGGTTCCGTCCTGAACCACCTTTTCAAGCATTTCCCTCAGTCTACTTGCTACATCTTCTGAAATAACCCGGCGCACGGGTTTGAAAAGAGTAGTGTCCAACACTTTTCCACTTTGAGAAACAACCTTATCGCAAATAACAGGTGTGACAAGAACGCCTCCATTGGCCACTGCAGCAAAAGGAAGCATCATCTGAAGAAAAGTTGTTGATATTTCGTGCCCCATGGCCATTGTAACCCTGGTTCTTCCCGACCATTCATGAACCGGATGAAGAATACCCTCTTCCTCTCCGGGAAGATCTATTCCGGTTTTAGAACCGTAGCCGAAATCTCTGCTGTACCTGTAGAAAAGATCATTGCCGAACACATTTGCTATCCTGGCAAAGCAGACATTACTGGATACAGACAACGCCTGAGTGAATGTCAGAATATCATAAGCCGCGTGATCCCTTATGACCTGATCATATATTTTGTAGACACCTTCACTTCCATCCAAACTGTCCTGTTCACTGAAGTAGTTCTCCTGCAAAGCAACTGCACCAGTGACCACTTTGAAAGTTGAACCAGGTTCGTATATTATTTCGATGCATTTGTTTTTCCTTTGATCAAGAGAAAACTGAGAAGGAATATTGGGATTGAAAGAGGGTTCATTTGCCATTGCCAGAATTTTGCCATTGTGAGGATTCATAACGATACACATTCCGCCCTTGGCCTCAGCGTCTGCAACCGCCCTCTTAAGCACAGTCTGTACGATTTTCTGAATATCCAGGTCAATCGTCAGATACAAATCACTGCCATCCTTTGGTTCTTTTTCAGGAAGACCGATTTTTCTGTACTTCTGACGTCTTCCGTCCTTCTGGATAATCTCCCAACCATCTTCTCCGCGAAGGCGATGATCATACGAAAACTCGATTCCTCCCAATCCATAACCATCCCTTCCCACATATCCCAAAACCGGACCGCATACTTCCCCCCTGGGATACACACGCTGCAAAA
This sequence comes from Chitinispirillaceae bacterium, assembly GCA_046546375.1. Taxonomy (GTDB): domain Bacteria; phylum Fibrobacterota; class Chitinivibrionia; order Chitinivibrionales; family Chitinispirillaceae; genus JAEZKC01. The sequence goes on along the minus strand of JBKGXV010000013.1, from coordinate 33,831 downwards.
CAGCTTTCTCTCCTGCAGCCTTCTGCTTGATTCCCAAAGTCTTCATATCAACCGCAAGCTTTCCCGGAATACTCGATGCAAGTACAGCCCCGGCTCTGTCAAAGATGGCACCACGCTTGGCACGTATGATTCTTCTCTGCTGAGTTTGACTTCTGCTTCTGAGCGCATATTTTTTCCCGTCAATGACCTGTATCACAAATAGCCGGCTAATAACAGCTAAGCCGAACAATGCTAAAACGATACAGACAAATGCAAGCCGGATCCGAAACTGCTTCACTAACCTCTTTCTCCTGTAATGGAATGTCGGACCCAGGCAAACAATCTGCTTATTCCGCCTTCATTTTCACTTTTTCCCTCTTCTCCACCATTGATAATCACAATCTGATCTGAAGAAGGATACTCAAGTTCAAGATTTTCCCTTGCCACACGCTCAATTCGAGATGTAGCGGAAAGTTTTTCACATTCAAGCCGTAACGCAGCGATGTCCCGGTCTATCTCAGCCAGCGAGCCATTCATATTCTCTAGCCTGATGGACACCTGATTGATATATGACTGTTTCCATACCAGAAGTAAAGGTCCGGAGATTGCCGCCATTATCAGAAGTATTCCGACAAACATGTACCTCAACCGGACCACTGGTGAAGAATTCTTTTTGTCGTGCTTTTTATTCATCTCTGCTCCGCTTCAGTTCTTTCGGCGACACGCAGACGTGCACTTCTGGAACGTGGATTACGCTCTATTTCTTCACCGGATGCAGTCACAATCTTTCTGTTTACCCGCTTAAGGTATACAGGTTTGTTACACCTGCACATCGGAAGCTCTGGTGGACAAATGCAACTCTCTTCAGCTTCTCTTATGAATTCCTTAACCATACGGTCCTCAAGAGAGTGATAGCTGATAACGGCAAGCCGCCCTCCCCGGTTCAGATACTTTAAGGACTTCGATAAAAAAACCCTCAACTCCTCCAGCTCACTGTTTACTGCTATCCTGAGGGCCTGAAACAACTTCGCAAACACCTGTATTTTCACACTGGAACCGTATTCTCCAACAATGCAGTTTCTCAAATCTGTGGAAGTCTCAATCTCGTGCTGCTTCATGTACACTTTTATGGCTCTGGCCATCCGTCCGGGATTTCTGATCTCTCCATACTTACTCAGAATATCGGCAAGCTCCTCTTCATCAACGGTCTTGAGCAGTTCCCGGGCGCTGATGCCGCTCTCCTGATCCATCCTCATGTCAAGATCTGCTTCCTGCATGTAGGAAAACCCCCGGTCTGCAGCATCAATCTGCTTGGAGGACACCCCCAGATCCACAAGCAACCCATCAACTTTCTTCAAACCGTTTTTCTCAAGTACCTGATCAAAAGAAGAAAATCTTGTCTGCTCAAGAATCACTTTGGGTTTCACATCCAACTTCCGAGCTTCTACATTTTCAAGAGCCTCTCTGTCCCTGTCAATACCGATAACAACTCCAGTATCTGAAAGACGCTCCGCAATAGCCCTGAAATGACCGCCTCCCCCCAAGGTACCATCCAAATATGCCCCGTTTTCCTTTATGGACAACAGGTTCAGCACCTCCTGCAAAAGAACAGGTGTATGATAGTCACTTCGGTTCATTTCTGAGCCAATCCGGTCTCGACAGACTGAAAAAACACATCATCAAAATCATCTGCCATACCCAGGTAATCCTCATATCTGACAGTATCCCAAATTTCTATATATGTAGCCTGACCCACAAGGGTGATTTCCTTGGTGATGCCGGCAACCTTCATCTGTGCGGCAGTAAGTGTGATCCGACCCTGGCCATCTAGTGTGGAATCGCTGAGAAGGCTGAACAGGAGGCGCTTGTGACGGACTGTCTGAGGGGTTTCTGGACGGCTGGCCAATTCGGATTCGTAGGTATCCCAAAGGTCTCTAGGGTATGCTCTGAGGCAATTATTGGGTCCCCGAACGACAACGAACGTCTCCTCAGCTTCAGGACAAAGCGCTTTCCGGAACTTGGCCGGAATGTTCACCCTGCCTTTGGCATCGATAGAGTAGTCGTACCTGCCGCGAAACCGCCCCATCACAATTCCCCACAATTACCCACGATTACACACATTTACCCCTTAGAATACTATATAGGGGGAATAGTGTCAAGTTTTTTTTGTTTCTGGACACTTTGGGGACTGTCGCGGAATTTCTCCATACAGAAAACGGATAACGATTCAGTGATCGTTATCCGTTTCTGTAGAAAAGAAAATATGCAGCTGAGTGGATCAGCCCAGTTTGGAAAGATCTATTTCGGTGGTGTCATCCAGATTGGAAGGGTTCAGGAATCGAGTATCTTCAAAGAGCCGCAGATTGACTTTGTTCTGACTTTCTTTGGAATCCCCCTCTTGCTCTTTGAGCAGTTTTCTTAATCTCGATCTCAACGAGTAGTTTTCACTCAGAACTACATCGTACTCCCGATGCAGATCCGCAAGTTTTCTCTTCAGCACCGTAGCTTCATCAGTCTGTCCCTGTTCATCCAGCGCAAACTGATCCAGAGATTTTTGTTGAAGTGAAATGGATTTGGTCATGTACGTAATGGCACTTTCCAGTTCAGATATGCGGTTTTCCAACTCTTTTACAGGACGTTCCTGACCGGATGCGGCATGATGAGCACCCATGTTAAACTGCTTTACCTGATTTTTCAAATCCTGATCAGAGCTGTTGGAATAACTCTTCTGAATAAGAAAAACTACCAGAAAAACAAACGTGCCGAAACCAATTACTGGAAGGATCCACAGAAGTTCTATACTCATATATATATGCTCCACTACTTTCGGAGTTACACTCTTTATTATATTACTCTATAATTTTTAAGTTTTCAATATAATTCTCTATACGCACTGATTTCAAATTTCAGTAAACAAAATGAATACATCAGTTAGGAGCATAAGGTAATGGAAAAACTACCGATCATGTCAATTTCCGGAATAAGAGGAAAAGTTGATGAAACCATAGATGACCTGTTTGTTTCTAGAATTGCTTATATCCAAACTCATCTAACTGATGGGAGAAAAGTCGTGATAGGCAGAGATACCAGAAATACAGGGGAAAGACTTATGAGGGCAGCCTGCCGGGGGATAAGAGCCGCAGGTGCAGAACCGATCGATATCGGAATCGCCCCCACTCCCACCACTTGTGTGGCGGTATCCGCACTGGAAGCAGACGCCGGGATCATTATTACCGCAAGCCACAACCCTCTACCTTATAACGGCTACAAAATGGTGCACGGCTCCGGCCGTCTCTACCGGGACACAGAGTGTGAAGAAGTGTACGCGCTTTTTCACCAGAAAAAATACCCCGATGACTCGGAACTAATGAAGTACAATGATGAGCCCTCTCAAAATGTGGACGCTTCTCCGATTCACATCGAACGCATTCTGTCGAAAGTGGATACCGAGCTGATCAGATCAAAAAACATACGCATAGCCGTGGACTCCATTAACGGAGCCGCCGGTGCTGTTTTCCCTCTGCTTTTAGAAAAGCTCTCGGTACAATGGACCGGAGTACACAACAAACTGGACGGTGATTTCGTGCACAATCCCGAGCCCCGCCCGGAGCATCTCACCGATCTTTCAGATCTTCTTGAAGGCAGCAAAGAATCCTGGGGGGGATTTGTTTTTGATCCGGATGCCGACAGACTGGCCACCATGGGAGAGAACGGGGAGGATATCAGCGAGGAAATGACTCTTGTATTCGCATTGCAGAACCTGCTCTCCAAAGGCAAATCAGACATTGCCACAAACCTGTCTACATCAATGCTTGTTGATGACGTGGCAAGCCGCAATGGTGTGAACGTGTTCAGAACAAAAATCGGAGAAGCCAATGTAGTAGAAGGTATGCAGCAGAAGAATTGTGCTGTTGGAGGAGAGGGCAACGGCGGAGTTATCTACCCGGAGATATCAACGGTAAGAGACGGCATTACCGCAATGGCCCTCATTATCGAACTTATGGCCAAAACTGATAAAAAACTCACTCAACTCGCATCCGAATGGCCCTCGTATTATATAGTAAAAGAAAAAATTCCCTGTGAAGGAATCGACCCCTCTCAGGTTATAAACCACCTGATTAAAAACTTTCAGGTAGAAAAGAGGGATCTTACCGACGGACTGAAAATTATCCGAGATTACGGCTGGGTGCACCTGAGGCCCTCCAATACTGAACCCATTATCCGCTGCTATGCAGAAGCGAAATCCCAGAAACTTGCAAGGCAGCTTGCAGATATGGTATTGAACAAAGCCAGACAATAAATCAACCAGAGGAACAGATATGAATACATTTCTCTTAAGAATCGTCTTCTGTACTGCACTCATCTCACTTTTTGCAGTATCCATATCGGGACGAACTGTAGTCGGTATTTCAAACACCCGTCTTTCCGGCCCAATAACAGGAGAAATCAAAAAAAACGCCAAAACGGATGCTGCAAAGGTTCTGAAAAGGGAACTCTACATCTGGATCAAAGAAAAAACATCGACAGTGCTTGATACCACAAAAAGGGCCGAAAATTACGTTCTCGATGAATTCCAGAAACGCTGTCTGAAACTTGCCAAAAAAGAATCCACTTTTGAAGGAAAGGTATGGAAATTCTCCTACAGCCTGACCGACAATCAGATGAAGGGAGCAATTGCTACCCACAATCAGCACTTTGATTCTCTGGCGCAATCATCCTGGCAGCAGTACCGCACCGCAAAAGAACAGAACGACTATACGATTGCATTATCTGCAGGAATAAAAGCGCTCAGCTGTGCAGTCGCCCACTTGGGACCGAAAAATAAAGAAACTGAAAATGAAGCCGATATCCGAAAAGAAGTTCAGGAATTCTTTGACAGAATGCAGGTGAAGTCTAGCGCAATGATGATTGAGGGTAACCCCGGCACTCTGCCTGAAAAATCCCCCGAAGTTACCGTTCTTATCGACAGTACACCACTACTGGGTTTCGGATACACCGCTTTTGTGCAGAAAGGGAGAAACGCATTCCAGATAATCACAGACGAAAAAGGTGGCTTTTCTCTATCGAATTTCAAAATACCTTTTGTACACAATGGAAGTTTCTTAAGACTTGTTCCGGATGCAGCCTTCTATACCGATGCGAAACAGACTATAAGTCTGGAGGATCTCGGGCTTGACATGAACAGAGGACAGAACCTGTCGTTCATTTACAAGGTATCCACTCCCACCTATTCACTTGAATATAAGACCTCCTCTCATAAAGAGGAAGTCAAGATGCCTGAAAAATTCATATCCGACTCACATATACGAAGGTTTCTCAGGGATTCCTGCAATCTGAAACCAGCCCCCTCCGGAACAGCTCCGGACCTGCAGATCAGAATCAATGCGGAGGTGTCAAGACCGGAATATCCCGAAAGCGGAGAAGCTTCATTGATGCTTTTATCAAGAATAGATATTACCGGCATGGGCCTCAAGGGAAGTGGAGATCTGCAGTACGAAAAGCGTCATGAAAAGGGAGCGGACATATCCCTGGGTGTATTCTTCTGGGAAGCCTCAAAAAGTCTTCGCTCCAAGATCCGGGAAGTGCTCAATAATCTCTAAGAGAATTCAATCCTTAGATTCACCGAAACCGGGTAATACCGCAACGTCCACTCCCGGTGGAGTGGAAAGATAAAGCTTTTTGAAGATTCTTCTAAGGTAGAGTTTGGCCTGTCTGGCTTCCTCAAGGGTTTTTTCCGGATCCTCATGCCTGGATCCGGAAAGCTCGAGAATGAATCCGCCGTGAAACTCGGTTTCACTCAATTCATAAAGCAGTTTCTGCCAATCGATTATTCCTCCTCCGGGCGGCAGATGATCATCAAAGTGACCCATGTTGTCATTCGCATGAACGAGCTGAAGGTGCCCGGAGAGTTTAAACATAACATTATAGATATCCCCCGAAAGAATCGCATGACCGGCATCCAGACAAGTGGCAATATTGAGATTTTTCATCGCACCCATGATCCACATCAAATCACTTGTGCTTCCAAAAGGCAGATGAGGAAGCATGTTCTCCAGAACAAGTCCCACTCCCAACTGCTGACAGTGCCGAGCCACCTTTGTAAGCACCTCGGCTGCGTTTGTGAGCCTCTGCATCCTTTCTTCGATGGAAAAGTCAATCTCTCTGTCAGGCCCGGGGTGAATGACGAAGTGACGGGCATCCAGAGTGGCAGCAGCATCCGCAGCCCTGAAAATCTCATTTATGGAATGACTACGCTCCTTTTCATCCGGAGATGAGATATCCACATTTATAAAAGGCGCATGAAAGGAATAGGATTCGATACCCAGATCACTGAGCATACGTGATACCCGGCGCACCGCATCCATATCGTGAAAATTGAGATGGCTTGGCGAAGAGCAAACCTCCACCATACTGAAACCGGCATTTCTTATCATTTCCAGACAATCAAAGATGCTCATCCGGTAAAAACAGCCCGTTGAAAGGCCTACAGGCCAGTCGCTCATATTTAACCCTCTCCAGAAGTGATTTTTTATATGGATCCAAACTGCAAGTTCCGCAATTATCGTGACAATAGAAGCTCTCCCTCACCGGGGAACAATCAAAAAATTTCAGATCATCCCCTCCGCTTTCAATAAGGCCGGAAAACACCCTGGTATAGAAGTCCGCACGGTAGGCGGCATCATAGAAATACCACTCATTGCCCCATCCGTAGTCTCTTTCGAATTTGGAGCGGATCAGTCCTGCGATTTCTCTTGGATGCCATCCGAGAGAAAGAAAAACACGGACCACCTGCTGCATTCCGGAGGGTTTGAGCAGAAGATCGTTTGGGTTTTCCAAGATGAACCGGGTACAAGGTGGCAGAAGTTCCAAAGGGGCTTTATCATATGTTTCCGTCCACCTCTCCGCACTTTTCTGTTCCACAGAAAAATACCAATCATGGTAGCGGGCCACATCACTGATTTCATAATCGGCAATCAGCTCAAGAGTCTGTTCGGACTGTTCAGGAATCTGCACGGAAGCTTTTGATGCCAGGTCTTCTACTCTGGAAAAATCCCGCATACACTCTATACCCTCCATCAGATCCATTTCAAACAAAGGAATGGAAACCATATGAGGTATTCTGTCCTTGATATCGTCGGTAAGAACGCCCCCTTTTTTCCATGGTTTCAGGTAAAGACTGTAGGGGATTCTAATAACGCGGGTATTGAGCTGATCCCCGTACTCGGTAATGTCAACCGATATCATTTCCCTGCCCCTTTGCTGAGGAGGTACCTCCACAGCGGTGATTTCGACCGGAATCTCCGATTTCAGAGAAGCTTCCCGGCGAACTCTGTAGGCCACATATTCCATAAGCAGCCCAAGTCCGGCATATGCGGCACCCAGATCATGATCTATTGTAAAAGGGGAAGGTGGATGCTTCTCTCTGTAACGTCTGGCAAGATGGTTCGGTAGCCGTCCGATCCGGGTCAGCTTTCCATATGCAGCTGAATTGCGAAGCACACGCCAGACGAAGTGATGCCCCCGACCGCTGAGAACGTGAAGCGGAGCGATTCCGAAATTCAGGAGAAACTTCTGAATCGCGGTTTCGGAGGGTTTCTGGAGAAGAAATGCACGATGGGGATCGAGATACGGCTCGGCCTGAAAATCGAAGTTCACATACTCTATATCCAGATGGGCTATAAGAGACGTTCTGTCCCAAAGTGAACGGCTCACATCCAGTCCGTATGAAAGCAGCAGGGGAAGTTCCTCGGGAGGTCTGAAATGACTTCCCAGCTCCGCAGCAGCGGGAGCATCACACTGAGTGACATACAGAGCGGAGACATCTGCAAATTCCCTTCCCCCCAAAAACTCCATCATGCGTCTGAAGATATTGGGATTTCTGTAATATTCGAGCACATCCATCATTATTGATCCCGATTCATTTGTACCGATCTGCTCCGCCTGCAACTACCCTATTCAAAAAACATGCCTGAACCTGTCGGGGATGGCAGAAATATTGCTCTTTTTAAACAGAAGAAATCACGTTTTTTTCAGCGGCAAAGGAAACAGCCATGGATACAACCGTCTTCCTCCGTTCAAAAGCAGTCCAGCTCAGCAAACAGGTGATCAAAATGACCACCTCCGCCGATTCAGGCCACCCCTCATCGGCACTCTCGATTTCACATATCGTCACCGCGCTAATGTACAAAATCATGCGTTTCGATCCCCGAAATCCCTGGAACAGGGGCAATGACAGACTTATACTCAGCGAAGGCCATGCTGTACCTATTGTCTATGCTGCCTATGCCGATCTCAATGGAGCTTACGGTTTTTCCCCTGAAGACAAACACATTCTCTCCACTGAAGATCTTGACAAATTCAGGCAGATTGATTCACCCCTGGACGGTCACCCAAACCCCTCCGCGGGTTTTCCCTTTTTTGAATGCGCCACGGGTTCACTTGGCCAGGGACTTTCCTGCGCATGCGGAAGCGCACTGGGTTCCCGTTTGGATGCGATAGAAAACAACTATTATGTAATCATCGGAGATGGTGAATCCCGCGAGGGGCAGGTCTGGGAGGCCTGCGACTTTCTGATTGATTATCACCTGGACAATGTCATTCCCCTTTTCAACTGCAACGGACTGGGCCAAAGCGATACGGTTTCCCCCCAGCAGTCAGCTCAGAGAATAGAAGCAAAACTGAAAGCGTTCGGATTCGTGGTGCTGACAATAGACGGACACAACCCAGAAGAGATAATAAAATCTTTTCAGCAGGCAAAACAGGCCACCTCACCTCACGCCTTAGTCGCACAAACCCAGAAAGGCTGGGGAGTAAGGGAGCTCTACAAAACAAATTCCCACGGGAAACCACTTAAAGAGAGATATCTTTCTGACGCACTTTCTGGTCTGGACGAACATGTTATCGCAAGCAGTTCCCCCAGGGAACAAATTTCGCCCTCGAAGCCGCCTTTGGTTACAGTCCCCCGCCGACTGCCGGGAAGACTCAATGATCCAGATTTCAGTAAAATACTCAAGGGAACCTCCTCTGAGGTTAAACTGGAAAAAAAACTGCTCAGTACCAGAAGAGCTTACGGTCTGGCCCTGAAAGAACTCGCAGAAGTGGACGAAAGGATCGTATTACTGGATGGTGATGTGAAAAACTCGACTTTTTCAGAATACATGGCCGATGCCTTCCCTGAAAAATTTTTCGAATCGAAAATTGCCGAGCAGAATATGATTTCCGCTGCAGCGGGTCTGGCGTCTTCAGGCAGAATTCCCTTTGTTTCCACTTTCGCCAAATTCCTCGTCCGGGGTTATGATCAACTTGAACTCGCCATTATCTCAGATGCCAATATCAAGCTGGTCGGTTCTCATTCGGGAATCAACATAGGTCCGGACGGTCCAAGTCAGATGGGGATGTCCGATCTGGCGTTCATGAAAGCATACTCCAGCGCAAAACATAAATTCAGCAACAGGCCGCTGGTAACCATTTTCAACCCCTCCTGCGCTGTAGCTGCATTCAAGTGCGTTCAGCTGATGGCCGATATTCCCGGTGCCTGCTACATGCGAACAATTCGTGGGGATACACCCATTCTGTACAATTCCTCCGAAACATTCGAACCCGGCGGTTTCAAAGTACTCAGGGAGGGACAGGATGTGGCTATAATCACCAGTGGCTACATGGTGCACGTGTGCCTGAAACTCGCATCGCAACTTGCGGAAAAAGGGCTGGAAGCTTCAGTTATAGACTGCTATTCTCTTCCAGTTGCCGGAACCCAGCTGCGTGAGACCATATCCGACTGCAGAAGCGCAGCAACTGTGGAGGACAATCTGGGAAACGGACTGGGATCTGAAATAGCATCAGTCATGCTTTCTGGAGCCCCATTGGGAATACCACTCAGGCAATATCACGCAAAAAGGCTCCCCAAATCAGGACTCACTGCGGATGACGTTTTTGAATACACCGGTTTGAATCTCGCAAATGAGTGGGTTTTTTAAAATTTCTCCCCGGCATGAAACCGGGGAGAACCTATCAGCAGTTATCTTTTGGGATAAGACAGACCGGATACATCGTGCAGAACTTCACCTGAAAGCTCATTGTTTGTACTCATGGCTATATCTCCCAGAGCCAGTATACCGATCACCTTTCCGTCATCATTTTTTACCAGTAACCGCCGGATCTGCTTGTACTCCATAATATGAGCAGCCGTCTCCACATCCGCATTTTCCATACAGAAGAAGACTTCCGGTGTCATAACTCCGGTTACCTTGGTTTCGGCAGGATTCAAGCCTTCAGCCACACACCGGACCGTCACATCTCTGTCGGTAACCATCCCCACCGGCTCATCTCTGTCAAAAACAGGAAACACGCCCACATTTTCGTCCCGCATTCTTTCAGCAGCGGTTCTAACTGTATCTGCAGGGGTTAAATAATCCACCCCGTAAGTCATTATGTCTTTAACCTGCATAAAACCCTCCTTTGAAAACAGAGCCATCAATAATATTACGAGGGGTTTTATCGGCATGTTTAGGTCTCTTCACGATCAGTAAGTACTGCAGATCTCATCGTAGATCTGCAGCAGAAGGAGCAGATCAATCTCCGGGTTGCAGAATACAAATGGAACGAGGAATGTTGATTCTCAAAGCAACGCTCTCGGAGAGAACAAAAATGTAATCTCTTCCCTCCGGACCCTCAAAACCGGTCATCAGATCCTGACCCAGAGCAATGGATGCAAACTGAGGCCCGTAATTAATCAATACCCCGCCGTCATTCAGCACCGGTGCCTTCACAATTCCTTCAGATACCAAAGCCCTGAGATGTTCCAATTCAAGCACCTCTTCCTGAGGATAGCGCTTAAGCAGACTGTTGTAAAGCGACGGAGCAAGTGCCAGACTGTAAGGACCATGAAAACCGGCCTTGTCCAACTGCTCAATGGCGCTTATCACGTTTTCTGTGGCATCACCGATTTTTTTCCATGGTTTGAGTTTGGTCTTGAGTACTCCGGGAGAGTTCGTGATTCCCTGCACTCCAAGAGCATTCGAGCCATAAAAAATCAGCTTATCCTCTTTATCGGCCAAAGCAAGCACACTCGACACCAGATCTTTCATATCGAACATGATTCCGGAGGAGGCATACTGATCCAGATCCCTGCTGTTAAGAGAGAACTTGTTTACCAGAAATGCAAGCGGAACCGCTCCGGCACTGCTCACCGTCAAATCACCCTCTTCATCGATTTTCTGATCATGTTCCGGCACGAACTTCAGTCCAACCCCGTAGGGGCCTTCAGTATGAAGCAGTTTCCGTGCACTGAGAGTCCGGGATGCAACGGATTGTACAGTGGTATCGATCTGTTCCCAGATTTTATCCTCGAAGGGGGCATCCCCTCTGTTGAGAAATTCTTCTGACATAAACGCAACCTCCCTTCTATCCGTTTTGTTCCTTTTTCCTCAGATCTCCAACACTTGGAATAGCGCTTTTACCCTCGACTGAAACACCTCCCATTTCCTCCTGCATCTCCTCGACTTCCTGTGCACCATCCTTCATATAACCGACTTCATCAGGCAGAAGGATTTCGATCAACCTCTGAAACTCACCTTTGTGGACACGTTCCTCATTGGCCACATCCTGAAGCACAGCTTTGGCCAGTTCATTGTCGGTAGCATCAGCCAACGCCTCGTAGATATGAACGGCCTCTTCTTCAGCAGACAGCGACAGCCTCAAAGCCCTGGCAAGCTCCCTTTCAGTCATTTTCCTTCCTGGTACATAGCCCACAAAAGGATTTGTAAATTCCGGCATACAAACCTCCTTAGATTGAAGTTCAATATTCTATGGTAAATGACAAAACAAATCCTGCAGCTCCGATTCCCGCAAAAGTATAGGACAGAATCATTGAAGACAAATGCCTGCCCCTCCTTTTTTTGGCATCATCCCATTTGCGGATTATTTCGGGATCATCAATATGCTCATCCACATCGCTCAATTCCTTCAGCTCTCTTTCCGAATTCATCAGTTTCTTTGCCTCAACAGTGCCCACCAGAACTCCAGCAACGAACAGAACTGCCCCGCCGTAGCGGCCGATATTCCTGAGTACCTGGCCGTCACTTACATCTGTTCCGTATTTTATCAGAGTTTTTCCATCCTTTTTATATGTCAGATAACTGAATGGTTCTTCACCTGCCATATATTTGGTACCTCTGACGGTTATGTCGGCTCTGCCGTTCTGTTTGAATAAACAATTATCAACAACTATGAATTCGGTAACAGAATTGATACCGAAGAGAGAATACCGGATGTGACAGTGCCTGAAAAGAGTACCTGTTCCCCCCTCCTCGACAGTTATACCGTTCCAGTCGTAAGGAGCGGGAGATGTTTTCTCATCCTTCCCCCGGTCATGTTCTGATGTAAAAACAATCGGTTCTGTTTTCTTCCCCTCGGCGATCAAAGTTCCTCTGATAATCAACCCCGTGAAATTTCTGAAATGAATCACAACGCCTTTCTCCATAACTACCGTTTCACCCGCCGGCACAACGATATCCGCATTCACCACAAATGGCGCCCTGGATTGCTCAAGTCTGGATGGCAGAGTACCGGACAGAGGCGTAAGCGTATCACCGAGGGCACTTAGACACAATCCGGCCCAAAAAACAAAAATCGCATTCTTATTCATAATCACTCTTCCGCATTGACTTTAGACAAACGCCTGATTTCTTCCTCCGCCCGGAGAAAATTGGGATGAGCTCTATCGTTTCGGTAAAGATATTTCACATCGAACCAACTGTTGAGAGCCCTTTTCCGGGAACTCTCTTCGGGATTCCGCTCATACAGAACCGTATTGCATCGCGCCAGATAGAATGCTGCTCTTTTATCCAATTCATGAGAATCGGAATACCTGGCAATCGTCGATCGACATTTTTTCATAAGATCCAGAACTCTGCCATACTTCTTTTTCTCGAAAAAAAACTGCCCCTTCGCAAAATAATACTCTTTATCGTCAATAACATATTCTTCGAAAAACTCTTCCAGCTCACTACCGCGCCTAAGCACCACCAGCGCTCTCATCTTCAGCAGAAGCACTTCTTTGTTCTGTTTATGCTCCGAGCTCAGCATTTCAAACAGTGCCAATCCCTTTTCATACCGCCCATGAGCCATTTCATCCTTGTACACTCCAAACAGATCATCTGTTCCGTACAGTCTTTTCATTCTGTCGATAAAGCCTTCAAATTTCAGAACAACTCCACCATCCTTCTGTTTTTCTTCATTTTCGTCCACAGCCGAATCGCTCTGATCAGTATCTGAAGGAATTAAGCTGTCTTTTAATACAGTATCGTTTTCCGAAAGCGTACCGCTCTCTTTGGAGATTTTCTCCTCTTCTCTATCCACGGGCTCAGATTTTTCAAGCCTTTCGCTTTGGTTTTCATCAGATGATGAGTCTTCTTTTTTCTTTCGGTACTCTACAGAAGGTCCGGATGGCTCCGAGTTCTTAAAGGAAAGCCTCTCACCGGAATGATTCCGGATTATTCCCATCAGTTTTTTTAAAAAAACAGACTGCCCCGAATTTGCCTCCCACAATACCAGAGCCACTATCAACCCCACCAGTACACCAGCAGGGAAAACATGTGACAACCGTCGTTTTACAACTATATGTCCCTCTGTAGCATTCAACAGGTAGTCGATCACATCCCGAGGAGAATGACGGCTGAAGGAATTGTGGATTTGTTCAAGCTTTTCCAGAACCGCAGAAACGCTTTGGGGACGTCTTGAAGATTTCGCCTCCAAACACTTCCCCACCAGACGCAACAAATCCCTGCGCAACCTCAGTTTATACCTGGAAAGAGGAATGTAACGATTTTTCCTTCGTGCGCTGTAAAGCTTTGACCCGTTTGTCTGAGAAAACACCCTCTCACCACAAATCATCTGATACAGCAGACAGCCCAATGAATAAATATCCGATCTATTATCAGCATCTTTTCCGAAAAGGACTTCCGGGGGAAAAAAACCTAACGGTTCCTTCTCCTCGGAAAATTCATTCAAATTCTGAGTAACCTTTTCAGCGGTCCCCAGCAGTTTGAGTCCTTGCGAATCACAGAAAAGCACCTTGGAGGGACGCAGGTTCATGTGAAGAATTTCCTCTTTTCCAGAATCAGCTTTTTGTTCATGAAGATACCTCAACGCCTTACATATAAGAATGCCTGCTGCGGTACACACCTCCAGCGGCAAAGCCCCCCGCTGCTCAGTTATCTTTTCCAGAGAAACTCCCTCAACCCTCTCAAGCTCAATAAAAGGAAACCCCTCATGCAGACCTGTTGAGAAAATCCTGACCAGATTGGGATGATTCAGTGTGAGAAGTGTTTCCGTATCAATAGAGAAGAGGCCGTTTTCTCTTCTATCCAGAAAAATTTTGACCAGTCGCTCAGGGTCCCTTTCATTTTGAACAGAGTAGAACAGGGCGTTTTCGGTTCTGCATACAAGGGAATCAATGGTGCAGGACCCCACCTTTACGGGCAGATCCTTTCGCCCTAAATCCTGAGGATCTAACTGGCCCACAGAAGACCGCCTTGTCTATGCTTTTATACTGTCCAGTTTCTCCAGGCCGGCTTTGATGAAATCTGCCATATCCTTGGGCCCGCGGCTGGAGATTAGATTTTCATCCTCCACAACAGATTCATTCACGAACCGAGCTCCCGCATTCTCGATATCCTGCCTTATCGATTTGTACCCGGTCACTTTCTTTCCGCTCAGAACCTTTGCAGTAATAAGTATTTGAGGCGCATGACAAATAGCCAGTACCGGTTTTCCGCTCTGCATGAAAGAAGCGGCAAAATTCACCGGCTCCTCATGTGCTCTCAACCGGTCAGGTGAATAGCCCCCGGGAATAAGCAGCGCATCAAACATGGAAGGGTCACTGTCTGCCACCTGCGCCTGTATCTCTACGGAAGTCTTCTCCCTTTTCCCCTTTACATGAGAACCTTTCTTCAATCCCAGAACCGTGACCTGATGCCCGGCTTCTCTGAATGCTTTCACCGGAGCGGTAAATTCAACATCTTCGAAATAATCATCCACCAGAACCGCTATATGTGCCATCTTCACCTCTCATTTCAAGTGTGCGGACACTGATGGAAAAGCAAAGAGCATGCCGGAACTGCAAAAACATTCCCGGTTTCGGGAAGAAATCTGTGTGACTATCACTGAAATGAGGGCCGGAACAGAATGATGCGTCTGTGCACGGTTTTTGCATATGATTTCTGCTCGGGGCAACAGAAACAAAACAACAGGAAGAGCAGCAGCGTGCTCATTTTTAGAAAGGAACCAGTTTATGCTTTCCTATGGATTAACACGCGAGTTCCCCTTCGCTTTCGATACGGTGATAACCGAACTGCCTAAGGAGCTCAAAAAGAAAGGGTTTGAAATTCTGTCCATCTGTCATCTGGATCACACCTTCAACGATCTGATGGACATCGATTTCAGACGATACTCTATTTTCAGCGTTACTATCGTTCCCCTTGCCTATAAAGCTCTGGTCAGAGAGGAGAACTTCGGAGTGGCGCTTCCCTGTAATATAGCCGTGTATGAGAAAAGAGGAGAAACCGTGATCTCGACGATCAAACCATCAGCTTTCATGCATGTGATAGGAAATCAGGATCTGAACAATGGAGCGGCAGTACTGGAACGTAAACTTCAGAACGTGCTGGATGCTTTTGAGCGGAAAAGAAGCAAAATCGAGCGGAGCAGAATACAGAAACGTACTGCATTTGAAAAAGCAGTGGCCTGAGATTTCACCGGCAAGAATGCTGACATGTGGAGATCTGCTCTAAGGAGGGAATTTCAACCCCTAAAGGGGCACAATCCACGGCTCTGCCGTAAAACCGTCTGCCCGCTTCATCTTCTCCGCTGCAGAACAGAACCGAAGAGAGCGAAACCAGCACCTCGTGTCGCCTGAACCTCTCCGGACTTTTATCCAGAGCACCAAGGGCTTTTTCCAGCAACTCACGGGAAGAAAGGCAATCACCTTTTCTCTGAGCCTGTCTGGCTTGAATAAGATATATCTGGGAAAGAGACGCATGATTCTTCTCTTTTCTGTAGTAGTTCAATGCACTCTCCAAAGTCTCCGGGTTTTCTATTCTGCCTGAAAGCAAGAATGAGCATTTTGTTTTCACACAGGAATAAAAATGAGGACAATCCTCACCTCTGAGTACCCGGGTTTTCTCAAACCAACCTGACGATTTCTCCTTATCTCCCCTCCCCGCTTCGCATACGGAGAGCAGCGCGGCAGCTCTGGAAGCCGGAACGGAGTCTCTATAGTAAAGCATATCCTCATAAGAACGGCTCAGATAAACTTCAGCACTGTCAATAAAACCCATTTCGTAGAAAACGCGTCCGGTATTGAAAAGATATTGAGCTGCTTTTGAAACATCGTCAGCCCTGCGGGCATGAACATAGCCTCTCTTGTATAGTTGAATGGACTTGACAAAATCTCCTTCAAGGAAATATCTGTAGGCCCTGATTCCGTATGTGTCCCAGTTTCGAAAAACAGCTTTCTTTCCTCTTGACGCACAGCCAAAGAAAATCACCATTGATAACAGAAGGGCAAAACATTTCATGCACAATACTCCATTTCGCTTGTTCATGGCACATCCTTGAGCAAAGGATCAGGCTGTTTACCCATGGTCTTTCTCAATAGCCAGTTTTTCTGAAGAGCCCTCATCATCAGTTCCGCTTCTCCGATATTCTGTTGAAGCCGTTCGACCATAATGGGGGCGTCATCGGAAACGTTTTTCAGATTGGCTACAATGGATTTGGTTTCCTCAAGAGAACCTTTCACAGTTGAAATTACTGTGGACAGAGTATCCATGAAGGTTTTCCCTCCCTCACCGACCTCCCTGAATGCAAGGAGCACTGAATCAGTTTTCCTCAATGTGCCCCTGGCATCTCTTGTCAGCTTTCTGGTATCAGAAGTGATATCCACGGTATTTGCCCCTACTTTTTTGGCATAAACGTAAAGGGAATCATCCGTAAGGAGTTTACCCACAGTACCCTCGCCCCCACGCAGGTTTTTGACAAGTTGTGAAATCTCCTCCAGCATGCACGTGGCGGTTTCAATGGTTTTGTCCAGTTCTACCGGATTTTCGGCAAAAAGAGTATCCCCTTCCTGCACAACAGGAGCGGAATCACTTCCTCCAGTCAGAACTATCTCCCAGTCTCCGACAAAACCCTTCTGCTTCAGCTGAGCCCTGGTGTCTTGCTTCACGAGGTGATTATACTTTCCTCTTATTCTGAACCGGACACAGACCTCTTTTTCCCTGATAAGCTCCACATCTCTCACATGACCTATGGAAGTTCCTGAAATAGTCACATGATTTCCCTTTTTCAAACCGAAACTGTTCTCGTAAACCACATTCAGAGCACACCACTTCTGCAGTCCGTCACTTTTGAGAATAGTGTACACAAGCAGCACCGGAACCGTAAGAAGAGGAATCAGGATAAAAACTCCCACGAAAAAATTGCGGTGCCTGCGCAGCAGCGACTCTGAAGAGATTACAGTTCTATTCTTTTGTTCCATAGCTTGGTATCTTTTGAGGAAAGTTCAAAGTCTCTGACAACCTTGAAATGATCTGCGGCAGATTCAAGAGCTCCATTCTTCAACATAAGTCTCTTGGCCCGCCACTCCGGCCAGGCATTGAGCGAATGGCTGATCATCACTATTGTCATACGTTCCTTTTCCCACTTATCGTGCAGGACATCAATGATGCTCTGCGCTGTGAAAGGATCCACTCCGCTCAGCGGCTCATCAAGCAGAAGCAGTTTCGGTTTGTTTATCAATGCCCTGGCAACGGCGACCGTCTTAAGCTGGGCAGCCGAAAGCACCTCAGGAAAAGCCTTCCCGATTCCGGTGATCCCCAAGGTCTCCATCTGAACTCTCACCTTCCGTTTTATCTCGCTGTCAGTCAATTTCGAACTGCTTCGCAAAGGCAGAGCAATGTTGTCAAACACAGTATGATTGGAAATAAGTGCATGGACCTGAAACACATAGCCCATTCTCTTGCGTTTATCATACATATCGTATTTGGATAAAGAGGAAATATCCTGTTCATCCCAGAGAACACTCCCACTTTCCGGCTCGAGCAACCCTGCACATATCTCCAAAAGCGTGCTTTTACCTTGTCCGCTTCGCCCTCCTATGATTACCACTTCACCGGGCATCGCCGTAAGAGTCACCCGTTTGAGAACTGAATACTGCCCGTAACTGAATGACACATTCTTCAACTCAAGTTTAGAGGACATAGTAACCCAGACTGATAAAAAGATTCAACATGATAGTCAGAAACATGGACGCCACCACCGCCTGAATGGCCGAAAGCGGAACACCTCTGACATTGCGCACATTTAGTCCATAGTGACAGCTCACCAGGGCCACAATCAATCCGAAACCCACACTTTTCAGTAATGTCACACACACGTCCTTGTATGAAAGCGCACTGAGCACCTTTTCAAAAAAGATCCCGAAAGGTACATCGACTGTAACCTTGGCCACCATAAGACCACCCAGAATGGCGATTATATTGAAATACACATTGAGACAGATGATCGAACCAACTATCCCCACCAAAGAAGGGAGCACCAGGAAGTGAATCGGATCCACCCCCATCACCTCAAGAGCTGAAATCTCCTTTGAAACTCTCATAGTTCCGATATAAGTGGCCAATGCAGCCCCGGAGCGGCCTATCACCACCAGTGAGGTAAGAAACGGCCCCAGTTCTCCCACCACCACAATAACCAGTATCCGTCCGAAATATTCGCTCACTCCCAGCCGCGGCATATTGGTCATCGCCTGAAGAACAATTGCATTTCCGCAAAGGAGGGCAATGATCCCCACAAGCCAGAACGCCTCAACCCCCGTATAAAGGATCTGTCTGGACATCTGACTCAAAAAGGAGGTATACGGTGCTCTCCCGGGACGAAATGCTGCATAAACGGTATCATAGAAAAGACCGGCTACACTGTGGAAAATCCGTACTGTTTGCAGTACCTTCGCACCCATGTCCTGTATCAGCCTGCAGAGCCTAACAATCACCATCAATCTCCATGAAGGCCAGCACGCCAGCTATGGAAACGCTTCCAAAATTTCTCCCGGGAAGCATGTTCGAACGCAGAATAGATTATCGGTTCTTCCAAAAACCCGAACCGTCTGCGGTATGCGGCAACGTTCTTCTGACGCATATTGCGCGACAGCTTATCCCCTTTCGTCAGAATCGGTAGTAGGGGAAGATCCAACTCCGTCAGCCATACCGCTGCCTGCAGATCCGCCGATATACCCGGATGCCGTATATCCAGCAGCCAGATGACACCACTGAGGTTCTCTCTTTTTTCACAATAATCGGCAATCAGCCTTCCCCATCGATCCTTCTCTTTGTTCGAGGCTTTGGCATATCCGTAGCCGGGAAGATCCACCCAGAACAACCCCTCCTCAAGACGGTACAGATTGGCAAGAGTGGTTTTCCCCGGCTTTTTGGATGTTTTCGCAATATTACCGGAGGCCAGTACGTGATTGATAAATGTCGACTTCCCCACATTGGACCGTCCCACTATCGCATACTCCTCCCCCGAAGGTTTGGGCAGATCACTGAAGTGGGCAGCGGAGGAAACGAAGACGGCAGAAAATGTTTTCGCTGCAATTTGTTTCTGATTCATATGGTGAAAAATATTATAATATGTATTCATAGGAAACAACAATCACTTTTCAAAA
Source organism: Chitinispirillaceae bacterium (assembly GCA_046546375.1). Classification (GTDB taxonomy): domain Bacteria; phylum Fibrobacterota; class Chitinivibrionia; order Chitinivibrionales; family Chitinispirillaceae; genus JAEZKC01. Next base: position 14,132 of record JBKGXV010000013.1, on the reverse strand, counting down.
ATGTTAATCAGAGGTGCAGATGACTATTCAGGACGCCATTAAAATGGTAATTGCAGGTAAGAACTTGACCATTTCAGAAGCATCCAGTGCATTCACTGCCATAATGGAAGGACAAGCCAGCGATTCCCAGATCGCCGCATTCATCGTGGGACTGCGCATGAAGGGCGAGACTGTGGAGGAGATCACAGGAGCTGCTTCCGTAATGAGAGATAAAGCAGTTCCCATCAAACCCAGAGAAGGCGAAAACCTGATTGACACCTGCGGTACGGGAGGCGACGGTGCAAATACGTTTAACATTTCCACTGCCACCGCCATTGTAGCTGCCGGAGCGGGTGCAAAAGTGGCAAAACACGGCAACCGCTCCGTTTCAAGCAGAAGCGGCAGTGCAGATGTGCTTGAGGCTCTGGGAGTGAATGTGAATCTCAGTGCCGACCAGATAGGCCACTGTATTGAAGAAACCGGTATCGGGTTTCTTTTCGCCCCCATGCTGCACAAAGCCATGAAATACGCCACAGCTCCACGAAAAGAGATCGGCATCCGCACCGTGTTCAACGTTCTGGGCCCCCTTACGAATCCCGCTGCAGCACCAAACCAGCTCATGGGTGTCTTTGCCGCCCATCTTACCGAAATCATGGCAGAGGTACTGAAAAACCTGGGCACCAGAAAAGCATTCGTTGTCCACGGCCTAGACTCAATCGATGAAGTATCCCTGTGCAACGCCACACAAATCTCTGAAATCAGAAACGGGCAGATCCACACCTATACAGTGGAACCTGAAATGTACGGACTCAAAAAAGTCGATCCCAAAGAGATCACCGGTGGGGAACCGAAAAAAAATGCGGAAATTATAAATGACCTCCTGGGGGGGAAAAAGGGGCCGGGCCGGGATATAGTGCTTCTGAATGCCGCATTCGCCTTGTGTGCTGCTTCCATTGCAGAAGATCCTGCAGAAGGCATAAAAATGGCACGAGAAGCAGTAGACTCCGGAGCAGCAAAAAGCAAGCTGAAGCAACTGGTGGAATTCACCCGGGATCTTGAGAATTGCTGACTTGACAGTAATGAAAAACTCCGGTCTGCCCGAAAGCGGACCGGAGAAGAATTGTCAGTTATTCTGTTGTGATATCAGAGGTTTCCGTTTTTGATCAATCTCGCCATGATAACTCCCTCGATACTCTTGATTTTAAAGAGAGTTTCATCACTTACCGGCCCGTCAATATCGATTATGTTATAAGCCAGATCTGCTTTATGCTTGTTGATCATATCGGAAATATTGCTCTTTTCCTCTGCAAGAAGAGTGGTTATCTGCCCCACCATGCTGGGGACGTTTCTGTTGGCTATGATCACCCTGGTTTCACCGGCAAAGTCCATTTCACAGTTGGGAAAATTCACCGAATTCTTGATATTGCCGTATTCAAGGTAGTTCCTCAACTGTTTGACCGCCATTTCAGCGCAGTTGTCCTCCGCTTCGGGAGTGGAGGCACCCAGATGAGGAAATCCGATAACCTTTTCCTGCTTGAGCAGATTCTCATCGGGAAAATCAGTCACATAGGTATCGACAGTACCGTCATTGAGAGCTTCGATAAGATCGCTGTTGTTCACCAGACCGCCGCGGGCAAAGTTCAGCAGCCGCACACCTTTTTTCATCAAGGTGAAGCGTTCCTTGTTTATCATTCCCTTTGTCTTATCTGTAAGCGGTACATGCAGACTGATGTAATCCGATTCGGCAAGCAGACTTTCAAGACCACGTGCCCGTTTGACACTGCGCGACAACCCCCAGGCTGCTTCAACAGAAATGAACGGATCGTAACCGGTCACTTCCATTCCCAAAGCTTCGGCATCATTGGCCACCATTACTCCGATGGCACCCAGGCCGATCACTCCCAGTCTTTTACCCCTGATTTCCGGTCCTGCAAAGTTGCTTTTTCCCTTCTCGACCAGTTTGGGAACCTCATCCCCCTTGCCGACCAGACTTTTAGCCCACTGCACACCGGGCACAAGACGCCGCGAAGACATGAGCAGTCCGGTAAGCACCAGCTCTTTGACCCCGTTTGCATTTGCTCCGGGAGTGTTGAACACAACGATTCCTCTTTCGGTGCAGTCCGGCACGGGAATGTTGTTCACTCCCGCTCCGGCGCGGGCAATTGCCTTTACCGATTGGGGAATCGCCATGTCATTCATTTTATAGCTGCGAAGCACCACTGCATCGGGACTGGTGAATTCAGATGCGATTTCATAGTCATCCCGGGGAAAAAGCTCCAAACCCTTGGTGCTGATTTTATTCAGTGTCTGAATTTTATACATTGTCCGTCTCCTTAGAATTCTTTAAAGTGACTGTTTCTTATCCGTTTGTCTGCTCGAATTTTTTCATGAATTCAACAAGTGCCTTAACCCCCTCAACGGGCATAGCATTGTAGATGCTGGCTCTCATGCCCCCAACGGAACGATGCCCCTTGAGATTCACAAATCCGGCCTGGGCGGCTTTTTTGATAAACGCCGCATTGAGTTCATCACTTGGAGATACAAAGGGGATGTTCATAAGAGAACGGCTTTCCGGCTCGACTGTACCTGTGAAGAATTTGGAATTGTCCAGAAATTCATAAAAGATTGCCGCTTTCTGCTCGTTTATCTTCTGAATCTCCTTCACCCCGCCTTTTTCCTTCAGCCACTCGAAAACAAGCTTCGCCATGTAGATGGGATAGCAGGGTGGAGTGTTGAACATCGACCCTTTTTCCGAATGAGTCTTGTATTTGAGCATAGTGGGAGTGAAATCCAGCTCATTGCCGATAAGGTCCTGCCGGATTAGGACCACGGTCACTCCGGCAGGTCCGATATTCTTCTGCGCTCCGGCATAAATCAGACCGAATTTGCTGACATCGTAAACCTGCGAGAGAATATTGGAGGACATGTCCGCAACGAGAGGCAGATCACCCGTATCCGGAGCCTCACTGAAACGGGTACCGAAAATGGTATTGTTGGTAGTTATGTGAACGTAGGATGCGGCTTTGTCAAAAGAATCTCGGGTCAAAGCCGGCACGTAGGTGAAATTCTTATCTTCGGAAGAAGCCACCACCCGTACCTCTCCGTAGCGCTTTGCCTCGCTTATGGCCTTTTTGGACCAGGCTCCGGTGTTGACATAGTCGGCTTTTCCGTTCTGTCCCAGAAGGTTGAGCGCGACCATTGCGAACTGAGTCGATGCGCCGCCCTGCAGGAAAAGAACCCTGTAGTTCTCAGGGATGTTCATAAGCTCCCTGAGAAGCTTCTCTGCATCCTCGATTATTTTCATGAACGCGGAGGAGCGATGACTCATTTCCATCACAGACATTCCCGTACCCTGATAATCAAGCACCTCTGCAGCTGCTTTTTTCAACACTTCTTCAGGCAGCATCGACGGTCCTGCGGAAAAATTGTACACTCTGGCCATGACGTTCTCCTTTTCGTAAGGTTTACTGAAATCAACCTAGTTTAAATACATGAGTGCTGAAAGCACTCTGAATTCACTTGTCAAATCAACATTTCTCACCACTACCGGAGGTTCGGTTCTGATCACCGCCGGAGTGAAGTTTATGATCCCCTTCACTCCCCCTCTGATAAGCCTCTCGGCACTCTCCTGTGCGGCGGAGGATGGAACTGTCAGAATGCCCATCTCCACCTTCAGGCGCTTCACTTCATCTGTGATCTCATATGCGGGAAACACCTCAACACCGGTCATTATGGTTTCCACCAGGTTGATATCGGAGTCAAACCCCGCAACGATATGAAACTCTCCGCCCGAAAACCTCTCCTGCTTTAGAATAGCCGAGCCAAGACGCCCCAGCCCCACAACACAGGTTCTTTTCACCCGGTCGAAACCGAAGTGTGCGGCTATACGTTTTTTGAGCTGCTCCACTTCGTAACCCGCACCGATACTGCCCGCTTCCGAGAGAAAACTCACATCTTTTCTCACATTGTGAGCTCCCACCCCCAGCCTCTCACCCAAAACCGCAGAAGAGACAGTGCGGACTCCTTCTTTGTGCATATCACAGAGTACCTGATACAGCGCACACAAACGAGAGACGGCCGGTAATGGAATCGAGTGCTTCAAAAACTTTCTCCCTGTGAAAGATTTCACAACCAATATACCATATCTGCCCGCTCAGTGCAAGATTTTTTCACACCCCGGCCCGGAAAAGGAGTTTTTCCGCGTATGCCTGTGATATTTTTCACAGAAAGGTTTTCAGAAAAGTGTTGAAGAGGGGGTGAAAAAAAGGCATAATTTAAATCAGCTGAAGACTTTACCCTTAATGATAATCTTCTCTCTAACTTATTCTTTCTCTCATTCAGACAGAAAGGGTATAAGGACTTGTGAAAACTGATAAAGCAGAAGTGAAAAGAAGACTGCTCCTTCTGATCAAAGATGTCAACCTGGTGAATGAATACATCCGCCGCTTCGGTCATACCATAGACATCAAAAACATCAAAGCAGTCAAAGAAAACCGCAACAGCCTAAATCAGACGAATCAGACTAAAAACGCTCCGGGAAAGGAGCCGGTATTCGAAATCAAGGTCTCGTGTCCCATCTGCGGAAAAACCGATATCACCTGCTATGAACTCAGAGCCAAAAGCCAGCAGATCAAACAGAACCTTTTTCTGCTGCCGGTATATTCAGGCGCAAACGGATACCCCACAACAGACTACAGCCTTTTATCCGTAACAGTCTGCCCGGAGTGCCTTTTTGCCTCACCGGATAAAAAGGACTTCAACCGCAAAGCCCTCTCCGGCTCCAAAACGCTGGAAGCTCAACACCCGGCCAATCTAGTCTCCAGCCTGAAAGACAGAGCAAAAGAGCGCAAAATGATGCTCACGCCCATTGTCAACTTTGAAAACTATTTCAAAGCCCCGCGTTGCGCAAACGTCGCCATAGATTCCTACAGACTGGCTATGACCCGAGCCCAGATGGAAGCCTGGTTTGAAATGCCCTACTCCTATTTCAAACAGGGCTTCTATGCACTCAAAATAGCCAAAATCCAACAGGATGCGGGCATGGACAATTCAGATACGCTCAATGAGGCGTTGGGCTTTTTCGAAGAGGCATACCGTACCTCTAACTGCGCTTCAGATGAACACGAGCTGCAGGTAATCTATCTGATTATAGCCATAATGCTCACTTTGGGGGATGCTGAAAGTGCTAATTCCTACCTTTCCGTTTTCAGTGATCTGAAAAACGAGCGTATTGAAGAAATGAAGAAAAATCCGGTTCTCAATACCTTTTATATAGATAAATGGACGGAGAAAGCCAGATATCTCTGGGAAGAAAGAGAAAACCCGGATATCTTCAAGATGTAGCACGAGTCATCATTTCCACCTCGTAACTGCAGACACCCCCGCCCATCTCTTATTTTTACACTGAGTTGGGAGTACCATAATCTCAAATGCGAGATTCCGTTCGACACGTACGTATATTCATTTCACACTTCAGATAACCAGGGCTGTTTCATGAAAAAAATCACCATAGACAATGTAGAGCTGATCCTTGCCCACCCGCTTGAATCCGCTGCCGAATGGATCGGGCAGGATGAACCCATGCGCCAGATTCTGGCCTGCTGGATGGTAGTTGCCGATTCGGACATCCCTCTCACCCCGCGGGTGATCGGGTATCCGGGAATAGGGAAAACCACCCTGGCCATGGCTGCAGCAAGAAGACGCAAGCAGGATGTATACATCATGCAGTGTACATCGGACACACGTCCCGAAGACCTTCTGATCACCCCCGTTCTTTCAGAACAGGGCAAAATCTCCTACCATGCCTCGCCCCTTTTGAGCGCGGCCATCACGGGAGGGATAGCGATTTTGGATGAGGGCAACAGAATGTCTGAAAAATCCTGGGCATCACTTGCGGGTCTTTTCGACAACCGCCGTATGGTGGAATCAGTTGTTGCGGGTATAACCGTCACCGCACACAAGGAATTCAGAGCTGCGGTCACCATGAATGAGGACTCATCGACTTTCGAGATACCCGACTACATCATGTCGCGACTCCAACCAGGCATAAGGATTCCCTTTCCCACCAGAGAGGATGAGCTCAGGATTCTCTCCTACAGCCTCCCCTTCAGTGATCAGGAAGTGCTGGATCTGTGTGTGGATTACCTCCAGAAAGCACATGACCTTGATCTCCCCTACTCGGTCCGGGACGGAATCAATGCGATCCGGTATGCGCTCAAACTCCGTCAATGCAATCCGGAAACATCATCACAATCGCTTCTGCACACTGCCCTGAAGCAGATTCTGGGTGAGGAAGCACTGGATCTGGAAAGCCTGGCTGCTGCACGGAAAAACTCCGGCGAACATCTCCCCTCCATGAATCTGGGAGACTTTTTCTTTCCCGATGACGATCTTCTCAACCCGGACAACGATGAGGACGAGTAATGAAACTTGGTCCCAGAGTTGAAATTCTTCCAGTACTTCACGGCAAAGAGATGTTTGCCCGTGAAGTCCGCAGGATCTGCCTTGAAGAGAAGTTCGACTGTATAGCGGTGGATATTCCGCCACCTTTTCAGAATGTCCTTGCAGAAGCGGTGGACAACCTGCCTTTTGTCTCCGCAGCCATCGCGCAAAACGAAAACGGGCCCTGGATGTACGTGCCGACTGACCCCTGCGACCCCTGCATTGAAGGTATCCGTCAAGCAAGGCAGAATCATATACCCTTCCGCTGCATCGGCTACCCTGAGCTCTATATTCCCGAAACACTTCACCATGTACCGGATGAGTACGCCATTGAAAAGCTGGGATTTGAAGCTTACAGCTCACTTTGTCTCACCTCTGCAGGCGATGAATTCAATACGGGGCAGGAGAATCAGTCCGCGCTTCACATAGCTTTTAAGCTTCACGATCTGGAGACATCCCACCGGAAAGTTCTGGCACTGGTTCACATAAGGCATTTCGCCCGCACGGTGTACCACTATCAGCAGGAGAAAAGTTTCAACAAAACCCCTGCGGAGAGTGTTCCGTATGACGTACTGGTACGTTTGATCAACCCCGACCACCTCTACTTTGCCCTGGGAGAACTTCCCTTTGTAACAGCGAAATTCGAGCAGCAGCGGCATGATCTCTTCTCCTCTCCGGTCAGCATGGTTGAGACCATAAAAGATCTGTTCAGAGAAATCAGAGAAAACTACTATGAGGAAAAAGACCAGTCTCTGCAGCTATCACCTGTAAGGATCCAGGCTGCACTCACCTTTCTGAGAAATCTCACAATTATGTCAGGAAGGCTTCTTCCTTCTCTTTTCGATATAGCCGAAGCGGCCAAGGGAGTAGGCGGAAACGCTTATGCTCTCCGGATTCTGAAAGGCGCAAAGTACTATCCTTTCCTGCCTTTCGAAAAGGATGAAGAGTATGTGAGTGTGGGAATAGACCGGATCACTGTCAGAACCGATTCGATTTCCGGATCACAAAGGGAAACTCGCGAGGCCGTCAACCTTTTCCGGGATATCGACCTGACATGGCGTACGCTGTCCATAAAACCCGACCCCTCCATGCAGCAGAAGAAAAGGTACCGCTACCGCTGGAACCCATTCGGGATGTGCTCGCATGTTCCTGAAGATACCCTCATAGAGAATTTCAACTCCCACGTGCGCACCAAGGCCATGCGTTCTCTAACAGAGCACCTGGCCAGAACCGAAAAATTCACCTCTTCGGTTAAAGACGGAATAGACATAAGAGAAACACTGCGGAACTGGCACACCGGCAGCATTTATGTGAAGGAAATCCCCCCGGTTAAGAACAAAATCGATACGGTGGTGATTATCTTTGATGAGAACCATGATGATCTTTACCCCCACAGAACGGTCTGGTACGCCGAGCATGATCAGGAGTCCACACTGACATTCTATTCAACCGATCCTTTCCAGAATCTGATCGGCCCCGGCATAGCCCGCTGTACCTACGGAGGCCTCTCTCTTCTCTACCCGCCCCGCTCAATCCCCAGTGCATTCGAAGTCGCCAAAGGTATGAATCTGCCGAACTACAGTTCACAATTGACTTACGGAGCCATGTTGTTCAGCCGGGAAAAAGCAGTGGCATATGTTGCCTCCAAAGCCCCGGGGATCAAACTGCGCACACTGGCCTCCAGACTCGGCAAACACCTGGTCTGGATTCCTCTTTCCAATTTTTCAAACGAAACACTCGCAAAGCTCAGAAAATTCCACGTTCTCAACGGAAAAGAAGTGAGAAGCTGGGCTACTCGATTCATCGGAGACTGAACCATGAGATATCTTTTACCTTTTCTATTCTTATGCACTGCAATAAGCAGTGCAGCACCCGAAGAAAACGATGCAGAACTGTTCGATTCTCTGGAGTACGTGCTCCGAAATGATTACCTTGTGTGCACAGGTGATACAACCACGCAAACCAAAAAGCAGCTCCTTGACTGGAAAGCAGAAATCGATTCCGCGGTCAATAGCAGCAACTATCGTGAACTGTTTGAAGAATACCAGAAGTTCACAAACCTCAAAGCTGAAGACATCCGCCCCTGTGAACCCATTTCCTGGTCCAGACAACTCGAACGGCAGCTCAAGGAGATGGACAGCCTGGTTTCAGCACAGCGTAAAGCACGGGAGAAAAAACACAAGGATTCTCTGGCTGTTACGCAGGAACTTGCTTCTCTTGAAACCAGCGGGGCAGACCTTTTCGGCATACCCGCCGGAATTTCACCGGAGTCGTTCCGCTGGCTCTTTTCCCGTCGAAGCGACGCGGTGCTGAAAAAAACCAACGGCTACCTTAGAGCGGACTCTATTATCCTTGACAGCGTCACGCTGAACGCCGCTTTCCGTTTCAGTAAAAAAGGCAAGTACATAGGATACGAACTGGAAACTGCAGCTCTTAAAGCCGATTCACTTGACAGCACAGTCAGAAGCTGGGCACACAGACTGACCCAACAGTTCACACAGAAGCTGGGCAGAAAACCTGAATTTGAAAACAAAGTCGGCTTCAATGACATAAAACAGGGCCGTCTTTCAGTTCTTAAACAATGGTCAAAACCCTCCACAGCATCTGTGCTCATCGGGTTAGCCACTTTCAGGCACCGTTACTACGCAAAGGTAATGGTGAAGTACTGATTCTCACTGTCAGCTTGTGTATGCCCGAACCAAATAAATTCCGGGATCAAGCGAAGTATTACAGTTGACCTGTTTCGGGCTTGAATTTTATGGAAAAAGCTGCAACCAACGCTACAGAACTGAAAAAATTCCACATTGCGGACGTGTTTATCATAGCATTGCTGCTGGGGGGAATTTTTTCAGCGTTACCCATGCTCAACTCAAGTATGCCCGACAGCGTGGCGGTATTCAGAGACAATACGCTCATAGCAGAATATCCCCTCGATACCGATCTGATTTTTTCGGTAAAGGGAGACAGGGGAGCAATGGAGATTGAAATAAAAGACAGGAAAGTGAGGATAAATCATGTGAACTGTCCTCACCAGATCTGCAAACGCTCAGGCTTCATTCACAAACCGCTTGAGCAGCTTGTCTGTGCCCCCAACCACATTCTTCTGGAAATCCGATCCACCGGATCAGAAATGAAACTCGATGGCGTCACTTATTAATACAGATCAAAACGGCATCTCTCGGAAAGTAGTTTGGTTCCTGCTGGCGATTTCCATAAACGCCCTTGAACTTGCCTTACCGCGGTTACCTTTTCTGCCCTGGCTCAAACCCGGATTCGCCAATGTGATCACCATTCTGTGGATTACCCGCTACGGGTTCACCGATGCCCTTCTCTATTCGATTCTCAGAGTTTGGATTTCGGGATTCTACTTCGGCTTTTCACTTCTCACACTTGCATTGGGACTAAGCGGAGGCATCCTTGCCACCACCGCAATGTCATTGCTTTGGAAGCTGCTGGGGAAAAAAAATATCGGCACTATTGGATTGGGTATCGCCGGAGCCCTTTTTCATAATATCGGCCAACTCCTGGTAGTGTATGTGGCGATGGCGCGGAACACCCGTATCTTCTATCAACTTCCCTTCATGCTGGGAGCCGCACTTGTCTTCGGCGCAATTGTGGGAGGAGTTGCCCCTCATATCGGAAAACTGCTTGAAAAAGCGACACAAAAACAAGAAAACGGATTGCAATTCACAAGAAAACGGAAAAAAACAACTGTTGCAGACAGGGTGATCTGCGGTTTTATGTTTCTGCTGAGCATATCGCTTATGTTTGTGGATCATCTGGCCATTCTTTCCTCTGCAGCCATAAGCTTGTCATTGATCGGCTGGGTTCTCAATAACCGAAACATCAAAAGCCTCTTCTATCCAATCCGGTTTTCCCTGATATTCATATTCATCGGATTCATGCACCTGTTTTTCTCCTATGGGGTTCGCCTGGAACTGTTTCCGGCCATTACCAGGGAGGGACTTCTGCTCACCGCCGCCCAGTGGCTGCGGCTCTGGACCTGGCTTCAGGCTACCCATGTGTTCAGAAAATTCCACTTTGATGGCCTGATCATGGAAACACTCGAGCGATTGTTTCCAAAGAAAGGAGCAACGCTTGAAGCAGGGATACTGGCTTTGGAGTACTTTCCCAAAACCATACAAAATGCTCGAATGCAGAAAAAGGTTCCTTTAAAAACCCTTCTGCTCAAGCCTCGGGAAACAGTGGAATCCTTTGTGGAAAACATGTACGTGAAAATAGATTCCATACTGGGTAGGGAAAAAGAGCTCAAAGCCCCCAAACACCTCACAGAATCACCGGCTGAATAATTCTCTCCCCAGCAAACTCCCGCCGGGCAGCGATGGTAAAACCGGTTCCAGCTATCAGCAATGTGACAACAAGCCACCCGGGATGAAGAACATAAAGCTGGGATACCACCGTGTAAAACGTTACAATCCCGCCTAAAATGAACAGATTGATAAAATGAAGCAATCTGGGACTGCTCAACCGAACGGAAAAGAAGGCACTGCTTGAAGAGTTGAGCAGTGTAGCAGAGAAGTAAAGTAACCCATCATAGATAGTGAATACCTGGGCATTTCCGATTTCCGGACTGAGAAGAGTCCAGATTCTTGCCATCAGAGCACAGCTCAGACCGATTATCGAAGTCATGATGATCACAAAAAACATCTTCCCGAAGAGAATAGCATCCCGGGACAACCCGGAGGTAATTAGCACCTCCAGCGACCCGCTCATCCGTTCGGAAATAAACACCGTGTTGGAAAAGTTGGCCGCAACCACAACTGAAAAAAACACAAGCCAGAAACTCCCGGCAAACCCGCCGTCACCCGAAGTAAACATGAAGCTCCAAGCCACAACGATAATGGCATAGACCAGAAACACCCCCTTATCACTTCCGATAAAGCTTCTCAGCTCTTTCTGGATAATCGTGACGATTCCGCCCATGTTGATTCCCCCCCTACGCACGTCAGTGCTTATCTGAATAGATATTTCTTATCGTATCGGAAAATTCCTGTTTTGAGGGACGCACCTCGGAGATTCTGCATCCAGCCATAACCAACGCTTCCACTATGCGGGGAATACTCTCCTCCACATCCGTTACGGAAAATCTGATTACCCCTTCGTGTACCTCGACGTCCTCAACATTCTGTTCTGTGACAATTTTATCCCACTGCCCTTCAGAGAGCACCTTTATCACCCATGACTGCTTCGCTCCCCCGTGATCCAGTTCTTCAATTCTGCCGTTTCTGAGCAGACCCACCCTGTCACACAGATCATCAATCGTTTCCAGTTGATGAGAACTGATAAGCTGAACAGCACCTCTGGAACGTGCTTCCCTCGCAATCGCCTTGAAATGTTCGTAAGCTTTGAGATCCAGACTCACCACAGGTTCATCAAGAACACAGACATCAGGCCACCCCAGATAAGCTCTGCAAAGCCCGCACTGCATCTTCTGACCACGGGAGAGAAACTTGACCTTGCGATCAGTGGAGAAAATTTCCGAATCGCCCCAGTACTCACTGAAATATTTCTGAGTTTCATTCCAGGATATCTTTTTAGCTGCCGCAAAAATACGCAGATTATCCCTCACTGTCATATTGCCCCAGAAACCGTCGTTTTCGAGCACCACACCGGCTCTGCGGTAAAAATCAGTCTCGTGTCTCCAGGGATCGAACCCCCCGATAGTGAGCTCGCCGCCACCCTTCTTGAGAAGCCCCAGGAGAATGCGTATCAACGTGGTTTTCCCGGCTCCATTGAGGCCAACCAAACCGTATATACTCCCCTTTTCGATCTGCAATGAAACATCCTGCAAAATCGAATTACCTCCGAAGGATCGAGAAACATTCTTAACATCTATATAAGCCATGTACACCTAGAATCAGTCTTTAATGGTTTTGCGGGACAGATATAAATTATTTTAAGCTTCTGCGCAATTTAGGAACAGACAACACAGAAACTAGCAAAAGTATCTTATTCTTATGAAAATAATAGTTGCACGAACAGCAGGCTTCTGCATGGGTGTAAAAAGAGCTGTTGATCAGGCTCTGGAACACTCCGGTAAAAAAAGCTCCAATGTCTATACTCTGGGCCCGCTTATACACAACAAACAAACGGTAGAGATGCTTCATCAAAGGGGCGTGAGCACGCTGGACGAACAGAATCCCCCATCAGAGCCGTCCACTATTCTCATCAGAGCTCACGGTGTTCCTCCCGGGCTGACAGATCGTTTCAAGGAATCAGGACACGAAATCGTAGACGGAACATGCCCGAAAGTAAAAACCGTTCACAAAGCCATTGAAAGATACTGCAACCAGGGGTATCAGATCTTCATTACCGGAGATGAAGGTCACGCGGAGGTCATCGGCCTGTTGGGGTATGCTGGAGAGAAAGGAACTCTCATACAATCCCTTGATGATCTCAACGAACTGCCGGAATATGACAGAATCTGTCTTGTTTCCCAGACCACCTTTGACCGTACACTCTTTGACCTAATCGCAACACGAATCAAGGAACGTTTTGCAGAATCGGAAGTGGTCATAAAGAAAACGATCTGCTCGGCTACAGATCAGCGTCAGGCTGAAACAAAACAACTGGCAAAATCTGTCGATGCACTTATAGTGGTGGGCGGTAAAAACAGTGCAAACACTCAACGGTTGGCCAAAATTGCCCGCGAAGACGGTACTCCCACCCAGGCGGTTGAAAGCGAAAAGGAGATTGACTGGGAATCCATCTCCCACTGCAGCACCGTAGGTGTTACCGCGGGAGCTTCAACTCCAAACTGGATGATCAAGAGGGTCTGTGATTACCTGCAGTTCATGAATCAGACCCGGCAGAAAAATCTTCCCAATCGTATACTGCATTTTTTCGATCTTCTGGCCAATCTCAATCTCTTCGTTTCAACTGGCGCGGTTGCCGCCTACTATGTTTCCTGTATTCTGCAGGGCTATTCTTTCAAAATGGCGGGAGGGATCATCGCACTGTTCTACTTTCTTTCGGTTTACTTATGGAACAGCCTGGCAAGTGTGGAAAGCACCCAGCATCTGGGAATCTCCCGTTATCGCTTCTACTGTGCCCACATGAAACAGCTCCTGTTCATTTCAGGCGCGAGCATAACCACGGTACTGATCATCTCTTTTCTCACAAGCCAGAGCACATTCTATCTCATGCTTTTTGCGGCAGTAACAGGCTCGATGTATCATCTTACTCTGGTTCCGAAACCTCTCAGAAAACTTATACCCTACAAAAAACTCAAAGACATTCCCACTTCCCGCGATCTGTTCGTGGCTCTCGCCTGGGCGACCGTCATCACCTTCCTTCCACAAATCATGGAAAACTCTCTGGTGATAAAACCCGCCACTGCCGCCACGTTTTCATGGATTTTCATTCTCGGGTACCTTCGTTCCCTTATTTTCGATCTGCGGGATATTGAAGGCGACCGCATAATGGGAAGGGAAACTCTTATCACCATAGTGGGAGAAAAGAGGGCAAGAAAAGCAATGTTTTTGATGATCTGGGTCTGCGCCGGTATACTTCTGATCTCTCCGGCTCTGCTTGGAATAACAGCCTACCAGTACAGCGCAACCATGCGTTTTCTCTTCCAGATTCCAGTTCTTTTCTATGTGGCTCTGTTTGTCTGGTTCAATAAAAACATCAAGGCTAACCGGTCGGCACTGTTCAGTTTACTGGCCGACAATCTTTTCTACCTGGCCGCA
>JBKGXV010000012.1:0-58638 GCA_046546375.1 Chitinispirillaceae bacterium | reverse complement strand
AGATCACGGGAGGCATCGATGACCCCAACGGCGGAACATTCAAGGCTACGTGGAGCGGTACGGAGAATATCCTTTTTCGCGCCGGTAAAAAATGGGGGGCATCAAGCGACACAACCGCCAGGTCTATCGGGAACATAACTCTTGATTTCGAAGCAGAATGGGAATCCAACGACAATGTGAAAATGCTTGGCGTATATGGCTGGGCGTACTATCCCTCGGGAAGTGAGCCGACACAAACGGAACGTGGTCAAAGCACAACTTTCTCCAATCAGATTGAATACTACATTATTCAGGACCGCGGCAGCCATAACCCGGGTCAAGGCGGCCAAAACGGCACTCTGTACGGCGGGGCTACGATCGACGGTATTGCGTATGACTTTTATGTCGCCGACAGGATCGACATGCCCATGCTGACCGGGAAGGGCAACTTCAAGCAATACTTCAGCATTCCGAAGAGCGAGAGCAGCCACAGACAAAGCGGCAAGATCACCATTTCAAAGCATTTTGCCGAGTGGGAAAAAGCCGGTATGAAGATAATGGATTGTCCGTTATACGAAATCGCCATGAAAGTGGAATCGTATACCGGTGAGAACAGGAATAGCAGTGGCTCCGCGAATGTGACAAAGAATCTTCTCACTCTGGGCGGCAGCGGCGGCGGCGAAGAGTTCTATCTCGTGACCAACGTTTCCCCCTCCGGCGCGGGAACGGTGACCAGGGACCCGGACAACAGCTACTATGACCCTGATGCATCCGTCCAGCTCACGGCGACCGCGAATCCCGATTGGAAGTTTGCTGGCTGGGATGGCGACGCCTCGGGTTCTGAAAGCTCCACCACCGTTACCATGAGCCAGGACCGTACTGTTACGGCGAAATTCGAGCTGGAATCGGGGGAGGGCACGACCAACCTGATAGAGGACGGCGACTTCCCGGGCAGCAGTGTTATCGACACGGATGAAGGCGCGTCGTGGAGACTCGGGCAGGGTGAACACTGGGGCGATTCCGAAGCAACCTCGAGCGTCAGCAGCGGAACCGCGACGGTAGACGTTGCGACCACCGGAACGGAATCCTATCAGCCGCAGCTTGTCCAGTACGGTCTGGCTCTTGACCAGGACGTGACCTACAAGCTCACCTTCAGGGCAAGTGCGGAGTCGGCAAGGAAAATCGAAGTCTCGTTTCAGCAGTCGGTAGACCCGTGGGCCGGTTATGCCTCCGAGGAATTCGACCTGACCACGTCCGAACAGGAGTACGAGTTCGTGTTCACGATGGATAGCGCCACCGACCCGGCGTCACAGTTCGCGTTCAATCTCGGTCAGGCAACAGGCAGCGTCTCTATAAGCGACGTTAAACTGGTACACACGACCGGTTCGACATCGATATTCCGCGGCCAGGGCCTAACAGCAACCCGCGGAAGCACACCGTTGGTCTCCGTTAAAGGCAGAACCCTGAACGTCTCGCCGGCCGGCGGCTCCAAACTGCAGATCAGGGTGATAGACGTAAAAGGCAAGGTGATAGCCAGTTTCAACGCGGCTGGCGCGGCAGCTTTCTCGTTATCAGATGTTCCCGCGGGCCGGTATTTCGTTGATGTTGCAGGCACGGGCGTAAAACAATACGTACCGATTGTTTTGAAATAATCATCGACCCATGACTGACCGGAATACTTTTCTTCTTTTCACTGTTTCCCCCGGGGGAAACAGTGAAAAACCGGTTTTTTCTGAATTTCCGTTCATCCGTACTGATTCTGTTCTTTATATGCCCGCGATAATTTCAACCTGTACCGCACCGTTTCCGCCGCATCCTGTTGTGGCGTAAACGGGTGTGCAGCCTGCCCTGCCTTCTGAAATCCTAGCAATGGCAGAAGTCGGAAAAAATTCTGGTTAAGTAACATGTAGATCATGTATTTTTTATAATGAGTCAATTTGCTGATATTGCCGCCATTGAACTATTCCAGCTGGTGGTTCGATAATCCTGCAGGATCGACATGATAATTGATTGTCCGCCTCTTATGCAGTGACTGTTGCAGTTACTGCCTGACGGGTTCGTCTTTTCAATAAAAGATATTTAAAATGTTTACAGGAGTTTTCATGGATTTTCACCTTGTTCAGATTTTAGTGATAATGGTAATGATGCCATTAACTTTTTCTACCATTGAGATGCTTTACCGAAATAAAAGAGACAACGCCTCTGATTCAGGTGCTATCATTTTCAAGTGGATACTTTTCTGGGCTGTAGGAATACGCTCTGTTAGTGCTGGATTAGTTCAATTGATTTATCCCCAATACACAGCAGAAACGATTTTTGAACTGACTAGTGGAACAGAATTCTATATCTTTATAAGAGAACTCGGTGTTGCAAATTTTGCTATAGGAACAACAGCCATTATTTCTGCTGGTCTGAAAGACTGGCGTTTACCTACAGCATTCATAAGTCTAATATTCAACACATTGTTAGCAATTAATCATATTATCCACTTTCAAGCAGGTGCAAACCAATTTGCATCATTGGGAGCAGATTTTTTCGTTGTGGTTATGCTTTCATATTTTCTGATTAAAAGCATTTTCAAGACAATCGAAAAACAAGAGATTTTTTCACGATGAAAAGCTCTTTCGGACTTGTAAGAATTACCTCCATGTAATCCTTAAAAAGTATGGCACACGGAACAGAACAAAGCATGTTGTACTTTTCCCAGCTTTTATCAAACCCGCAAGGGACCGAAGCAGCTTCGCATATTCCCGACCCTTTGCGGTGAACTCGCACTGTCCCCAAAAAACGGAAACAATCCCCCAATACGCCAGGCTGTCACACTATTTGCTGTAAAAAAAGAAATGCACAGTCAGCCACTTACTGTTCCGGAAAATGTCCTTTTCAGAATGCGGTCAAGCAGCAGACATGAAAACTTCTGGCTTATCACCGCCTTTGTGATCCTGTGGAACTCGGGGTTCATCGGAGCCGAGTACGGGCTGCCCTATGCCGGTACATTCACCCTGATGTTCTACCGCTACCTGGCTCTGACAGTGCTCATTTTCATTTACCTGAATGCGAGAAACTCGTTTCACCCGGTAGCATGGCGCAATGCCTGGCCCCAGATGCTCATCGGAGTGCTTGCGCACGGGGTCTGGCTTTCCTGCGTTCTGATTGCCATCGACTACGGTGTTCCGGTGGGCATTGTGGCGCTGGTGGTGGCGCTGCAGCCGCTGGCGACAGGGGCCCTGTCCGGTGTGGTGGTCGGGGAGCCGACACCGTGGAACCGTTGGGTGGGTTTGAGTATTGGTTTTACAGGTGTGGCTGTTCCCGTGGTTTCCCGGGTGGATTTCAGTGATTCTTACGAGGTCTTCGCATGGTTTATTCCGCTGGGGTCGGTTATTGCCATAACAGCCGCCTCTCTTTTTCAGCGCAGAATCAGCCTTGGAAAAGACTGGGTTGAGATTCCCAGAGGTTTATCCCTCTTCTACCAGAGCCTGGCAACGACACTGGCTGTATCCGTGCCCGCCGTTTTGGGTGAAAACTTATCGGTCGATTGGAATCCGGTGTTCATCTCGGCTCTGGTGTGGCTCGTAACGGGCGTTTCACTGGACGCTTATGCCCTGATGTGGATTCTCATAGACCGTATCGATGCCACCAGGGTGGCATCACTTTTCTACCTGGGTCCTCCGGTAACGATGCTCATGGCATGGGCGGCCTTCGGTGATGAAGTACAGATAGTAGACCTGACGGGTCTGGCGCTTGTGTTTGCGGGTGTTTTCCTGACATATCTGAAATTTCCCTCATAGTCGAATCGAAAGAGGAAATGAGAGGCTGATTTTACTATGTAAAATTCCACATTCTACAGATCCAAATTTGGCCATACCGAAAGGAGTACTTTTTTTCCGATCACTGCGCAGAGATGAATGGGATATGACACCTTCCATCATCATTTTCAATCGACAAAAATCTCATACCGCTTTTGCCGAGATTTTCGACACCTAGAACAGAAAGCAGATTGTGATATCCTCCATCATGCACTCTTTTTCGGGCAATTGTTCTTCCCGACAGGTCATAAAGCGTAACTAGATAGGAGTCGTTTTTATTCACTCTGACAAAGGGTTTACCTTGTCTGTAACTCAGTTCGACAGATTTCCCGAATTTTTCTGAAGTCACAGACCGTTTGACAGGTGTTGCCAGAGAGTCATCCGCGTACTGAAGGGTTTTGGGCGAAACAGTGAACCGCACGCCATCGGAAAATGTCACTTCTGCTTCGGTGTCCTTTTCGTTGTACATGACATATGTTTTCCTGCCGCTCTTTTCAAACACCGCATACGATGGTATATCGGCACTAATTGCTGCTGCTATTTTCCCCGCGGCATTCAGGTTGTGGATCCAGTGATAGGTATGTGCTCTTGACTCACCGGCCTCCGGAGCATATCCGGGATTACTGTTCAGCTCATGCAGTGCAGCTTCCGGATCACCCAAAGCAAGAAACTGCCACATGATATCAAGCCAGTCATCAACCGCCCCATTGTTGTTGCTGACTATTTCCGAATAGTTATCCAGCACGTAATTCTGATCAGCACCCAGATACAGCGATGCAGCAGTGACAGGAAGCATATTGATTCCGTGAATACATTCCGGTTCACCTGAAAACCACGTTGCATAATCGGCCTTTTCTCCCCAGACCATTCCTACCATGGTGTGGTTGAAATCATCGGGGAAGATCTCGTTTTGGGTATCGAGCCAGTATTTTCCAAGCGAAACAGTTTCCGTGGCATAAAGGAAAATGCCCAGATCCCTCATAACGCTATCCTGGGTAGCCATACCCCACAAAGCCGTTCCCGCGGCGAAATTGACTGCTTCGGAAGTCGATTCCTGATTATTTCCCGATGCGAACGCGGCATCCCCTGATGCCCAGCTGTGTCCTGCGTAGATATCAAATGCCCGCATGAAAGGAAACATCTCATCATCGCGGAAAGGTGTGTTGCAGTCCCGGATGAGCATCTCCACCATCTGTTCCCATTCATCAGCCCATGGCCGGTCGTATTGAGCAACGATGGCTGCAGCCATGATATAGTATCCGTAATGGAAGTGATGATCATTGATGCTGGCATCGGAGCCGAAGGAGGGATTTACTCCGACAAGCGTTCCCCAGGTGGGTTCGTATACGAAGTACTCGGCGGGTTCATCGGCTGTATATGTCAGCCAGCCCTCCAGCTTTGTTTTGAGAACTGAGAGAAAATAGTGCTGTGCTTCCGTATCCCCCACCTGTTCGGCAATACCTACCAGCTGAGCTGTTCTGCCCAGAGCCTTGCCGGTCCAGTAGGTATCCCCGTCAGCAGCAACGAGCTGATCGGCAGTCTTGCCCTGTTCCTGATCGATAAACTGCTTAAGTGTAGCCATATCGAATTCTTCACTGTTCTCAGCCATAAGCGGCAGATGAGGAAGAATGCCTGTGAACGGAGTTTCTGTAGTGAATGACGGACCCTGGAGCACTTTCATTTGACCGCGCACGGAGTTATAGGAATAATCGGTAAAGGAAGCGCTGCAGTAGTGCCACTGATGAGGATACAGCGCATACAGTATATCGGTTTCATTTCCTTCTTTTGATTCAAAGAAGGTTGAGTAGGTTGATGTCACTGTACTTTGTGTGCGGTTGTACTTCCAGCTTACGCGCGTATCGGTGATGAAATTATAGGCGAATCTGCGATAATAGGCAATTGTGGAAAGCTGATTGTCGGGCAGTGCGGCAAGAGAGAAATAATTCTGGCCGTTCAGCGTTGAGGTAAGTGTGGTTCCATTCACCACCCACTGTGATCCTGCGGGAGCAAACAACCCGTAGTGACGGTCACCTATGGTCAAGCCTGCGATTTCATCCTCTGTATGCCATATGACGGGAGTTTCACTGCATTCGATTTTTATACCCGACGAGGAGGTGAAATAGGCATAGGGCATACCGTGTCCCATTGTCGCTTTGAAGTCTTCTCCCCAGGCTACGGTTGCGTTCCAGTCTCCGTACGAATCCAGAAGCGCATGCTGATCGGTCAATCCGGAGCTGGAAACCTTCAGGTCTTTGTGAAAAGGAAAAGAATAGAAGTTCTCACCGACATGCGCCCGGTTCGGATAGCCGGCAAAAACACCGTCCGTTTCACATTTGAAAGCCAGAGGGTGCGCGAACATGTTGTTTGATGTCGAATCGAAAGCTGCACTTGCGCACCAGTCTGTGGTCAGAACAGGACCCTGTATGTTTTCTGTTATGTACGGATCGCCGGGAAGCTGAATATTGGAAGGGATATCTGTTCTGTAACCATCAGCCCACAGCACACCGAAAGCAACCAGTGTCATAATTATGCTGACAGTTACGGTTTCTTTTCTGCATCGTGATTTCATATGCCCGATCCTTTTTTTAAAATTGAGTTTCTGCACCATTCAACAAGGAGTCTGCTGCTGAATCATAGCCGAAAAGCTCTCTATTTGAAATCCTTCGACTTCATCCCGTGCAGATAGATTTCATCAATATGCATCTCCACCTCCGAACCCGGCGAATCCCACGATCCGAACACTATTGATTTCACGGAATCGCGGACCGATGCCCAGTTCAGGCCGTCAGCATCCTGGGGCGAATCCGGTGCCGGTTTCAGCTGTGAAGTATCGATATGGATTTTTGTCCAGGATTCAGCAAGGTCCACAAAGGAACCCATATGGCCCCACTGGTCTGTCTCGGAGTAGTTTTCAATGACTTTGCCCGTAACAAAATCGACTCTTATTCTTCCGCTTCCTTTCGCATAGAATGAGATGGCGCTCATTTTGTCCAGGTTTGAGTAGGAACAGGCCGAATCACCGATTCTGCAGGCTATACTGGTGTACGCTTTCTTCACGGTGTCGAGTATTGAACGCACACGGATGTGCTGACCCTTTACATTTGCGCTATCGGTGTAGACAAGAGTGAAACTGTCTTTTAAGGACACCGGGTCGAATGCTGATGATAACCCTCTGTCGATATCGGTATATGCATACCACGATCCGCAGCCGGTCAACTCATTGAGAAAGCTCAACGTATCGCCGTCTTCGAAGTTATCCAGAAGAAACAGAGGCTCTGCCGAATCCTCAACAGCCACAAGCTCCCCGTCAATTATTTGGTGATACGTGACCGAGCTGAAATCCAGATTGCCATACCATTGCGGCCTCGTCAGTTCATCATATACAACCGGGGAGACGGTATAGGTCGAACAGGTATTTGAAAAATACCCGTACATTTGCGATAGATCCGCAGCGGCAGTATCCAGGGCTATATCCCTGACAAAAACAGAGTCATCTACATGGTTTTTTATTGTCATGGGGACCATACCCGCAAGATTACCGGGGAAAAGTGCCATTTCGCATCTGCTTCCTGCGGAGATGCTGAAGCTGTAGAAACCCATGGAATCTGAAATGCACCTGCGGCCGGTTCCCGCAAGGGAAATCAGCACACCCGATAGCGGATTGTTATGCCGGTCAAGAATTCGTCCCCTCATGCCGGTCTCCCGGGCCAGGATTAAACGGTTCTGCAAGGAGGAATCCTTAAGAAGTTTCACTCTCGAGCTTACACCGGACCTGCCCGCAGCCGTATCACGCGAGTAAAGCACATACCCTCCCTGCTGAAGGCCGGTGAATGCAAACGAACCGTCAGAGCCGGTCATTGAGGAATCTTCCCATTCAATGCTGTCACCCCGTGAAGTCATCGCTATCCGCCGCAGTATAACTTGTATATCGGAAACAGAAGTGCTGTCCGGAGCGGCAACTATTCCTCTGCATGAATAGCTCATATCAGGCAGATCGCTGCCTCCACCGGTCACCGTTGTGTTACCGCAACGGCATGCCCAGAGAAAAAGGAGTGCTATTAAAAAAGATATGAGTTTATTCATCTTTCTCCTTTTCGTTTCCCAGGGGCTCTGACAAGGGAAACATCTGGAAATTGGCCTGAAAAATGCGGTCAACCTGCCGGTCCTCAACCGCCGTGACAAGAATTGCTTTCCGCACGTCATCAATCATCTTTTTTACTTTTTCATAGGAGGCCTCACTCATGGCGAACGTGACCGAGGATGAGTACTTTTGCGGCTTTTTGTAGTTGTCCTCGGCTTCCAGGCCCTTGAAGAAGAATTCTTTTTTCAGTTTATTGACAATAACCGGCGGGATATCCTCCGCGCTGAGCACGGTATCGGTCTGAACATAGCGGTTGTCTTCATTTTTTCTCAGAAGATCGAGTCTGCAGAGAAGATCCACCGCCGAGCGTGCGGCATCTGCGGGAACAGGCGGGGAAAGAAGTTTTCCCAGATAGGCGTAATCATCCTTCCAGTCGCAGTATACCGCAAGTTCGCGTATTATGGGATAATACCATTCCTCATAGAACCGGCACTGTTCTTTCTGGACTTTATAGAACGTGCTGCATTTTCTGAGTCTGTTGAGATGGGTGAAGAGTTGCTGTTTGTCCCCGGGGGATGATGACTGGTTATAGCGCACCAGTGTTTCAAAATAGCGTGCGGCTTTACCTTTAAGCCCCATGCCGACAATCACCTTCTGGATCGAGGCTGATGAGAGGTTTTTGGTGCCTTCCATCACATGGAGGCAGAAGCTGGGTGATGCGAATCCGGCTTTCCGGGCGAAGTATCTGTAGGAGAATGAATGTCTTCGGTTTTTCTGCTCCGCGAAGTAATCACGCATGAGATTGCGGTAATTATCATAGAAGAAAACGTTCTGTTTCGATTCATGTTTTTTCATAATAAACCCTTCAGATTACAATATATGCGGAAAAAGGATCTTTTGCCACGGAAATGTGCGGAAAATGTTCTCTTCTGGAGAACAGCGGGAGCCTTTCGGAGAAAAGGCAGGAACCTGTTACGATCCGAGCCGTTCATTATGTAACGATCTGATTTTCCTTAAGATATGCCGCTTCGGAACAACACATGAAAACAGGCAAATGCCAATCGGCTCATATGGTGAACAGGGTGAAAACCGCGCGGTTTAGGAGAACAGCCCCGGGTTCGGCAGCACACCCGGTTTCCGTCTTCCGCCCTGAGAGGACGGCAGCCGTTTTTCAATTCATAGCGTCTGAACTGGTTCAGATAGTTTTCCATGATATGTATATTAATGATTTGGAGGAAACTTTTGATGGAGGAACCCTCGTCGTGATGAACAAATATATACGAGATTTCAAGTTTATGCATTCATTCTTTGCTGTGGCCGCTGTGTTCACTCTGACCTGCAACAGTATTGAAGCTGATACACAGAAAATCACCCTTCCGGACATTGATCGCGAAAGCGGGATTTCTGTGAAAGACGCTATCTACAACCGTAAAGCGAAACGGATGTTAACGGACGCCCCGATTTCTCTTTTACAGGCCGCAACCCTGCTTTGGGCCGGCGGAGGCAAAACCGTGGACGGGGTGACGGGTGCGACACGCGCTTATGCGGCCGCGGGAGGCATTCACCCCTTGGAATTCTACCTTGTTGCAGAGAGCGTCGAGGGCCTGGATAAAGGAATTTACCGCTATAACTGGAAAAGTCATTCGCTTGTGAGGATACGTTCCGGATCATTCATGAAACAAATAAAAACCGCCACATACAGCTCTTCATTCAGAAAAAATTCTGCTGCCGCCTGCATTATCATAACTGCAGAACCTTCGCTGACAGCAGAAAAATACGGAAAGAGAGGAAAGCGCCGCTACGTCCCCATGGCTGCAGGAGCGGCCGGGCAGAACATTCATCTCGCAGCCCAGGCTCTCGGAGTTGGGACTTATCTAATCGGAGCATTCAAAGATGACAGGATCATATCGGTTCTGGGCCTGCAGAAGGGAAAGGATAAACCAATGTATGTAATGCCCGCGGGAATGGTAAATGATAATCGATGATACTGTGGATTGTCTATCAGATAAACAGATTCATTTTCTAAGTTATGATGAATTTATATAAAGGATGAAACAAAACCAGGCAGAAGGCATTATCTGTATCATCGGCAAAGGTGAATCGGATTATCTCAAAAGTCCATTACGGGATTATCTGATTGTGAAACTGGAGTGTCGAAGTGAAGACCCGGGGTGAGAATCAGAAGAGTTACTCCCTGAAATCCAAGATCCTGTTCCCCACCTCCCGGCTTTAACGCAAATTTTTTGCATTAGCACCGATTTGTATTTTATTTTAATCCCGAACAACCAGTCAGTACAGGATTTTTTCATGGCACATTCCACAGAACATCTGCCCCGGGAGTTCATACATATACTCAGGGAAAACGGCGGTCGGGTGACTCCCATTGTCACCACGCTGCTGTCACATCTCTACCAAAGCAGCCGTGTGCACTCCCCGCAGCAGCTCAAGGAGGAGGTCAACCGCATACTGCGTTCCGATGTCGGTTTTCCCACCATCTACCGCGCCCTGGACCGGCTCATGCAGTGTCAGCTTGTCTACAGGATGTACCGCGATGACGGCCAGACCTACTTTTTCATCTGCCGCCATCCCAGAGATGCTCATCACCACCATTTCATCTGCAGCTCATGCAGTAAAGTCTACGAAATAGACATGTGCCTTGCGGGCCACTTCGAAGAACATGTCTCAGAAAACCTGAATGCCTCGATCACCAAACATATTATTCAACTGGAAGGTCTGTGCAGAGAGTGCCGGAAGCACTCTTTACCCGCACGAAGGATAAAAAAATGAAAAAAGCTGTGATTGTCTCAACGGTTCTCCTCTCATTGGCCCTGATTATTGCTTTTGCCGTTTTTTCCCCTACACCATCCTCATCCCCCAAACGCAGTATTGCCTACACCAGCATTCTCCCTCAGAAGGATTTTGTTCAGAGAATCGCAGGGGAACGCTTCGAGGTGCATGCGCTTGTCGGTAAAGGACAGAGTCCTCACAGCTACACCCCTACCCCGGATCAGATGGCACGGTTGTCCGAAGCGTCTGTGTTTTTCCGTATCGGTGTACAGTTCGAAAAAGGGTTTTTGCCCAAAATTAAAAACAGCATGCCGAAACTTGAGATTGTGGATCTGCGCCGGGGAATAACACTGCGTAATATGGTTGAAGACCACAATCACGAACACGCACACGATCAACATGATGAACACGGATATCATCATACCGATACACATGATAATCATACAGAAAAGGATCCCCATGTATGGCTTTCTCCACCTCTGGTGAAACAGATGGGGGTAACAATCAGGGAAACACTGAGCAGGATGGATACTGCAGGCGAACGGACTTATGAGAAAAACCTCATCGAATTTCACCGTGAACTCGATTCTCTTGACTCCTACATACGAAGAACACTGAAGCCATTTGAGGGAACGGAGCTTTTCGTGTTCCATCCGGCGTTCGGATACTTTGCAGATGAGTACGGTCTGATTCAGAAACCGGTGGAAACGGGAGGCAAGGAGCCCAGTGCGCGGGAGCTTGCGCAGCTTATAGAGCAGGCCCGTACGCATCGCCCGGAGGTGATTTTTGTGCAGCCCCAGTATGCCCGCAAAAGTGCTGAAAGTCTGGCGCGCCAGATCGGGTGTGCCGTAGTGCCGATCAATCCGCTTCCCGAGAACTACTTTGACCAAATGCGCATGATGTGCAGGACAATTGAAAAAGGGCTCAGAGACAATGAGTAGTACCGATTCAGTTCTGCGCTTTGAAAACGTATGCTTCTCATACGATGAGGAGGAGATCCTGCATGAGATTAATTTCAGCATAAAGAACCGGTGGTTTGTGGGTATAGTGGGACCAAACGGCGGGGGTAAAACAACTCTGCTTCGGCTTGCTCTGGGTCTTGAGAAGCCCGACAGAGGCGGTGTCACACTTCTGGGCGATTCACCGTCAAAAGCCAGAAAGCGGATCGGGTATGTGATGCAGCATATGCAGTTTGACGAGCGTTTCCCTGCACGCGTTCTGGATATAGTACTCATGGGGCTTGCCCGCAAACGGATGCTTGGTTTTTACGGCAGACAGGACAGGTGTGCTGCCTTGGAGGCTCTGGAGCAGGTCGGCATAGCCCGGCTGGGACAGCGTCCCTTTGCCAGTCTCAGCGGTGGACAGCGACAAAGGGCACTTATCGCCCAGGCCCTCGTGTCCCGTCCCAGGGTGCTGATGCTCGATGAGCCGACGGCGAATATAGATTCTTCCGGCGAAACTGCCATAAACGAGCTTCTGCGCACACTTGCCGGGGAGGTGACCATTCTCATGGTGTCCCATAATATCAACACAGTGCTTGACTGTGCGTCCCACGTTCTTTGTGTCAACCGTTCAGCAACGCTGAATCCGCTTTCTGAAATGCATCCTGATCTGATTGCACGGGCAAAAGGCGGCGGTATAGCCTTACTACATCACGAATTGAGCTGCAGGGTGTTTGACCGTTCCGATGCCCGGTGTGCCCACAACCAAGAGAGTCGGAAAAAGACAGGTGGTGGCAAATGAGCATGTTTTTCCAGGATCTGCTCCGCTATCCTTTTCTTCAGTATGCGCTGGCAGCCGCGGTGCTTTCATCAATAGCTGCGGGAATAGTGGGAAGCCTTACAGTAGTGCGGCGTTCGACATATATAGCAGGTGCAATTTCGCATTGCGTTCTGGGAGGTCTGGGAGCGGCACGTTACTTTCAGATCGTGCACGGCGCAGCCTGGTTCAACCCCATTATAGGCGCTCTTATCGCCGCCCTTTTCGCCGCATGCGTTATCGCCTGGGTTACTGTATACGCAAAGGAACGTGTGGATTCGGTATTGAGCATCATCTGGGCGCTGGGAATGGCAATCGGTATCAGCTTCATCATCAAAACACCGGGCTACAGTCAGGATCTGATGAGCTATCTTTTCGGCAGTATTCTGATGATCTCCCCGACAGATCTGATAATAATGGTTATACTGGACTTCGTGATAATCACCGCAGCAGTGCTTTTTCACAATCCCATATTCGCGGTCTGTTTCAATGAGGAAGCTGCGCGGGTACGAGGGATTCCCGTTGCGGCGATAACGTTTGTCATGATGATACTTACGGCTTTGACAATCGTGCTGCTGACACAGATCGTGGGAATCGTTCTGGTTATCGCCCTGCTTTCCATTCCCGGTGCAACGGTATCGCGATTCACGACTTCACTTTCAGGGATGATGCTTGCTGCAACCGGGGCGGGGTTTCTGTTTGTGATAACCGGCCTCGTACTCAGTTACGAACCGAGACTTCCCGCGGGTGCCACTATCATCGAGGTTGCCGCACTCTGTTACTGCCTGGTTCTTGTAGCCGGACATTATTCCAGACGTAAACACAGGGTAAAATGATCCGAGTTGACTTGAAAAACAAGCACTGCCGATTATTTGCCTGCAGATATCCTCAGCGATTCTGTTTGAAAGGTCCTCAGATTCGAGTGGCGGCTTTGTCTCTGCGGTCCCTTTTTGCAAGCAGCACCACATCACGGATCCCGTCTTCATCCCGGGCATCCATCCAACGCGCTTGGAAGTCCTGCTCCTGCACAATCTGAGCGATATTTGCCAGGGCGCGAAGATGAAAGTTACGCTCATCAAGGGTGCCTGCCAGAACAAACAGGGCCGATACCTTCTGCGCCTCTTCAGAAAAGACGACTCCGTCTCTTGCGCGCACAAGCGCAATCTCGAATTTTTGTGAACCGGGGACAACCACATGAGGAATCGCCAGAAAGGAACTCAGAAGGGTGGATGTCTGATTTTCCCGTTCAACAAGTTTTTCTGTAAGCTGGGCTCCCTCCATACCGATGCGGTCGCCAAGTTTTTCCCCGATCAGCTGAAAACAATCCCGCATCCTGATCTGCTCAGGTATGTCCAGAACAAGTGCTTTGCTGATCAGTTCATCAAAACGGTCCAGTACCATTTCATCACGCTCGCGCACCACCTCTTTAAGCTCCCGCTCAAGTGATCCCGTAACCAGCTCGCGGGCAGTTATGCGCTGAACAAGATGAAGCAGAGCGTAATCCTTTTTAATCCGGTTTCTTCCGTATGCCCAGTAGGTGGCCATCCCGATCACGAACAATCCTGCCAGAATGATGAATGCCTCATGCCCCATTTCGAAAATGAGCAGACCGAAACCAAGCAGCCCCACCAGCTGCGGAACCGGATACAAAGGAGACCGAAAGCTGGGCCGATAGTTCTGCACCTTGCTCTCCCGAAGCACGATAACGCACACGCATGAGAGGATAAACCCCAGTATCAGCACGAGCGATGCGGCTTCCACCAGCACCTTCAGCTTGAGAAACAGCGTGGCGGCCACGAAGATTCCCGTGGCCAGTATCGCCATGGTCGGCACATTTGACCTCTTATTGATACGGCCGAAACGTGACGGAAGCAGCTCATCCCGGCTGAGAGCAAAAAGATAACGCGATGCGGCCATGATGCCGGCATTGGCGGTAGACATGAATGCAAGAATTGCTGCAGCACTCAGTGCGCGGGTACCCCACACCCCCATGAACACCGAAGCTCCATCGGTTATGGGGGTTAATGAGTTGTCCAGCTTTTCCGAGGAAAGAACCCCTGTAGTGACAAACACCATCGAGATATAGAGTGCCAAAACTACAAAGAGTGAAAGCAGCATACCGACAGGCAGGGTTCTGGAGGGGTTGCGCACTTCCTCACCTATGCTGGAAATCTTTATCAGCCCCCCGTAGGCAACGAATACGAAGCCGGCGGTGGCGAAGGTTTTATCAATCCCGTGAGGTATGAAGGGCTGAATGTTATCCAGGGTGACGTGGGAAAGGCCGGTCACTACATAGCTCCCCATCAACAGAATAAGCCCCAGCACCATGCCTATCTGCAGTTTGCCGGCAGAACCGGTGCCGAACAGGTTGGTGGCCACGAAAACCGCACAAAGCACCAGACCTATGATCCGCACATCCACATCAACAAACATTCCCGCAAAGGCAGCCATACCCACCAGAGCAAAAGCACTCTTGAGAGAGATGGAGAACCAGTTGAGCATTCCCGCGATTGCTCCCACCGCGGGACCCAGTGAACGTGTAATGAAATAGTAGTCACCGCCCGCTTTGGGCATCGCGGTAGCCAGCTCCGCGGCATTCAGGATACCGATACCGGCCAGAAGACCGGCAATGGTGTAGGACGCGATCACACTCGGACCGGCCTGTGCATGGGCAAGCCCCGGAAGGACAAAGATACCTGAGCTGATCATGGCCCCGGTGGCGATGCAGAACACATCGAGTAAACCAAGCTGGCGACGAAGCTTCAACTTTTGCTCCATTTTCAAATTCAATGAGATACGTTATTCAATTAATAATACATCTCAACCCGTAAACTGCCAAGCAGTTCATTAATTACTTGTCGGGGAAACAGAAAATTGTTTCTGGATAAACCAAGTGCAATGATTTTGATGCCCTGCGCCTTTAATTATAACACGAATTTATCTGATACCGGAATCAGATAAATGGTGTTTCAATCCGGATCGAATGTTTTCTCACCCTGCATTGACTTCTCCCCATATTCATATTATAATGTCAGAACAAACTATTCTGAAAGGTTTCATCTTCGGGCGCAGCATGAATCAGAAATCATCCATTTTCGACTATGAAAAATTTCTATATCGGGTTATGGGCGACAGAGAAACAGCTTCAGCTGTTTTGAATGCATTCTGCAATGATACGCCGAAAAAAATAAAAAAACTAAAGACGGCCCTTCAAACCGGTGACAAAGAGATCTGCGAACGTCTGGGGCACTCTATAAAGGGCAGTGCGAGAAACATCAACGCGGATACACTGAGTGAAATCGGCAATGCTTTTGAAACAGCGGGACGTGAGAATACTCTGGACAGCATCGGAAAACGCCTGTCGGAGCTGGAAAGCACAATGGAAAGAACTGTCACGGAAATAAGAAACTTCCTTGACGACTGATACTGAAATCTGCTTTGTGGCAGAGATGGACAATACTCTGAAGCAAGACTGGAGCTATCTTTGGATGTGCATATTATAATAGCCGAAGACAGTGTATCCGACGGCCTAATGGCCCAGTCAACTTTGAAGGTTTTCGGTTATAATACAGAATTATGCAAGGATGGTGAAAGCGCATTATCCTCCATCTGCGATGCACGGATGCCGGTTCTGGCGCTTATTGACTGGCTGATGCCTGGTATGAACGGGGTTGCCATCTGCAAAAGAATCTACCAGAACCCACCAGCCCATCCCGTGCATACGATCATCATGACCTCGCGTGATTCCAATAAAGACAAGGCGTACGCACTTGAAAGCGGCGCGGATGATTTCATTGCCAAGCCCTTTGACCCGCAGGTTCTGCGTGCACGGGTAAGAGTGGGTATACGTCTTCTTTCCACGATTGTACAGCACAGAGAAAGCAACTCACGGTTACTGGAATACACGAAAAAAATCGAAACCATGGCAGAAGAACGTGCATCGCAACTTCTGCATGCCGACCGGCTCAGCACCATAGGCACTCTCAGTGCCGGAATAGCCCATGAGATCAACAACCCTGCTTCCTTTATTTCGGTAAACATATCTACAATACGGAAGAATGCAGCCGCGCTCATGCGTATTCTGGACGACAACGGAGACAAAAAGGAACACGCACGGGCCCGGTTGTTCCTTGAATCCCTGCCTGAGATAGTGGACGAAATGGACAATGGTGTTGCACGCATAAGAGAAATCGTGCATGGTTTGAAAAGTTATGTCCACAACGGAACCCGATCCTTTCATCCCTTCTCGATCAACAACAGCATTGAAACCTCATTGAAATTATGCCATAATCATCTTAAGTACAACTGCAAAATAGTGAAAAAGCTGGATGATGTACCCGAAGTCTACGGTATGCCTCAACAGATAGAGCAGGTTCTGGTCAATCTGATCATCAATGCCGCCGATGCCATTGATACTTCGGGCAGGGAAGGTACTATCGATATACACGCTGAATACCTGAATGGTGTTGTGACAGTTACGATCGGAGACAACGGTCCAGGTATTCCGGAAAAAGAGCTGGGAAGGATTTTCAACCCCTTTTTCACGACCAAACCGGTAGGTAAGGGAACCGGGCTGGGATTATCGATAAGCGAGAATATCATAAGAGAGCACAAGGGTGCCATAAAAGCCTCCAACCGGCCGGATGGAGGCTTTGAATTCAGCTTCACACTTCCGGCCTACAGGGAAAAGAGAGACAGATGAACAAAAGAATTCTTATTGTGGACGACGAGGAGGATATCAGGAAGTCGCTCAGCCGGAGGTACTCGCTTGATGAATACGATACAGCGACCGCGGAAAACGGCGCCGAAGCACTCAAGCTGCTTGCTCAACGCAAATTCCATGTGGTCATTTCCGACATTAAAATGCCGGTCATGGATGGCGTTGATTTGTTGCGAAGGATCAGAAACGAGTATCCCATGACGCGGGTGATAATGATTACCGGATATGTCACCCTTGAAAACGCGCTTGCCTGCCTGCGCCACGGAGCGGACACCTGCATTTTCAAACCCTTCGAAAGCATGGATGAGCTGGATGCCGCCGTGGAGAACGCATTGAAATACCTGGAGCACTGGGATCAGAAACTTTGTACCCTGCGCGGAATGAAACCTGCCACAAGGAGGGCTGATGGCTGAAAATGAAAGCCGGGAAATACTTATTGATTTCATTGATGAGTCGATCGAAAGCCTCAACAGTATCGATGCTCTTCTGATACAGTTGGAATCAGCGCCGGACGACATGGAAATAGTCAACGCGATCTTCCGTCCCTTTCATTCTCTCAAGGGCAATGCGGCCTATTTCGAACTGCTCCAGGTGAAAAAAGCTTCCCATACACTCGAAAACCTTCTTGATGCGCTCCGCAAGGGATCTCTGCATGCTGAAAAGCATATTGTGGATGCGATTCTCCAGGGGCAGGATCTTTTGCGGGGGATGCTTGAAAGTATCCGCAATGACGGCCCGGAGGTCCCCTCTGAACAAAATTTCAACACCGCTGTGGGAAGTGTAGATAAGATTCTGGAAAAGGGCAGCTGCTCCGATATTGATGCAGTAGCTGTGAGTGAACTTCTCAAAGAACTGGAATCAAAAGCATCAGTACAAATCGAATCTGAGATAAGATCTCTGAAAGCCCTGCTTGAGCCACTCACCTCGAAAGCCGATTCCATGAGAAAAGATAAGGTCAATGAGAAAGTGACGAATTCAGAGCAGACAGGAGCCGTTTCATCTCTGCTTGCGGCAATCGAGAACAAAGAGCCGGGTGAGGCTCGGGAAAAACAGATCAGGGAATCATTGCAGACACTCAAGGAAATATACTCTCACAACGAGGGACGTGAAAAAATAAACAATGCTGAAGATATTCTGGAAACCTTTGCAGGTGCGGATACCGGAGTTGATGAACTTGCGGTTTCCATGATTCTCGAGGAACTGAAAAACCTTCCTCCTTCACCGCAAGATGAAAACACTACCACCCCGGGAGAGGAGGGGCTCCGTTCTTTCCACCAGCAGACAAAAGAGACGCACGGGAAAACAATGCGTATATCGGAAGAAGCGCTTGATGCTTTTCTCAAACATGTGGGAGAACTACTGGGCATAGAGGAGATTTTCCACCATTTAACACGAGAAGCCGCCACAGCGGGCCTGAACAAGGACTTCACCAAACTTCTGAAACAGACTGTCTCCCAGCTCGAACACACATCCAAAGAGCTGCGTACGAAAATCATGACGACAAGACAGGTTCAGGCCAACATACTTTTACAGAAATCACAGCGAATCGTGAGAGATATTGCAGCACAGACAGATAAAACCATTTCTGTCACTATTCAGGGCGAAGATATCCATATCGACAAAAGCTATATCGAGCTGCTTGATTCCCCTCTTACTCATATGGTCCGTAATGCAGCCGACCATGGTATCGAAAGCCGGTCCATTCGAGTACAAAACGACAAGCCGGAGCAAGGCACTATCAATATCACACTTGCGGAAAAGGACGACCAGCTTCAGCTCTCCATTGCGGATGACGGTGCGGGGCTCAACTACGAAGCGCTCAGTATGAAAGCGGTGGAAGCAGGGCTGATTAAACCGGGAGAAAAAATGAGCAGAGAATCTGTAATCAACACGCTTTTTGCGAGCGGCGTCTCCACGGCGGAAAAAATCACGGACATCTCCGGCAGGGGTGTTGGTATGGATGTTGTCAGAAAGTCTGTTGAACAGGCAGGTGGAAAAATCACTGTGGAAAGCGAACGCGGTAAGGGTTCCACATTCACCATAACTCTTCCCCGGAATGCCAGCACTCAGATCATGGATGGGTATGTCGTTCGCAGTTTTGAGGGACAGGAATATGTGCTGCCACTGAATCTGATTGTCGAGGCTTTTGCACCCCGGCCGGAGGACATCACCTCTGTAGCCGGCAAAGGACGTATGGTCACCCGTCGAGGCATGGTATATCCGTTCATAAGAATCGACAGCATTCTTGAAGACGTCGACAGAAAGAACCCGGTTTACGGTTCGGAAATGGCGGTACTGCTTGATGTTTCAGGTAAAATTGTTGCGCTTTCAGTTCGCGAAGCTGTTGGAATTCAGAAAATCGTCAAAAAAGCCATCAAGGGCGATTTCATGAACAGGACTGCATTCGAAGGTGCCTCGGTCAGCGGCACGGGACGGGTCACACTCTTAATCGGGGAGGAAACGCTGAAGCAGACAGTTTCTTAAAACAGAAACTTCAGGAGTTAGTAAGTATGATCTGTTCCATTGAAGATGTTACTGCTGGTATGAAAACCGAGGAAAACGTGACTGCGGGCGGCCGCGTTCTGCTTCCCCGGGGAACCGTGCTGACATCAAGTCAGATTGCCGCGATAAGAAAATGGGGTGTTTCCCAGATTGTGGTGGAAGGCAACGAGGCGCTTTCCACCCAGCAGATGGAAAAGGTGATGGATGAAATTGCCCCCAGATTCTTTTATACAGAAGGTGAGTTCACAAGGGAACTTCACAAAGCGGTGAGTCGCTGGATCATCCGCAGAAGAAGACAGCAAAATGAAAATGAAAAAGATAGCGCTTCCAAGGAAAACCATCTATGATATCCCAGGAGACACGAAAACGCATAGAAGGAGTTCTGGAAGGGATCGAAAAATTACCAACCGTTCCCACTGTTTATGCTCAGCTGCGAAAAGTTCTTGCTTCTCCCGAAACGACAAGCAGAGATGTTGCAGCCATAATCGAACAGGATCAGTCACTGACAGCCCGTCTGCTTCGCGTGGTCAACTCCGCCTACTACGGTTTTCCACGACGAATACGCACCATCAGCAGAGCTGTGGTCATACTTGGATTCAACGAGATAAAGCATCTCACACTGACGGTTTCGGTAATCGAACTGTTCAAGACAGAGCAGGGGTCGGGAGTCGACTTTGAAAAGTTCTGGGATCATGCCATAGGTGTGGCAGTGTGCACCAGAATCCTTATGCGTACAGCCGGACGGAAAGAAACTGAAAATCTAGAATCGGCTTTTGTAGCCGGACTGCTTCATGATATAGGAAAACTGGTGGAAGGGTCTTACATAAAAGAATTTTTCATCGAATCTCTGGATCGGGCGACACAAAACGCGATCACCCTTTTCCAGGCTGAAAATGAAACAGGAGGATTCAGTCACCAGGATATCGGTTTTTATCTGAGCCAGAAGTGGGAACTGCCTCTGGATATCGAAGCGACCATTGCCTTCCACCATAATCCTATGCTCAAGAGAAACGACCGGCATTTTTTCCCCCTCATTGCATCGGTGCATATAGCCGATGCAATTGTCCGGGGTATCGACTTCGGATGGGGAGGTGATCCTTTTGTGCCTCCTGTGCAGGATGAATGCTGGAGCTATCTAGGAATAGGGGCAGGACAGCTGGATGTGATCATCGAAAAAACATATCGTAAAGCAATAGAAATGCGCGACTTACTTTTATGACCGGCATCATCACTATGACTGAAGAGAATCACAACGTCCTACTTGACATAAAGCGCACACCCGCGATGCTTGAACATTTTGAGCGTCTTGCCGGTTTTCTGGAACTGCTGGGGCAAAAAACCAACCGTTCGGACCTCTTTCACACTCTTCTGGATTTCGTATACAGCATTGTGAACGGACGACGCTCCGTACACGGAGGTGGAGGGATATTCCTTCTGAACGAATGCGACCTGACCTTTTCACTGGCATACCCCTGGCCCTCCCGCAAACAGGCCAATCTCATTGCAAAAGAATTCGAAGCACTGGAAAACATCGGTATTGTCGGCTGGTGCATAAGAGAAAACAAAACGATTTTTCATCCATCCCTAATTCTTTACGGCAACTCTGAAACCAAAGATAGCCAACATGACAGCAATTGTTTTCTTATGCCGGTAGGCGTAAAAGACCGGATCGCCGGCTTTCTGCTTCTTTATACGAACAGAGATGAACAGTCTCTGAAATCCTCTCTGACACAGATTCTTCAAATCGCTTCGACACAGACGATGCTTGCTGCAGACCTGCATACACTCAATAAATCTCTTCAGCATAACAATCGCAAACTGGAACAGCTGGTGAATGAGCGGACAGCTGAAATCTCCCGGAAAAACAAACAGTTGAATCAACAGATGAAAGAATTACAATCCCTGGCCGATGCCAAGCTGCAATTCTTAGCGAAAATGTCCCACGATCTGCGTACCCCGCTGACCAGCATAATAAGCTCCGCCTGTTTATTGGAGGACATCAAAATGCAGCCTGAGGGACATCACTATGTTGAAATCATGAAAAATTCAGGGACAATTTTGTTGGGAATCATTGATGATTTACTGGATTTCTC
Source organism: Chitinispirillaceae bacterium (assembly GCA_046546375.1). Taxonomy (GTDB): domain Bacteria; phylum Fibrobacterota; class Chitinivibrionia; order Chitinivibrionales; family Chitinispirillaceae; genus JAEZKC01. The sequence goes on along the minus strand of JBKGXV010000012.1, from coordinate 36,912 downwards.
CCGTATATCAGGAGGCTCCCAAAAACTTAACAATACAGATTTCAGCATTTCAGCTCTTCTGAAGGAACTTTATGATTCTCTGGAGCTAGCGGCCCGAAAAAAAGGATTCTCACTTCATCTGCGCATAGGTTCAAACATACCAGAGTATGTGAACGCCGACCGTAAAAGATTACAGCAGATCCTTCTCAACCTCCTCAATAACGCCATTAAATACACCGATACCGGATCAGTAGAAATTGCCTCCGATTCATTAAAAACCGTACAGAATGAACTTACCACACGTTTCAGTTCATTCTCCCCAGATTTGGCGCAATCGCTGTATGAAGCCCAAAAGGAGATTGCAGAAGAAGCTGGCAAAGAGAAATCACATCAGAATATCCTTTTTTATATTGCGGACACCGGCATCGGAATAAGCAAAGAGACAATCGAAAGCCTCTTTGAAGCCTTCGTGCAGGCTGATTCATCAAAAAAGGTTGCGGAATCCGGAGTCGGTTTAGGCCTTGCCATTTGCAAGGAACTTGTTCACCTCATGGGCGGCAGAATCGGAGTATCAAGTAAACCGGATACGGGGTCGGTGTTCTGGATACTCTTACCTCTGAAAAGTACTATTAATCCAGAACGCACCGAAACAGCAGTGTGCACACAAAAGGTCGATCATTATTTTGACTCATTCACCACTCGAGTCTTGATCGCCGAAGATGACAAAGTGAACCGCCTGATGGGAAGGCTGCTCTTTGAGAAATTCGGCTGCAGTGTCGATGAGGCCGAAAACGGGGCCGAGGCAGTTGAATTGGTGAAGAATCATGTGTACGATATAGTATTCATGGACTGCCAGATGCCCGTTATGAACGGGTATGAAGCAACGCGAATCATTCGGAAAAACAAACAGATATCGGATTATCATTTACCCATTGTGGCCCTCACGGCTCATGCCCTGGACAGCAGCCGTGAGCAATGCTTGAAAGCCGGAATGAATGATTTTCTGAGCAAGCCGGTCACTCCTGAGGGTCTTGTGGAAATGCTGATGAAGTTCACTTCCCATACATTCAGAAAAAAAAACGGATGAATAATCATTGATGGAGTGCGTTTGTCTTTCACTGCCGTAAAACAAACACTCAGTAAATAATTATATTTAAGATAAATCGGATCAGAAAAACAGATCTCCCGGGAGGGGAATATCAAATCCAGAGTCGTGCTTGTACGCTGCGATTCCTACCGTGAAAGCGACCTTGATGCTGCGGTGCAAAGAGGCCTTAATCTGCTGGGGGGAGCAGGAAAGTTTGCTTCCCGAGGGGAGAAGATCATTTTCAAACCCAATATTCTCTGGGGTACCGACCCGGCCAAATGCGTGGTAACCCATCCTGCGGTATTCAGATCGGTTCTGTTGACCTTTAAAAACACAGGTGCACAACTGCTCTACGGCGATTCTCCCGCAGGGCTTCAGACTCCTTCGGGAGCGCTCAGAAAATGCGGTCACACCGAAGTGGCCAACAAACTGGGAGTAGAAATGGCCGATTTCACGCACGGCGTTTCTGTTTCTCACCCCCGCGGGATCACAAGCAAACGGCTTACTATCGCCAGGGGAGTCACTGAAGCCGACGGGCTTATCAGTCTTCCCAAGCTCAAAACACACGGCCTCACCCGCCTCACCGGGGCAGTGAAAAATCAGTACGGCTGCGTTCCGGGAATGGTGAAAGGCGAATACCACGCCCGTTTTCCCGACGTGCACGACTTCTCCAAACTTGCAGCGGATATCTGTTCTCTTGTGAATCCGAGGCTTTATATAATGGATGCGGTGATGGCCATGGAGGGAAACGGTCCCCAGAGCGGCGATCCCAAAAAGCTGGGCCTGCTGCTGTTCTCGACCGACCCTGTTGCGCTGGATGCGGTGGCGGCCAGGATTGTTGATCTGGATCCTGCTATCGTCACCACTTCAGAGGCGGGTAAAAACGCGGGGTTAGGCACTTTTCTGAAAGAGGAGATCGAGCTTTGGGGAGATGATATAGAGCTGTTCATCAGAAAGGATTTCAGAGTTGTGCGCAGACCGGTTCTCAAAATGCCCAAAAGCCGGTTTCTTCAGGAGATAAAGCGCGTTGTGAATCCCAGACCGGTAATCGATGCAGCGCAGTGTACCCGCTGCGGCCGCTGCATTGAGGTGTGTCCGGTCGAACCCAAGGCGGTTGCCTGGAAAAAGGGCAAGAAAAAGAAAGTGCCTCCCGTTTACGATTACGCCGAATGCATACGGTGCTACTGCTGCCATGAGATGTGTCCTTCGAAAGCGATTCACATCAGGACACCGCTGCCGGGAAGGATACTTCCGCCCCTTGCCTATCTTGCGCTGGCCGCCAGCCGGAAATTCATGAAAAAGGAAAAAGAAGAGGAAAAATGAAAAAAGTGCCACTACTTCCAGGTCGGCCCAGAAAAAATGATGCTCTGTTCATATACGGCGCCTCCAGACCAAAACCCTACGTCCTGCTTTACAATCAGCTGACAGTGGAAGTTGTGCACGGCCCGTCCTGTGTTCCCGCTTCCGAAATCAAGTTTGACCACTGCAGAGAAGACGGGGTATCCGTTTCGGAACGTCGGGGAGGAGGAGGGACGGTAGTGCTCTCCCCGGGAATGCTTATCACCCTGATAGTGGGAGAAAGGAAAAAGAAGGAGAATGCGTTGGATATTTTCGGCAGAATACATGAAATATTGGCAGATGTTCTGAAAAATGCCGGTGTGAGTGATATAAGACCCAGAGGAATCAGCGATCTGGCCGTGGGGGAGAGAAAAATTCTGGGCAGCTCGCTTTACCTGGGAACAGATCCGTTTTTCTACTATTATCAATCAAGTCTTATGGTGAACCCCGACCCGGCTCTTCTTGAGCGCTATCTTCTTCATCCTCCCAGAGAACCGGACTACCGCAAAGGACGGTGCCATGATGAATTCTGCACCACGTTACATGAACAGAACTGCAGTATGGATCAGGATGATCTCTCCGCCCTCATCACATCTGCTTTGAATGAGCGGCTTTGACAATCGATTCATCGTTCAGAACTTCCGAAACAGCTCTGGACAGTTCCGGTCCCTCGTAGGGTTTACTTATAAAACGGGGCGAGCCGGCCGAGAAGTCCATTTTTCTCTTGGAATGGCCGCTTGAGATGATCACCTTCACCCCGGGATTTATTTTCCTCAGTTCCTTGAGACAGTCGTACCCATCCATCACAGGCATCACAAGATCGAGAAGCACCAGATCGATACCTTTCCAGTATTCCCTGTATAATTCAGTCGCCTTGGAGCCATCCTCGCTGGTCAACACAGAATAACCCAGATCGCGAAGGATTTCGCAGGCCACCTCACGCACAATCTCTTCATCATCCACCACCAGGACCGTACCCCTGCCGGAAACATACTCTGGTCTGCTTGAAGGCAACCGGGCCTCTGAAACTTCCGACACAGGCAGATACATGGATACAATCGTACCTTTGCCTAGAACTGAGCTTATTTTAATACTGCCCCGGTGTTCTCTGATGGTACCATAGACACTTGCAAGCCCCAACCCCGAGCCTTTTCCCACTTCTTTTGTGGTATAGAACGGCTCGAATATGCGTGGAATGTCCTGTTCGGGTATTCCGATCCCCGAGTCCTCAATTTTCACTACAAGGTAGTTTCCCTTATCCAGTTCAGTTTCTTTGCTGCCGGGAATGAAATCCCTCAGATCGCTTGTTTCAAACATCAATTTGCCCCCGGACGGCATGGCGTCTCTGGCATTCAAAGCCACATTCATGATCGCATTGTAGATCTGGGATGGATCGCCACTCACTACCGGCTCCTGAGCCTCCATCCTGCATGTGATTTCGATCCTTTTATCAATGGTATGAGAGAGAAGTTTTGTTACCTCTTTGAGGGTATCATGAATGCTGAATGATGATTTGCGGCAGGTACCTTTACGGGCAAACACCAGAAGCTGTTTCACCAGATCCGAGGAACGCTTGACGGCCGTACTGATCACATCGGCATAACGGGACAGGGCGGGATTGCCTGCTCCGTACTTCCGTTTGATGATACCGGCGTATCCGTTGATCCCGGCAAGCATATTGTTGAAATCGTGAGCTATACCGCCCGCCAACTGCCCCACTGCTTCAAGTTTCCTGGCGTGATGCAGCTGCAGTTCCAGTTCGCGTTTTTCCTCCATTGCATGTATCTGAGCCGAATATTTTAGCACAAGAGAACACTGCACAGCAATGACGGAGTACAGATCAGCATTCATGATCCTGATGTGTTTGAGAAGGCATACGGCACCTCTGATTTTGCCCTCACAGGTGAATGGATAGAGTATGATCTGCTGAATAGAGAGTCGCTTTGCGGTGCTGCTGAAACGGGACTCCTCAATACCTGAAGGAAAAAGGTCATGAAGAGATTCGCACTGGACCACATTTCCGCAGCGGATCTTTTCCACCAGAGGATTAGTGCTCAGACGCAGCGAAGTCCCCCTCTGGAGATAATCAAGTTCACTTTCAGCATCGGACTGACAGCTGATTGTATGCACAACGGCATGCTCATCTTCAAAGAAAAAGAGAAGTGTGGCGGCTGAATCGGAAATTTCCCTGGCATATTCACAAATACTCCGGTACACCTCTTCTTCATCGGAAACATCCAGAAGACGCTTGAGACTCCTGCCAATTGTTTCCAGCTTGTTTCTTTCATCTATAATTTCCGCAAGGGAAAACGCCCTGCCGTATTTTCTTATCCCTATAAAACAGAAGCAGCAGAAAAGGGCGATACTGGCGCAGCCCAGACGGTAGTTGAGATCTATCACACTGGGGAAAAAGTTGGTGACCAATATGACCGCTTCTGAAAGAACACCTCCGAGTCCGAAAAAAAACGCTTCGGAGCGGATGTTCTTCCGTGAGATAAAGATTAGATAAGAGGATGGGATAAGATTCACAGTCGCAAAAAGTGCGAAATAGACAATCATTCCGGGTCCGGCAGTATAGATATAGGTACTGCCGAAGGGAGTTATATCGCTGTACATGAAACGGGGATGGATTATATTCACCAGGTAAAGAAGGCATACGACCCCGAATGCGGCAACTCTTCCATATTTAATGAAAATTTCATCGCGGTTGCCATCCGGTTTTGCCGCCTTGTAGACAGCCATTAAGATGTCAAAGGAAAGAGCCGGCATCACCAGATAGAAAACGGAGGTGACTCCCAGATACCTCACAAAGACCTGGAAGTCCATATGATTCTGAAGAATACCACCCAGGGAATCTCTGATGGACCAAAGCAGTGCGGCCAGAAGAAACAGAGCGAATCTGCGGGAGACTCTGGAGTACTGGAATCGTGAAGAGAGAAAATAGATGAATGCGAAAGCATAAAGGGCGGTCACGATGGTGACCAGGTAATAGAAATTATGCGAAATCAAAGAGTGCAGATCCATACGGTCCGAGTTGCGTTTCAAGGTGAAATCATGTACAGTATGTTATATTATACTGTTTGCACCAGAGGTAATCCATGAGAAAAACAGAACATCATCTCTTCTATTCACAGGAAATAACCGACGACACGGTCATTCTTGATCAAACTGAAACGAGGCATGCTGTTTCGGTTCTCAGACTGAAGGAGGGTCAGAAACTGCAGGTTACCGACGGCCGGGGAAACATATATGAATGCCGGTACGATCGAAGCGATAACCGCAAAGCTCTGTGCAGTATCAGGGAAAGACATTCCGTCCCCGGAACCAGCCCGGAAGTGACATTGCTGGTAGGGTTACCGGACAAGGACGCGTTTGAAACAGTTCTTGAGCATGCAACTGCCCTGGGAGTGTACAGAATTGTTCCACTGGAGATGGAACACTGCCGCAAGCCGTGGTGGAAGAGGTGGGAGAAGTTTCAGGAGCGCTTTTTCCAGAAGATGATTGTTTCCATGAAACAGTGCCTTTACCCCTATCTGCCTCTGCTTGAAAATCCGCAGACATTGGAAGCGGTTGTGCGCAGCAGTTGTGAGCAGATAGTTGCGGCGGATCAGGATGGGGAGGTGCTTGAGAGGGACGTGATCAGTGAAGAGAGGATAGCGGGGTTGGTTGGTCCTCCGGGGGGATATTCAGATAAGGAGAGAGAAGTCCTGGAAGATAGAGAAGTGAGGCGTGTGAGGATATCTCATCACCGTCTGCGCACGGAGCTTGCGGCGACGGTGCTGGGGGGGGTGCTTACCTTTTCCCCTCACCCGGGAAGCAGAAACTCCACTCCCACCACATGACTCCCGAACACCTCTCGGTAATCCGCTCCCATAGGAAACAAATCCCTCACCTCCCTGAACCTCACAGGTCCCCACATCCGGTAACGGTATACCAGTGACGCCGCATGACGGCCGACCAGAAAATCAATTCCCCCGCCTACACTTAAACTCAACGAAAAACATACCGCATCAACCAGCTGATCATCGTTGATACTGTACTGACCATCAAGAGTCGCTTCCGATTCATGATAGTAGGTACCGTGAACCCCGCATCCGGCGGAAAAGAAAATGGAGGATTCTTCCGCCGGTACAGAATAATGCAGATCAGCCAGTGCCCCCCCGAAGTAAAAACTGCTGTACTGCACTATTGAATACAGCTGATGATCCGACAGCTCAACCCCGTCTATGGTGTCTTCAGCCGTCGTCCCCAACCCCGCCTCCAGTGCGGCCTGAATCCTGAAGCCGTTTCCGAGGGGAAGCCTCTTTCCCGCCGACAACCCCAATGAGGAAAGGGATTGCCGCTCCAGATGCTGAACGCTGTCGAAGTTGTCGAACTGACGGTATCCCTCCCTGACACTGCCCCAGTAGTATACTCCCGGGAAAATGTACGCGGATGAAAGCCGGGAGATATCTGCCCATCCACTTTGCACAGAAAGAGCTGTAATGAGGAAAAACAAGCTGCCGATATATCTTTTCATACGATTTACGCCTTCAGTTCTATAAGTGCCCTCATCTTTTCAGATTCTTCTGCAATTCGTCTGCCGAGAGACACTAAACGTTCCCTCTCAGACCATTTCCCCAAGCAACCGAACCACCCGTTCAGCCGGTATACTCTCCTGACAGACATATTGGTCACCTGACCGGCTGCATTCTCTTTTAAAGCACGGTGAACACCCGCATTGCGCAGCGGCTATTCTGACCCGTCTGCCCAGAGGACGGGTCCAGACCGGGGAGGTCGATCCGTAGATGCCCGCTACCGGAGTGCCCAGATATCCTGCAGCATGCATCAGTCCGGAGTCATTGGCAACAACTGCCGACGCGGACGCGATAATTGAAAATGCCTGTTTCAATGTAGTCTGCCCCGCTATGTTTTTCACCCTGCCGGGGAAAAGAGAAGCAATCCGTTCACCTTCGGCCCGGTCCCTGGCGTTTCCAAGGATGGTGAATCTTCTCTCCGGCATAAGCTTCACCAGTTCAGCATAGTGAGGCCATTTTTTGGCCGGACCGAATGCCGCCCCCGGGCAAAGCACTATATCCGATGAAAACTCAGCCTGAGAATCAAAAGAAACACCTCTCCACCTGTCGGGAGGAACGTATTCGGTTTCAAGCACACGAGAATACTCGCAGGTCAGATGGTTGTGCCGAGTTGCATGAGATGCTGCGACCCTGTCTGAAAGCAGAATCGAACGCCCTTCGGCCCTGATTCCCCTGCGGCGTTTCACACCGGTGCGGAATCCGAAATAAGCCGAAGAGAAGGAATGGGGCAGAATGAAAAGCGTTTTGAATTCCCCCTCCTTCACTTCCCGCAAGGTGTTTGCGAATGCTTTCCGGTCACTTCTTCTATAGATCAGAGTCGGAAAATCATCCACCAGAAATGCCAGTGATTCCAGTTTCTCCGGAATGATGAGTGAGACAGCGTAAGAGGGATCGGCCGCCTTGCGCTTGACCACTGCAAGCGCCATCAGAAAATCGCCGATCCAGTTGGGCATGAGTACTGTGCATTTTTCCATAGACTTGAAAAATAGATTATGCCGATCGGCTTTTTTTGGGACTAGAAAGTCAGCCCCAGTGAAACGGACAAGTCGCTTCGAAGTAGTTCATAGTTGAGCTGAAGCGAGAGCATACGTGAATATTGGGCATTTTTGTATATACCCATCCTGAGTCCACCGGACAAGTAATGTGCTGTTTTCAACCTGGAAAGATCATGATCGCCATCAGTCCACAATGCGGATTCAAATGATTCGGAATCAAAAGAATTCCGGTTGCCTCTCATGGAAAGTGAATAACCCACATTGGCAAAAAGCGCATCCATATACCAGTAAGAGCCCGAGTTGATTTTCAGAAGCGGGACATTCAGATTGACACCGGAAGACGATGTGAAAAACAGGTCCGATTCACCATCGAGAGACTCTTGTTCCACCGAAGAGCCGAACAGTTCAACCTCCTGATCTGTATGCAGAACAACAGATGCGGACTTCCAGAGAGGAAACCCATGCCGGAATGCGATTCCTCCAAGCAGCTTACCAATGAATTCGGCTGTACTGTCATTGCGGGCATATAAGATGTACCCCGGTCCGCCGTACAGGGATAAGTAGGTGGCATCCGAGCTGTTGTATCTGGAATACCTGTCGTATTTACCCATATCCCTGTATGTAAGATTGAGGGGTATAATGGAACTGACGGGAACGGGAAGCCCGGGCAGAACAACCCAGAACGACTCCAGATCCGCTCCTGCTGAAAGTTCTGATGAAATCTCTTTATGCAGATACCCCTCAGCGATCACCTGAGGCAGCACCGACGGGGCCAGAATAAGAGAACTGCTGAAACCGCTGGAAAAGGTGAATTCATTGCTTTCCCAACCTGCGGATGGCATGATGAAAGGCAGGTATGCACCATTCTGAATCCCTCCGGAGCTCTCGGTGTTCTCATCTGCTGTTCCGTTGGAAAAAGATGGATTCGCTCCGAGTGCACGATGAAACTGTTCGCTTCTAAAAGAGCGAATTGATGATTTCCCAGAAACCTCTTTCAGGCGAAACTCCCCAGAACTGCTGCGAAGACCAGGTGAAACCTCCTCTATCGTATCCTGAACAGATTCGCCTGCCAAACCAGCTGTGATTCTCCAGAACCTCTGTTTTTTCTCCAACGCGTCTGAAGACGAACTCAGAAAGGATGCTGCCAGAGTTGCTGAAAAAGAATCAGGGCTCACATCCAGAGGTGTATCTTTGAAATATTCAATGTCGAAAGCCATTCTCCGGGTGGGTCTGAGTTTTTGAGCCCTGTACGGTTTAGAATGGATACGCACTACCCCTTCAGCAACCGGCAATGGTTCAAAAGCACACCTTCCGTCACCCTTTGGTACATACGCCTCTTGGTCAGGAGTCAGAACCGATACGGAAAAGCCGTTTTCATCATAGCTTGATACCAGAAGCTTTCCATCATCACGCAGATAGGGACAGAACAACCCTCCCACTACGGTCGAATGCCTTACAGGGGTGCCTGCACTGTCGGGAGACAAGGAATAGATATTGTAGATACCATCATAGTCGGCACTGTAGTAGACTCTGCCGTTATCGGCCCAGAAAGGCGATGTTTCCTGAGAAACCCCTGGGCCCAGCGGTTTTGAAGCCCCGTCTCTTTCAAGCAGAAACAATCTTGACATTCCGCCAACCAGTCGGGAAAAGATGATCCTGCCGGTTCCGGAAGGATCGTAGCTCAGATCCATAATCTGTTCCCCGGGAATCCCCTGATACAGCGAAGTGAAGGTGCGGGTTTCCGGATCGTACTCCTGAATACTGTATTTTGCCGACGAGAATCTTATACAGGCAAGTCTGTCTCCATCCGGTGAAGCTGCGACACCGTAGATTCTGCCATCTTTTGTGAGCTGACGTTTTTTTCGGGACTGAAGATCATAACTGAAGAGATTGTTGAAGAAGGATCCGTTCTTTGAAGGCTGATCCGATTTCACATAGTAAACCTTCCGGTCCGCCCCGAAGTCCCATGCTGTATGAACTTCCCGCAGAGTAACCGAACCTGAACCCTTTTGCTCTAGGCGCAGCTCGGTTCTGTTGGCATCATCACCGGCACTGGTTAAAAATCCGGTATAAGTTCCGCACGTGGACATTTTCGGCTGTGTATTGACATAACCCCTCTCCCAGACTGTTTTCAGCCGGGAAACATCTTCGGGCTTTCCTTTCCGGTAAGATGCGGTAATACTGTCCGCCCATTTTTTGTAAAGCGATTGAAGTGATTCTCCTGAAGCGGAACGGATATAATTGGCGGGGCTTATTTTCTCTCTGGAGGCCTTTGTCCACATATGCCGGAATTTTTCCGAACCCATCTTTTTGTCCAGATACCTGGTGAAGGAAAAACCCTGATTGTAGACCATTTCGTTTCCGTAACTGTCATGGCTGAACTGCCCCATCTGATCCAGAGTCAGAAGGGTGCCGCTGAGGGCAGCCATGCGAAGCACCATATCCCTGCGGGAATCCCAACAGTCGTTTCCCATTTTCTTCGTTTCAAGCTGCGCCACTCCTTCGTAAAGCCAGGAGGAAAACGCGGTCTGATACCCGAACGGTTCCTGCAGTCTTATCTGTGAATTCGGGGTACGGACATTCAGATTCACACTGGCATCGAAAAACGTTGAACTCTTCTCGAGTGTGATGATATGAACCAGTTCGTGGGTCACCACATTCCTGAGCCAGGTGTTGTTGTCTCTCATTTGATATCGGGAATCAGGAATCCAGATCATCACATTGCCTGAAAGGTAATCGGCCCAACCGTTGCTGTAATCATCGTAATCGGCAAGACAGATATTGATTTTTCCCCGGGAACGATAATCATACACATCCGACAGTGCATTCATGACTTCGTCTGCAGTTTTCCATACAGCATAGACAACCGGCTCGGTTCTGTCGTAATAATGAATACGGAAATGTTCGGTTTCAACGGTTTTCCACCTGATGTCAGGGTGATTGAAAGATGAGGCGATTCCGACAAACACAAGTACAACTAATAAGAACAAACGCATTGCATATTCCCTCTGGTAAGTGGAAGTGAGTTTTGCGGTTTCGGTACAGAGTTTGAAATTCAGCGGATTAAACTAAAAAATCTGCTAATTATCGTCGAGAGGCAAAGTGATGCGGACTGTACAGCCGGGAGGGGGATTGTTGTTGCTGATATCCATGGAACCGCCGTGAGATTCAATAACCCTTCTGGCAATTCCGAGCCCCAAACCGGTTCCCGCTTTTCTGGTGGTGAAAAAGGGATCGAAAATACGATTTATGAACTCAGGTTTGATACCTGTTCCACTATCCGCAACAGAAAGCTCAGCTTTTCCATCCCGAAGGGTCAGTTTCATTTCAACAGTACTGTCCCGGGGGGAAAAATAACTGGCATTCTCGATTACGCTGAGCATGACCTGTTTGAGCCGGTTGTAATCTCCTCTGATCTGCAGACCTTCTGCGCTTTTTTCCAAATAGTTGGTGAAGTCAACAGACGTTTTTTCCTCACTGCCGTTCCACTGCTCAGTTACCACTCTGCACAATTCAGTCAGGTCGAATTTCGAATAGTTCTCTTCTTTTGATATTCTGCCCAATTCAAGAAGATTTTTCATCAGCCGGTCGATACGTTCCACCTGGGTATTCAGGTAGGGTCTGTAGGCATCCGATATTTCCCCTTCCCCCAGCTCCTTGAAAAGAGCTTCAATGAGAGCTGTTATGGCATTGAGCGGATTGCGTATTTCGTGAGCCACACCGGAAACCAGGTTGCTGAGCAGAATCATCTCCTGCTTGTGCCTTTTCTGCCGTTCCACTTCCTCCCGAGTACGCTCGAGATGGTTCTGAGCCACCCGGTGCTGATATCTGAGCTCGGATTCCTTCAGCTCTCTGTTGATTGCCGGAACAAGACGGACCAGATTGTCTTTGAGAATATAATCGTGGACACCGCTGCGCATTGCCTCCACGGCAATTTCCTCGCCGATATTGCCCGAAACGATGATAAAGGGAAGGTCCGGACTGTGTCTGTTGACTTCTTTGAAGGCATCCAGCCCGTTCATTCGGGGAAGAACGTAATCAGAGAGAACTATATCCCATTTCTGCTCCAGTGCCTCGCTGAGCTCTTCAAGTGTCTCTACTCTTCTGTAATCGGGATCAAACCCGTTGCGCTTAAGATATCGGAGAACAAGAAGGGTATCATTCTCAGAATCTTCTATGAAAAGAATTCTCAAAGTAGACATTTAGATTACACAATCCCTGAAAAACAAACCTGATGATCCATTATTTGAGCCACGTGACAGCCAGTTCTTTTATTATAGAATTGAATTCAAAAAGATCAAGAGGTTTGCGAACATAATCATTGGCTCCAAGACTGTAAGCGGTATCCATGTCCTGTTCCAGGTTTGATGTGGTCAGAACTACAACAGCCAGATCCTTCAAACCCTTCTGTTGTCTTATGAACTTAAGCACATCCAGCCCCCCGACTTTGGGAAGCTGAAGATCCAGAAGCACCAGCTGAGGAAGCATCTTCTCCTTACCATCGAGTTTTTCGAAGTACTTCAACGCCTCCTCACCGTCAGTGGCGACTTCAACCTGTGCATCGATATTGTTCTTTTTGAATGCACGAAGGGTCAAAACGACATCATCGGGATTGTCTTCTACAAGCAGAACTTCAGGATTTTCTTTAACCATAGCAAATCAACAAGATAAAATTGAAAAGGTTTTCAGAATCGATTCTGAACCAAAATATAAGATGCCGGGAAAAATGATAAGGATAAATTCCCGATCAAAACCTGATAACCGCATAACCCTTTTCCAAGTACTCTGTGAAAAGAAGCTGATTATCTCCTCGGGCGCACTCGACACCACAATTCTTTTCGCCCGTTTTATCATTTTCTTTATTTTCAAGCGGCAAAACAGCCGTATTGTCCACTACCAATTTCACCACATTGCCGGACTGAGCCAATCCCTTTGCTGTCGAAAGACAGTTTTTCATCTTGTGACACCCTCCGGCCTTCTCTCCACACGCCGGCACGACAAACAGATATTTATTCACTGTACCCTCCATCTCATTGATCACGTTTCTCTTTCCCGAAACATTTGGAACATCACTTCTGAAGCAAGCACGATTCGTGCCATATGCGGGAAAATGTGGCTTTTGAGCTGTTTTTCTCCCTATTATCAAATCAGCTAAACAAATGATGAAATTTCACCTAGAATGAGGGTATACTATAAATATGACACGTTATGATCTGCATGTAACCTTCATTCCCGACCACAAAGCCAAGCTTCTTATTGCCAGAAGCCTTGCCAACAATCCCTCCATTCCCCTCCATGTGGCAATGGAGATGACCGAAAAACCGCCTCTGCTGCTTTTTAAGAATATAGACATCAAAGAAGCTGAACAGCATATACTCCAGCTTAAAAGGTTCGGAATAAAATTCAGGATTGCTCCTTGCCGGCCCGAAACGCCAGACGAGCCTCCCCCGGCGCCGGAACAGAAACAGATGGCACCTGAGTCCCCATCAGCACCGAAAAAAGAAAACCATCCCACTGCTACCCCGGAACCTGTCCACAAAGAATCATACTCCGGAAGTTACGCCCGCTTCCGTTCCGGAATCATGGTAGGGGATCAGATCGAACCCAAAAAGGAAAGTCACAAAACAGGTGTAATCATCGTTTTGGGAGTGGTGGTTGTTTTAGGCAGTTTGCTTTTCTTTCTTCCCAAAGAAAAAAAATTCGTGATGACACAATCGGAAAGCAGTTTCAAATCCAGTAACACGAGTTCCAGAAGCGGTACGGATCGAATAAAAGAGAACAGCTCCCACCCGAAGTCCTCCAGCAGAGAAAAACGCATCAGATCCGATGCGTATCTGGACTCCATTCTCGATCACCCCGATGATCGTCAGCGAAATATAAACTTCTACAAAATCGCCATTTCATTCAACAAATACAATCTGGAAGCCTGGCAGGGCCTGCTTCAGACCTACAGAGAGCTGGGAATGAGAAAAGAAGCAGCCGATACCCGCAGAAAAATGGAGAAAGTGTTCGGGGAGAATATCCATTCTGTCAAATCGGCAGTGGAACGGCACGGGAGCCTTGACCAGGCTTATATGACAGAAGACGGTATCTACAGAATCGAATACAGAAGTAAAAGCAGAACAAGAGATGATTTCCTTAAAGAGACCTTTCTTCTGACCAGAGCAATGAGAGAAGCATGCAGATGCGAAAAGATATCGATCTACGCATCATCGGGCTCGGGTCGGGGCATGCTCGTGCACAGTGGACCGGATGTGTCCGTGCACTCCATTTCCGAATTCTCCTCCCAGGCAAGCATCACCTGGCTGGAATGACTTTTCAGATCTCCTGCCCGTAGAAAAAGGACAGCAGTGAGGCTACAGTCTGATCCAGCACATGGGGAAACTGAGGATCATCACAATAGATCTGACACACCTCGAGAATTGCCAGAAGATCGGTTCTGGTAAGCTTGAGCACCTTCTGATTTTTCAGCTTTTCAACCATCTCCTCCAGAGTATCATAGAAGAAAATCACTCTCTGCTGCTGGGCCTCGATCTGATCGGCTTCGTCTAAAAGCCGCTCACCCAAACGGGCGAATTCCGCTCGTTCCTCATCGGAAAAAGATACCTCCAGCTCTTCTCTGGATGCCTCCTCCGACATCTGCACATCACTGAAACTGAATGCCTTGAGTCTGGTTTTCACATCCGAATCCCTCAGAACATACATCCCCTCCTCATTGGGCACGAAATGCTCTTCAAGCAGTTCACGAGCCTGATCAAAGGAGGATTTGAGCACGGAAACGGTATATACCTTCTGTTTTTCCTCCTCGGAATCGGGTTTATCGATATAGAACACGATTTTGCTGTCCCGGAGGATTGTATACACGGTAATGATATCTGCTCTGGAAAAGCTGCATTCAAGGGGAGCGAAGTCCTCCTTAGCGAGATTTTCCGACATGAAGGCCAGATTCTCTCCCCGCTCGAGCTTCTCTTTTTTAAAATCCTCCCGGTTTATATTCCTGCGGGCGATCTCCTCGCTCATCACATTCAACGCCTCCTGGGTATAATCCTGGCGGTGATCATAATACTGTTCCAGAAGCTGTTCATCGGAATAGTACTGAAGTGCTTCCCTCAAATTCTGCATCACTAACTCCTTGGTTTCAGAAGGATACAAAGAAAGAAAATAGCCTGCGCAGCCGGAGGAAAAAAGTGTTCTGAGAGAAAAAGAGCGTGAGAGGCCCAAGCGCATAAACGGTCAGGTATTTTTTTTGCGCTGTTCAAAAAGCATGACCCGTCGGGTCCCATGCACACCCGTTCAGAACTGCTCCAAAGCTGCGCACAAAGGAGGAAAAAATATGAATTATGTTCTGATTGCAAGCATTATACTTGCTGCTACAGCAGGTCTCAAAGCCCAGGATTTTCCCGATCCCGAATCCCCTCCCCCCCAAACACAGCTTCCCCGCTACGAAATCGGGGTGGTTCTGGGCCAGCCGACCGGCCTGAGCGGCAAATACTGGCTCAGCCGCAGAAGTGCGGTGGATGGAGTTCTGGCGTGGGCGTTTTCTGAGGGAGGCAGATTCGAGGTCCATGCCGATTACCTGTTCCATTACTATTTTGACGTGCCCCAGGGAAACCTGCCTGCCTATCTGGGTGCCGGAGCAGCTGTCTATATAAGAGATGAAACGACTGTGGGAGCAAGAATTCCCTTCGGAGTGTCCTATATTTTCGACCGGGCACCTCTGAGTGCTTTTCTGGAAATCGCCCCCATAGTGGATCTGGTCCCCAGTACCGCTTTCGGCATATCAGGCGGAGTGGGAATCCGTTTTGCCATCTGATCAATGAAGAGGGTGTCAAAGCCCTCTTTTCTCAATTTCCTTCAAGTCGATTCTGACAATCAGCCGACACTTAATTATATTAGTTGCTAAGACGAATTCTCACCTTTTATAATGATCTTGTATGCGACATTTTCATATCATACAACCGATACTGGTTCTGTTTCTGTTTTTTCTGCCGGGAGAGTTTCATCTTGCCAGCGCAAACGAACCCCCGGAAGTTCAGTTCTACAGAAGCAGATATATGATTCCTCTGCAGGGTGAACAGGATGGCTCCTACCCCAAAAACAGGTTTGTCGTCATGGAGGATGTGTTTATCCCCGAAGGCTCCGCCATGGATCTTTCCGAGGGAACCACCATCTATTTGAAAGCTGGCACCCGTATAGTTATCGAGGGGAAATTGACTGCGGCTGGAAGTGAAACAGAACCCATCAGGTTCATCAGACTTGAAAGGGATCAGTACTACAAGCCTATTCCCCGGGGAAAATCCAACCGATGGGACGGAATTTTCATTCACGAAAACGGTTCGGCTGAAATAAGTCATGCCCGAATCAGCGGAAGCAAGTACGGGCTGGAGGCAGTGTGCGGAGCAGAAAACATCCTCATCAGAAATGTGACCTTTTCAAACAACCGATACTGGAATATGAAAGTGGACGGAAATGTAATAGACAAGTCCGCTCAGGCAGTTCTTGAATTCCCGGATAAGCCGTTATCCATTCCATCTGCTGAAGAGACCGAATCTGCCGAACCGTCCGGAAAAATTTCAGGCAAAACCATTATCAGATACAGTTCACTAGTATTGTCTGTTGCGGGACTGGGTGCGGGAGTTTACGGACTGGTACAAAACATCCACCATTATGATCAGTACAATAAAAAGCGTCCGGGCAGCGATGCCACTATCGAAGAGGTGGACAGGCATGAAAAACTGCTCAAAGAAGGAAAGGTCATTGCAATCGGCGGATTTTCCCTCGGAGCTCTGGGAGCTGCGGGATTCGCCCTGACATTCACCTTTTAGAAGATTGCAGAGGTTCATATGCGCAGCAAACTCTTACTGTTCACTTCGGGACTGATGCTTCTTTTCTGCGGCCAGAAACTGGATAATCCATTATCCTCCAACTACGAGGGGAAATATTCTCTGAATATATTCTGGCCGGAGCAGGATTCCCTGCAGCCTTTCAAAGAACATTCTCTCAAGTGGAATTCCGACGGCGATGTCTACGACACACTCATAATCACCACCGAACCGGAAGATACACAATGCGAAGTTTTTTTCCGCAATCATCTCACCGACAGCGGTTCGGTGCTCTATTTTTCCACTCTGTTCAGCGGAGAAATAACAGTTACGGCTGTCAGGCCTAACGGGAAAACAGACAGCTACTCCCGCTCTCTGGAAATGTCGAACCCTTTCTTCATCGATGGCCCGGTAAAGGGAGGTGTTGGTGACGAACTGGAATACGCGCTCAAAAGAAAAGACTCCGGGAGTGTGGAAACGGTATCACAGGTGATCTGGAATTGTGGTAACCGTGAAGATCAAATGAATCCGGATCAGATGTTTCGATTCACCCCTTCCGGTACAGGAAGTTACAATCTTGTCACAAAACTGGTTTCACAGAACGGAGACCGGATCACGCTGGACACTCTTTCACTGGAGATCCCCGGGCATTCCCCCAAGATAGACACTGTTCATGCGGATGATTCTGTTGCGCAGGGAAAAGATGCCCATATCAGCATATATGCACAGGATTCTGAAAACGACAGTGTCAGGGCTGTGCTTATCAGAGGCACCGACACACTCCGCACCGACTTTTTTTTCTACCAGGAAGACAACCCCTTGGAAATAAACATGCCGGCCCTCAGCACCGATTCAGTTGTAAAAATATACCTGCAGGATTATTCGGGCCTGTATTCAGAGACAAAAGAGTACAGCATACATGTAAAACCGAATGTTCCGGAGGTGGAGTTTGCCCGGGATACTGTCACCTTCCCCATAAATTCCGATTGTGAAATATCCATTCATTCCCGGAATGTCGCACAATACTACTGGAGTAACGGAACAGGGTCCATCGATACGACAAGCGATAAACCGCAACTGCTACTGAGAGCCTCGGAGGAAACGGAAATGACTCTCTGTGTGGAAGGTACCGATCAGTTCGGAAACAGAAGCGCTGATTCCTCGGTTATCAGGTTTCAGGATCTTGACTATATCCTGAATTTTGAAGAAATTCCCGATTCCATCCCCTTGCGGAGCTGGACTTCATTCAGGGCTTCACTTCTCCACGATGACTCAAACGTGAACAGTGATTTTGTCACATTCAACTGGGAAATCGGACATGGTGACTGCGAGGTCAAAACCGAAACCGGCCTGGATTCTCTGTCAGTTTATATAATGGACAGCACATCCAAAGTCAGAATAGATGTAAGTGCGGAATTCAATAATCACCAGATAGAGAAAATTTCACGCTATATTAGTGTAAGACCCATGCTCCCCGAGTGCAGCATCACCGGCTATGCCGATACTGCTGAAATCCAGACGGAACAGACCTTTACTCTTGCCCACGAACCGGGACATATTTCCAGACCGGTGGAAAAGATTTTCTATACTGTTGACGAAAGCATTGCAGATTCCGTCGAATGCACGGATGAAAACCAGACAGATTTTAAAGTTACCTTTGACCAGCCCGGAAACTATGTGATTAATGCCTGGGTCAGAGATACTGCCGGTTTACTCTCCCCCCGAACCAGTATCGGGGTTTACGCCCAGACCAACCGGATATGGTTCGAAACGGTTGAAGTGGCGAAAAACATTTTCATACACCAGACCCAGGTGTTTACCCCCTCGGTGAAGGGAAAACCGCTATCCGAAATCAGGGAATTCATAATTGACTCTGATAATGATGGTATGTGGGATGCGATCAGCGAAACGGAGGAGATTCAAATAGGGCCTTTTTCCAAACCCGGCACGTACATTCAGAGAATCAGCGCAGTGAGCGTTGATGGCGATACGGCTGTGAAACCAGTCAGAATCACTGTCAATGCCGAAAAAGGAAAACCCTCCGCCCGGATTACAGATATAGCAACGAAGGCTCAAGATTTCTTTGTAAATGACAGCATATTCATTCATTTCAGTGCCTATGACACGAACGGAACTGTGGAAAAGGTGTACTTGGAAATGAATGAAACTCTTATGGACTCAGTTTTCTTTTCTTCTCGGAATGTTTCGGATTCATTCCACATTCATATTCCCATGGATTGCTCAGGAGATGCGGTTTTCAGAGTTCAGTCGGCAGACAATGATGGTTACAGATCATCATATTTCAAGGATTCCGTTCATATCAGACTCGGCCGTCCGGTGCTGGGACCCGGCAACAACTACGGCAACACTGACATACAATGGAAATCCGGTACAGATGAAGCGCTTGACACTATGTTCTACGTATGGAACTACAATGAGACGGAAATCGCTGTGGATACCGCCGATTCCAACGGCCGGTGTGTGAAGTATACCTGGAAATGGAACAAATTGGGACTGATCATTGATACGACCGAAGTGCCTCACCTTGCAAAAGAAGGCCTTGATGTAAACGACACCAACCGTGTCACTGTGAGTGCGATCGACAACGATTCAGTGAAATCCTTCCCGTATTCATTCTTTGTGGTTCCTGACCAGCCTCCGCCTAGCCCCGAAATGGTAAACGGAAATGCAGGTGATCTCAGTGAAGGGGTCATTCTGCGATGGGAAAAGCAGGATGCCCGGGATGGGGCCGGGACCCATTTCAGAATAGAAATCAGTTATGATGGATCGGAACCGTCCACAGTTCTGCAGGATTTCAAACCCGGCTATGAATACGAACAGGCAGGCAGTGAATTCCGGCATACGTTCTTTCCGGAAAGCAATGATTTCAGAATAAAGGTGACTGCCCGGGATTCCCGGGGCAGCACCGCAGAGAGTGTGGTAGCACGGTATCTCTTCTGATTAAAACCGGATACGGGAAGCGCTCAGGATTTTACCGGTGGAGCATTCAACCAGGCGCATGTGACACATCCGTACCGAGCCAATGTAATGCAGTCGTGAAAACACGAGATAATCGGCACTGAGAAGTTTACCGATTTTCTTATCGGCGCCCTCAGAAATCAGACCTGTCATTTCCAGAGAATTCTCCTTGAGCACATCCTCGAGTTTCCTGCGCTCGATCACATTCACCGGAGCAATAGATACGGTTTTCTTTAGAGCCGATTCCCACAAAAACTCCGACAGGGGGCTCAGTGTGGAATCCGTTACGGCGAAAGGTGAAAACACCAGCGTCTTTCCCTTCAACGGCAGATTCTTCCTGAACACCTGCTTTAGCAGATCCGTAAGGCGCAGATCATAATGCTCCATACGATCTTTCGGGGCTGTATGGGTTCTGACAAGTTTTGAGGGAGGGAGCAGATAATTCAGATCCCTGCTTACAATATCTATAACGATATCATCAAGGCGTCGGGAATTGTAGTTGCTTCCGGTGTGATGACTTACTTTTCCCGGATCAGCCTTTGTTCCCGCACCGCTGCTCTCTCCTGTCTCTCCGTAATGAAGAAAAACAAACTCACCGCCGGTCAGAAGCGCAATCTGCCTGAATACGAATTCACCCGAAAGAGGCAGCCCTGAAGCGCCGATGCTTACGATTCGTATTCCTCGTTCACGGGCATTTCTCGATGCCCACAGATAGTTTTTCCGGGGATAGCGGTCAACCTGAGGAGGCGCATCACCCATCATGAACACGAATTTCGCCCCGTCGGGATTCCACTCCAGCGAGTCCATGGCGTACTGCAGCCCGGCACAGATATCCTCGGGAGTATCACCGCCGCCCCTTGCATGCAGCGGTTCCAGGTGCATCTGGAAGGTGTCGATACTGGAGGTGAAATTATAGCCCTTTACCAGAAAGGCATCACCTCGATCTCGGTAGGCAACCAGTGAGAAGGAGGCATCCGGCTTTGAGGGGTGGCTTACGATTCTGGAATGAATGGAAAATATCACATCCTTGAGCTGCTGAATTTCATCTTCCATACTCCCGGTTGCATCCACCAGAAAACAGATCTGAAGTGGTATCTGCTGGGGAAGGGACCTTTTCTTATCCAGGCTAATTGTGACAACCGGATCGGGTGTACTCTGCTGTTCTGCGCTGAGACCTTCCGATGAAATCGTGTAGTCTGATAAATCCTTGTATTCCGGATCCAGATCCATTCCTGGAAACAGAACCACTTCCCCGCTGGGGGGAGTTGCCGCTTTAAAGCTGAAATCACCCTTTTTGACAGTAACCGGCGCATTGTGAACCGGATTATTCTCCTCGTCCACGACTTTGATTATGTATCTCTCGTCTACATTCCAGTTTTTCTTAAGATAAGGCAGGCTGGCATTTCTGCAGAATCGCTGATAGGAGAAAAATTCCTCGTTGTCGTTATGAGCTGCTGCCTTTACTTCGGCAGCCCGGGATTTCTTTTCACGGTAAGCAGATTCAGAACTGCTGTGTTTCAATTCACGCTTATTCCGCTTGAGCTCCCTAATCTTTGCCTCCGTATCGCTGCTTTCAGAACGTTCCATCTCGGCGGAACTTCCCGATTTCTCTTCCTCTCTATAAATCTCCGGAGCCTCCTTAAGCCTCTCGATTTCCTCATCGATATCCTCACTGCCCGGGCCTGTTTCATCTGCACGGCTTTCATAAGTGTCGGAATCAGGAGAGGGTTGGGCTGGCGCAGCCGGTTCTGACGGTTCGACACGTGAAACCTTTTTTGTACAGGTAATCATCAACACAGAAGAGATCACAAGAAGCATGCAGATTCTTTTCATTGTGCCCTCGCAGGAATGAAGTGGAATAGAGAAGGTATTGATACTTAAGTATAAGGTTTCTATCGGAAATTAACCAGATTATCTACTCTTTTTTGGGACCGGCGCCGAAATTGAGGATGGGACAGAAGGAGGGACCCGACCCGTTCTTGATCACATTTATCAATCCTACCTGCATACCTTTTATGTGATCGCAGACATTTATCAGTCCTATCTGCAGCCCGGTTATTCCTCCCGAAACATTGAGAACACTTATTTGAAGAATAGATTCACTTGATTCAGCTTTACTGATTGTCCCATACTGAAAGCCGTTGCACGTCTGGGCAATATTGATTACACCACACTGAAGACCCAGCATGGTTCCGTTTACTTTGTTTATCAGACCCACATCCAGCCCCGTTACATTCTGGTTTATTCCCAAAACGAAATTATAACGGAATCCGAAAATGTCACGGTCAGAGGAAACCAGCGCTATCGGAGGGACGAAAGACAATTGAATTGGGTCAGCACTTTCATTATCGGTCATTCCGAACCGAGGGGATGGATTATCAAATTCGTTCTTCAGCTCCGCATTCTCTTCTGACTTGCTTTCCACCTCCCGCACATCCTCTTCTATTCCAGCCAGACGCCTTGCTATCATCTGCATGGCTGGTAGCAGCTCGTCGATTGGTCCGGTATGGTCATGTGTGATGCTTCCAAGCACTTTCCCTGTTTGCACGCTTATAAGACGTGCGCTTACGGAGTAGGTTCTGCCAAGTTTACTGATACTTCCCCCCACCACTTTCCGAACTCCGATCATCCTTCCGGCTTCGACAATGCAGGACTGATCAACGCATCCGGTATTCTGAAAACCCTGCTCGCTTAGGATTTCCTGCATCATTTCCCGTTCCACCAGTGTGAACGAATCGGTTCTGAACAGTTCCGAGGCGAGCCTTTCAGAGAGCACCTGAGCCTCTGTGGAATCAACTCCCCTGGGGGCGAAATCTATGACGGCGATGTGTTCTTTTGAATGCACTGCTACGGCACATAACAGTATCAGAACCAGTTGTTTCACAGTCAACTCCTCTTTCCTTTTACCATCTCACAATATAATACAAAAAAAGATATAATGGACAACTGAACCGTTTTTCAGCTGTTCACCTTTTCAGGAAGCGATATTGGCCGTATTAGAAACGGTTTTGCCTTCCGGAACACCGGAATCTGTTGAAAGGAAATCATCACCTGCACCGGATGACTTTTTCGGTGAAAACCATTTGAAATATATGGAAAGCATGCATGGAACCATAATCAATGTCATTACAGTGGTAAAAGAGAGGCCGTAGACAATAGCCCAGGCAAATGCTTCCCAGAATTCAGAAATTTCAGATCCCATCTGTATTCCGAATGTCCCGGGGTGGATATCAATGCTGATCCCGAAGGCCATGGGGAGAAGGCCCAGCACCGTGGTGATCGCAGTAAGCAGAACCGGTCTGAGACGCGTTTTTCCCGCAGTAACGATGGCATCCATGTAATGCATTCCCTCCTTTATCAGAAGATTGGTATAATCAACCAGCACAATA
Organism: Chitinispirillaceae bacterium; assembly: GCA_046546375.1. GTDB lineage: Bacteria > Fibrobacterota > Chitinivibrionia > Chitinivibrionales > Chitinispirillaceae > JAEZKC01. Next base: position 13,746 of record JBKGXV010000012.1, on the reverse strand, counting down.
CAATTATTGACTGCTATACCGGCAAGAGAGATGCATCCGATTCCCGACATGATAATCACAAAAGGGTTTCCTGAAAGCAGATAGCCCCAGAACACGCCTCCAAGAGACAGAAACACGGAAATCATTATTATGAACGGCTGTCCCAGACCGTTGAACTGAGCTACCAGCACCATTGCAATCAGAAAGAGTGCTATCAGAAATGCCTTGCCGAGAAATTCCGTAGAACTTTTACGCATTTCAAAACCTGCTCCTTCATCAAGCCGGTATCCCTGAGGAAAATTGATTGCCTGGACCATACTGTCGATTTCCCTTTTGATTTCCTCTTTATTCTGTACATCCGGTCGAAAGTCCGCCCATATGCCCACCGAACGCTGGAGGTTGCGGCGTTTTATCACACCGACATCCGCCCCGGACCTTACAGAGGCCAACTGGCTGAGCGGCACTCTCACCCCGTTGTTGTCAACAATATACAGACGCTCCAAATCGGCAATGGCGCTACGGTTTTCATCATTGTAGCGAAGGACGATATCATATTCATCCTCCTGCAGACGGAACTTACCGATTACCGACCCGTTTATAGCATTGCGTATAGTTGCAGCAATGGACTGAACACTCAACCCATGATATGCAGCTTTTGTGCGGTCCACTGTTACCGCCACTTCCGGTTTTGCCGCCTCATAGTCCGTCTCCACAAGTCTGAACTGAGGGTACCGGTTCAGTACGGACAAAACCGAATCGGTGTATGTTCCCAGAAGTGCATAATCTTTTCCGATAATATCAAAAGAGACATCATGTCCAGATGGCGGCCCCATTTCCTGCTCCACCACTTTTATCTGTGCACCGACAAATGATTTCAACCTTTTTCTGAGCGAATCCACGGCGGTTCTTCCCTTGATTTCTCGTTCGTTATACGATTTGAAGGAAAGCCTTACATTTCCTTTATGATACTCCTCGCCGCTTCCTGAAAAGACCCCTCCGCCACCGTCCCTGCCGGCGGTTGCCTGAGAATTATCAAGAGACGCCGGAACTGCAGAGACGATCTGTTCAACGGAACTCACGTAGTCGTCAGTTTTATCAAGAGGGGTACCCTGAGGCATTTCGATATTCACCACTGCATCACTGGGATCCGAAGAGATGAAAAACACCCACTCCTTGCCGTAGAAATTGTAAAGCACCATACCAATAGCAACCATCGCAAAGCCGACTGCCAAAACCTTCCAGGAGTTATGGACAGCTTTGGTCAGCACTTTTTCATATCGCTTCTGCAAAGCGCCGAAAACCCCTCCCCCTTCAGTCATTTTTCTGCGGTTACTCTCTTTTATATGCATGAAACGGGAACAGAACACAGGATTTATTGTAAGTGCCACAAGAAGGGAGGCTCCGAGTACCACAATCACGGTAATCGGGACATAGGCCATGAAATCCCCCATCACATCAGGCATGAACATTATAGGAAAGAAGGCAAGGCACGTGGTGAGAGTCGAGCTGATTATCGGAGCCGCCACTTCCTTTGACCCATCAACGGCCGCCTGCCATTTATTCTTGCCCATGGCACCGTGACGGAATATGTTCTCCACAATAACGATACCGTTATCCACCAGCATACCCAGAGCCAGAATGAGACTGAAGAGCACCACCATATTGAGCGTGATACCCAGAAAGTCAAGTACAGTGAACGCAAGCAGCATGGAAAAGGGAATCGCAAGTGACACAAAGAATGAGTTCACAAAACCCAAAAAGAAGATTGTCACCAGCATCACCAGAATAAAGCCGGTAAGCATGTTGTTTTCAAGATCGGCAATGATCTGCCGTATGTAATCGGATTCGTCATAGGAAAAATGCACCTGTGTGCCGGCGGGGAAATCCTCTTTTGAACTTTCGATCAACTGACGGGCATTATCCACCACGTCTATAATGTTCTCTCCAGCACGTTTGGTCAAAGAGAGCGTAATGGCCGGTACTCCGTTGAACCTGCTGTATGTCTGCTTTTTTGCATAGGTGAAAGAAACCTCTCCCAGCTCCCTCAGCGGCACACTCACCGGTCCGGAGTGTACAATCACATCCTCGAACTGAAGAGGATCCTGTATTTCTGAATTGACCGAAATGGAGTAATTTCTGGAATCGTTCTTGAGTATTCCGCCCGGGATGGAAATGTTTGCCAGCTGTATTGCGCGGGACACCTCATTGAGAGTCAGTCCGTAGTGATCCAGTTTCACCGGGTCCAGTTCAATTGAAACCTCCTTCTCCAGATTCCCGGCGATCTTCACATCAAGCACACCCTTCACGCGCCGTATCTCATCCCGAAGCTCCCTTGAGGTCTGGTCTATCAACTTCAGACCGTCGGGGTGAGAAAGTGCAAAAGTGAATATCGGGAAACTGGAAGTACTGAGTTCATTCACCGCAGGCGCTTCGGCATCTTCAGGAAGACGCGGGACAGCCCTGTCGACTCTTTCCTGAATTTTTCTGAGTGCGGTTTCAACAGAAACGTTTGAAGCGAACTTGGTGAATATGTGGGACAAACTCTGCTGTGAGGAGGACGACACCTCGAGCAACCCTTCTGTACCGTCAATCTCTTCCTCTACAATCCTGGTTACCAGGTTTTCCACTTCCTTTGCCCCCACACCCGGATACACAGTTGTCACAAACACGTAAGGCTGCTTTATTTCCGGACTCGATTCCCGGGGCAGCTGGATATAGGACATTACCCCTGCAAGGATAATCAGTACGGAAAAAGTGAAGACAACGGCTCCCTTTTTTACCAAGAACCTAATCATTACCCGTCATCCTTTTCAGTCGTTTCTGTGTGCGATACGATAACCGGAGAACCGTCCGCAACCAGGTGATACCCCGCGACTATAAGCTGTTCGCCATCCTCAAGACCGTTTTTGACCAGCACAGTGGTATCTTCTTGGGGACCGAGTCCCAGATAACGCCTGCGGGCCTTTTTCTGATCATCGACAACCATAACAGAGCTGCGCACTCCCTCGGATTGAACAGCATGAACGGGAACGACAACTGCATTGCTGTATTCTCTCAGCTTGAGACGGATCCGGCCCGTCATTCCTGATTTGAGCAGCCCGTCGGAGTTGGCCACATGGATTTCAGCCCTGAATTTTTTACTTTTGGGGGATGCTTCCTGAGCGATTGTCTGTATTTTACCCTCCCAGGTCTTTTCCGGGTGAGCATCCACTGTCAACTTTACAACCCCGCCTCTTTTCACCAGCACCATATCCGATTCCAGAAGCTCGACAACTATCCTCATCTTTCCAGTAGCAGCAACAGTAAAGAGGGGTGATCCGGGGGCAAGTTCCTCGTAAGAATCAACGAAACGGGAAGCTACTATTCCTGAAACGGGCGTTATGGCCAGAGCCCCGCGATAGTTCTTCTCGGCATCTATACGACTGTTCTTAGCGGACAGATACTTCAGCTCCGCCTGGTCGACTGCCAACTGAGATGCATTCCCGTCCTCAAGATGCTTTCGAAGCTGTTCGAGATTGCGCTTGGCGATTTTTTCCTGAAGGCGGGCAGTTTCAAGTGTGGACAGTGCCTTGTCGGAATCCACACTGGCCAGAGACTTGCCTTTTTTCACCCAGTCTCCTTCGCGCACCTTCACTCTTTCCACTCTGCCTCCCGAGTAACACACCAGGTGAGCTTTCCTTACAGGCTCTATTTTGCCGTAATAGGTGACATATTCAGTAAACACCTCGGGTTCAACAGAAGATACTTTGACAGGAACCGGTTCCTGAACCTTTTGCGAGTCGTCCCCCTCTTTCTGGGAACAACCGCTGAAGAGCATCAAAACACCCGCCCAGATCACAGGACAGGTTCCAATTATTTTTTTACTTTTCATAAACAGGCAACCCCATGGAGATTTTTACGGAAGCTACTATCAACATTTTCTGAATCTTCAAAGCGTTCAGCTGATTTGTGGCCGACCTGTAGGCCTGATCAGCCTCCAGAAGAGAGGTGATATCGGAAAGCCCATCGGCATAATCCTTTTCTATCTGGTCAAGCGCTTTCTTTGAAGCCTCAACCTGCAGAGCCACGGCCTCAATCTGCGCTTCAACTCCGGCCAGATTACTCCTCGATTCCTCAAGCTCGATTTCAGACTCCCGCTTGAGTTTCTCAAGCTCCAGACGAGCCGTCTCGGTATTCTTTACCATCTGACGGTACTCGGAACCGGTTCTGCGACCGTCAAAAAGTGTCCAGGAAAGCTGCAGCCCGATGCTGTAGTTGAAAAAACCGGGATCGAAGTACTTCTCCGGTCCGGGATTATCAGGAAAAGACGGGCTCATGCCGGGCGGAACAGAATCCGGATTGACACCCATACCATCCAGAACCTTTTGAGTCAGCCCCGAGGTATCGATACTCATGAAGTTGTTGTTAACCGAACCGACCAGATAAAGAGAAGGAAAGCGGTTGGAATTGATAAGGGTCTGCTGATGGGTGAAGAGCTCGATTTGAGATTCCTTGAGCGCGATCCGAAGATCCTTTTTTCCACTCTGATCTTGCGGTGCTCGGGAAAGAGAACCGTGCTGGTCCAGATTCACTTCGAAGTCATAATCATCCATTCCCACCAGAAGTGCAAGTCTGCGAATCGCTATATTTCTGGCATTCGAATCCGCAATAACCCGGGCACGATCGCCCTGCGCCTTTGCCTGTATCCTTAGAAAATCTCCCTGCGAGATCTGACCGGCTTCCAGCTCGATGCGCATTTTCCGAGAAAGACGTTCGGAACGTTCCAGGGATTTTCTGGAGATTATTTCAGACTGTTGAGCAGAGTAGGCATCGGCGAATCGGGACATTACAGAGATATGAAACTGATCCTCCTCAAGGCGCAACTTATGAGCAAGGGAACGCTCCTGTGTTTTGGCCATTTTAAGTGCACTGCTCACTTTGCCGAACGTGATCAGAGGCTGTTTGAGATTTAGAGACCAGTCGAATGCATACCCGTCGATACGATCGATGTGCTGCATGGGATCTTCTTCACCGGATGATGCCGACTGAAGTGTTTGGGACTCCAGAGACTGCGAGGCGTACGATGCGCTGCTGGAGAATGACAGAAACGGAAACGCCTCAGCCCGGTACTTGTCCACTTCAGCATACCCGGCATCCGCCCGCTTCTCAATGATTGCAAGGTCGTGAGCACTGTTTTCGCACCGGGCCAGCAGCTGCTCAAGTGTAATCTGTTTCCCGCTTTCGCCGGCAAAGGAACTGGCAGTCAGAACCGTAGCCAGAGATATCAGTATTGTTTCGATAAAAAGTTTCATACGCATCTTTCTGAATCGATCATCAACCAAAAGCAGTTCTCGATTTAAAGCCGAAACTTGTACTCGTAAGTATTGGCAGGTGAAGCATCTGCTGTAGAGAAAACTACTCTTGAGTTGTTTGGAAAACCAAATATAATTCACGGTAAGGTGAACTCGGTTTCCTCGGAGATGATTTTGTGCTGTATCGATACCGCACCTCCGGGGAAATTATTTCTTTGATAGTTTCTTAACAAGGTTGGGGTACCGCGACCGGTTATCCATTATTATTTTAACTGCATGCCAGCCTATATACTGATTATAGAAGATGAGAAGCCCATAGCGGATACGATCGTGTATTCTCTGAAAAATGACGGTTTTCTGCCGGTATGGTCCAAAACCGGCCAGGAAGGGCTTCAGGCAATCAGCGATCATAATTTCTCTCTGGCGATACTCGACATAGGCCTTCCGGATATAAACGGGCTGGAAGTGTGCAGGAAAATCAGAAGCATATCGCGCGTTCCCATAATTTTTCTGAGTGCCAGATCCGAGGAAATCGACAGAGTTGTGGGATTGGAGATAGGCGGGGATGATTACATGATAAAGCCCTTCAGCCCCCGTGAGCTCTCCGCCAGGGTTAAAGCCATCCTGCGCAGAGCTGAAACCGCCCCGCTACAGATGCAGAAAACCTCAAACCCTTCAGATCCTTTCACCGTCGATGACGAAAAGAAGATTGTCTTCTATTACGATGTTCTCCTTGAGCTCTCCAAACAGGAGTTCAAAATCCTCAATGTCCTTCTTTCCCATCCCGGACGCGTCTACTCAAGAAGCGAACTGATGAACTCAGCCTGGGATGAACCGGGCTACAGCAGCGACCGCACCGTGGACAGCCACATTAAAATGATCAGATCGAAACTGCGCTGTGCGAATTCACACGCAGCCGACCCCATCGAAACACATCGCGGATTCGGCTACTCCCTGAAGCTCAGCAGCTAACCTCCCCACTTCGCTATGAAAATCCGCACCCGTCTGATTCTCGGTTTTCTTCTTATCACCGGAATCAGTTTCTACTACCTCACCGACTGGATAGTGAAAGAACTCCGCCCCCACTACCTCAAAGTCGTGGAGGAATCCCTGGTGGACACCGCCACTCTTCTGGCGGCCTGGCTTTCGGACAATTCCGGTATGATCGCCACCACGGATCTGGATAAAGCTATCCATTCTATTTGGGCCACACCATGTATATGTACCCCAGAAAAATCATGAAAAGCACCGCTCCCTCATAACGGGTAAGAGTGAAACGTGTCCACAGCATGGGGAGAAGCAGCACTGTTACCAGCAGCATCACAAACAGGTCTCTCAGTTCAATACCGACCCCTACCACAGGCCCCAGAATGCCGGCAAAGCCCAGAATGGAGAAGATATTGAACAGATTTGATCCGATGATATTCCCTACTGCAATATCATTGTGTCTTTTAAGCGCAGCCACCACCGATGTGGCCAGCTCCGGAAGGCTGGTCCCTATTGAAACGATGGTAAGGCCGATTACAGCCTCGCTCACACCGAATCTTGTAGCCAGCGTTACCGCACCGTTAACCAGCACGCGCGCTCCCCCCACCAGAAGCACCAGCCCGATTACAATCAGAGCGATATCTTTCACAAAAGGATCCTTTTTCCCGAAAAGTTTTTCTGGCTTCTCCTGACTGTCCTTTTCACGCTTTGCGCTTATAATAGTGAATGACATGTAGACCACAAGAAGTATCAGGAGAATCACCCCTTCCAGAATCGCCACAGTCCTGTCCCAGAGAAGATAGGTCATCAGAAATGATGCACCGATCACCACCGGGACATCGACACGGATAAGCTGCTCAGTAATATGGATGGGACGGATCATTGCGGAAAGGCCCAGAATCAGCGCCACATTGAAGATATTGGATCCGATCACATTCCCCACCGCAATACCGCCGACTCCGGTCACGGTCGAATGGATACTGACCACCAGCTCCGGAGCGCTGGTACCGAAGGCGACAATGGTGAGTCCGACCAGAACCGGTTTCACTCCGAAGCGAACAGCCAGTTTGGAACTGCCGCCGACCATCCATTCGGCTCCGAAATAAAGCAGGACCAAACCGCCTAAGATCAGAAGGTAGGGTAGCATGGAGCTCCTTACGGGAAAATGTGAGAAGTGTAGTAATATACATGAAGACAGAGAGGAGGGAACGGGCTGTGATGACACCCCGGAGGTGACTCAGTACCGGATCACAAAGTCACCTCCGGGGCATCTCTGCTTCATTGCGCCCTGCCGGCACGCACCATAAAAAAACGGCCCTGATCCCAGGACCAGGGCCGCTCGCCGTAAGGGAGTCCCCGGCGGATAGCAGTTGGTTTCAGCTGATCGCGCCGGAGGCTCCCATTAGTTTACCGTTACTAATAGGATCACCTCCTTTCTACAGGGTGCTGATGGCCGACAGTCCCCCTGCCAGACTGCCCGGCTCTATCCCTATCTATAATAAGAATAGCACGCGCATGCATAAATCGCAAACTTTTATGGCGGTTCGGGCAGTTTTTCTTATATTTAGATTAGATGTTTTCTTCCAATGCTAAACTGAAAGGATCACCGAACCATGAGTAAGAAGTTCGCACTGGCAATGGGTTTTGTTGTGGTGTTTATCGGATTTGTCCGGGCCGAAGGTGATATGAGTCTGACTCTGGAAAGCGGCGAAGAGGTGCTGCTCTATGAGGACAGCACATGGTCGTATGCCGAAGAGAAGACCTTCATCGAAGAGCAGAGGGATGATATCTATATCACCTTGAGTGATGACCGGGTCGTCTGGCTTAAATCCGACAATACCTGGACCATCACCGACTCTCAGCCCGAAAGCAACAAACCCGATGCCTACCCGTCACTGGCGGTAGTGGGAAAAGCCACCCAGAATTCTCTGGACCATGCGGTCAAACTGGCCACCCGCAACGCCTACAGGCAGGCTGCCAAAAAGCTTAGGAAGTTTGCTCCCGCCAAAGCAAAGGATGTGGACAAGTACATCAAAGCATGCATAAAACGTGAGATAGGCGAAAACGGTGTGGAGATCGCCTACAAGCCGAAGTGGAAAGCGGAGGCGAAGATCAGTCTGACGAGTCTTCAGGTTAAAGATATTGTCGAGTGTGTGGAGGCTCAGTACTGATAAGTTAGTCGGGAGAACCTTGGAGGGTCGGTGTGGGTTCCCCGCAGGTGAGATTGTGATACGGTACTGAATCACCTTCGGGGTCACACAATGCGGTAACAATTCTTGTTCGCATCGAAAAGGGGGGTTCTGCACCGGTACCAATGACGCCCTGGAGGTGATTTGATGACGCATCAGCAATTCATCTCCGGGACGGCCCCGGAATTGCTTGCTTTTCACGCTGTACCCACCTCATCCACCTGAACCGAAAGGGAGCCTCTCATGTGCACCAAACCCCGTATCATCGTTCCCGATGTCTACTACCATGTAACCTCCAGAGGCGTCTTCGGCGAAAAAATTCTTCAGGACCCCGAACTAAAAAAATTCCTCCTCAGAGAACTGAAAATCACACTTGATAAATTCTCCTTCACATGCGTCAGCTGGTCGATCATGGACGACCACTATCACCTGATAGTTAAATCCAGCCAAGTGACTATATCCAGGTTCATGCAGAGGCTCAATTCCGTGTATGCCAAAAAGTTCAACCGCGAAAAGAACCGGGAGGGTGTGGTCTTTTTCAGGCGTTATGCATCGGTCATATCTGAAGAAACGGAGCTTAAAAAGCTGATCCGCTATGTTCATATGAATCCGGTCCGCTGCGGTGCCTGCACTCTGGAAGAACTGGATCGTTATGAATGGTGCGGACACAGCAGCGTGGTGAATGCTGATGATGCTGTTCTGGATAACAAATCTCTTCTGGATCAGTTTAACGCCTCCGACCCTGTGGGTGATTATTGCAGATACCTTAATTCAGCAGAAACGGACTGTGAAAAAGAAATCATCAGAATTGTCAGAAATGCGAACAGAGGCAAAATGAATTTCTCAAAACCGGAATTATGGGTGATCGGAAGCTATGAATTTGTCCAGGCCGTTCTGAGAGAGGACCGCTGCAGAAAAACCCGCATCGCCCGTCATAGCATTTTGGATATCTCACTGAAAGAACTGCATGAGACTTTACGGAACAACATCTACTCTGAAGAAGAGGAACTGTTCTTTCAGGGCCGTATCAATCAGAAATCCACTGCCCGGGAACTTTTTGCGTATGCCGGAGCCTGCAGCTATGATTTCCGGAACACGGAAATAGCGGAATATCTCAAAGTTGATCCTTCGGCTGTTTCAAGGATGATATCCAGATACAATAGAATAACTCAGAAGGATTACCTGATCGATGCAGTCTGCAGCTGTCTTGAGCAATCTGAAAAAAACTGTTGAGTTGTTCTGACCCAATCGGAAGGATGTTTTTCAAACCGGATCCATCCAATCACTGTCCGAATGTACTACTCGGGAGATTTTGACAATCTGCACCGAATTCGATATTGTCATGCTCACTCCCAAGCAGCTCCCCCACTGAAATGGTGCACGCCACTGCGGATTCAAATAAAAACCGAATCAATATGAAAGCTGCTCAGCATCACCGTCGGAAATCAATGATTAGTACCCCGGAGGTGAGATTGTGATACGTTACAGAATCACCTCCGGGGAACCAGTGTGCCCGGGCACCGGGGTTCCGGCCTTCTTCGAATCAGAACAGATACCCTACAAATCGTACAGCTCGCTGTCCGTAAGCACCCTGTAACCCGAACTCTCCACGGTGGTCTTCACAAACTCGTAATCCTTCACCTCCATGCACAGCACGGCCTCCCTGCGGGACTCGATCACAAATCCGTAAGCATCGATGATGTTTATCCCCTGTCCGGCAAGCTTCTCGGTAAGCTGATAAAGTCCCCCGGGCTGATCCTCGATACTCACTGCCAGTACTTTCTTTACCGCACAGGCAAGCCCCTGTTCGGAAAGCGCGAGATGCGCCTTGCGGGGATCATCAACCAGCACCTTGACAATCCCGTAACTCTCTCGGTCCGCAATCACAATACCACGCATATTAATATCAGTATCACTCAGGATGCGGGTTATCTTCTGAAGCCGACCGGGTTTGTTCTCCACGAATATATTGATCTGTTCTGCCATAAGAAGTGTCCTGTTTTGATGATCAGCTGAATCTGTTGTCTATCACCCGTTTTGCCTTCCCCTCCGAAACAGGAAGACCGCCGGGTTCATGAAGTTCTATAACGGGATTGATAGTGATGGATGCCTTCAGTTCCCCGCAGATACGAGATTTCAGATTTTCAAGAAACCTGAAATCACCGGTAAACATTTTGGAATAGATTTCGGTCTTCACCGTAAGCCTGTCCAGAGCACCGGATTTTTCTATCACGATCTGGTAGTTTGTCCCCACCTCCGGCACCTTCATGATCACTTCCTCGATCTGGGAAGGGAACACATTGACTCCGTTGACTATCAGCATATCATCGGAGCGTCCCTTTATCCGGGCGATTCTGCGGTGAGTTCTTCCACAGGAGCAGGTTCCCTCACACACCCTCGACAGATCCCGTGTACGATAACGCAGAAGAGGGGTGGCCTGACGGGCAAGAGTGGTGAACACGATTTCGCCCTCCTGGCCATCCTGCACTACTTCCCGGGTTTCAGGATTGATGATCTCGGTTAAAAATGCATCCTCCCACACATGCATCCCATCCTGATACACACACTCGAATGCCACACCCGGGCCGTTCATCTCGGAAAGGCCATAGGAGTTATAGGCACTGATCTCCAAAGCCGCCTCGAGCTTCCTTCGCGTCTCCTCTGAATAGGGTTCAGCACCCAAAAAGGCTTTTCTGAGCTTGAGCTGTGAGCGGGAAATCCCATTGGGGGTGAGCTGGGAAGATATATGAAGCAGATAGCTGGGAGTTGCATGAAGCACCGTGGTTCCGAAATCCCGCATGAGGGAGAGCTGGCGTTTGGTATTGCCGGAACTTGCAGGAATGACCAGTATCCCTACCCGCTCCGCACCGTAATGAAACCCCAGACCGCCGGTGAAAAGACCGTAAGTGGTCATATTCTGAAAAACATCCCCTTCACCCACTCCGGTCATCACGATACTGCGGGCCATAAGCTCGGTCCAGCTTTCAATATCGGCCCTGTTATGATAAATCACAGTGGGAATTCCGGTCGTGCCGCTTGAAGTGTGAAGGCGGACACACTCCTTTTTATCCGTCGCCAGAAGCCCGTAGGGGTATGCCTCTCTCAGGTCATCTTTAGTGGTGAACGGAATTCTGTTCAGATCATCCAGCGAACGGATATCCTCACCTGAACGTATACCCGTTTTCTCCAGCCGGCGCTTATAGAAGGGTGTTTTCAGGGCACGCTCGACACTCGTTCTGAGACGCGAAAGCTGAAGCTCCTGTAATGATTCCCGATCCATTGTTTCCGCCGGTTTATCCCAGTATGTCACCTCCATTATTGCTTCCTTCGGAAAAATTGCTTTGTTCTGTGGAAAAATTATCACTACATAGCTAATTTAAACTAAAAAATAACTGTCCCGCTTACAATACGGTAATCCGCCAGGAATCAGATATCTGCCCCGCAGGTGAAACAGCACTAATGCACCTCCGGGGAGAAAATCAGAGGCGCGGTTACCTTTAGGGTTCTGCCGAAAACTGCAGGGACAGACTAATCGATTACGATTTTGCTCCGATTCAGTGACGCGGCACCCGAGGCAGAATTCTGAAAATCAACACCTTACAGGAATCCGTGACCGAAATACCCCGGAGGTGATTCTGTGCTGCATCAGTGATTCACCACCGGGGTAAATCCGTAGCACCATCATTATCGCCAATTCCATCTGAAGGGAATGAAAGCCACAATATCCTATCCACCCAAAGCGTAAAAGTTTTCCATTCTCTTCACCAGAAAGGATAACATCGGATTATGCCACTTACGTTCGCTCATCCCGCGCCTGCAGTTCCACTCAAAAAAGCCGGCCTCATGCTCTCACCTCTCGTTGTGGGAAGTCTGATGCCGGATTTCGAATTTTTCCTGACCATGTCCACCAGCAAAGTGATCGGTCACTCAGTGCCGGGACTGTTCCTCTTCTGTGTCCCTCTCGGTCTGATTATGCTTTTCATATTCCATAATTTACTTAAACATCCGCTCATCTCGATTCTGCCCCACTCACACCAGGAGAAGCTTTTGCCTGTGGCGAGGGAGTTTACATTCAGGGGATGGGGAAGATTTCTCAACATAGTAGTATCACTTCTGGCCGGAGCGGCATCCCACGTCGCAATGGATTCCTTCACGCACCACAGCGGGATATTCGTGAAGATGATGCCTTTCTTGTCTGCACCCGTATTCACCCTCCCCCAGGGAACCATACGGGTATATTTTCTGCTGCAGTACATATTCAGTATTTCCGGGGTACTGGCCGTAGCTTACTGGTACTGGTCCTGGTACAAGGGAAATCCCAGCTTTCTTTCGAAAATCCCTCAGCACCCGCTTCTTTTCTGCTCCAAGCATAAAGCCCACATTGGGCTGTCGATCAGCACCTTCTCGCTTGGCGGCGGCGTTTCTTTCGGAATGCTTACCTCCCCCGGCATAAGTACTGTGGAGGCGACAAAAGTGTTTCTGACCAATTCGGTGATCGCAACCGGGACAAGCCTTCTCTTTGCGCTTATTACCTTCGGGGTTCTCTGGCACCGGTTAGTTCCCAAGCACAGAAAAGAGCATTTCACACGAGGGGTACTGAAAGGGCAGGCGGAGTGATCCGTTTCCCCGGAGGTGATTCAGTATCGGATCACAGTTTCACCTCCGGGGCGAGCTTCCGGGGGATGCGGCAGGATGCGGACCGAACTTAGAAATCATGCATTCGGAGCATGAGGGAAACTCCGGGAGCTCTATACAGTAATAAAGGACCTCTGTTCACCAACCGTCCGATGATCAGCAGTGACCGCCGTACGGAAAACAGCTGATTTTGAAGGCTCAACATCTGCCGACAAGCAGTATTCATCACTAGCGCACAGTTCATTCCATGTGGATTGGAGTCTGCGCTAGCTAGCGCACAGTTCATTCCACACGGAACGGAGACTGCGCTAACTAGCGCACGGTTCATTCCACCCGGATTGGGTTATGCGCTAGCCAGCGCACGGTTCGTTCCGCACGGATCGGGGTGTGCGCTAATGCTGCGAAGGCTGAACGGAAGCTGCAAGGAAGAAAACGGGGGCTGAAACGGGGTGTCGGGGTGATGCGGAGGCGTCCGGGGGCGTTTTCACCGGCTCGTCGGGTGGTGCGGAGCCGAAAATGGGGATTATTTACACAGAAAAAACCGACGATTAGTGTAATTGAGCCAAAAAACAGCTCCTCGGCTAAAGGGGGGGGCACCTCCGGGACAAAGATCGGGCGTTCATCATTTGCCATTCAAGGTTCATCCTGGCTCCGAACACGCGTGA
>JBKGXV010000011.1:0-62126 GCA_046546375.1 Chitinispirillaceae bacterium | reverse complement strand
TAGCTTCATGCTTTTTGGGTAAAAGAATGGTGGTAAGCGGCCCGCCGCCTCTGAGACCCACTCTGTGCCCCCGTCCTCCGCTCGGTGCAAACGTCTGCAGTGTAAAAAGAGCTACCGCAGCCCAGTAGGGATTTATCTGTTTGGGTTCGGTTTTAGCCGCCTGTTCATTTGTCGGGGTGAAGTGTTCATTAGCGGGGAGATTGATAAACAGATTTCCCAGCGTTTCTTCCTTGTACCCTTCCTTGAGATCAAAGTCCTGCATAAAGGCCGGGCCCTCAGAATCGATCTCGAAACAGTGCTCGAATGAGAGCACTTTCTTTTTGAACTCCTCTGAATCCCAGGGAGTGTTGTAAAGTTCACTCCAGTGCTCGTCATCCTCGGGCAGTGCTGCAACCTGAACGATACCGATAAGCAGCTGGTACAGGGCGTTCCGGAAATCGGGACGGGGCGCGATAATCTCGACAACCGGATTGTCGCTATAGTTCTCCAGTATCTGCCAGATCGCAATGTTTTCAAACTCACCGGGTCTGCTGTTTTTGCGGGCTACCGGCAGCCACTTGTCTTTGATCAGGTTCATTGAACCTCCTGTGTTTGTATATGACTGTTCATTCTATTTATCAATTAGAAATCCGACGTCTCTATCATATTCAATCTCAACCTCTCTGCCTCGTTCATCCCACCCCCGTGCCTTCAATTCATCATCAAGCACCACAAAAAGTGTATCGTACCTGAACCTCCGCTGCTTCTGCAGACCGGCTATATACTCCTCAATCACTTTCGGATATTCGACTTTCGCAAGTTTTGATTTCCTTAATTTCAGTGAGCTCATTTCCCAGGGATACTCGCCCTCGCTGTACAGCGGCACAACCGCATCATTAACCCATCTGCACAGGTAAATTGTATTCTGAGGTTCACTTAATCTGCTTGGCACCTTTTCCTCCACATCCCACTGGCCCTTGATGTTGCTTGCTCTGTTATAACCGCTGGGAAAATGAAGCATGTTGTAATCCGCCATACTCTTGTGTGTCATCACCATGCCCCAGGACTCATTCTCGGCATTTTCAAAAACTGTCGGAGTTTCTGATAACTCATCACCATACACAGCCTCTATTAGCTCTCGTCCCTCTTCGGGCATCCGCAACGCGCCCTTCTCTTTAAGAGCCTTGAATGTACGCCACAGAACAGCGGTATCCTTGTACACATAACAAGCGTTTGGAAACAGATCCTGATACCATGTGGCTTTGGGAGTTTCTGTATCGGAAGGGGCAAAGATATGGAATACCGGCTCAGATCGACCACTTTTTACCCCGTGTTCTATTCGATTCCCCTGTTCATCGCGGAGGTGCCGGTGAAGACGCCCGGCACGCTGGATCAGAAAGTCTATTGGCGCCAGATCACTTATCAGAATATCGAAATCCAGATCAAGACTCTGCTCAACGACCTGGCTTGCAATCAGAACTCTGCCCTCCCGTTGCGCAGCACTGGAATTTTTACCGAAAGACTGCAGCACTTTTTTCTCTGCGGACAATCTGTCAGAAAGTGCAAGACGGCTGTGAAAGAGATCCAGTTTCTCAGGATCAATCTTTCCTGCGTCGCGCAGTTTCGAATAGCTCTCCATAACATCGGTTACCGTATTTCTGATCCAGCATACACATTTGCCTGCTGACGCACTTTCGGTCACCAATTCTTCTATTTTGTCTAGATCATCAATCAAGTTTATTTCAACGCTGCGTTTCAATTCATCGCGGGTATCTGCAGGCTTCTCTTTGCACCCGCATTTGCCCAGACAGGTCACAAGGGGAAATGATTTTTCATTCAATTCGACTGCATCATTACCCAGTCCTTCAGCAAAAGAGTTTACAAATCGCTTCCGTACATTATGGGGCAATGTTGCGGAAAGTAGAATAACTGAACCCCCCGCTGCTGCATGATAGACCAGAACATTCTCCAGAAGGCGCAGCATATAGGCATCATAAGCATGCACTTCATCAACAACCAGCACCTTCTCTTTCATTCCGAATGCCCGCAGATTCTGATACCGTACGGGAAGTCCACTCAACAGGAGCTGATCGACAGTACCTACCCCGCAATCGGCGAGCAGCGATTTTTTGGACGAATCAGCAAGCCACTGAGCACAATGTGCTTGCCCCTCCCGAGCATCATAATCGACTTCATCTGTATTATCGGGTAATTGTAACATGGTATCCCGGTAAGAATTTCTGAAAGCTTCGGAAAGGTGTTTTGACCCATGGCTCAGCACCAGTGATGGTTTGTTTTCATCACTGAACAATAATCTGTAAATAGCAGCCATTCGCTCATACATCGCATTGGAAGTGGCCATGGTAGGCATCGCGACAAAGCAACCGTTTCCCCCTCCGTCTGCAAGTATACGTGACACCAGTGTAAGAGCGGCTTCAGTTTTTCCTGCACCAGTTACATCTTCCAGTATCCATAACTGCGGCCCGTCGGGAATCTCACTTTCATCACACAGTTTCTGCAGTGGTGTTGGGGAATCTGCAAAGGAAGGGAAAAGGTGCCCGAAGCCTCCGATGGAGGAAACGGCAGCATTGTTCACTTCAGCATCGCGCACTGCTTTTTGGGCAGTTTTAAGAGCAGCATTGTAATAAGTGGGGAGATAAATCTCCTCTGAACAAAACTCAAATGCATCACCGGAGCCTATCCAGTCACAGATCGTGACAAGACCGGCAACTGACCAACTCTCTTTTTGAAAATCACCCTTTATTGTTTTTCTTTCGGCACGTGAAAGACCGCAATTTTTTCTAAGCTGGTCAACAGAGTCTTGGGTGAGAAAAAGACTCGCCACTGCTTTGAAATATTCGCAGGCGGCGTGTCTGTCGGATTGGGAGTAAAGTACCACGCCCGGAGATTCATCGTTTTCCGGCGGTAGGCCATGATGTCCGAAAAAGCACAATGCAAACTGATTGATAAAATCCTTGAAGATGGATCCGTTGCATTCCTCGAAAAGTTCATTATACAGGATATCCAGCAGGTGTTTTCTATAGAGCACCCATCCCAGCTGATCATGTCTGGGATCATAGGGTTCATCGGATTCGATTCCCTGTAGCTTTTTGATCAGATCTTTATTGAGATTCTGAAATCTGGTCGAGAATTTGCCGATATCATGAATGGAAAGAAAAAACAGAAACCAATCGATAAATGCGTTTTCAGAAAGGTTGAAAGCGGAAGCTGCCTTTTTTAAAAAGCGATTGTTATAATCCAACCATACGCTTCCTACAGCAGCTACATCCAGTGCATGATACACAAGAAGATGGTAATCCGGTGCTTTATCTTCCGCCTTCGCGGTTTTTCCCCAGAACTTGTAGTAATCAATCGGCATATCACACTCTCACTTTTTAATGGAATCCACTCTATTTTCCAAACCCAGAATATCCAATCTACTCCCCTCCAGTCTCATAAACTGATACTGGCCCCATTTTTTTCACTTCTTTTCATACCTCCGTGCAGCCTCTCTCAGTATCTCCCCCACTTTTTTTCTCAGCCTGGCCGGTTTGAGCACCTCCGCATCCCTGCCCCATTTGAGGATATCCATGACAAGCTCGGTATCATTTCCGTAGGGAACCGTCAGAATGTAGGAGCCGTCCGGCTGTTTTTCACCTTTCTGCGCGGGGTGCCATGTTTCGTGAGGAATTTCGTGGGCGGCAACTCCGGTGAAGCGGATGGTCGCCTCCCGGGTTGCCTGGCCGGTAAAGATGCCGAACGCATGGGTATAGTGCTTTCTGAGCACGGTGTCGGATATCACCCGGGAATGCTCCTTTGTGATGCGAGCATCGGTGATACGGCTCATGGCGAAACAACGCAGGGCCTGCTTTTGGTGACAGAACGCGTCCAGATACCAGTTGTCACGGTAGCGCAGAATGGTCTGAGGTGAAACGATGCGCGAAAAAGCCTCGGATGTGCCCAGGGCACGATAGGTGATCTGAAGTCGACGCTGACGGGTGATGGAATCGAAAACGGTACGGAACACGGAATCATCCACAGAGCGGCAGAATACCGAAAGAATCTTAAAACGCTTTCTGAAAGTATCCACAGGGACATTGCGCGATTTGAGCAGAGGAAGAAAACGTTTGCGGATCGGCTCCAGAAAATCACAAAGCTGTCCCTTCTGGAGACTCTGAAGCGCATGCTCTATCAGTACAAGAGAGGTTATTTCGGAAACGGTGAAGTGAGGCCCGGGAAGCTCCACCGCGCCCTTCTGCTTTTTCAGGACATAGCCTTCGTATTTCTTATCGTATTCGATGCATACGCCATAAAGCAGTTCCGCATACCCCTTGACACGAAAAAATGTTGCCCTGGACCATTCAAATGCTTCCAGTATCTCTGCGAGAGGCGCGCTGTATGTGCGGGAGGAAAGATAGTTGAACAGTTCAAGTGCATTCTGGTCCTGAGCCATGAGAGTAATCCGGGAAAAAGGGAAAAGTTCTGTAAGCGGCAACTCCGTGAATCCAGCATCGGTGAAGCCAGAATATATAGTATAAAGCATCGCAGAAAGTGGTGTAAAGGGGTTGAAAGAAGATTTCGTGTATTAAAATACACGGGTTGTTTTTACAATAGAGAAAAGGCTTCGGTACGGCGCATTTTGCACAATCAGCCGGCTACCAACTCTAAAAGTGATGCATCCCGGTTCCGGCTCAGGAAACCAATGCAATCATAAAGCAATAATGATCTGCAGAACAGAGCCCCGACAGGTGACCTAAAAGGCAAGAGACTTGCCATGAACCGACTCGATTGAGTATTTTTTTCAGTACCTAAATAAGGTACTTAAAGGAACTTTGCGATGAAATTGAAAATTACCGAAGATGTGAAATCCATAACTGATTTGAAACGCAATGCAAACGGGTTAGTAAAACAGGTTCATACCACACACCGCCCGGTTGTGCTTACGGTCAATGGAAAGGCCGAAGCTGTTTTGATGGATGCCGAGGACTATGAAAAAATGTCCACCTCATTAGCAATGCTGAAGTTACTGCTTCCGGCAGAAGAAGATATTCAGGGAAAAAAGGTAAAACCAGCGGCTGACTTCTTCAAGGAATTCAAGTGTGAAAAGGGTATACGCAGTTAAACTCACCTCAACTGCCCAAACAGTCATCTGATATGGGAATATATCAGGCAGGATAATCCCCTTGGGGCCAATAATTTTATCCATCAGCTCGAATCGAAGATAATGTCTCTTTCAAATAACCCTGAGCGCCACCCAGTAATTCCTGAAAGCGAATACCTTCAGACTTACCGATACCGCCATTTAGTTTACAAATCTTATCGCGTCGTGTACAGAATCGAGAAACTGCAGGTATTTGTTTTGAGAGTGTTTCATGGTGTTTAACTGCTCGAACTGTAAGTGGAAGACAAATTAGGAACTCCCCCTCTACTCCGAAGAAGATCATCCGGGACCGATTCAAATTCGAACCCATCGAACAGCTCCACTGCTTATGGCCCTGTTGTATTTTTACCTCGTAATACTCTATTTTAGACTCCAGTCTTGCGAAATCAATCCACAAGTCTACCCTGGCCGAATATTGGCTGTTTAGGCATATAAAGGACTCGAACATGTACGGTTCCTACTACCTGCTTCCGGCTTTTTTCACCATTCTGATCTCTTTTCTCATAGTCCGGGCGGCAGCCATAGCGCTCATGATGACCGGGCTCGATCAGCGCAAAGCACGCTTTCAGGCACTTTCGGCATTTTCAGGAACCGGATTCACCACCAAAGAGGCCGAATCGGTTATTAATCACCCGGTCAGGCGCAAAATTATATCCATGCTGATCGTTGCGGGAAATGTGGGTATCGTGGCCCTCATTGTGGCTACCACCTCATCCTTCATGGAGAGCGAGGGGTATGGAAAACCGATCAATCTGGTACTTCTTCTGGTGGGCGGATATCTTATCTTCCGCATCCTCTCCCGCCACAAACTCATGCACCGCTGGGAGAGGTTCGTTGAATCGAAACTGGTCAAGTCGCCTGTGTTCGATAAAAGAGCACCGAGGATCTTCTGCATCTTCTGGACGGGTACGGACTTGTGCGCGCACTCGTAAAAGAGTCACATCCCAAAGCAGGCCAATCGATAGCCGAATGCGGATTCAAGGAGGAGGGAATCCTTATTCTGGGCATAGAAAGAGCAAAGCAGTGGATCCCCAATCCCCAGGGAACGGAGTACATTCTGGCCGGAGACCACCTGGTTATCTACGGCCCGCTGAGCGCACTGAAAAAAGCATTCGGCAGCATTCACGGTCACAAAAAGTCGGGAACAGCGAGGTAGTGAACGGATTCTCACGGTAAAGCGCGGAATCCGCCGAATGTAAATAGGATACGACTGTTATGGATTGCTGCACGGAATGAACCCAAGGCCCTCCCCCCAACCGAAACGGATAGTACACACGGAGGCGCTAAGGATGCAGAGCGGAAAGAGACGCGGGATAATTCAAAAATTTAAAAGGGGCCGAGATTTCCATGCGCACATTATCCCCGGCTCCGGTGTTGAACGCCGCGGCGACAACACAGTTTTAAAGCTACACCACTCCCTCCGGAAGAGGAACTCTCTGAGGCAGGTCGCCCAGAAGCCGTCGGTTCAGGTTTACAAGCCAGTGACGCATATCTTCAGTGGAATCTACGGCATCGATATGGGAGATACTCTCCTGAGCCTCGGCAAAGCTGATATTTGAGATTATTTCCTTTATAAGCGGGATATTTCGGGGCATCACGCTGAAACGGCGCAGGCCAAGACCTGCAAGTAAAACCGTGTGCAGAGGATTACCCGCCATCTCACCGCAGATGGAAAGAGGCTTTCCGTTGTCGTTTGCGCATTTGATGGCACTGCGGATAATTCTGATGAATGCAGGCTCGACAGGATTGTAGAGGTAATTGACTTTCGAATTATTGCGGTCGGCGGCACTGAGATACTGAATGAGATCGTTGGTACCGATGGAGGCGAAATCGATCTCCTTCATGAATGTGCTCATCTCAAGAATCGCAAGCGGCACCTCGAAAAGCACCCCGCAGCGGGGCATTTTTATGTTGAGCTTGTGTGCCACTTCTCTTATAAACGCCTTGGCATCTATCCACTCCTGAAGCGTAGTCACCATGGGCACCATTATGGAATAATCATACCCCTCGCCGGCTTTGAGAATGGCAGAAACCTGTGTTTCGAAAATCTCCTTGCGATCCAGAAAAATTCTTATCGCCCGCCAACCCATAAAGGGGTTGAACTCCGCAGGCATTTCGAAAAACTGGGGGATCTTGTCCCCCCCGATATCCATAAGTCTTATGGTACAGGGCTTGTTGCTGCTCTTTTTGAGGATCGCATCGTAATAGCCGAAATGAACCTCCTCGGAGGGCATCTCTTTTCTGTTGGAGAGCAGGTATTCGGTTCTCACCAGTCCGATTCCATCAGCACCGCTCTCTGATGCCTCATCCATATCCTCAGGGAGAGAAATATTGGCCATGACCTCGATGTGAATGCCGTCTTTCGTGTAGACAGGCCTGTTCCATTTCCTCTTGAGCTCTTTTAAGGCTTCCTGAAACTGAGTTCTCTTTTTGTAGGTGCTGACCAGAGGCGCACCGGGTCGCACATGCACTTTGCCCTTGTCCGAATCCACCAGCACTTCATCACCGGGACGGATATAATCGGTGATGTTGTGAATGCCGGAGATGACCGGTATGTCATAGGAACGGGCCAGAATCGCCGCATGTGAGGTCTTGCCACCGCTGGTAGTGATCACCGCCATGAGCTTTGATCTGTCGTAGGAGAGGATGTCAGTGGGAGTAAAGGCCCTGAGTATCACCAGAACGACAGGGTCCATGAATGTGATCGCCCGTCCCTCATCCTTGTGCAGATATGAAACCAGCTTCTCGCATATCTCCACCATGTCACTGCTGCGCTCGCTGAAATAATTGGTGCCGGCAGCCTGGAAACGTTTGATGAAATCATCGGAGACCAGCCGTATAGCGCTTTCCAGATCACAAAGCCGGCTGGAAATGGTTTCCACCACCTGACCGATGAAGGCCGGATCATCCAGTATGTGCTCGTAAATATTGAGTATGGATATGTCTACCGGGGCCTCTTCACCCAGATCCTTTATCAGCTGATGATAATCCTTTTTTGCCCTTTCCCTGATTTCGTTGAAGCGCATGATCTCATTACCCACCTCTTGACGGGAAATGGATACTGTGGAGGTCTGCTGGCTTCCGGCCCTCCCCACAAAGTAAGCTTTACCAATGCCCCACCCGCTTACAACTGATTCACCGGTGAGTTGAGCTTCTTTTTTCATACAGTAACTTTCCAGATATTCTGTGCGTAGTCCCGCACCGTTCGGTCACTCGAGAACCAGCCGATTCTCGCAATATTCAAAAGGCTTTTCTTGGCCCAGGCCTCACTGTTCTGATAAAGCTCATCAATCGCATCCTGCTTGCGGACGTAATCATCGAAATCAAGCAGCACGTACTGCCTGTCCGAATCCCGCAGCGAGGAGATCAGAGGATAGATGGCGTTTCCGACTTTTACAGTGGGAAGATATGTGTCAAGCAAAGTGAATATATTCTGCAGGCGAGTATCTCCTGAAATGACAGCAGCCGGATTGTAGTGCTGCATCTTCAGAAGCTCGTCACTACTTTTGCCGAATGCGAAAATGTTATCCTCCCCCACTTTCTGGATCATCTCCACATTGGAACCGCTGCGGCTTGCAATGGTGAGCGCTCCGTTGAACGCGAATTTCATGTTGAACGTGCCCGAAGCCTCCAGATTCGCAGTGGATATCTGTTCTGAAAGTTCAGCGGCTGGGATCACCTCATCGGCCCAGGTCATGCCGAAATTGGGAATGAACTCAACCTGCAGCTTATCCTTCACATCCGGATCGCTGTTGACCAGATCCCCGGTCACATTAATCAGATGAATGATCTGCTTGGCGAGAAAATCGGAAGGCGATGCCTTCCCGGCAAACAAATGCAGTCTTCGGCTTCCCACGGATTGACCGTTTTTCAGCTGAAGATAACGGTGAAGAATAAAGAGAATATGAAGAACCTGCCTTTTGGAAGGGTGGATTCTTCTGCTCTGTATATCGAAAAGCATCGTTTCATCGAGGCGGATACTCAGATAATCCCACATCGATTTGCACAGTACGGATTTGGCTTTTTCCTTGACACTCTTGAAATCCTTGTGCAGACTCCGATCATCGGAAAACTTCTCCAGTTTTTCAAGCTCCAGAGCATTTCTTATCCACCCGTCACCGATAGTACTGGAAATCAGATCGGAAAGCGGCCTGTTTGCGCACAGAAGCCAGCGCCGGTGAGCAACACCGTTTGTCTTGCAGCTGAACTTCTCCGGATAATACAGTGAGAAGTGGGGAAAAATGATTTTCTGGAGTAAATCCGTCTGCGCCATGGATACCCCGTTGATGGAGTGCGAGCCCAGTACGGCCAGATCAGCAAAACGAATC
Source organism: Chitinispirillaceae bacterium (assembly GCA_046546375.1). Taxonomy (GTDB): domain Bacteria; phylum Fibrobacterota; class Chitinivibrionia; order Chitinivibrionales; family Chitinispirillaceae; genus JAEZKC01. The sequence continues at coordinate 52,658 of JBKGXV010000011.1, read as the reverse complement.
CTCTTCACCTCCCCCTCCTCAATAAGAGACAGGGTTCTCAGAAGCTCGGTATTGTTTCCGTAGCGAGTCCTGATGGTATCCAGATGCATCTGGTTGATATCATAGATTATCTGCATGATCCGGGGCAGAGTCTGACCGATTTTGTACACCGGCCACATCTCGAGATGATCCCTGAGGACCGCATTGCTGGTGTAGGCGAAGATGTTCCTGGTCATCTCCCAGGCCTTCTTCCACTCGACCCCCTCCTTGTCCACAAGAATTCTCATCATCTCGGGTATTGCCAGCGCACACCTGCTGCCGGCAAGCTGAATCACAATCTTGCTTTCGAGATCAAGGATATTGTCGTGATGGGCTTTGTGACGGCGAATGATATCCTGAATTACAGAACTCACGAAAAAATACTGCTGACGGATCCGGAGCTCGTGCGCTCTTCTCACATCCTCCTCGGGAAACAGCACCTTGGTGATCCGCCCCGACTGGGACTTTTCCTCACAGGCCCGCACATAATCCTTATGATTGAAATAATCGGGCAGAAACTCCTCGGAAGGCCGGGCAGACCAGAGCCTCAACGTATTCACCGTCTCGTTTTTGTAGCCCACCACCGGAACATCATAGGGCACCGCATGCACGATTTCCGTGCCGGTCCATTCATAAGGCCCCAGAGGATTGCTTTCATCAAGCCTCCTGCACTCACCCTCGAAATTGACCACGCAGCCGTATTCCGGACGCACGATTTCCCAGGGATGACCCCGGTGAAGCCAGTCGTTGGGTTTTTCAATCTGTACCCCGTTTTTCATTTCCTGCTGAAACTGGGCATAATCGTAGCGTAATCCATAACCCATTGCAGGTACCCCCTGAGTAGCCATGGATTCCATGAGACATGCAGCTATTCTGCCCTTTCCACCGTTGCCCAGCTCGAAATCATCCTCTTTGGCCAGAAGCTCCCGGATGGAGAATCCCAGTGAACGCACAGCGGAGGTGAGCGGCTGCTCAATACCCAGATTCACCATGTTCTGATACAAACTTTTTCCGAAGATGTACTCCATGGAGAGATAATAGACCCTCCGTGGATACTCGACATGATAACTTTTCTGGGTTTTTATCCAGCGATCCACCATTTCGCTTCGGACAGCATAGGCCAGGGCCATATATTTGTCATAAGTGGTGGCAGTAGTCTCATCTTTGGCGAGAAAGTAGCGGAGGTAGCGATAGTACGTATCTCTTAAATATTTATAATCCATACACTCTGTATGAGCCCTCTGTAGAAAATCTGACAGCTGTAATGAAAAAGATTCTGCAAAATACCATGTAACCGAAAAGATGTTTTGGTTAAGGCAATACTATATTAGTACTTATGTAGTTTAATTATATGATAAAGTTTAAGTAAAAGCATTAAAAAAAACAGATTATTTCGAAAAATTTGGAACCGGAAGAATAAATATACATCAGAGGCGGGATATCTGTGTCAAAAGAGCGTCGTCCCGGAAGTGAATTTGCTCAATTTCACCTCCGGGACGGCCTGGTACGCAAAAGGTTGTTGTACCCGCCAAAAAGAAATATTATATTACTTGTCCTCGATGTTGGAGGGGTGGCCGAGTGGCTTAAGGCACAGGTTTGCTAAACCTGCGTAGGGGTAACTCTACCGGAGGTTCAAATCCTCTCCCCTCCGTTTTTCTCCTTCACCGAATCACAAATCAGATGGATTCAGGCAGTTACGGTTGAAGAACAGGGCTTTCCGCTCAACCAATCCAGAATCATGTCCATCTCGATTCCGTAGGAAAGCGGGTTGAGTGACATCTCCACTCTCCAAGGCATGGGAGTGAACTCGGACCGGGCAGCAGACAGATTTCTGAAAAACGGCTGCTTGAGCTTTTTTCCCTGTTTGTCGGTACAAACAATTAAAGTGGGAGTAAGAAGACTATGGCGGTTGTTCTTAACCACAAGACCCATTTCCCCAGATTCCAGCTTCACGAAACTACCTACGGGGTAAATTCCCAGAAAACGGGTGAAAGCCTCAACCAGTCCCCTGGGATACTCCTCCCCCGCACCCTGGAAAATCAAAGCCAGAGCTTCCTGAGGAGAGCAGGGGTTACGCGAAGGTGCAGATGTCACAAATGTGTCGTATACATCCGCTATAGCGCAGATAAAGGACGCCTCGGAAATCTGATCACCCTTCAAACGTGAAGGATAGCCGCTTCCGTTGAGCCGCTCGTGATGCTGAAGAACGATTGTCTTTGCCGGATCGGGGAAGCTGCCGATGGAGCTGAGCATCTCAAGTCCCAATGTGGGATGTTTTTTTATCAGAGCAGATTCGGGACTGGTAAGGCTGCGCTCCTTCTCCCGCAGTTGGGGCGGCAGTTTGACCAAACCCAGATCGTGAAGCATAGCCCCGATTACGCACACTTTGATGTCTTCTGAAGCATAATCGAGCACCTGGGTCGCGGAAGCAGTCAGAATAGCCACATTAACCGAATGAACATACAGTTTTTCATCACTGTTTTTCATTCTGCTGACCGCAAGAAACACATCCGGATCAGCTATCACCTCCTGCACGAAATTATCGGCATACTGAATGATACGGGGATCGAATCTGTTGTCTTTGAGAATAGATTCGGTAACCTGCTTCACCACCGATACGGCCCCCAGATAAGCCCTGCGGGCCTTTTCAAGCTGACTTAGATAGTCGCGGGCAATCTCTGCCTGGGAAAGCTCTTCAGCGGGGACGGCCGCGGTATGGAAATTCTGTCCCTTTTCAGGATAGACATAGACAAAGCGTACCCCGTGGTTTTTGAGTTTTGCAATCTGGCTCTGCTCGGTAATCATAGCCTCAGCCGAGTAGAGCAGGACATCACGGTCGTTGAAAACATCCCCTACGTACATGCCGGGAGTGAGCTCATCTATCGATATTTTCATTTTTCTATCGGGCCTCTGGGGAGGTGGTGAAAGAAATAGTGTGTTAATATACAGTATAACTAAACTTGGGAAGGATATCAACAAGAAGTCCGGAAGAAGAGTGCCCCGGAATGATCAAATCACCTGAACTCCCTCACACCCGCCTCCCCGCTCTCCTCCCGCCTGATCACCTTTATACTCCGATCAAGCAACTCCTTCAGATCCCCAAAAGGAAGAACATCTCTCACACCATCCACCGTGTCGAACTCCGGCTCCCTACCCGGCTCCCCGCCGTGAACCGTGGCCCCGTAGCGGAATATGTAGTATTGCACCCGATACCGCTTTCCTCTGAAATCAAACATCCTTGTCCCACCGAACCCTATTCTCTCGCCCCGCACTCCCGCCTCCTCCAGAAGCTCCCGCCGGGCTGCGGCAACATCACTCTCCCCCGGTTCTATGTGCCCCTTGGGAAAAATTCTCTGGGAGGGATTCTTTTTCGAACGCACAGTGAGTAACCTGATCTGATTGTCCCGGAGGGTGTAAACAACCGCTCCGGCCTGCTCCACTATGTTTTTGTGATCTGAATTACGGGACATCTGGAAAACCAATCCTGTTTGTGAAATTCATCGTATACATGAACAGGAAAAATACATGCAGACACCCGAATCACCAATCGAGCAGAAGCTTGATTACGACCTTGTGCAGAAGTCCGTTCACCGCCAGCGGTGCATGAGCATCTTCGGGAAAAAAAACGGCAAATGTTCCTGGAACGAGCCCAAACCAGGTATCCGGAGCATCTGAATAAAAGATTACATCCGAGATGCTGTCATACTCTCCACAGGCCCTGCGGCAGCTGGCCATCGGCTTCCAGCCGATATTGTCTATTCCCGAAACAGCATACTGGATATCTATGTAGCGCCGGTGAGCCTCCAGTTTGGTATCCGCCAGCCCCTTTCCCTGCCCGGTAGTGGCAAGCGCATAAATCCGGTCACCGGAAATGTTTCTGCGTCCGGAGGTGAACCCGTCCAGATCGGTGGTTTCAAGAAACTCAAGAACCGCCATCAGAGCCGGATGTATTTTCACGTATTTATGCATGTTTCCCAACTGATCCAAAATCATTGACCTAACCTCCACGCGCCGCACACGGGCTCTCTTTGAGAGTCTCCGCAATCGGCGTTCCATCTCTATTCATCACGCGATTTCCAGATATCCTCAACCCGGTTCAAGGCACCTGAAAAGGTGGTCACGATATTTATCAGCTCAGACTCCCTGTTCCGGCAGCGCCACAATTTTCTGAAATCAGCAACCAAACAGTATCCCTCCCTTAAAAGCTGCTGCGGGGAAAGCACCTCGAAAGCTCCCTGACCGAATTCATGGGTTTTCTTGAATGCCAGAAGCGCAAGAGTCCACGCGGTGGCCCGGGCACTCCAGACAAACTCTTCCAAATCAAGCCTCTTGCCCCCGTTTAGACTTCTTTTGATCTCTTTTAACTCCCCGGCCAGCTCGCAGGCTCTGGAATACCTCCGCGGCAGCTTTGATCCATCCATCTGCCGCACCTGATCCTCCTTGTTCCAGAGACAATCTCTGTCCCCCACCCAGGCATAAATATTTCCGAAATGATAAAAACAAAGTTCACCCAGCTCCCTGAGCAGCACCGCCGGCCTGCCCCCCTCTGTTCCCCACTGAAGAAAAGAAAACCGATCATCAAAATCCCCGGGATCATCCCCATCATCCGTTTTCCAGGATAAAGCCGCCCCGTAGGCAAGCCCGTGAAAAGAGTTGGCCAGAAAATTCACATGCCCGCAGTCCCCCCAGTCTGTATTGAGCACTCCGCACGCCTCGGCATCTCGACCGAACCTCGCCAGGCGGGAAATATTGATACAAGCCCTGTTGATATCATTGGAGAACCTGCTCCACCCCTGCACTCCAGGACACACATACTGCTTCACCCCAGCATCTCTGAACACCTCAACTGACAAGCTGCTTACCTCGGGAGTATAATCCCAGTTGAGAAAAACAGCATCCGAGGGCAGCTGGGAAATCATCTCCGGGTACTTCTGCACGATATCCCCCCAGAGCATGGGCGTTTTCCCGTTTTCCACAACAACACCCATTATCTTTTTAACGAATTCCACATACAGTTTACCCACACCCTCTTTTCGGGCTCTTGATGCATTCCGCCCTTTGCCCAAGTCAAACGTCTCATCACAGCAGATGTTGAAGTACGGGGATGAAAAAAGCGGCAGATACTCCTCAATCATGCTTTTCACAAGCAGAAAACTTTCTGCGTTGCTCACATCCAGAGTGTAATGTGCCATCCGGTCCCACAGATCAAAGGGCTTGCGGGAAGCTTCCATGGGAAGTTCATTGAGGTGTTCAAACCGTTTAAGCCTCAGCAGCTCATACAAGTGACCGAATGTGGATAGGGAGGGGACCAGATCCACATAGCGCTCCCGGCAGTACTGATCAAGCTCGATAATATCCTCGGAAGTCAGAGGGTCCTTGTCAACCCATAACTCGGGTATGTCGCGGAAAGCGAATGTATGTTCTATGTAGAGCTGGAATTGGTTTATCTTATAGAATGCGAGAGTATCTACCAGTTTCTTCAACGTCGCCAGTTGAGGCACTTTTCCCCGTGTCACATCATGATAAAACCCCCTTACCGGAAAATCCGGCCAGTCATTGATTTCCATACAGGGAATGGCAAGGGGGTGATTCTGCAGAATCTGAATAAATGTCTGAACGCCCCGGAAAAGCCCGGCAGGAGACTCCCCTTCTATAAAAATCCGGTCTTCCAGAACACGGACTGAATACTGCTCACCTTCCCCTTTACCCCTGTGATACAGCTCAAGAGAATAATCGCATTTCCGACTGCAGGTTACAGGAATTTTGACACCGCTGATAGCTGATATGTTTTTTTTAACAAATAATGCTGAGCGGATATAATGTTCATCGGCAGTCGGGATTCGGATCGAGTCAAGCCGGGAAAGATGCAGAGTATTCTCTGTCGTGGTCAGTTTGCGAACCCGTGGAATGAGTTTCAAACGGTCTTTAATAGTCATTCTGTTTTCCATTTCCGGTTCAGTTCAGGGATTGAACATCCGATATAAAGTAATAAAGGACTTCGTTATGGACAACGAACTGCAGATTGAAGAGATCAGGGAATTTCATCGGAATCTGACCAATCGGGGAAAAAATGTTGATGAAAACAATGCAGCCCTGATATGGATCAGAGAAAATGCGGAAAAGTGGCGCATAAGCCACAATGACCGGCAACAGAACTGAAACCGACCGGTTCTGCCTGCCTCTTTCACCAAACAGACAGAACCGATTCAGATCAGTGAACCAGAACGAAATCTTCTCTAACAACAGTCCTGTCACCCTCTTTTATCATCAAAAGATAATTCCCCGGCCCGACCCCCTGTTTTCTGAGATTGAAAACACTGCCTGAAGAAGAAGCGATGGGCTTCTGGAGAATTTTCCTTCCCCTCAGATCGAAGAGTATGATATTGACAGGCTCACCTGTCCGTCTGGCAGCATAATGTACTCTCAGCTGTCCACCACTGTTCTGTATATGAATCTCCCCCGGAACGGAAACCAACTGTGGAATGACACCGGAAGATCTTTTGATGATCGCAGAAGTATCCGCCCGTCCTTCGAATTCTGCGCCTCTGACATACACATTGACTTTCACCTCCTGATCGAACTCAGGCAGTTCAAAAAACACCTGGTTTCCCCCGATTTTTTCATCTGCAAAAAGAGGTGTTCCGCTTACGAATGAACAGTTCGTATCTTCAGGCAGTTTTAATGTATCGATTGAGGAAACAGTCACATAATAGGTTCCGCTGCCGAAGGAACTCTCATCAACCTGCACGGAAAGCTGCGTTCCGTCAAATGACAACTGCGGAACGATTCTCCCGACCTGAACGCGGATGGCCGGATCGCCCAGAAGATGATAATGCTGTATTCCCAGATTATGACTGTTTCTTTTGGCCAGAGTGGTCATCTGCCCTATACTGATATCCGGCACAGTATCAAGTATGCTGAAAAGGTGATCTGCAAAACGCCTGCTGGGCGTACTGTATTCAAGGGCGGAACTGGCCATGAAAGCCAATGCCCCCCCCCTCCCCCTGAACAGAAAGCGTTTGCACATGGACTGTTCATAGGGAATGTGATACGCACCGTTTCTGCAGGAGAAAGAAAAGAAGAAAAACGGCTCCGAATCCTGATCGAAATAATCGACATCATCTGCATGCACAGTCACTTCATCGGATATGTAGCCAGGACAGCCGTGCCCGAAAAAAAGAACCCATTTCTGCCCCCGGTCGATCTGATCCAGAAAAACCTGACGGGCATCCTCGTGACGATAGCGCTCGTTTACAGAAAACATGGACAGATACAACTTCGTCAATTCCAGTTTATCCAGAACAGTCTCCTGGGCGATCTGCTCGGCCGATCGGAAATGGGCAAATCCCAGCGGATCGGAACTGCCCCCCTGCCTCGTATCATCAGCCAGAACAAGCGCCCGGTTTCCCCGGGAATCGCTTTCGAAGGAATAATCATACCTGATGACCTTGTCTATATAGTTGCCCAGCTGTTCGGAAGTTTCACAAGGAATCCGTCCGGTACTGAGAGGCAGATTGTATTCAGGCTTCCGGGACGGACGCGGCTGCTCAAGGTCCAATGTCAGATAGTAATCATCCGTATACCTTACAAAGGTGTCCCTGTGGGCGGAATAGTACACATAATAGCCGTTATGAAACGACGGCATAAGTCCGTAGCTGGTGAGAATGGCTCCTGTACTGTCCCAGTGAATGGAATCAGCCCCTATCAATACAATGTATTTAAGCGGCTCATACCAGTTCTCATATGCGTGTTTGAACGCCCGCCACAACGCCTCGTGAGCACCGGGCGTGTCATCGGTGCGGAACTCTGCCACCAGCTCCTCTGTAATCACCAGTCTGGCATTGTGCACATCATCTCCAGCAAAACTGTTCCTGTGCTCCACCAGACGCATTGCCTGCTCTGAAAAAACCTGCGGGCATACAACCAGATAATCACAACGGTTGTATCTGCTCCTGAAGTCCTCAATCCGGCCCTGTGCCGCCCCCTGTACCGCATACCAGAACATCACCAGCGCAACTACCCCTAAACGCTTCATAAGCCCCCCTGTACCAGCAATTATTATAGCCCCCTTGCTGTTCAGAGATCGCAAAGTATATGCCACAGAGAAAGAACATCATTTTGTCAGAAGCAGTATTGTTTGTAAGGAAAAACTCAGGAAAAAAGTTCAGCCTCGACCATTGCACAAAGAGTATGGTACAGAACAAGGTGAGATTCCTGAATCAAAGGAGTTGTATCCGAAGGGGTACATATTGACACATCACACAAAGAACTCATTCGGCCTCCCGACCGGCCCGTCAGACCTATCACTTCAACCTGAAGAGCACAAGCCACCCGTATGGCATTGAGCACATTCGCGGAATTGCCGGAAGTACTGACTGCCAAAAGAACATCTCCAGCCTTCCCATATCCGTATACCTGCTGGGCAAACACCAGATCCGGCCCCAGATCGTTTGCGATTGCAGTAATGAGGGCTGACTGGCTTACAAGTGAAACCGCACGGAACGCCTGCTGAAGCTTTTCTCCAAGGTAAATTCCACACTCGTCTCCTCCGAGCTTTTCCCTGAAGCTCTGCGGCACCGGACGGCGGAGCATGAACCGGTTCATAAGCTCCCCGGTGATATGCTCCGCATCCGCAGCACTGCCTCCGTTACCGCAGACAAGCAGCTTGGAACCGCGTGAATGACATTCGACAAGGATATCAAATGCCCGACAGATCGAGTCACTGCAGGTCTGAAGATCCGAGTGCCTCTCCAGGCACTCGTCCAGAATCTTCTTTACATTTTTTTTCATTCCGCGGTCCTATTCCTCAGGCAGAATTCTCACAGCTCCCTTGTCCGCCGATGCAGCGAAAAGGGAGTATGCTTTGAGAGCACGGGATACCTTTCTCTCACGTCCTACCGGCTTGAAGGCATCCTTTCCCTTCGCCTGCTCCTTTTTGCGCCTCTCCTCCAGCTCCTCATCGGAAACCAGAACATTTATGGAGCGCTCAGGAATATTGATCTCAATCTTGTCTCCCGACCGGAGAAGTGCGATTTCACCTCCGCTTGCCGCTTCCGGTGAAACATGACCGATGGAAAGTCCTGAAGTACCACCTGAAAAACGGCCATCCGTTATAAGCGCACACTCCTTGCCCAGATGCATCGATTTGATATAGGAGGTGGGATACAGCATCTCCTGCATTCCGGGTCCACCACGCGGCCCCTCATACCTGATCACCACCACATCACCCGCTTTGATTTCACCCTCCAAAATACCATGGCAGGCTGCATCCTGGGAATTGTACACTTTTGCAGTGCCGCTGAACTTGAATATCGACTCATCCACACCGGCAGTTTTGACAATGCAGCCCCTGCGGGCGATATTGCCGAAGAGCACCGCCAAACCGCCATCCTTGAAATAGCAGTGATCCACATCCCTGATGCATCCCTCGCTGCGATCAAGATCAAACTCATCATAGGTACTGTTCTGAGATCCCAGCACCAGATTTCTCCCTTGAGCACCAGGTGCACTGCTGTAAAGCTTTCTGGCTTCTTCCGTCACCTCCGGACTACGCAAATCGTAGCTATCAAGCGTCTCTTGCAAAGAAGAGGCATCCACCCGGGAAACAGAAGTATCTATCAGACCCGCTCTGGCAAGCTCACCGAGTATACCAATAATTCCGCCGGCCCTGTTGACATCCTCGATATGGTAAGATGAATTCGGAGCCACTTTGCTGAGTACAGGTATTTTGCGGGACAGCTCATCTATGTCCTCCATACTGAAATCCACTCCCGCCTCATGAGCGATAGCAAGCAGATGCAGCACAGTATTGGTGGAGCCACCCATGGCTATATCCAGTGACATGGCGTTTGTGAATGCTTTTTTGCTGGCTATGGAACGGGGAAGAACGGATTCATCACCTTTTTTGTAATAGGCATCAGAAACATCGACGATCAATTTGGCGGCCCTTTCAAACAGGGAAAGCCTGTTCTGATGAGTAGCCAATACAGTTCCGTTGCCCGGAAGAGCCAGCCCCAGGGCCTCATTGAGACAGTTCATGGAGTTGGCAGTGAACATTCCCGAGCAGGAACCGCAGCTGGGACAAGCCGCTCTCTCCACGGCGTCAATCTCCTCGTCAGAAACGGCAGTATCAGCCGCCATCACCATAGCATCGATCAGATCATATTTCTTTTTACCCACTACCCCGGCCTCCATAGGCCCCCCGGAGACAAAAACCGAAGGAATATTCAGACGCATTGCCGCCATCATCATTCCGGGAGTGATCTTGTCGCAATTTGAAATGCAGACCATGGCATCAGCTTTGTGAGCGTTCACCATATATTCGACACTGTCAGCAATCAGATCACGCGACGGCAGAGAATAAAGCATCCCGTCATGCCCCATAGCTATTCCATCATCTATGGCAATGGTATCAAATTCCGCTGCAAAGCACCCCATGGCCTCTATCCGCTTTTTTATCTGCTGACCGATTGTGTGGAGGTGCACATGCCCGGGGACAAACTGAGTAAACGAGTTAACTATGGCGATGATCGGCTTACCCATCTGCTCTTCAGTCATTCCGTTGGCGCGCCAGAGACTGCGTGCCCCGGCCATTCTGCGCCCTTTGATTGTTGTGGAACTGCGTAATTCGTGCCCCATTCTGTTCATCTCCTGTTCTCTACATAAATTGGAATATAGAGGCAGAAAATAACGGATGCTTGTCCTCAACTCAAGCAGTTCGTGTGGCCGAAGAGTCAAAGAGGGCTGAAAAACGGCTTTTGAATACCGATAAGAAAACTGCATAGATTATTTTGATCTGTGCAATTACTCAGTGACTAACCTGTCTTAACCAGAGAAGCATGAATTTACCATTCGATCCAGTACATTTTTATTTTGATGACCCGGACACTTGTTCTTCGCTCAAACTGGTACGGCCGCGTGATCCGGAAGCTGTGCTTGATGCAATCACCACAGAACAGTACGAAAAGGACAAATTTCTCCCCTACTGGGCAGAGCTGTGGCCCTCTTCGCAGGTACTCTTCAGTTATCTTTCGGAAAATCCGGTCATCCCAAAAACCAAAGCCATTGAACTGGGATGCGGTATCGGGCATATCTCGGCGTTTCTGGCCTCCAGAGGTATCGATACAGTCGCCTCGGACATATCCTGGGAGGCCTGCTGTTATGCACGGCATAACAGTATCGAGAACAGAGGGAAGGGGAAAAGTTTATGCTGTGACTGGCGCCACTCTCCATTCACCCCCCATTCGTTCGACCTTGTCATAGCTTCGGACGTTCTTTACGAAAAGCGCTGGATTGATCCCATTCTTTCATTTTCACAAGAACTGATTTCACCAAACGGAGAGATTCTCATTGCCGACCCCTGCAGAAAAAACTGGAGCGAATTCAAATACCGTGCAACTCAGAAAAGTTTAAACGTGAGGACTGCAGTGAGAAAAGAGGTCAATGAGGGCAACACAGTTATTGAAATAATACGTATGAAACGTCACTGACTTCAAATAAAAAAAGCCGCACCATTTCTCAGATGCGGCAGGGGAAGAAATTTTCTGTACAAAATTCTCAACGACCGGTTCTGCTCTTCATTCTCCTGAGTCCCTTTGCAGCGATATCCCTTCTGAAGGTCTTTCCCTCGAAATTAATCTCCGCAACACCTTCATAAGCCATGGCGATAGCATCTATTAGCGAAGGAGCCCAGGCACTCACGGCCAGAACCCGACCACCGCTGGTAACAAGGTTGTCTTCCCTGTCATGAGCAGCACCTGCAAAATAGACGTCAAGAGTTGCCGTATCTTCCGCTTCATCAATACCGGTTATGATCTTGCCCTTTTCAATATTGCCCGGATACCCCTTGCTTGCCAGAACCACTGTGACACAATACTCGGAATTGATGGTCCACTTTACCTGAGACACTCCGCCCTTAGAGCAGGCTCTGAACATCTCATACCAGTCACACTGAACAAGAGGTAAAACCGCCTGGGTTTCCGGATCCCCGAACCTGCAGTTGTACTCGACAACCCTGGGTCCCTCGGAAGTGATCATCAGCCCCACATAAAGAAGTCCCCTGTAGCGGGCATCCTCTCTCTCCATAGCTTTAAGAGTGGGAACAACTATCTCCTCCTCAATACGCCCGAGCATCGCATCGTCAACCAGAGGAGCGGGTGCATACGCCCCCATTCCCCCGGTGTTGGGACCGGTGTCGTTTTCGCCGATTGCCTTGTGGTCCTGGGCGACGGGGAGGATCTTGTAGGATTTCCCGTCGGTAAGCACAAATACCGATGCTTCCTCTCCACTCATTTTCTCTTCAATAATTACAGTCTCACCCGCTTCCCCGAAACTCTTCTCATCGAAAATCTGGGAAAGTGCATCATGGGCCTGCTCCATGGTATCACAGACGATGGCACCCTTTCCTGCCGCAAGTCCGCTGACTTTCACCACAACCGGCGCACCATGTTTTTCCAGATACGCAGCGGCTTCTTTTTTGGATGTAAAGGTCTCGAAAGCCGCTGTGGGGATATTGTTTTCCTTCATGAGCTTTTTGGCGAAATCTTTACTTCCTTCAATCTGCGCAGCTTTTTTGGATGGTCCGAAAATGGTCAACCCCTTCTGAGTGAACGCATCCACTATTCCCTCCACCAGAGGGATTTCAGGACCCACTATGGTGAGATCTATTTCGTTGCCGCTTGCCCAGTCAGCCAATTCCTCCCAGTTTGACACCTTTTTGTCGACCAGCATGCAGCCATCCCGCTCCATCCCGGGGTTCCCCGGGTAAGCATACAAGCACAATGCACGATCAGACCTCAAAAGAGCCTTGAGCAACGCATGCTCACGTCCGCCCCCACCCACGATCAGAACAGAATTCATAAAATCCAAAACTCAACCTCCTCAAAGGCTCAAAGACTTGTCAGCCCGGCCCTACTCTTCCTCTTCATTTTCTTTATGCGGCTGAAGCCGTGCTGTTTCCTCTATATATTTGTCACTGATATTAGGTTTACTCTTCAAAAAAGTCATTATCTCCTCAGTCTGCTCCCCACTGAGAGCTATACGGCTCTGACGGGTCAGACGGGCTTTGAAGCCCCAGGATTTGAGCACCTGCTCTGTTACAGGATACGCATCCTCGATATCCACAAAGTGAACTTCATCAGCCCTGAGAGCATAGCAGGCACTTTCGTCAAGACAGGAATAATCCGAACAGTAGCGGATATGCTGCCTTTTCACATCCGCGATCTGATATATTCTGTAGTAACCTGTAATGAAATACTTGTCCTTGTAATCGGTTTTCGCACCGGCGTACTTGGTGACGAAAATCAGGTACTTTATTTTTGATTTCACGAATGTCGAACGAATCTTGCTGCGTGCGCAACCGTAAAAGCCGTAAGTTCCCGTTTCATAATTGGGCTCGGGAAGAATGGCACTGGGATACTCCTCGGGCACTTCCCTGATGGGAAGCTCCGAAACGGGATCACTGGCGTAGAAAACAACCATACCGATATCGCTGGCTCTGTAATCCTGCCAAGGGGCACCCTCAACCGGCCTGTCCATGACATTTCCGTATGTCATTTTGTAACTCCTTATGAACTGATTAAAAAACGAGCCCGTATTTTTTGAATACGGGCTCCTGAACTATCTGAGATGTAACAATCTAAGATAACTCGACGAGCGGGGCAGTGTCAAGACTTCCCGGAAAAGAGACCGCACAAACAGAACAGACGGCAGTACAAACCAAAAGCCGTTCAGATAATCAGCATGGCATCTCCGTAGCTGTAGAAACGATACCCTCTCCGCACAGCCTCTCTGTATGCGCAAAGGACCCTTTCCCTTGTACTCAAAGCCGACACAAGCATAAGCAGAGTCGAACGGGGAAGATGGAAATTCGTAATAAGCCCATCCAAGGCTCTGAATTCCCAGGGAGGCAAAATCATGATTTTCGTCTTCCCCGATGAAGCCTCTATTTTGTGCCTGCAAACAGCACAGGTCTCCAGAACTCTCACAACCGTGGTCCCTACAGCAATCACCCTCCCTCCCCGCTCCCACGTTGAATTGATCTGTGCAGCAGTCTGCGAACTCAACTCATAACGCTCCTCATGAATATCGTGATCACGCGGATTCTCAACAGCAACAGGCCTGAAAGTTCCTATCCCCACATGGAGAGTGACAAAACTCTTATCAACGCCTCTGTTTTCAAGCTCTTCAAGCATTTTCTCTGTAAAATGAAGACCGGCGGTGGGCGCAGCAACTGCACCTTCAGACTTTGCGTACACAGTCTGATACAGTTCTTTGTCCATTTCATCGTCTTCTCTCTGTATGTAGTGAGGAAGCGGCATATGACCATGTTTCTCGATCACATCCTCCAGACAGCCCTTCCCGCTAACAAGCTTCACCCGCCTTTCATACCCATCCTCCATCACCTCTTCTATTCTAAGCACTGTGTTGGGATCATCTTCAGGGTGAATAACTGAACCGGGAGGAACCCTTTTGGCCGGTTTCACCAAAGCCCTCCAGGAGTTGTCACCCAGCTTTTCGGTGAAAAAAAGCTCAATGGAGGCACCGGTAGTCTTGCGGCAAAGAACCCGGGCCGGTATCACTTTGGTATTGTTGAAAACCAGACGGTCTCCCGGCCGAACAATATCAAGCAAATCCCTGAAAAACAAGTGCTCCGTACTGCCGTTCTGTCGATTGAGTACAAGAAGGCGGCAGGAATCACGCTCAGCGAGAGGTTCCTGAGCGATCAGACTCTGGGGCAAGTCATAGGAAAAATCATCTGTCTGCATCCGAATCGTTCCACTGCTGTCAAACATTTTTAGTATACCAGTCCTGAAAAATAGTTCCAGCAAACACGCATTCAAATATCCGGCAGAGAACTAATAGGGTGAAAAACCGGCATAACTGCAAAATATCCAATCAGATACAGTCCAAAAGCGTATATTATCCAGTTCAAGTCAGTTTCCCGCACCACATTGCCGGCATCGGGTTCCTGAACGTATTTTTACTGTTTTCCATATTACATTGATTAAGCAAAACCAGTTCTGGAGGAAATTCATGGCGGTTACTACCCCCGATCTCATGAGCACCATCGTGAGTTTATGCAAACGCAGAGGTTTTATTTTCCAATCAAGTGAAATCTACGGCGGACTGAACAGCTGCTGGGATTACGGTCCTCTGGGAGTTGAACTGAAAAGAAACGTCAAAGAAGCCTGGTGGCGTGCCATGGTAACCAACCGCCGTGACATTGTGGGCCTTGATGCCTCGATTCTCATGCACCCCAAAGTCTGGGAAGCTTCAGGACACCTGACCGGTTTCAGCGACCCGATGGTAGACTGCAAGCAGTGCAAGGAGCGTTTCAGAGCCGACCATCTGGAAAACCTGGAAAAGTGTCCCAACTGCGGTGGTGAGCTGACCGAAGTACGTAAATTCAACCTCATGTTCAAAACGTTCATGGGTCCCATTGAGGACAATTCGGCTGTTGTCTACATGCGCCCGGAAACCGCCCAGGGAATCTTCGTCAACTTTTTGAACGTGCAGCAGTCCTCCCGGCTCAAGCCGCCCTTCGGCATTGCCCAGGTAGGCAAATCGTTCCGTAATGAAATCACTCCCGGAAATTTCACCTACCGCACCAGAGAGTTCGAGCAGATGGAGATGGAGTTTTTCGTTCCCCCGGGCGAAGATGTACAGTGGTATGAATTCTGGCGAGACTCTCGCCTCCAGTGGTATAAAGACTACGGAATAAAAACAGAAAATCTCCGTCTGCGCGACCATGAAGAGGATGAACTGGCCCACTACGCGAAGGCCTGTGTGGATGTGGAATACAAATTCCCCTTCGGATGGAGCGAACTGGAGGGTGTCGCCAACAGAACGGATTTTGACCTCAAGCAGCATTCGCAGTTCAGCGGAAAGAGTCTGGCGTATTTTGATGAAGAAACAAAACAGCACTATTTCCCTTATGTGATAGAACCAGCAGCCGGTGCTGACAGAGCCACTCTTGCATTTCTGGTTGATGCCTACGATGTGGAAGGAGAAGGCAAGAACAAGCGCACAGTTCTGAGATTCCACCCCTCACTGGCTCCCATAAAAGTGGCTGTTCTGCCACTGGTGAAACGTGACGGCATGCCGGAAATGGCAGAAAAGATCTTCAGAGATCTTTTGGGCAGTTCAATAAATTCCTTCTACGATCATACTTCTTCTATCGGGCGGCGCTATGCCCGTCAGGATGAAGCGGGTACTCCCTACTGCGTTACCGTGGACAGTCAGAGTCTTGAGGATCAGACGGTGACCGTAAGAGAACGGGACAGCCGCGAACAGTATCGAGTCGATACTTCGAAATTAGTGGAAGTGATAACCGAGAAACTGAAAGAAGCCAGCAAATGACTATTCGGGTAAATGTGATCATGGGTGGACCGTCGGCCGAATATGAAATATCCATCAAATCCGGCCGTGAAGTTCTTCTAAATCTGGACAAGAGCAAGTACAGCGCTAAAGCTGTTGTAATCACCCAAAACAGGGACTTCTATTACAGGGATCTTGAAACCGACATTCCCAGTGAAGAGGAACTCAAGAATCCGGAAACAAACCTTGAAGGGCCATTTGCCCCCTGTCAGACAGAAGAGATCTGGGAAGAGTGTGATGTTGCCTTCCTGGCTCTTCACGGATCGTTCGGCGAAGACGGAACGGTTCAGGGTTTTCTGGACACGATCGGAGTGCCCTATACTGGTTCAGGGGTTTACGCCAGCGCAGTGGCCATGAACAAAATCACCTCAAAACACCTCTATGCTCAAAGCGGCCTTACCGTTCCTCCCTATTCTGTATACGGTGTCAATTTTGCGCAGACGAGTATAGAAGCCCTGATCCAGAAACACGGTTTTCCCTGCTTTGTGAAGTGTCCCCAGTCGGGCTCAAGCAAACTGATGGGAAGAGCCCACAACAAAGAATCCCTTACCGCTCTTCTTCAGCAACTGCAAAAGAGTGCCTCCGACATTCTTATTGAAAGCGCGATCACCGGTACCGAGTTTTCTTGCGGAATCATAGAGAAGGGTGACGGTACTCTGAGCGCTCTTCCACCTGTGGAAATCAAACCGGTGGGTTCAGACTTTTTTGATTACGATGCCAAATATTGCGACGGGGCAACTCAAGAGATCGTCCCGGCCCCCTACCCTGAAGAGCTTCTCTCGAAAGTGGAGGAGGTGGCGAAAACAGCCCACAGTATTTTAGACTGCAGCGGAGTATCCCGTACTGATATGATCTACAGTGATTCAAAACTTTATGTACTGGAAACCAACACCCTTCCAGGTCTGACTACCACCTCGCTTCTTCCCAAAGCATTCAAGGCTGCCGGAGGGAACTACTCGGGACTGCTCGATGTGCTCATCACATCTGCCCGAGGGAAAGGAAACAGGCAGGTTCATGAGTTTTGTCCTGGGAATTGACACCTCATCAACAGATCTGGGAATAGGTCTTTACCGAAATGGAGATGCTCAGGCATCCGTGTGCCGCTTTGTGCGCAATTCTCATGCAGAGCACATCACCCAAGCGGTTAAAATGGTCCTGGACCTGAGCGGTATTTCGGCCACCCAGCTCACCCACGTTGCCATATCCGTCGGCCCCGGGTCCTTTACCGGACTTAGAATCGGTCTTGGATATGTAAAAGGGTTATGTCTTTTCGGAGAACCCAGAGTTCTTCCGGTCTCATCGCTTCACGTATTGGCGCACGCTGTCGGCGCTCAGACCGGAAGGAGGATATTCACCGCACTGGATGCACGACAGGATCTCATTCATTGGGCATCATTTGAATCCGCCGGCACCACAATTCTACGTTTAAGTGAGGACAAACTTTCAACAGCCGATGAACTGCTTGATACTGTCTGTCCGGGTGATCTTTTGGTGACCGACACCATGGGGTTTAGCCGAAGCACTGTATTTTCCCAGTTCGAAGGTAAAGTGGAGATCCGTCCGGCAGAAAAGACCCCCTTACAACGGGGACTCTCATGTTGTGCAATAGCAGATTCCAATCTGGATAGCGAGACTCTCTGGCAAAATGCCAGTGATATTCTGCCCAACTACTTACGCTTGTCCGCTGCACAGGAGAAGGCATGCAGATAAACGTTCTGGACCTGTTCACACTGAGTGAAATAATTCTGCTTTTTGCAGCAGGTACTGCGATTTCTCTTCTCTGGGTTCTGTACCGCAGATTTCCGTTCCACTTGATCTATAAAAGCAAGGTGGGACTGGAAACCATGCTTGACGCGGTGGCCGACCCGCTTGCGGTCATAGATGAGAACTTCACAATTATCAGAGCAAACCGTGCGTACATACAACTTGTCAAACGCTCTTTTCAGGCCTCCATCGGACGGAAATGTTATAAACTGCTCAGAAACCGCTCAACAGTCTGCGAAGACTGCAAACTCATGGCAGTTCTCCAAAGCGGAAATTCACAGAATACAGAACGCTCCCCTCATCCCTCAGGGGAAGGTGCTCTTTCCTTTGTGTTCTCTCCCTACACCTTCACCTCCGACAACAAATCCCAAATCTGTGTGATTGAACATATACGGGATATCACCACTCTTGAGCAGCTGAAAAATGATCTGGAGAGAAAAAACCGCTCGCTTGCAAAAACCACCAAAAAGCTCAAAAGCGCCCAGTTAAGCATAAAAAGCGAACTCAAACTCGCTCGCCAGATCCAGCAGGGACTGCTTCCCTCAAGCACTCCGGAAATAAACGGGTTGAAACTGGATGTCATATATCAGCCCGTGGCCGATGTGGGCGGGGATGTTTATGATTTCTTTTTTATTGACAATAACAAACTGGGTATTTTCATCGGGGACGCTTCCGGTCACGGGTTCTCATCGGCACTTGTGGGAACACTTTCCAAAATGTCTCTCTATTATCACAGCCAGTCACCGATTCCGGCATCCGAACTGCTTACCCGCATGAATCATGATCTGCTGAACAATATTCACACCAGCCACTATCTTACCTGTTTCTGGTGCATTATCGATCTTGAAAAGAACAGTGCTGTGTACAGCCGTGCCGGACATCCCATTCCGCTGGTTATGAGAAACGGAAAGCTTCTGAATCTGTCCGGAGATGGTCCTTTTCTTGGAATCATAGAAGATGCGGTTTTCGATCAGCGAAAGTTCCAATTCGAACCGAATGACCGTCTGTTCCTTTTCACGGATGGAATTTATGATGTAGTCAACAGGAAGGATGACTCGATTCTGGGCTATGATCAGTTTCTCAACATTTTGACAAGTACATCAGATATTCAGTTCGAAAACGTTATAGCCACAGTGAAAAAGCAGCTCAATGACTACTCCTATGAGGACGACTACACTCTCATAATTGCTCAAGTCAACGGCTCGAAGCAACGCAAAAGCATTTCGGAAAAACAATCGGAGTTAGCACAACATTCATGACAAATAAATCACTAGTCATTCTGATTCTGTTTTTATCAGTTCTTTTCAACGCAGACGCCCAAAACGGATCCGATACTCTTGGGGATCAGACAAACACCCCTGTGCTGCCAGCTGATTCTCTATCTCAAAAGCCCAAAGCACCTCAGGGTATGCTGCTGGGGGCAGGGGTAGGATTTTCCATAGGCAGCATTCCCCTTTTCACACTGTGGCAGAAATCCCTTCCCGATTCTCTCGATCATTTGGGTCTGGATCCTCAGTCCGGAACAATAATGCCGGACTCATCAAACTCGATTGAAGCGGATACGAATCAATTAAGCTATGAAATCACCGAAGAGCCGGAGGTTTACAATATAACTCTGCCGATTTACCTTACTGCCATGCACGTTGAAGAAGACAGAATGATATCTGTAGGGGCTTCATTTCTCTATACCAGCAAACAGTTCCAAACCAGTGTCTATCCCGAACCGGACACTCTCGACCGAAGAGTCAATATCAGAGAGAAAATGAACTTCTACTCTCTGGCTTTGGAACTGGCTTACAAAAAAGCGATACCTCCACAGTATTTCAGCATAGATGGAACAGACCGGGCGTTTTTTACCGCGGCTTTGTCCCTAAGCCCGCTTTGCGCCTTCACAAAAGAATCATCTGCAAGCACCTCCATACCCGCTGAAGACCTACGAATGCACGCACTCAGAGACACCATTCAGTCCCGTCTCACCCCCCTTTCCTCCTTCGGTGCCGCATTATCATGGCAGTTTGGAATATCTACTCTGAAGCACAGTTCGAACGGAGGGGGGTTGGAAATCGGTCTGCAGTACAGCGGTTCCTGGCACTCTCTATTCTCGAATGAGGGTTCAAAAGTTCTCAACAGAGACATCTACTACAGAGCACCAAAGGCGAATAAACCCCTTTCCTTCATATCAAGCCGTATAGAACTGAAAGTCTCTGTTTTCAGAGCCCTGGGTGATGACCAAAAAGAGCCAGCTTTGTGAAAACCGCCAGCTCCGAAATAATCTGTGTTTACAAGATACTCGCAAAAGAGTTCAAAACACACCGCATGCCGGTTGTGGATCTCATCGAAGCCCAGACAAAAGATCCTTTCAAAGTCCTTCTCACCACCATCTTAAGTGCAAGAACTAAGGATGAAACCACGGCCGCAGCCGCCCTGAGACTTTTTGAATGCATAAAGAAACCTGAAGACCTTCGGAAAATCAAAACCGAAGATTTGGAAAAAATCATATTTCCGGTTGGTTTTTTCAGGGATAAAGCCCGGCATCTCAAAATGCTCCCATCAGTGCTGGATCAGGAATTCAAGGGAAAAATTCCAGAGAGTGTGGAAGAGCTTGTTAAGCTGCCCGGCGTGGGAAGGAAAACAGCAAATCTGGTCGTAGCAGTAGCGTTCAACAAGCCCGCGGTGTGTGTGGATATACACGTACACCGGATTTTCAACCGTCTTGGATATCTAAATACCAAAACCCCACTGGAAACAGAAATGAAACTCAGGGAAATCTTTCCCCGCAAATACTGGACGACATTCAATTCTTTTTTTGTATCATTCGGCCAGCAAACCTGTATTCCGGTTAAACCCAAGTGCCCGCAGTGCCCGGTTATAAAATACTGCGCCAGAGTCGGAGTAAAGGAAGAGCTGCCCGGGACTAAAAAAATACGTAAACAGGATTAGCGCACATTTATTATTGACCGATTTTATCGAGTTTGCTTGCCTTTCACCTGCTTTTTAGCGTAATTTCTTTATTCAACCTTGAACAGCAGAATGAATCATGAATCACTCAGATTACAAAGAGCTTTGCGGCTGCATCCATCTCCATACCACCTATTCTGATGGCGGAGTCAATTATGAAGAGCTGATCTCAACAGCCCAAAAAGCACAACTTGACTATATTGCAGTTACTGACCACATGACACTGAAGGGCCGCGAAAAGGGCTATCAGGGAATTCATGATGACCTCATCGTCATTATCGGATACGAACACAACGACAAAGAGAATAAAAATCATTACCTGACGTTCGGAACCAGCCGGGTAATGAAAGAAGCAACGGAACCACAGGATTATATAAACAAGATAAAAGAGGATAAAGGAATAGGTTTTCTGGCCCATCCGGCGGAAAAACGCAACTATTTCGGAAATCTTCCTCCCTATCCCTGGACAGAATGGGACGCCGAAGGGTATGACGGGATCGAATTGTGGAACCAGATGTCGGACTGGATGGAACAACTCAAACGGCTGCGCAGTTTCGTTCGCCTTTTCTACCCGCGACGCTTCATGGGAAACATTCCCGAAGAACTGATTGAAAAATGGGACAAACTGAATCTCACACGGTTCGTAAGCGGTATCGGAGGGGTTGATGCCCACACTAAAAAGATGCACTTCGGTCCACTGAGCTATACCATTTTTCCCATCAAAGTGGAACTGAAAGGTGTGAGAACTCACCTCTACTGTGATACTGCAGAAAAAAAGAACAACTCGGATCCTGGTGAGACGATTCTCTCCTTACTCAAAAACGGTAACGGTTTCATAAGTAATTACCGCAAAGGAGATGCACGGGGGAGTCGTATTTTCATGAAAGATTCCAAAGGGCACCTGATTTCTCCCGGATACAGAAAAGGAAATGCAAGCACCACCCTTCCTCTTGAACTTTCAGTTGTCATACCCCAGAAAGCCGACATTCATCTTTTCCGAAACGGGAAAAGAATAAAGGTCTGCAAATCAGACAACACCCTCTTCACCATAGCCCAGGAGGGTGTATACAGAGTCGAAGTCTACAAAGGTTCAAGTGCTTGGATATATTCAAACCCCTTTCCGGTAGGAAATTATCCTTTCTTAGACTGACATGCTTCCGAATACCAATAATTTCCAAACATCAGGGGCAAAGTGTATTTTTAACCTCTGGTTAACTCTCCAGCATATCTAGACCAGTAAAGGTACATTTTGACTGGATTTTTTCGGAAATCACTCGATATATTCTTTCTACTCAGGATACCACTTCTGGCCCCGGTGTGGACTATACTTATTCTAGGCTGGATCATTGGAAGTCCGCAAATGCGCATAGGCAACCTTACCGATTTGGGCCAAAGCGCCCCCCTCTGGCAAGCGCTGGTGGGATTTTCACTGCTTGTCGCATCCATCTATGTTGTAAATCAGATAACAGACATCGAAAGTGACAGAATAAACCGTAAACTCTTCCTTCTGCCCCACGGGTATGTTTCAGTGCGCACTGCGTGGATTTTGGCTGTGGTCTGCGCAGTTTCGGGTCTGTTTCTGGCAAGCCTGATTGGTCTCTGGATGACGATACTCTTCGGTACAGGACTAGTTCTGGGAGTTTTATACAATCTCCCTCCGGCGAATTTGAAAAACCGGGCAATAGGCGGAGTCCTCGCCAACTCTCTGGGTCATGGTATGGTAACATTTCTGGTTGGATGGCTGGCAGCCAAAAGCAACCAGAACCTGTCATTTTCTCTTTTCGGAACGGGATTAACCTCCTCTCTGGCCCCCGCCCTGGCTAACGGTGCGGTTTTTCTGGCCACCACAATTCCTGATGCGCAGGGTGACCTTCAAACAGGCAAAAAAACCTTTTGTGTGGTATACGGGCCGAAAACGACAGCCCTGGTCGCATCCCTTTTCTGTTCACTGGCACTCATCAGCTCGTTTTTCATGGAAAACCACTTCTGGGTGATGGCCCTACCCTCGCTTATCAGTCTGGGTTTCTTTGTGAATTCTGCGTTGACTGCCCAAATAGAATCCGCCTACTACGCTTTCAAATGGCCGGTTTTCCTTCTGTCTGTTTTCGTCGCATTGTATGTTCCAGTTTATGGAGTGCTGATTCTGATCACCTTCATCTCGAGTCGTCTTTACTACAGATGGCGTTTTGGAATCGAATACCCTTCATTCAAATCAAAGTAGAATTGTGAAAAGAAAATTAATCAGAATACTGGATTTAGTTTTCCTTGTACGCCCGATAATACTGGTTCCGGTCTGGGCTTTTACCGCTTTCGGCCTGTTCGGTTACAGCAGACGCGTTCTTATCTCCCCCCCCCTCTCACATTTCATTTTGATGGCAGCCCTCTCTCTTTCCTATGCTTCAGTATATGTGATAAACCAGATAGCTGATTACGAGGTGGATAAGAGTAACGGCGGATTTCCTCTGCTAATAAAAGGTGACATACCCATCAAATCAGCAAATATCTGCGCCTTTCTGTGCGCCCTCATTTCGGTACTGGTACCTCTTGTGATGAAAAACATGGCAGTTGTTCTGTTTTCCGCTCTGACTCTTGTTTTAGGCATCATGTACAGCTGCAAACCATTTTCCTTTTCCGGCCGACCGTTTCTGGATTTCCTCTCCAATGCGCTGTTCGCCTTTTTCGCGTTCGGATCAGGTTGGTGCATGACAGGAGGGACTCTGAGCGATACCGGACTGTATACAACGGCTCTTCCCTACTTTTTTCTGATGTGTGCAGGATCCATCAGTTCCACTCTGCCGGATATGAGTGGAGACAAAAATCACGAAAAAATCACCACAGCAGTGTTTCTCGGAGCTGACAGAGCCAACTATCTGGCTCTTGGCGCATTGATTATGTCTGCTGTTCTTTCGACCATGAGTTCAGATCAACTGGCCTTCTGGTGTGCAGTTCTGGCAACTCCCTTTTATGTCCTTTATGCTGTTCATCCCACTGACACCACTATGGAACTCACCTATAAAGCCGGAGGGGGGCTTACGGTTTTGGCTTCCACCCTGGTTCTTCCGGTACTCATCCCAATAGGACTTCTTGTATTTTTCTCCACATGGCTGTATTTTCGTAAACGTCACCATGTAACCTATCCATCTTTAGTTTCGGAATGAATAAAATGAGTCGGGCATTTCTTCTGTTCTCTCTTGCTGTGGTCATTCAGGCAAACGCCTTTGAAGTACCCTCTGACCATAGCAGTTTTGCAGAACGCATCACAACAGATATCATCAACTGCGAATTCGAAAAAACCATAAAAGCCACTGATTCCGCAGTCACATCAGATCCGCAGAACTCCTTGGCTGCAGTACTTCATTTAGTTGCACTGGGAATGCGGGATGTCGACTACGACAGTACCATTGATGCCGCTGCTTTTCAGAAATCATTTGAACGTGCTACAAAAAGTGTTGAAAAGTACGAAAAAGCACATGGAGCAACCTCCTATTCACGCACGCTTAAAGGGTTTGTCCTCGCCATTCATGCCTCCTTTTACCTCAAAAAGGATGAATATTTCGCTGCCTACGGAACAGGAATGGACGCGATAGATATTATGAACAAAGCCCGAGAGCTTGATTCCACAAACACAGAAGTGAACCTGTTTCTTGGCCTTTACGAATACGCCAAAGGTGATCTCAAACGGAAGCTGTGGTGGGTGCTTTTCTGGTACCCGGGAGACAAAGAGCGTGGAATAAAGCAGCTTGAGCAGTGTGCCAGGAGCGCGCAGATGACCGCCACTGCCGCCCAGTTGGCTCTCTCGGACATCTATCTCAAGCAGAAAAAGCCCGAACGCTCAAAGAAAATAATCAGTACACTCAAAAAGAAATTTCCCCGCAGCAGGTTTTTACTCTGGTCTGAAGCCAAATATCTGGAAGAGCAGAAGCAATACCAAAAGGCAGCGAAAGTATACGGGAAACTTGCCGATTCTTACGCAAAGGAACCCAAAGGCTCCTTTAACAGCCTCATCACCAGAAACAAACAGGCCCACCTTCTCAACAAAGCCGGACAGAAACAGCTCGCAATAAACGTTTGCAAAAACATACTCGAACAGCGCGGCAACAAACGCACTCGGGATGTGATGAAAGACACGAAAAAACTTCTGGAGCGTCTCAATGATAACAGTTGACTATAAGTTGTGCGATGAATGCGGTACATGCATAAGCATCTGCCCCAATGATGCCATCATACTTGGTGATAATCTTCAGCTGACCTCGGAAAAGTGCACGTCATGTGGTCTCTGCATTTCTGTATGTCCCTTTGGAGCCCTGTCCACACCCTGCAGCAAGGATAAGAAAAGATGAATTATGATATTATCGTCGTCGGAGCGGGACCAGCAGGATCAATGGCCGCATTCAGCGCGGCAAAGGAGGGAAAAAAAGTCTGTCTGCTTGAACGCAAACCGGAAGCAGGGGTACCGGTGCGTTGCGGTGAAGGTATAGGGTTTAAAGGACTGACACTTTCAGTTGACCCCCGCCCTGAATGGCTCAAGTGCTGCATAAAACGTTCGGTGATGGTCTCCCCTTCCGGGGTGAAAGTAGAAGTCGGCAATGTGGGGCAAAGCTGGATTCTCGATCGGGAGAAGATGGATGGGGATCTGGTGAAAGATGCTCAGAAAGCCGGTGCGGAGTATATCAGTTCTTGCCCCGTCATCTCTGCCGAAAAGAGACCGGACGGGCAGTATGTGTGCAGAAGTCTTGAAAAGGAATTTGTAGCCCCCTGTCTTATAGTGGCAGACGGGGTTGAAAGCAGACTCGCCCGCTTTTTCGGCTGGAACACAGCCCTTAAACCCCTCGATCTGGAAACGTGTGCTTTTGCTCGAGTCATCTCTCCTTTTATAGAGAATGACTGCTGTACATTTCATGTCGGCAGCACTGCAGCTCCGGGAGGATATGTATGGGTTTTTCCCCGAGCCAAAGGGGAAGCCAATGTGGGCTTGGGCGTTATCGGCTCCAAAAGCAAACCCGGACTGTCAAAAGAGCTGCTTTTGAACTTCATAGACAAGGAGTTTCCGGGCTCAAGAATCACGCATCTTCACTGTGGAGGAGTACCAGTGGCCAAATGGGTCAAACCTCTGGTAAAAGAGGGTGTCATGCTGGTGGGAGATGCTGCCCGCCAGGTGAATGCGATGAGCGGAGCAGGAATCGCCTATTCACTTTTTGCGGGAAAACTTGCCGGATCAGTCGCAGCTAAAGCCACCTCCAATGGAAAGGTGGATTACAAACAGCTTCTGGAATATGAGAAGGGATGGGCCAAGCACTACGGAAAGCAGCAGCTTCGCTCCTATTCGCTTAAGGAATTCATACTCTCCGCGGATGATTCGTTTTTGGACAGAATCGCGAACTCACTTGCAAAAGAAGATCCCCAAAAGATCAACTATCTCAGGGTTTTCACCAGAACATTCGCAGGCAAACCACTGCTGCTTCTCAAAGCAATAAAGCTGTTCAGATAAGCAGGATTTTGCAAGAAAATCTGTGAAATTCACTACTTAAACTGATTGACACCTCTGGAAAATGATTATATACTCTAATTCAACTTTTCCAGGGAGTTTTTTTCAGCATGAACAAACTTCATCGCCTGACCAGCATACAGAATCTGCCAACACTACCTGAAATATCTCTTCGAATCCAGAAAATGGTGAATTCTGATGAGGGTGACGCGGTTCAGCTCTCACGTATCATTCAGGAAGATCCCGCACTTTCGGCACGAATTCTGAAAGTGGCCAACTCTTCGCTCTTCGGAGCCACAAAACGCATCTCCTCGATACCTTTTGCCATCACCCGCATCGGATTCAACGAAGTGGGCAACATCGCTTTGGCAGTGAGCATAATAAAAGAATTTCCCGTGAAATCAAATGTTCTTGATTACAAGCTTTTCTGGAAACACGCTCTGACAGCAGCACACATGGCCAGCAAAACTGCTCAAGTCGGCTGCATTGAGTTCACCCCGGACCAGCGTCACGCACTTTTCCTTGCCGGACTGCTGCATGATATCGGCATCCTCATCTATGATCAGTTTTTCCATGCGGAATTCGAATCAATTATCGATTATGCCATAAAACATGAGGTATCCTATCTGGAAGCCGAGCAGGCCGTTGCTCCAAAGGAAAATCACGCCGCCTTGGGAGCAGCACTTCTGGAATTCTGGAAACTGGATCCTGCGGTCATAAGCGGTGTGCGCTTTCACCACACACCTCAAAAAGCACCAATGAACTACAAAGCAACCACCTCTTCAACCTATTTATCTGAATACATCCTGTGCAATTCCGGTCTGGGTTCCTTTGAAGGACTCATGATTGAACGTGCAGATGATACTCTGAAATACCTGAATCTGACTCCGGATATTCTTATGAAATACATTCAACAGGCCGAAAGCGATGTGAAGCGATCGGATCTGGTTATGGCAATGGAAACCTCTGGAGAAACACTACAACTGCGGACTGTTTGACATCAGGAGATACCCGAATGAATGTAGCTTACATCAACCCTTTCATCAACTCCACAATCACCTGTTTTAAAACCATGATATTCACTGATGCTGCACCAGGTAATCCGCAGCTTAAAAAAGATAATAATCCCAAATACGACATTTCAGGTGTGATCGGGCTTTCCGGGGATGCCCAGGGAGCAATCTCCCTTTGTTTCCCCGCCGAATCTGCCCTTAAAATCGTATCAAGCATGATCGGAAGCGAAATAACCCAAATCGGTCCAGACCTTTCCGATGCTGTCGGGGAGATCGCGAATATCATAGCTGGTTATGCCAAAAGAGATCTGTCCGGATTAAACTTGTCCATTTCACTTCCCAATGTTATTATTGGTAATCACGTGCTTGCGAGACAGAGCGGGGCCTCTACAATCATCGTCCCCTTTTCCTGTCCGCTAGGCTCATTCGCAATGGAAGTTTCTCTGAAAACCAAATGACAGGAGCCTTAAAAACATGAAATTACTTCTGGTTGATGACTCAGTCACAATGCGCCGGATTCAAAAAACTCAGCTGACCAATCTCGGCGTAAGCGAGGTAATCGAAGCTGGTGACGGAGAGGAAGCACTGGGAAAGCTGCAAAGCAACATGCCCATCGATACCATTCTTCTGGACTGGAACATGCCGGTCATGGATGGTATCACGTTTCTGCGTAAAATACGCTCGGATGATACCTACAAACAGGTGAAAGTCATTATGTGCACATCCGAATCGGAAAAGGCGCGCGTCGTGGAAGCTCTCAAAGCCGGAGCAAACAACTATATAGTCAAACCCTTCACTCCTGACGCACTGAAAGAAAAACTCGGAATGTAAATGCAGAACCAAATCCTTCTTTTCAGGATTTGGTCTGCATTCAATAGATTGCAGGGGGCTCCATCATCAACACTCCCCTGTGCAGCTGCAGTTCCCTGTTCAGCAGATCGATTGTTTTGTACCCAAACTTGTTTTTCACCTCTTTCGCTCTGCCTTCACTGCTTTCAGGTTTGCGTCCTAACAGCTGTTCTATCCAGGAGCGACGCCGCGGAAACAGCTTTATCTGCACCTTCTGATCCTCTGCAATACCCATATGCTTTTTGGCAACCTCCATAGCTGCGGGAAATCCCCCCAGCGTATCCACCAACCCCAGCTCAAGAGCCTGTTGCCCGGTATAGATTTTCCCTTTGGCAATTTCAAACACCCGCTCCTTTTTCATGTTTCTGCCCTTTGCGACTTTGGTCACAAAATCATCGTAAACCTTATCAAGCCAGAGCTGAATGTATTCCCATTGTTCATCAGTGTATTCATGTGTAGGAGACCAGATTGTCGCATTCGGACTGGTTTTCACATTATCAAAAGTCACTCCCAGTTTGTTATACAGCCCCCTTACCATCACTTTTCCTCCCACCACACCGATGGAACCGGTTATGGTTGAGGGATGAGCTATGATTTCATCGGCGTTTGCAGCCACATAATACCCTCCGGAGCCGGCAACCGAACCCATGGATACTATGACCGCCTTGCCCGCTTCCCGGGCACGAACAGTTTCACGCCAGATCACATCCGAACCGATGTGGGATCCGCCGGGACTGTTGACCCGAAAGACTATCGCCCCCACATCCCTGTCCCGTACTGCCGACCTGAACGCAGCCGCTACCGTTTCAGAGCCCATAACCATATCACCAGTAACAGGATTATACTGGCTCTGTCCCTGCATAATGGTTCCCTGTCCGTAAATCAGAGCAACAGCTTTACCACGGACCCGATCTGAACGCGCACGACGTTTAATATAATGTGACAAATAAAGAAAACGAGAGGGTGTATCCAATTTCTGCCGCATACGTTCGAAAACCTGGTCTCTGTATTCAAGCCCATCTATCAGACCTGCTTCCTGCGCCTGCTTGGCGGTAAACGGGCCCTGAACCAAAAGTTCCCTGAATGCCCCTTCACTCATATTCCTATCAGCTGATATATCTTTTACCATTTGAGTGAGAACCGATTCCACAACAGCCTTGCTCACTTCTCTGTGCTCTTCAGTGTAACCGGTCTGAGTAAGAGTATTGCGGGCAGTTTTGTACTCCTTGCGTGCGCCCAATTGAGGTACAATATCCAGTTTGTCCATCGTACCCTTTAAAAACGATGTCTGAGACATGATTCCCGTGAGTCCGACACTGCCGGAAGGCATAAGGTAGATCTGTTCAAATGAAGAAGCCAGATAGTAGGAACTGTTGCCGCGCCCCAGTTCTCCAAAAGATTCAGCAAAGGCAAAAGCGGGCTTTCCAGATGTCCTGAAACGGGCAACCGCATTCCTCAGCTCCTGAGCATCAGCAAAGGACAGTGCAGTTCCTCCCACCCGGGCAACCACACCCAGAACACGCCCGTCTTCTGAGGCGGCATCAAGGGCCCTGACAACATTACTTATCGTCAACTGCTCCCCTTTGATCAGTTTGGTAACAGCGCCATCCGGAACATACTCCACCAATCCCTGTCTGAGGTCGATTTCCAGTATTGTTCTGGAGGGAATCCTGTTTCTGGTTACACGGGTATAGATATTCACAACCAGAAACAACGCGATCAGCAGAACCGTTATACCTCCGATGACCGCAAGCACCTTTAGCAATCCATCTGCCATGCCTGACCTCACAATTCGTTTCATACACCTCACCGTGGGAAATAACCGTTTAAAGGGCCCCCAAAAAAAAGCCGCCATGTACAAACCTGTACATGGCGGCAAGTATCATGCCAGAAAACGCTAAACTCTATACCGGAATCATCAGACCACGTTCTCGAAAACTTTTCTGGAACGTGCGTCAAGCCGGCTGTAGGAGGGCACCAGAAAGAGATTCCCTATCGCATCACTAATCAACATCCCATCCTCATCAAAAGGACGGATGCTTGTAAAGGGATTC
Source organism: Chitinispirillaceae bacterium (assembly GCA_046546375.1). Taxonomy (GTDB): domain Bacteria; phylum Fibrobacterota; class Chitinivibrionia; order Chitinivibrionales; family Chitinispirillaceae; genus JAEZKC01. The sequence goes on along the minus strand of JBKGXV010000011.1, from coordinate 22,140 downwards.
TTCATGATGAAACTTTTACTCCCCCAATCGGTATCCACATCAAAGTAGAGATTGCCCAAATGAACGGCAGCATTAACGATTCTGGACACTTTCGGGATCAGATAACGCCTGCCCAGCTCCTCTTTGGCCAGTAAAGCCGACTTCTCGTCAAGTTCTGAAAGATCTTCCACAAACGCCACTTCGCGATCATTATGGATAATGGAGATTTCCTTACCGAATCCGCTGGTAGGCCTTGTCCATACCAAAGTAACCGGCACTGATTTCTCGTTTTTTTGCTGCAAATACACCTGATCTTTGTTTCTGATTAGAGTAATTTTAGTTTTCTCCACGTATGCCCCCTTATGCAGCAGCCTTATGCTGCAGAGTATTCATTTTACTGTAAGAACTAGCCAATTCAGCATAAATTCCTTTTTTCGCCAACAGTTCCTCATGAGTTCCGCTCTCAGCAATTGTACCGTTCTCCACGATCATGAGTCTGTCTGCATTGCGCAGTGTGGATAGGCGGTGAGCAATGGCGATAGTGGTTCTTCCCTTCACCAAACGGTTGATTGCTTCCTGTATATGCATTTCAGTTGAAGCATCCACTGCAGAAGTGGCCTCATCGAGAATCAGGATCGGAGGATCGTGAAGTACCGCGCGCGCTATAGCGATTCGCTGCTTTTCACCGCCTGAAAGACAGACTCCCCTCTCTCCTACAACGGTATCATAGCCATCCGGCTTGCGTACTATGAAATCATGCGCATACGCCGCTTTGGCCGCTTCCATGATATCCTTGAAACCGGCATTATCCATACCGTAGGCGATATTCTCAGCTATGGTGGCATTGAACAGAAACGGATCCTGAAGAACTACACCCAGACTCTTTCTGAGCTGAGCAAGCTTGATTTTGCTGACCGGCACACCATCGACCAGTATTTCCCCTGAATCAGGTTCAAAAAAGCGGCTCAGCAGGTTGATAAGCGTACTTTTACCCGCTCCGGATCTTCCCACAAGCCCTATTGTTTCACCCTGCTTTATATTGAAGGAAGTTCCTTTGATCACCTCTTTACCCCGCTCATAACTGAAGTGCACATCCCGGAATTCAACCTGACCGTGGATTCGGGGCAGTTCAACCGCATCGGGACGGTCGTATGATTCAAGAGTGGAATCGATAACTTCGAAAATTCTTTCCGCACCGGCAAACGCCTGGGTCATCCAGTTAAGAATGACACTGTACCACTGAAGAGGGCCGTAAAAAAGCCATATATATCCCACAAATGCAAGCAGATCACCCAATGTCAAAGATGGTGGAGTACCGGTGATCATTCGTGCTGCGAAATACCACACCAGAGCCACTCCAAGGTTCATTATTCCAAACATCACCTCATTTACACTTCCCATGATGCGATGAGCCCTCATCTCGATTCCCGCGAGTTTGCCGTTGACCTTGTCGAACATACCGATGCGGCGCTTTTCCTGGGAAAATGCCTTGATTATGCGTAATCCCCGGAAAGACTCACCCAGAACCGAATGCATGTGGCCTATTGTGCAGCTGTGTTTGAGAAAGAGCGGATGAAGTTTTCCCCAGAACCACTTTGAGCCGAAAATCAGAAGCGGGACTGGAAGGAACACCAGCAGTGTCAGACTCCAGCTGATTCTCATCAAAATGACGAATACCACCACGAAGGAGATGGAATTAATGAGAAGATAAGGCATTCCATCCACCAGAAACTGAAGAAGCTCCCCGGTATCATGCATCACTCTCCCCACGATCTCCCCTGGTTCACGCTTGGAAAAGTAGCTCAGTTTGAGATGCTGAAGCACTGAATGCAGCTTGCTTCTCAAGTCACTTACGATGCGGGCACTTATCCAGGAAGTAAGCTGAATATTCAAAAGCCTCATGACCATGTAGAACAGACCGGCAAAAATCATCGCGCCTACATACAGATATATCCGATCAGTATGTCCTTCCGTAATCACCTCATCGACAATTTTTTTGGTGATGTATGGAGGAAGTACCTGGAAGAGGACCCCCAAAGTAGTCACCACCATCAACGCAACCACCCGCCCCTTGTAGGGAGAGGTCAGAGACAGAATGCGCCGCAGTATCTTCAGCTTGGGAACACACCGGGGACAGTTGCTTTCCCGTTCGGGAAGAGGTGAACCGCACCTGGAACAGTAGGCATGAGCCTCGTTCTCGGGATTTTCCTTTGCTTCGTTTTTTATAACCGACATGATATGACGGGCAGCGGTGGCGAAGTGAGGTACTCTATGATTTGAATAATAGATAAGGTGCTGAACACCATCTTCGAGCACAGCACTGAGACGCCCACCCCCTATCAGTTCATCAACGCGAATATCCCTTATCTTCTCCAGCGGAAGTTCCGTTTTGACTTTCCCCCCGCACACAACCAAAAGCGCATTCGGGACGAGAACCAGATGGCTCTCGCCGAAGGTGTTTTGAGAAGTTAGATCGCTGGTTTGGTAATACAGAACTTTATTGCTTTTTCCATTCAGTGAGTTGCGCAATGCCTCAGGAAGCTGTTCCTTGTTGATCGTGAGATCCGAATACTGCATGGAAGACATTCTCCTTAAAGGTAAGTAGTTGCTTTTTAAGAAAGAGAGATACTACGCATCGAAGCGGAAGAAATTGTAATCTTTGAGAGTTGAGAATTCGATTTTTCTGGAAAAAAGAGTAGCTGTGTGCAATTTCAGGAAAAAGCTCCCCCCAAAAAACAGTTTTGTGATCCGCATCACATCACCACAGGGCCGAATCGATTAAATTATTACTACAAAACGCGCTTCCGTCATCCGAGTTCAGCAAAACTGACACAGGATGTTACAAAATCACCCACATCTGATACCAGCAACTCCGCTTCACACAATGAACCAGTCCCTCACCGAGGGCTGGTTTTTTTTAATTAATTTGAGGTTTTGTGATCCACATCACATCGTCCCGGAGGCTGAAAAAGTAGATTGTGTATATAAAGACGCGCTTCCGTCATCCGAGTTCAGCAAAAACTGACACGGGATGTTACAAAATCACCCACATCTGATACCAGCAATTCCGCTTCACAATGAACCAGTCCCTCACCGAGGGCTGGTTTTTTTGAAAAAAGATGAGGAATTGTGATCTGGATCACAGACATTTCAACATCAGACTGTATATTGATAATAACTGAAATCCTGATGCTTTCGGCAGGGCACAGGAGATCAACACCCCAAGCAACAGTAACAGAATGCTTCACCCCAGGGAAGCAGATCTTTTCTCCCTCCCCCGGAGACAAGTTCCCTGCTTCCTTTTGATTTTCATCACTACTTGGCTTTACTGACCCTATCTTTCATTTCTTCGAGGAGATGATTTTCTGGATGCTTTTTGAGCCCCCTAGCAACCCATTCACGCGCCTTCCCCACCTTTTCCAGAGCCAGATAGATACTCACCAGGTTGACATACGTCTCGGGAACTTTATACTCATTTCTCAACGCTTTCAGATACGCCGATTCTGCCTTTTCCAGATCCCCGCGAGCACCATAGATCGCACCCAGATTGTTCCAGGCCTGAGAATGAGTGGAATCGCGCTTCACAATTTTTTCATAAAGTTTTTCAGCACGGTCCTGCATCCCTGAGCTATGCAGCTGAACTGCTTCATTGTACAAAGCATCCAAAGAGTCGAGTTTCACCTCGGTTTTGACCCGCTTACGGGGTTTTTGGGACTGTTTGTAACGAAGCTCGATGTCCTTGTTTCTGATAGATCCATCAATCTTACGCGCATTCTGATATCTTTCATAAGCCTGTTCGATTTCACCCAGGTTATAATGAGCAACTGCAAGGTTGTACTGCACAACCCCGTCATTTGCCTCAACATTTGAAAGCTGCTGATACCATGTTTTGGCACTTTTCCACTCTTTCGCGGCAAATGCACAATTACCGGCCAAACGGATTACATCAGCTCTGTTTTTCCCCGAAGCAGTTCTGACAAGTTTTCTGCATAGAGACATCGCCACTTCATACTTTTCTGCATTATAGGCGGTAAGAGCGGTATTGTACTGAGAAGCAAACGTGGTGTCTGCGCTCTGCTTGTACAAAGAGAAAGCTTCGTCGAATTTTCCGCTTTTGAATGCAAGAGAAGCAAGAACGTTTTTTTTCTTTTTATCCCACAGCGCATCCGAAGGCAGTTTGGCAAGAGCATTCTGAGCTTTTCTTCGGTTTCCCCTCGCTGCATAGATACGCCCAAGCGCATACCAGTCATGCTCGTCTTTTTCCTTCAAGCCCTCAAGAGCTGAAAGTGCTTTGGAGGTATCCCCTTTCCAGAAGCTCATTTCCGCTACAACGCGGCGGGTATGAATCGAGGACGGGAATTCCTTTTGGAGTATTTGCGACATCTTTTCCGCTTTCGCCCTGTCATTATTCTTTTTGTAAAGCAGAAAAAGATTGTATGCAGCAAGATCCCGCTTGTCGGATTTGAGTGCCCGGGTATAGGCGTCTGTTGCCTTAGGGATCTTTTCCAGTCCGACATACACATTTCCCAGATTGATATTGATTGTCTTATCGGAAGGATTGATTTCCTGAGCCTTTTTGTAATACTTAAGAGCCTGTTTATAGCGCCCGTCCGTTTCGTGCGCTAACGCCAGATTGGTGAACAGAACAGGATTGTCGGGATCATCCTTCACATTCTTCTCCCAGTGGACTCTGGCCTGTTCTGTCTTTCCCATCCGATTAAGAACAAATGCCAATAATCCCCTGGCGGCAGGATTATCTCTCCTGGCTTCAAGGCTTTTTTCAAAAAATCGTTTTGCCATTGTGAGATCATTCTGTTCCATATAAGCATAACCGATCTGATAGTACAGCCTCCAGGGGTTTTCCTTTATTTTCGGCAACAAAGCCTTGAAAAGCTTAACGGCCCTGCCCGGTTTACCTGCCAGAAGATGCAGTTCAGCCAGTTCATATTCTGTTTTGTAATCCAGATCGAATCGTGAGGCTGCGGACTGCAGCACGGAAATGGCTTTTTCGTAATCAAGAAGTTTTCGATGAAAGAGTGCCAGATGACGATACACACGCTTGTCTTTTCTCTTTTCATCAATTGAAGAAAGAACTGAAACAGCTTTGGAATAGTCCTTCTGATAGTAATGAATGATTGAAAGCTGAAAAGCAAGATCCGAACAGGTGTTCCCTGAACAGGACTTGAGCTGCGTTGCTAGTTGAGATGAGGCATTTTTGAGCTCTGCGGGGGATTTTCCCTTTATTGCCAGGTTCAGCTGTGCACTTTCGAGGCCGGGATCTATTTTCAAAGCTTTCTTGAAGTGCTCTTCGGCTTTTTTATGTTTCTTCTGTGCATGATAAACCACACCCAGAAAATCATGATATTGGGCCTTCTGATCCATGGAGAGAGCTTTTTTTATGAATTGTTCCGCTGAGGAAAGGTCTTTACGTGCACGTGCAGCTACCGCACGCATGAAATAAAGGGAAGGCTCCTGAAGAGAATCGGACAGTCCGTCCCACATTTTCTCCGCCAGGTCATATTTCTTCTGTTTGAAATAGATCTGCCCCGCGTTATACCGCAGAAGGGGATCATAAGGGTACTGTTCGAGTCCTTTTTCGTAATACTGAAGTGTTTTGCCGATTCCAGAGCATTCCTTTGCCGCATATCCAGCCAGAAGCCAGGCATCCGCAGCAGGCCTGGATTCACGGGAGAGATATTTCCCAAGTGTCTTCAGTGCCGGTTTACACTTTCCACCATCCATCTGAACAGATGCAAGTTCCACAAGAACCGAAGACTCCGCTCCATTTTTCACTGCTCTGGACAGGTAATCAGCAGCTTTGCTGTAGTTTTTCCTTGCCCCCTCAATCCTACCCAGCCTGCTTAATGCGACTTTGTTCTCACCGGCATTCTTCAATACAACTAAAGCCTGAGTAGTATCTTTATTTAAAAGCAGCCCGTAGGAATAGAAATTCCAGGCATCCTGATGTGTGGGAGCGATTCTGTATGCACGCGCGAACTGATCCAATGCCGCGGCTTTATGATCCATTTCCAGATACACCACCCCGAGCCGTACTATGGCCTCAGTGAACTTCTTGTTTCTCTTGATTGCCTTCTCGAACATCTTTTTGGCATTTTTCATCTGCTTGTCGTGAAGAAACACCAGTCCCAGATTGTAGTACCCCACCCCATACTTGGAATCTCTTTTAACAACCTCCTCCCATGTTCTCTGAGCCCCCATCACATCCCCGCGCCTGAACTGCACAACGCCTCGGTTGTTCAAAGCGTCACTGTACTGGGGGAAAACCTCCAGAGCTCTGTTGAAACAATCCATAGCGGTTTTGTAATCTTTTTTCTCCAGAGCATCCAGGCCCTCCATGTTGAGCTTGTAAGCTTCATCCACGGCTTTGATGACACCGGAGGGAATCGCGTTCTCATCTGAGGGACCCAGTTCAAGTTCAAACTCCAGTGCATATCCTGCAAAAACGGCACATAGCATTACCAAAAAGGCAACTCTCAAAGTATTCATAAACGAATCCTATTCTTCTTCACCGTGAAATGAAATCTTCTCCACCAGCTCTCCCCAGCTCTCAAAGCAGATGTCCGGAACGACTTTACCCCGCAGATCATGCTCGAATGCCACAAAATCATCCCCTGTGAAAAAAGCTGTTTTCATCCCCGCAGCAGCCGCAGGTTGAATGTCAATGGAAAGATCATTACCCACGAAAACAGTCTGAGACGGGAGAATCTGATACTGATACAGGGCATCATACAGTTTTCTGAACAGAAGCTGATTGGGTTTTGAATACCCGTACTCGTAAGAAAAGATTGTCAGATCGATGTTGAACAGTTCATTGTAGTCATCATATTTACCTTCAGACTGATCCCTCACAAGCAGAGTCAGATCCATAGGGGTATAAAACTGAGCATTGGACAGTATGCCGACAGTGATATTTTTCTCTTTAAGCTGTTCCAAGGCACGTATAACTCCAGGATAGAGCTGACGACCCAGACAGAGAAAGTTATAGGTGAATGCAAGGTATCTGGGAAATTCAGAAATACTGCCTGTGAAAAAATTTTCCGCCTCATAGCCGTTTCTTTTAAGCATCATGACAATGAGAGCCCAGACCTCCTCGATTTTGACTTCAGGAAACTGTATTCCCTTTTTCACCGCCTTTTCATGGCTTATCGCAATCAGACCGTGATAAAATCCGCTGAGAGTTTCCTGTGCGCTCTCTTTTGGATTCATTTTTTCAAGTGTTTCGGTCATTCCGAACCGCCCTGCCAGCTCACCGAAAGCTTCAAGAAGAACCTGTTCTCTGGAATCCCTGTTTTCAAAACCCGGTCTCCAGTAATCGAGCATAGTTCCGTAAATATCGCATATGACGGCTCTTATGCCCTTAAGTTCCTCAGCGGATGAAACGCAGGACAGCGGTTTGAATTCACGCTTATGAATTTGAGATTCCTTGCTGTGCAGACGCTGTGCATATTCAGCTAATTCCGACAAAATCACACCTCTGGCTGAAAAAGTTTAACCGTTTTACTTTTATTACTTATATAAAAATACATCTGGTGTTCATCCAACCCTAAAGCCGGAAACATAAATCAGGTCAATATACCCTGACACACAATCTTTCTGGCCTCGGACATCAATAGTTTGAAGCTACAATACGAACTAAAGGACCGAGCTCAGGTCTTGTATGTTTCACCCGGCAGATTATGGATGTCAGCAGCATTTTTCTTTTTCATTTTAATTATTTCATTTTCCGCCTCAGCTGGCGTGAGTCCATGGAGACTGTCCTCCAAAACCGAACTCACGTTCTCCCTCAACTCCTATTCTGAGAGCTGGAAGGGGAAGGAATCAGGTTCCCTGCTCTGGGTTGCACAGTTCAAAGGCCTGGCATCAAAACAGCTGAGCGAAAGACTGCACAACGAAAACACTCTCAAACTGGCCTTCGGGCAGACCAGAATCCAGGATGAGGAAACTAAAAAGTGGTCCGCACCGCGAAAATCCAAAGATCATATCGATTTTCAATCGGTTCTGCACCTCAAACTCAGTGACCTGGGGGATCCATTTTTATCACTCAAAGTTGTAAGCCAGTTCTACGATACACGGAACAAGGACAATATCAGATTTGCTAACCCGGTCACAGCAACCAAGTCATTCGGACTTGCAAAGGAGCTGATCAAGAATTCAGACATGAAATGGAACGTGAGGCTTGGCGGTGCAATGAGAAGCACTATTGACCGGAATACCTTGCTGTACGAACAGATCCAAGGAGAAGAAAGCACAACAGGCCAGAGAAAAACAGAACTGAACACGGATGCCGGAACAGAGCTGGTGTCGAAATTCAAAACGAAGCGCGATGACTGGCTGAACCTCAGCGCCAAACTGACCATATACGAAGCACTGATTCTACCGGAAAAATCCGAAAACAACTTCTGGCGCTATCCGGATATCTCTTATGAACAGACTCTTTGTGTGAATATTACCGAATATATCATTCTCAAACATGATCTCAAGGTACTCTATGATCGTGAAATTGATGCAGACCCGCATATCCGCAATACTCTTTCAGCAGGTCTGACAGTTCCACTCTCAAATAAACCCTAAAAAGGAATGCGAAATGGTGAAACCCAATAAATACCAAGAAAAAAGCAAGCATGAAGGAGAGGACCATTCACAGGAGAACAAAATGATGAAAGAAAAAAACGACATCAAAAAGGACCAGAGTATGCAGACTGCGTTACGCGTGACCAAGAAGGTTGATTCGAATAAACTGACACTGGATATGCCTGAACTCGAAATGCTGATCGGAAGAGAGGTGGAGATAGTGATTCTGGTTGATGGCATGATTGATGATGGATCTGAGCCACCCAAAGGAGTTCAGAATTCAACTCATGTGGCCGGTTCATACGTTCTGGACGAGGAAGCAGTGCAGCGTTTCATGTCCAATCGTTTCAAGTGATTCACTTGTATCTGAACTTGGAAACAAGGAGCGAGAGGGCGAGAACAAAAGTAACTGCATTCGCTGCAATTATCGGTAATTCTTTTATAGCGATTCCATATATAAGCCACAGAAACACCCCCAGAGTGAAGAGCGAAAACATTCCAAGGGAGAGGTCCTTGGCCGAGCGGGATCTGTAGGTTTTGATAACCTGCGGTAAAAAAGAGGCGGTTGTCAGAGCCCCAGCCGCAAGGCCTGTAATCTCCCATATTCCATCCATTCCTGCAGTTCTCCTGATTATTTTTATTGATCCATCAACTCTTGATGTGTAAAATAGTATTTGTTTTCCTGGGCAGAGCCAGTCAGGATAAATCACATATGCTTTTTTCCATCATTGGATAAGCAACTGTTTTAATATTATTTTATTGTTTACGGTGATTCTCAAATTGAACGCTGTGTAAGGGTTTCTCCACTAATCCTATACATAATTTGCGCATTCTTTTGAGTGTAAGTCCGTATCAGCAACAACTAAAACGCTTCAATAGAACTAACGGGGGGTTGATTTGATGAAGAACGTCACTATTACGAGGGGGCTGACACTCCTTATCTGTGTTCTTGGTTTTACCACTTTTTCCTTTGGAGAGTCCGATTTAGATGCAGAACTGGAAGCTCTGGAAACAGAACTTGCCGAAACAGAGGGTAAAGAAGCTACCGAAGAGTCAGCTTCATCCGAGGATGCTCCTTACCAGATGGATTCCGATGAAGACGCCCCCTATCAATTAGATTCAGAAGATGTACCAGAAGAAGCTCCCACCACTCAAAAACCGGCGTCTTTTAGCGGAACGTACAAAATCCTGATCAGCCGTCCAATTTATGCCCCGTATAATAGAGAAGGGAACACAAAATGGATGTCAGCCATAGGGGAAATGTTCTATCACTACAAAGTCGGTTCCTTTCCCAGAACCTATGCATTCACCCCCGGACAGATCAATGGTGTGCTCCCCAATTATCGAGACTACAACAAGAGAATCAGCCGTCAGGCCTACGTTGATGCAGCCAAGAAGCTGGGTGCAACCCACCTTCTCTACCAGGAATATGAACCCCGGGATAAAGGAAAAGAGGTCCGTTACGCTGTAGAGCTGCTGTCCTTAGCACAAAACGGTACAGTGATTAAAGTGAACGAGACATTTGAATCCTCCGATTTCGAAAAGGGGCTCGACAAATGTCTTGCACCGGTTGCGGAAGCAATGGACCAGTCCGCAAGCTCCACAACGGCCTACAGCAAAAATTTGTTCGGTAAGAAACATAAGAGCATCAAAAAGCTCGGTGAAGAAATGGCCCAAGAGGGAGCTTTCAACCAAGCGAGGGCTTCTGAGACATTTTCCTCCATCGAAAAACTGGTGAAAAAGAACAAGAAACATATCGGATACCAGTACAGTGCGGCAGCCATTGCAGCACGTGCCGGAGAATACGACAAAGCAATTGAGCATATGGATAGGGTCATTTCCGAATCAGGAGACTATCCTGCGCTTCACCTTCTCATAGCCTCTTATTATCGCAATGCCGAAAGGTATTCAGAAGCCCTGAATGCTGCCCAGGTGGCGTCGAATTCTTCAAGCCTGACTATTCCCGTAGCCAAAGAGCGTGCAATGATCTATCAAAAGCAGGGCAAACTTAACCAGGCTCGCGAGCAGTACAACACCATTCTCGACAGCGGAGAAGCCGACGGAAGCATCTATTTTCGCCTGGCGCTTTTGAGTATCCAGATGGACAGAATGGATGAGGCAGATGATTATATAAACAAGGCTGAAGCAAACGGTCTGACCCTCGACCAGAACCAGCAGTTCCAGCTTGGTCAGGCGTATGCCGAATTGAGCGGTCAGGAGGATCTTGCCCTCGAATATCTTGAAAAGAGCTTAGGGAAACGGCAGGATAATGAAGAAGCCTGGGAACTGATGGCCACAATATATAAACGTATGGGAAATGAGGAGAAAGCAGCCAAATGCTACGTAAGCCTTTTTCAGCTGAATAATGACAAGCATAAAGACAAGCTCAAAATGGCCGGCGAAATGTATGAAAAAGCAGGAAACATTAAAGAAGCTGAAAACGCCTACGCTCTTTTTATCGACAGGCGCTATGAGGATGAAAAAGTCAGGCTCAGCTTGGGAAAAATCTATTTCAACCAGGATAACTGCGATGAGGCGAAAAAAATCCTCAAGGATATGAATTCCAATCCCGAAGCGATAGAAATCAGAAAAGAATGCGGAGAAATCATACGTGATATTGACAAAACCGATTGGGGTCCCAAAACCCCCACTTATGTGAAGGTTCTGCGCTGGACTGCGGTTGCACTTGCAGCAGGCGGTGCTGCAGGCGGATACTACTTTGAAGAAGAAGTGAAAAAACTTGCTCCCCAGTATAATGAATCCCAAAGCCAGCAGGAAGTGATCAGTCTGAGGGAAGATATCAAAAGCAAGCAGACTATGAGAACTGGATCGTACGCCTTAGGGGGCGCAGCCCTTATTGGTCTAACCGCCACCTTCCTTTTCTAAACAGGAGTGAAAAATGAAAAAATTCATTTTTATATCGGCTGTACTGTCCTCAATAGCCATGTTTTCTCTTTACTGCACCAATGTGGAGTTCGACAACGTACTCGACCCGGTCAGTTCAAATTACGTGGGAGATTCAGCGGCTGCGGATGATGACAACAACGATACAGCAAATTACTATGAACCGGGTCATCCCATGTTCGGAGATAAAAAACCTCCGGTGATCATTCTTGTTCCGGACACTGATCCGGCAAGCATAACGGTGCACGACCAGAAAGCACTTGAGAAATACATGAGGGGATACAAGGCATCCGATGATATGGACAAGGACATCAACCAAAAGGTGAATGTCGAATCTGATGTTGACCTGATGAAACCAGGCGAATACACCATAACCTACTCAGCTACAGACAGAGCTGGCAATAATACCTCTATTTCACGCTCTGTCATTGTGGTTCCTGAAAATGTCGTGGATAAGGAGCCGCCCAATATTTCAGTTAGTAATGAAGATACTATCTGGCTCTATGAGGGACAGGAGTATAAAGAGTACGGTGCAACCGCTACCGATTACCCCGATGGTGATCTGACCAAAAAAATCGATACTATCGGATCCGTCGACACCGACGTTGTCGGTACATACGAAATAACGTATACCGTTGAGGATAATGCGGGAAATTCCGCCAGTGCAACCAGAATTGTTATTGTTGAAGAAGACAATAGCGGGCCTGGTGTGGTCACTCCCACGGTCACTCTGAACGGCTCCAAAGACACCATGTTCACTGTTGGCGGCACCTATATCGAACTTGGAGTAACCGCTACAGACAACAACGGTCCAATCGATCCGGCTAATATCGACACTACCAGAATTCCCAATTTCGATCCCGGCCAGCCGATCTATGAACCGGGAACTTACAAAATCATGTACACTGCAAAAAACGAAGCAGGTTCAAGTAATAAAACACGCACTCTGATTGTGCTCGGTGATTGCGAGGATGATATTACTCCTCCGGAAATCACCCTTGCAGGGGGAGACACAGTTGAACACCCTCTGGGTTCCGATTGGGACGATCCCGGATGGAGTGTCTATGACGACGAAGACGGCAGCAACGCCATAAAGCTTCCCGTAGAAGGCACAGTTGATGTCAACACGGAGGGTACCTATACTCTGACTTACAAGGCTGTGGATCTCTGCAACAACGAAAGCACCGCAACCAGAACTGTAAAGGTGGTGGGCACCAGCGCCGATGCACCGGTAATCACTATTCTGGGCGATGATCCCGACACCATCACGGTTGGGACCACCTATGATGATCCCGGAGCCACGGCAGTTCCGGATGTGGAGGTTACGGTAAAATCCACTACAGTAGACGAGAGCACTCCCGGCGAATACATTATAGAATACAGTGCCACTAATGATGGCGAGGAGGGCACAGCCACCCGCACAGTAGTGGTGGTATCCGGTGGTGGAAGCGGTGGTGATGATCTGCTAAGCAAGTACGAGGTTCCCAGAAGTACCGGTCTTGACGGCTTCAATCAGAGTTTCTCAAATGTCACCACCGAAGGTGAAGGTGGTCCCAATCTGGACGGCCGCACACTGACGGTTAATTTCGACCAGTGGGGATTCCATCAAATCTCTCTTGACAATCCCTGGATAGAATTGAAGGATAATCAGACCAACAATTTCACCGAACCGGATCCGATGATCACAATCACCTCCTCGGAAATACCCAATCTGGATGGTGAATACTATGTGAATTACATTGACGAGGATTTCATAATGGTTCGCACTGACGGAAGTTATGCGATTATTGCCAAACAGTAAACATGTACCGTAGGCTGGTCATAACAGTCTACGTTTTTTTTGCTTTCGAAAGAAAACGGGGGGTTACCATTTTCTCCCGTTTCTATGATTACACAGGGGGGTTTTATGAAACGAATAATTTCATTGCTAAGTGTCTTGTGTGCGCTTGCTGCATTGTCCATCTACTGCACAGATGTAGAATTCAACAACATTCTTGATCCTGAAGGTACCAACTACATGCCGAATCAGGATCCTGCCGAAAAGGACAGAGCGGCAGCCGATGATGACGGGGACGGGATCGCCAACATTCATGACCCGGACAGTCCCTACTTTCTGGATTTGGAACCCCCTGAACTACGATTGGAACCAGCAGACAATCCGGTACAAATAGAACAATGCGATCAGGCCGGACTGCAATACTGGAGCAAAGCAGTTATCGCTTCCGATAACAATGATGATTCACTTGCCATCAACGGAAGAATTCGTGCGACATCCGATCTGAATGATATCTGTGAGGTCGGCACGTATACCATTACCTATACTGTGGAAGATGCGGCTCAGAATGCAGACACGATCACCAGAACCATAGAGGTGATAGCCGAAGTTAAAGAGGATACCATCAAACCGGTAATCGAGCTTGTGGGAGATGAGAATATAGAAATCGAACAGGGAACGGAGTATAAAGATCTTGGCGCAACAGCTCACGACCCCTACCCTGCTACTAATCTCAACGACAGAGTTGAAGTCACCCCCGACCCCAGTACTATCGATACGGACGATCTTACAACTTACACACTCACGTATTCGGTCACAGATGACGCGGGGTTGAGTGCATCGGTCAATAGAACTGTCACAATCGTTGAAGCAGATCCCGGAGTTCTTGCCCCGGTTGTAGAACTGGTAGGTGGTGATACTATGTTTCTGACAGGTGGCACATTTGTCGAACCGGGTTACTCCGCCACTGACAATTTGGGAGACGTAGAAGTAACAGTTACTCCTACCCCCTATGTGGATCTGGATGCACCGATCGATTTTTCAAACGAATATGTCATCCGTTACACAGCCACAAACGAAGCAGGGTCACACTCACGCAAGCGAATTGTTTTTGTTGCGGAGCAGTACGGTTGTCCCGGAGACGACGAACAAGCCCCCAAAATAACACTCACCGGCGGATCAACGGTGGAAGTGAATGCAGGCGAAGAGTGGACTGACACGTCGTGGTCAGCGGTGGATGAAGACGGTCTGCCTGTGTTCAAAGAGGTTCTAGGCAAAGAAAGCCTTGATCTGAACACGCCGGGAGAGTACGAACTGGTCTACAGAGCTACAGATCTGTGCAACAACACTTCCGAGGAGATCAGGACGGTTATTGTTCAGTAGTTCAGTACTTAGTCATCAGAGCTGGCTTATGCCGGCTTTTACTGAAGTCTGAAAGTGGTCTGTATGTTTTGTGATTTTTTTTAGCATTAAGGCAATATCGATCTGACCGCACACGAAGTATAAGTGGCGGCCGGGAGGTCGCCACCTCCTTCTTAAGGGTGAAGGTGCACGGGTCCGTATCGGGCAGAGATGCTCGGTACGGGCTTTTTTTGTTTCGGTTGTGAGCATGCTTCTAACGGTATCTGCCTGCCCCGGAGATGATTTATTGATACGGTACCTTTCACCTCCGGGGCAGCAGGTTCGGAAAACAGCCGTTATCAACCGAACATATGAACCAATCCCTCACATATATATCCTACTACCATCAAGTAAAATCCCCTGCTCTCCCATCCTTTATGGGAATTGCACTCTTCCGAATTGTATTTTTATAATATCTAAACCAACTACTCACCACTGACAGGAGTTCATTGTGAAAAAGCTGACTCTATTCCTCATGATTTCTCTTCTGCTCACTACAAGCTGTGGCTGGAACAACACTGCAAAAGGCGGTGCGATCGGAGCCGGTATGGGAGGTGTCCTGGGCGGAGTGATAGGAAACAAGATGGGGAATACCGCAGTTGGAGCCATCATCGGAGCTGCCGTTGGGGGAACCGCCGGCGCAGCGATAGGCCGTTATATGGACCGGCAGGCAGAAGAGATCCGCAAGGACCTCAAAAACGCAAAAGTGGAACGGGTGGGAGAAGGAATAAAAATCACCTTCGCTTCGGGCATACTGTTTGATGTGAACTCAGTGGCACTGAAATCGCCGGCACGAGCTAATATTCATGATCTTGCCAGGGTTCTCAAGAAATATGAGGACACAGAGGTTCTGGTAGAGGGGCACACCGATTCTACCGGTTCTGCTTCATACAATATGGAACTGTCCCGCAACAGAGCGGGATCGGTTGCGAATCAGCTGAAAGGAAAAGGGGTTAAGGGGACCCGTATCTCAACTATGGGTTACGGCGAGGATCAGCCTATCGCAGATAACGGTATCAGCTCCGGAAGAAAGCAAAACCGCAGAGTGGAAATTGCCATATTCGCCAACGATAAACTGAAACGTGCAGCTAAAAACGGTACTATCTGATGAATACCTGAAAATTGAAGAATAAGGAGCAGCAATATGCAGAAGTTTTTCCCAGTTATTCTCTTTTTCCTTTGTGTAACTGCAACATGGAGCCAGAAAAAGGAAACCGAACCTGTAAGATTCAACCCTACGGTAAAAAAACTGGAGGAGACGGTTACGGTTGAAACCGACAAAAAGTTTTATGTGGGAAAAGTGGAGAATGCCTGTAAGGACAGCACCATCGGCTTCACCAGAACCGGTTTGAGAACCCGTTCTCCCCTGATGAGCGATCCCAGCCCTGAACTGGTTACCGAAAATTCGCTGGTTAACGTGTTCAACAACAAAAAAATCTTGACCTCTGATCCCAGCAAGGCCAACTACATGGTGGAAGTGAAAGTGCTCAAATACAAGCTGAAGGAGGACTCCAAATTCCTGCACCAGGTAATGAGCTCTGTGGTGGCAATAGAGGTGAAAGTTACTGATCCCTACGATACCACCAAAGTTCACCAGTTCAAAGTGGAGAGCAAGGGAGAGCGAACCGCTTTCGACACCACGAAGCACGCAGGCTCAGTTATGCGCCAGGCTCTGCAGGGAGTGATTGGGGAGATTCTGAAAAGCATTGATAAGCTTTGAAAGTTCGAAGTTCGAATTTGGAAGTTCGAAATTGGTCCATCCCCACGAGATCGGAGTATCAAATGGGTCCGTTGCGTAAACAGAAGCATTACTCATGTCTCTCTTCCGTTCTGCGCTTTCTGCGGCTCTGCGTGATTTATTCCGTTCTCCGTTTCCGTTGGACCG
Source organism: Chitinispirillaceae bacterium (assembly GCA_046546375.1). Taxonomy (GTDB): domain Bacteria; phylum Fibrobacterota; class Chitinivibrionia; order Chitinivibrionales; family Chitinispirillaceae; genus JAEZKC01. The sequence continues at coordinate 5,605 of JBKGXV010000011.1, read as the reverse complement.
GCCCGCTCGTACTGAACCCGTCTCCCGCTAAGCGGGATCGAACCACGTCCTGAGCGCAGTCTTTCGCTGTCGAAAGATAGGAGCTCCTCATCCGCTCATACCTCCTTCGATTCGCTCAGGCATGCTTCGACAAACTCAGTATGAGCGGAAACACACGCCTCGGCAATTCCAATTACAAACTCAGCGTCTCTCTTCCGTTCTGCGTTTTCTGCTCCTCTGCGTGATACTTATTTCCAACACAAACAAAAAAGGGAAAGCCCCGAAAAGCTGTCCCCTAACAAAAATCTCGAAAGAAACTCAGTTGTCCTCTGTCTGCGTCTCTTCCTTCTCCATCTCAGCTTTCACAACCTGAGCCACCTTTGAATCCTCACATCTCTTGAGAAGATTCTTCCACACCATTTTTTTGCTTTTCACCTTATCCTGTTTATCATAGGCAAGCCCCAGCTTGTAAAGGCACACACAGAACTTTTCGCTCTCGGGATGCTTTTTGACAAATTTGACATAAGCCCTTTCTGCAGTTTCGTAGTCTTTTTTGGCGTAATGGGACTCCGCGATCCAGTATTCGGATTCCGGTGCTTGAGGAGATTCGGGGTACTGATTCACAATATCCTGAAACCCGTTTATGGCCATATCGTACCGCCCCGCATTGAAATCACTCATGGCGATTTCGAAAAGCTTCTTGATCTCAAGCTTTTTCTGTTCTTTTGCAGCTTCTTCATCGGCAAGTTTCCGCTCGAGACGTTTGGTGAATTCGGTAGTTTTCTTGTCTATAAGGGATAGTCTGGACTGGCTTTCAGACAAGTTGTTTTCGATGGCTACCACCTTGCGTTCGAGCTGATTGAAACGCACCTGCTGATCTGCACGAAGCAGACGGAGTATTTCACTGTTTGTATTCTGCTCTTCCAGCAGTTTTTTCTGCAGAGCGGTCATTTCAGTATTCAAAGTATCCACTTTTGACTGCACGGCTCTCAATTCTCTGGTGCGCAGAACTGTCATATGAGAACAGCCGGAAAAACTCACCAGCAGAGAAACTGCAAACACGGCAAAAACAATTTTCCTCATGATAAACTCCTTTTACTCCTTATCGTGCGAGAGGTCTGAATTCAGACCGTCTGTTTTTGGAATGACACTCCTCAGTTGAGCAATTAGACTCGACAGGTTTTTCTTTTCCAAAAGAGGTAGTCTCCATTCGTATTTTATCCACACCGTAATTGATCAGATACTCCTTGACCGTTTTGGCTCTGTTCTCCCCCAGCCCTATATTGTACTGGGATGAACCTCTCACATCGCAATGGCCTTCGATCAGAATCCGCATACCCCCGTTCTCTTTAAGGAACTTGGCTATTTTCGTAAGCCGCTCCATAGATTGAGAGCTCAGATCGTAACTGTTGTATTCAAAATACACTGGTTTGAGTGCCTCACGCGCTCTTTCGGTAAGTTCCTCTGAAAGCTGAGCACTCGTGAACACTGCCTCACTCGAGGTATCCACATCACTGAAATCAAACACCTCCTGAAAGTTGGTGTCTGCCTCCTCGACCGGAGTTTTTTCAGTTGCATCTTTCAGAACCGATTTCTGCTTTCTGCAGCCCGTGGAGAGAAGCAGAAGAGAACTGATAACAGCGACGGCTGCCAGTAGTAGACGTGACATGATACTCTCCTTTTTAGAATCCTGACCAATCAGGCATTGCCACATCACCTGTGGTGGTTACTCTTTTGAGATGGCTTCCATCCGGTTTCACGACGTAAAGATCACTTCTGCCGCCGATGGTTCTGGTGAAGGCGATAAGTGATCCATCCGGTGACCAGGTGGGATATTCGCATTTGCCGGAAATGTCTGTTACCTGAAACGCCTCCTCCCCGTCGGGGGTTACAGTCCAGATATCGAATTTATAGCCATCCCGCATAGCAGCATATGCGATTTTGTCTCCCTTGGGTGACCAGGCGGGTGAATCGCAGTATTTGCTCTCAAAAGTAACTCTTTGCTGATTGGCCCCGTCAGCATCCATCACGTAAATCTGAGGCGAGCCTGATCTGTCGGAAGTGTATGCGATCTGGTATCCGTTGGGCGACCAGGACGGTGAGGTTTCTATGCCGTAATGAAACGTGAGCCGCTTCACACCCGTGCCATCGGGGGCACAGGTATAGATATCCAAGCTACCCATTTTGGAACACCCATAGGCAATGGTACCGTCAATCGGTGATACGTCCGGAGACACCTGCAGAGCACGGCCGTAAAGAAATACCTTACTGGAACCATCTTTTACGGACCCTTTGTAGATATCGGGTTTCCCTCTCTTGTACGAGCTCCACAGAATCGTGCTTTTATCCGCAAATGCAGGAAACACGTTAAGCACGTTGCCATTTGTGAGCTTTACCTGGTTGTGGCCGTCAAAATCCATAAGCGCGACATTTTTATTTGAGCCCTCGACACGCAGAAATGTGAATCTGGTCTCGAAAATCCCTCTGTCGCCAAAAAGCATCTCCACCACTTCATTGGCATATCGGTGAGCCATCCCGCGCACGAATTTCAGATCACCCTTGTACTTTTTACCGATAATAAGACTCTGAGTCGCCACATCTCTCATATAGCAGTTGATTATGATCTGGTCCCCCTCGATGGTGTAGTCACCGTCGATGTAGATACCCACGCTGTTTGTATCAAAAAGCACACTGTCATAAGCTGCGCTTGTCACCACCCGGAACCTGCCGCTGAAGTCGAAATCGTTGGCGATGATCTCCCAGGGTTCGTTTTTATCCATGCTCTGATCATTGGTGGAGACGAAATCCACCACTCCTATGGGAATGGAATCGAAGCGGCTGGCGTAAACCTCAAGGTCGAAACTTTCAGCAGCAAGACATAGAGCAGGAAAGAGAAAACAGAAAATGAGACTGCCAATTTTTTTCATAACTAATTCCTGGTTGGTCGAAGTGTACAGGTGATATCCAGTTCATCTCCCGAAAAGCCGGGAGGCAGTTTTCCGAAAGGTGCAGCCAGGGTGACTGCACGCTTTGCCAAGTTGTCCAATGTTGACGATCCGCTTGACTCGGTTATTTTCAGTCCGGTAATGGTTCCGTTTACTTTAATGATGAACCTGACCACCACTGACACTGTCTTATCTTCGGTGGGCGGTGTCCAGTGCTTCTCGATCTTACTTTTCACACCATTGATATACCAGTGATACTTGAAATCACTGGGAGCATTCACCTTTGCGGGAGCGGGCATTTCACTGAAAAGGTCCTCAAGCTCGTCAAGATTCTCCTCCACGGGCTTGGACACCTCCTCTTCGGGAGCGGGCGTCGGCTCCTCGACAGGCTCCGATTCCACCGGTTTTTCAGGTGTGGGCTTAGGTTCCGGTTCGGGTTCGGGTTCCGGTTCGGGCTCGGGTTCCGGCTCGGGCTTGACTTCCGGTTCCGGCTCGGGCTTGGGCTCGGGTTTCTCCACCGGCACTCTGCGTTTGGGCGGAGGAGGGACAGGAGCCTGAACAAGCTGGAAAGTCTTGGGACGATCGAATTCTTTTTCTGTTCTGAAAAGCTTGGCCATGAGCGGTATTCCCACAAGCACCAGGACATGAAATGCGACGGAGATAATCAGTACCTTGTAAAAGGCCGGATTTCTGTCGCAATCTCTATCGAACTCGGGCGCTGCCATTCCCGTCATCAATACCCGCCCACATCTTCAAGAGAAGTTGTGAGAAATCCAAGCTTCACCACTCCGGCGTTCTGGATTTCAGAAATCACTCTGACCACCAATCCGTAAGGCACCTTTTTATCGGCGTTCACAAACACAGGCACATCACTTCTACCGGCAAACACCTGCCTGAAGCTCTTCCTGAACTCAACCAGCGAAACCTTCTCCTGATCGACGTAGATTTCGTTACGGTCGGTGATACTCACCTGTATTGATTCGTTGGATTCGACGTTCTGCGACTCGGTCTGAGGGAGATCGACCTGCACCCCCTGAGTCATCATGGGTGCCGTGATCATGAAGATGATCAGAAGGGCAAAGACGACATCAATAAGGTTGGTGAGATTGAGCTCACTTATAACGCGCCGCTGACGATCCTTTCTTTTTCTCATGTACGCTCCGTTTCAGATGACTTAGCGGTTCATTGTAGGGGGTCTGAAATTGTTATGGGGCGGAGCAGCGGGTTGAGCCGGTGCATCCGTGTAAAGCAGACTGAAGATTTCTCTTTTAAGCCGCACCATCAGAACCTCTTTGAACTCCTCCATGTCATCCTCGATGCCTTCCGCCATGTGGTTGCAGTAATTATAGAAGAAAAGCGAGGGTATGGCGACCGCGAGACCGACAATGGTGGTGATAAGGGCTTCTGCGATACCCGGAGCGACCACGGGCAGACTTGCGGATCCCTGGTTACCGATTTCATAAAAGGAGTTCATAATCCCCCACACCGTTCCCAGAAGTCCCAGAAAGGGTGCGACACTGCTTATCATGGCCAGCATGAAAACGCCCTTGTCAAGAGGAGCTATGAGACCGGTAAGTGCGCTTTCAACGTGTTCTTTGGCCATCGTGAACTGGTTCTGCAGAAAAAAGGACCAGTCCCTGACTCCAGTGTGCGACTGGGCATCCTCCAGAATACGGCGGTATTCGATTGCCCCCGTTCTTCCAAGCTGGGCTACAGGGGTGTTCAGGTCCCGGTGGCTCAGCTTGTCTATCTCGGAGAGCCGCTGCATTCCCAGGTATCGTCTGCGGAACTGCTTGTTGCCCTGTGATATTCTTTTCAGAACAAAAATTCTGTTGAACACAATCGCCCAGGAGATAAGAGAGAAAATCATCAGCAGCCCGATGATCGTCTTTCCCATCCAACCCGATCTGGTAATCATCTCTAAAACGGGGATGTCCATGCAGCTCCTTTCATTAAGCCCAATATATTAAAAATCACTCATACCACGCGGAATTTCAACCTCTACGGCAAGAAACGTGCGCCCGGGAATAGGCTAAAAAATTACTTCCTGATAATAACCCATGTCAAACGGCACCGGATTGAGATCTGAAAAGCGGGACTCAACTCTCAATTGCGAGTTGGTTTGAGAAATATTTCCATTTGGATTTCAGATTTTTGATTGATGATTTTGGATTGCAGAAGGTTCCGTTTTTCAGTTGCAGCCTCCTCCGTTCACCCTGCCTGTACTGATCCCGCTAAGCGGGAGAAGTGAGCGCGGTCTTCGAGTCGAAAGAGATGCTTCCTTTTTCGATTTTTGATTTATGCCGTTTGGGTTTCTTCTCGTAATTCGTAATTTCCCATAATTAGTAATTGATTACGGGGCCTGCCATGGGCACCGGGCCTCCTTCAGGGCTCGGCCAAAAATGCTAGTCGGGCGGACCCGCCGTCGCATTTTTGTCTGAGGGCGGCATTGCCATGCCTGCCCTCACCCTTCAGTCCGCCCTGGCCAAAACCGGCGGATAACGCAGGACGGTTTGTACCCCCGGCATTATATTTGTCCAGAACGAGAAATTCGGTCCCTGTTGTTTCGGGTAGAAGAGTTTTGATTGCTGGAGGTTACATTTCAAATGCTTTCCCCACTCCGCTTACCCTGCCTGTACTGATCCCGCTAAGCGGGAGAAGTGAGCGTGGTCCTCCGTAGT
>JBKGXV010000010.1:0-70020 GCA_046546375.1 Chitinispirillaceae bacterium | reverse complement strand
CTTAAATGGTCCATAACCGGATGCCAGAATTCAGCAAAGGCACCGACTCCGTGTATAAGAAGTATCGGATCTCCTTTTCCCGCAGCAAGGTAGCGGGTGCTTATGCCGTTTACGGATATGAAGTGTTCTTCTGTTTTTGAGGAGAATGTTGTATTCGTCAAAAGTTTGTAGTCATTCTATTGCCAGGATTCAACTTCGTCGATTCTGTTGGTTATCATCTCTTCCAGTTGCCACAAAGCATCGGGAAGGCCCTCTTCCCAGTATCCGGTGATAGTGATCATTTTGGATATATTTTCCGTTTCAATTGTAATTCCCCGCAGAACATGACCAGCCATCTCAGGATTGTGGTACTGAGAATTGAGCCCTTCAATATCATGCTGTGTTATGAATGTAACCAATGAACTGTAGAAGGTCTCACCTGACTGATAGTCGACATCTTCCAAAACGGTCCCCTCAGAATCGGTTTTTTTGTAATTCAGTGTTCCATCAGAATAGAAGGTGTAAAAGTATTCAAAGCTGTATTGTGGCGGTACAGCTCCGCTGTTGTAGCGGTATTCAATTTTGTCCTTTTCTTCAGGGGATGTGGAATCACCACAGGAAAAGGTCAGCATGGCAATGAGTGCGGTCAGGAATGTCTTTTTCATACTAATTCTGCCCTTTTTGATACCGTTGTAGTCCCGATTCAGTATATAATATATTACGAATCGGTTTGAAAGGTAAATACATTGTATTCGGTTCAGATGGAATCCGCAGTCAATTTTTTCTTGTGAAATGTAAATTGAAAAGGGAGACCGTTCCGGATCTGGGGAGGTACATCAGAAAATGCGCAGAACATCATTGAAGGTCAGAAAGAGAAAAAGCGCCAGAAAGAAGGCGATTGCAATTTTATTGATAAGACTCTGGGTCTGGACCGAAAGCGGTCTTCCCCGTATAGCTTCTATAAGCAGGAAAAGAAGCACGCCGCCGTCAGTGATAACCAGCGGTAAAAGATTTATAAGCGCAAGGTTCACTCCCAGAAGTGCCATGAATATCAGAATAGCGGAGAAACTCTGCTGCGCCACCTGGCCTGAAATCTGGATTATCCCCACCGGTCCGGCCAGTTCCTGAGTTGATGCTCTTCCGGTGAAAAGCATTCCTATCACTCGGAAAACAAGAGTTGTGAATTCCCAGGTTCTGTTCAGACTCATCTGCAGTGATTTTACAGGACCGTAGGTGATGCGTTGAGTGGGAGGGGAGGCTATCGTCACTCCCAGAACCGGTTTCCTTTGTTCATTCAGATTGGGCGCAGTGCTTATATTCAATAAGAGGTCGTCGCGTTTTATCCTCAAATCGATGGGGTCTGAGCCCTGTTCCCATTGATTGATGCGCATAGTGAGCTGAACGGCTGAATAGACACTGTCTCCGTTAAGAAAAAGAACCGTGTCACCCTGCTTGAGACCGGCCTGTGCAGCCGCTGATCCTGAATCAACCTGGCCTATCACGGGGGGGATGGGGGGGACCAGCCCGCCTATCACTTCGCCGTTATCATATTGTATCTGAAAAGAGATCTGCTGACGCTGGGAATTTCTGATGATAGTGAATGTGTAGCTTTCTTCCCGCCGCATTAAAAGTTCCTGTATATCCTCCCAGCTCTCCACGGTCTGATCGTTTACCGCAATTATGCTGTCACCGGGCAGAAAACCGGCTTCCCGAGCCGAGGAGTTCTCCATGATCGCGCCCACGGTGGTGTCTTCAAGATACTGAGGGCGTTCTACGCCGTTCATATAGGCTATCCAGAGGAAAATAGCTGCGAAAAGCACATTGGAAAACGGTCCTGCAAATGCCACTATTGCCCGCTGCCAGATGGGTTTGGTATTGTAGTCGCCGGGCTGGTTTTCCTGCTTTTCCGGATCCTCTCCGGCCATGCGCACATACCCCCCGAACGGTATCGAACTTATGCGGTATTCGGTCTCGCCGTACTGTTTTTTGACCAGAGCGTTGCCGAAGCCCAGAGAAAAGGTGAGCACTCTGATACCGTTTGCCTTTGCGGCGATGAAGTGCCCCAGTTCATGTACAAAGACCAGTATTCCGAGTATAATGAGGCCGAAGACTATGGTGAGGAGAACGTTCATGATGTTTATCGCTCAGTGTTCAGAGTTCAGAGTCTGTTTCGTGAAAATTTCGAGAAATGCAATTATCATACCACGGGGGGTGGGGGATGTTTCTAAGGCTGTCAGAAAGCTGGTATTCCGGAGGTGAGTTTGTGGTAAATCAAGACTTTACCCGGAGGTACACAGGTCTGCCGTGATCCGTTAAAAAAATGACGGCTATTCAGCCGCAATGCACTTCATCCTTACAGCTTCATCCTCGAAATCACCAGACTTCTGAATTTCTTGCCCGGAGCCGATTCCGGTTCCAATAACAGCGCTTTTTCGCAGTATTCAAGCGCGGCAGGAAAGTCACCAGTTTCAAAAAAGGTTCTGCCCAGAGCAAAAAGCGCATCGAAACTGAAGGGGTTAATTTCCACACTCTTCTGCAGCGCTTTGACAGCTGCGGCATTGTTGTCCATGACCCTGTTTACTATTCCCAATAGATAAAAGGCTCTGCTGTTCTGGGGTTCGCATTCAGTGGCGAACTGGAAATCGTTGAGCGCATGGTCGTACTTTGATTCCGAAAAAGAGGCCATCCCCCGATGAATCAGTACCATTGCTTTGAGGAATGGGGCGGTTTCGTGTTCCAGAATTCGTGTGTAGATGCTTATGGCGGAAGTGAAATCCCTTTCATTGTGGGCGTACAGAGCCTCCAGAAGCAGTTCATCCATATTGGCCGATGAAATAATCGGGCGCTTTCTGTTTTTAAAGCGTGTGACATTTTTGCTGCTTATCGCAGAAAGTCCCGGTTTTTGTTCCTCCAGCTGACAGGCAAAGGAGTGTCTGCGCTTTTCGAGCTCGGAGTGGAGCTGGCGCTGGTACTCTCTGATCTCCTGAAAGATGATATCCGAAAGAGTAAGGTTTGCATTGAGTGCGGCAAGTTTGCGACGCAGAGGCTCATCAAGCGGAGTGATTCTGTTTTTGTAGATCAGATCGTGTTCCACTTCAGCCCAGGCATCCTGAAGAAAGGTGCGGACCTGCACTTCACACAGCTTCACGTCCAGATTAGAATACTTTTTGATCAAATCGGCAGGGATTTCAAGCAGAAGGTGGGTTGAGCGGTATCCGAATTCTCTGAAGGTGTGCTCCGCTCCTTTGCGCTCCACCTCACGAACCCTGAATGCCTTTCTGAGGATTGCCTCCACCTGATCCAGATCCTCAAGAAACGGGCATACAACTCTCATACCCAGAATGTCGTGAATCGGAAGCTGTTCACCGTTTATTTTCTCCTCGGACATCCTCTTGAGAAGTTTTCCGTAGTAGCTCTCAAACGTTTTGGCTCTGTATTTCAGGGTGAAATGGACATCATCCTGGGTCAGTTCGGTTCTGAGACGGCGCTGAAGCAGTTCCAGCACCTGAGTATATGAGGAAAGCATCGAGGCGTAATGCTTTTCAAGCTTCCTGCGGTCCGGATATGCTGTTGAGTTCATCTGTATTCGTGCCTTTTTCCGGGTAAAAGCTTTGCTGTGAGTATCCCTACATTATGGCATCAGGGTTCAAGTGTTTCAATTATAGAAGTTACGTTTTTGTCGGCTGGATCACCAACTTATAAAACAGAAATATCCTCCCATATTAGTCGAAATCAGTTATAATCAGTTCAATATTTCTTCTTTTCAGAAACTATTTTCCATTACTTATGTCATTACTGAGTTTAAGCAGAATACAGATGGCTTTCGGCGGGCCGGCGGTGCTCGATGAGGTTACGCTGGATATCCACAAGGGGCAGCGTATATCCTTTCTGGGCCGCAATGGCGCCGGAAAATCGACCCTGATGAAAATCATAGCGGGGCATATTGCTCCGGATGGTGGCGAGATCATCACTTCGCCCGGAACCCGTGTGGCGTATCTTCCCCAGGATGTGCCCAAGGGCATGGAGGGAAGTGTATACGAAATCGTTGCTCGAGGAGCAGGCGATGTGGGGGAGGATCTGATTGCTCTTCATAAAATGTCGGTTTCTCATGCTGAATCTTCCGTGCTTCAGGAAACCCATACACGTCTTGATGAACAGGATGGCTGGCGAGTAAGCAGTACAGTGGACAAAGTGATCAGTCTCATTCAGCTTGATCCCGATGCCCAGTTCACCACTCTCTCCGGCGGAATGAAGCGACGGGTACTTCTTGCCCGTGCACTCGTCCGTGAGCCGGATCTGCTGCTTCTTGATGAGCCTACAAATCATATGGATATCGATTCCATAAACTGGCTCGAATCCTTCATTCTGGGATCGAAGCTTACTGTCCTCTTTGTGACTCATGACCGCAGACTTCTCCGGCGTTTAGCCACCCGCATAATTGAGCTTGATCGGGGCAAACTGGTTGACTGGTCTTGCGATTACGATACTTTTCTGCAGAGAAAGCAGGCGGTGCTGGATGCCCAGGAGAAGTCATGGGAGCTGTTCGACAGGAAACTGGCTCAGGAGGAAGTCTGGATACGCAAGGGGATCAAGGCCCGTCGCACCCGCAATGAGGGTAGGGTGCGGGCTCTCAAGAAGATGCGCGAGGAGCGCAAAAAGCGCCGAGAGAGGAGCGGGACCGTTTCCATGGAGATCAGTCAGGCCGGGCGGTCCGGCAACAGAGTTTTGGAAGTTGAGGAGCTTTCATTCTGTTATGATGGAAAGCCGATCGTGAAGGATGTCACCACCACCGTAAGGCGTGGGGATCGGGTGGGAATAATCGGTCCCAACGGTTGCGGTAAGACCACCTTTTTGGATCTTCTGTTGGGTAAACTCAAACCTCGGGCAGGGGAGGTGCGGGTCGGCACCAATGTGGAGGTGGCTTATTTTGATCAGTTCAGAGCTGTGCTTGATCCCGAGAAAAGTGTGTGGGAGAATGTTGCTCCAAGCGGGGGAGATACTGTGTTTGTGAACGGGTCCCCCAAGCATGTGGTATCCTACCTGCGGGATTTTCTTTTCACTTCAGAGCGGGCCAAATCACCGGTCAAGCAGCTTTCGGGCGGTGAGCGAAACCGTCTCATGCTCGCCCGCATGTTCACCAAACCCGCAAATGTGCTGGTCCTTGATGAACCCACCAACGATCTTGACACCGATACCCTCGAGCTTTTGGAAGAGTTGCTGAGTGATTTTGCCGGAACCGTGCTGGTGGTGAGTCATGACCGGGAGTTTCTCAACAACATCGTGACCTCGGTGTTTGCTTTCGAAGGCAACGGTGTGCTAAAGGAGTATGTGGGCGGCTACGATGACTGGGAACGGCAGAGCAACGCTTTGAAGAAAGAGACCCCGAAGACCAAGGCGGTGCAGAAGAAGAAAAAAGAACCTCGGGCGCCAAAGGATGCTCCCAGAAAACTGACCTACAAGGAAAAAAAGGAACTTGACTCTTTGCCCGGGCTTATAGAACGGCTTGAATCCGAATACAACGACCTCGGCATTCAGATGGCCGAACCTGAAAACTTCAAAAAACAGGGCTTTGCTTCAGAGGCCCAGGCGAGGCTTCAGAGGATTGACAGCGAACTCATGGATGCCTACAGCCGGTGGGAGGAGCTTGAGGGAGTGTGAAACTGAACTTAATGAGTAAGCCGTTTTCGCAGAACGTAAGAAATTGAAATGTTGGCGGAAAGATGTTTTGAAAAGGAATGATACCTCACAAGGCTGGTGTACCAAGGCATAGTCAGGCTCCCTTTCAGTTGTATCATTGCAGTAGGATTGAGTTTTCTTCCCAAATTCATTTTTATCGAAGGAATTAGTAAAAAGGACGGAACCGAAGTCCCGCCCCTGACAGTACCGCACTTGTTTGTTGATTTCTAATATGCACCCATTCCTCCACCCGGTGCACCACCTTCGCCTTTTTCCTTATTTTCAGGCTGGTCGGAAATGATACACTCGGTTGTAAGGATAAGGCTAGCAATTGAAGAGGCATTCTCCAGAGCCGAGCGGGTGACCTTGGTGGGGTCTATGACTCCGGCTTTGAGAAGATCCTCGTAGGTGTCACTGTAGGCGTTGTAGCCGTAAGCGCCTTTTCCATTCTTGACTTCGTTGCATACCACAGAGGCCTCTTTGCCGGCATTTGTGGTGATCATACGCAGGGGTTCCTCGCAGGCACGGCGGATGATATCCGCACCGATCTTCTCGTCGCCTTCGAGCTTAAGACCGTCAAGTACAGCGGCAGCACGGACAAGAGCAACACCGCCGCCGGGAATTACACCCTCCTCGACAGCCGCCCGTGTGGCATGCAGCGCATCCTCTACACGAGCCTTCTTTTCCTTCATCTCCGTTTCTGTTGCGGCACCGATATTCAGAACCGCCACACCGCCGGCGAGTTTTGCAAGACGCTCCTGGAGTTTTTCGCGGTCGTAATCGGAAGTGGTTTCCTCAATTTGTTTGCGGATCTGGTTTACACGTCCTTTTATATCCTCGGATTTCCCCGCACCTTCTATTATAGTTGTGTTTTCCTTTTCAATCACCACCCTTTTGGCATTGCCCAGAGAGTCAACGGTGGTGTTCTCCAGTTTGAAACCGACTTCTTCGGAAATCAGAATACCGCCTGTAAGGGTTGCGATATCCTCGAGCATTGCCTTTCTGCGATCGCCGAAACCGGGAGCCTTGACCGCGGCGATCTTGAGCGTTCCGCGCAGCTTGTTTACAACCAGAGTCGCAAGAGCTTCACCGTCCACATCCTCGGCGATGATAAGCAGGCTCTTGCCCATCTGCGCCACTTTCTCCAGCAGTGGGAGAAGATCCTTCATGGCACTGATTTTTTTGTCATACATGAGTATCACGGGGTCGTCAAGCACGCATTCCATAGTTTCTGGATCTGTGACAAAATAGGGCGATAGGTATCCGCGATCAAACTGCATACCCTCAACCACTTCGAGGCTGGTTTCCATGCTTTTGGCTTCTTCGACAGTTATAACCCCGTCCTTGCCAACTTTCTCCATAGCATCCGAGAGGAGGTTTCCTATTGTAGCATCGTTGTTTGCGGATATGGCACCGACCTGGGCGATTCCCTTTTTACCCTCCACAGGACGTGCATCTTTTTTGAGCTGATCCACAACTTCCTTCACAGCTCTGTCCACTCCGCGCTTGACAGCCATGGGGTCCGCACCGGCTGTCACGTTTTTGATTCCCAGATGGGCAATCACCTGGGCAAGAACTGTTGCGGTAGTGGTACCGTCCCCGGCGTCATCAGAGGTCTTGGATGCCACTTCCTTGACCATTTTGGCACCCATGTTCTCGAACTTGTCCCTGAGTTCGACTTCCTTGGCAACGGTTACACCATCCTTGGTTACCGTTGGGGAGCCCCAGCTCTTTTCAATCACCACATTGCGACCGCGGGGACCCAGTGTGACTTTCACCGCGTCGGCAAGAGTATCCACTCCTTTGAGCAGTTTGTCTCTGGCGGAAATTTCGAAAGCCAGCATTTTTGCAGCCATTGTTTGTATCTCCTTGTGCATTGGTTGATATTGGTGTATGTTTCACGTTTTCGAAACCCCTTCCTAACAGTCGGGGTGCTGTCTTCGATTGATGATTCCGTTCATACTGAGTCCCGACTCGTCGGGAGAGTCGAAGTATGATCCTCAGATTACCGCAAGTACATCACTCTCGCAAACGATGAGATAGTCTTCACCATCAATGCTCACTTCCGTACCGGAGTATTTTCCATAAAGAACTTTGTCACCTTTCTTGAGCGACATTTCCATTTTCTGGCCCTTATCGTTTACTTTACCGGGACCGACTGCAACCACTTCAGCCTTTTGAGGTTTTTCTTTGGCGTTTTCGGGAATGATAATCCCGCCGGCGGTTTTCTCCTGGGCTTCCACGGGTTTGAGGATGACGCGGTCTTCCATGGGTTTGACGTTCATTTGCTTGACCTCCTGAATGTGTTAATGGAATGCTGCGAAACGATTTTGATGCCCTCCCGTTCTGCAATTGACGTGCCAAAGTCGAAAACGGCTCCGGGGTTGTTTTTGTGAAGAATAAGCATGGGGTGTGTCCCAATGTGAAACAGAAAAGTGTTTCATTTTGAGGCGGGTGAAACAGCATCGATGATGGTAAAGCAGTGGTTTTTTTGCTGTTCATTGACTCATATGTGGCGGTTATCTATATTTGGGTGTTTATCATCGGATTTTTATTTCAATTTCACAGGTCTGTATGATCATAGCTATAGACGGTCCCGCCGGATCGGGAAAAAGTTCCACTGCCAGAGAAGTGGCGGCCAGATTGAAAATCACTTATCTGGACACGGGAGCTATGTACAGGGCTGTCACACTCAAAGCTCTTCGTAGGGAAATCCCTTCAACGGATGATCACGCACTGGAGCGTATCATGCAGGAAACGGTCATCTCTTTTGAGGGGACTGCTCCCGATACCCGTATTATAATGGATGGGGAGGATGTGAGTGAAGAGATCCGGGGTGATGAGGTGACCGCACACGTATCCGATTACTGTGCACGGAATGTGGTACGCAAATCGCTTGTTGATCAGCAGCGGCTCATAGCTTCAGGCCGGTCGGTTGTCTGCGAAGGAAGAGATATCGGAACAGTGGTGTTTCCCCGGGCCGAGCTGAAAATTTTCATGGTTGCTTCAGCGGAGGAAAGAGCCCGCAGGCGCCAGAAGGATTTCAGCAGATTGGGGATAGAGAAATCATTAAAGAATCTGGTGGAGGAGATAATTATCCGTGACCGCAAGGATTCCACCAGAGAGAACAGTCCTCTTTTAAAAGCTGACGATGCAGTGGAGATGGACACCACCGGAATGACATTGGAAGAGCAGATCACTTTCGTTATTGATAAAGCCTCTCCGTTTCTCGATGAGAACGGTGCGCGGCCAGGTAACAGTACTTATTAACCTTAACCCAAACATTACAGGAGTCAGAACCAATATGGCGGATTCTGAAATGAAACCCCGCACCGGGGTTGATGCCTCAGGCAACACAGTCGATCTCTCCGAATTCGAGGAGAGTTTTTACACACAGGGTCAGGTCGAGGAGATCCTGAAGGCATACGACAAATCCCTCGAGGGTATCGAAGAGGGACAGGTGGTGAGCGGAAAAATACTGCGCATCACCGACAAAGAAGTCATTGTTGACGTCAACTTCAAGTCTGAAGGCATCATTCCTATCTCCGAATTCAAAAACGTCCAGGATTTCAAACCCGGTGACGAGATAGATGTCTTTCTGGAACAGGTCGAGGACAGCGAGGGACAGATCATTCTCTCCAAATCCCGTGCTGATTTTCTCAAAGTCTGGGACAGCATCTACGAAGCCTACGAAAACCAGAAGACAGTCGAGGGGCGTCTTGTCCGCCGTATCAAAGGTGGTGTGGTTGTGGATCTTTTCGGGGTGGATGCGTTTCTGCCCGGCTCCCAGATCGACCTTCGCCAGATTCCCGACATGGATGCCATCATAGGCGAGACATTCCAGTTCCGTGTAATCAAGGTGAACAAGGCCCGCCGCAATATAGTTGTTTCCCGCAGAGTTATTCTGGAAGAGAACCGTTCGGCAATGCGCGAAAAGATTCTCGCCGAACTGGAAAAGGGACAAATACGGGAAGGTACAGTCAAGAATATCACCGATTTCGGAGCATTTATCGATCTGGGCGGTGTGGACGGACTCCTTCACATCACCGATATGTCCTGGGGCCGTGTGAATCACCCCTCGGAAATCGTGGCACTGGGCGACAAGCTCAAGGTCAAGGTGCTCGATTTCAACGAAAACAAAGAACGTATCTCTCTTGGTCTCAAGCAGCTTACGGAGCATCCCTGGAAGGGAATCGAGGAAAAGTATCCCGAGGGTTCCAAGGTGCGTGGAAAGATCGTTTCCATCACCGATTACGGTGCATTCATGGAGCTTGAAAAGGGGATTGAGGGACTCATTCATATCTCGGAGATGTCCTGGACACAGCACATCAAACATCCTTCCAAGATCGTGGGAATCGGCGACATCGTGGAAGCGGTGGTTTTGAAGATAGACAAGGAAAGTCAGAAGATTTCTCTTGGATTCAAGCAGCTTGAGCCCGATCCGTGGGAAAACGTGCCGTCTGAATTCCCCGTGGGTACAGTTGTTACCGGTAAAGTACGCAATATTGCCGCTTTCGGTGCCTTCGTGGAGCTCAAGGAGGGGGTTGACGGACTTATTCACATTTCAGACATGTCTTGGACAAAGAAGATCAACCATCCCGGCGAGCTTCTCAAAAAAAGTGATACCGTGGAAGTGAAAGTGCTTGACATAGATCAGGATAAACGCCGTATTTCACTCGGTATAAAGCAGCTTTCGGAAGATCCCTGGGAAGAGCTTGCCAAAGAGTACACCGTGGGAACAGAATTCACTGAGTGTGAAATTGCACGCATTCTCGATCGCGGTATGGTGGTCAATATCACTCCCGATGTGGAGGGCTTCATTCCTCTCAACCAGCTTGGAGAAGAGGTGAATCATCCTTCCCGCATCTATAATGTGGGCGACAAGATTCCTGCAACAGTGATCGAATTTGATCTGGAGGGACGCAAAATTGTCCTGAGCATAAGTGAATACTTCAAGGACAAGGATGAATCACTCTGGAACGAGCACAAAGCGGCATTCCCTGTGAAAGAGGAAAGCAAAGCCGCCAAGAAACCCGCCGAGGAGCAGGAAGCTGCCGAGCAAAAGGGTGCCGAAGAGAAAGGTAGTGAAGAAAAGGCCGAAGAGAGTGGCGCTGATACAGAAGGCTCTAAAGAAGAAGGTGAAGCTTCTTCAGAGAAGACTTCAGAGCAGTAAAACAATCCAAGGATATCAGTTTTATTTGCATACGGCGGTTCCGGTTTTGTCCGGGACCGCTTTTTTCATGATTGCAATGAAGATATGCAGCAACTACTTTACAGTTAATTCAAATGAAATGTGAATCAAAAATGGTGAAAGGAGAGTTCGATGGAGAAGCGCAGACTCGGTAACAGTGACATGGATATTTCCAGAATCGGCCTGGGGACATGGGCCATAGGCGGAAGCTGGCGTTACGGCTGGGGTCATCAGGAGGATAAGGATTCTCTGGCCACGATTCACAGAGCGGTCGAGCGGGGAGTGAACTGGATTGACACGGCGGCGATCTACGGTCTGGGTCACAGTGAAAAAGTGGTCGGAAAGGCATTGAAGGAGCTTTCCGTGAAGCCCTATGTTTTCACCAAATGCGGCCTGCGCTGGAAAACGGAGGATAATCCCAAAAGGGAAGGCTTTCCCATACTCAAAGCCAAAAGCGTGCGGGAGGAGGCTGAAAACAGTTTGAGGCGTCTTGATGTGGAGGTGATTGACCTTTACCAGATACACTGGCCAAACCCTGCCGGAGACATTGAAGAGGCCTGGAGTGAAATGGCCAAGCTCAAGAAGGAGGGAAAGGTCCGCTGGATAGGAGTGTCAAATCACAATGTTGCCCAGATGGAACGGTTGAGACGCATCGCTCCCATCACCTCTCTTCAGCCTCCCTACAACATAATTAACAGAATGGTCGAGAAAGCTATTCTGCCATATTGTGCGGAGAACGATATCGGAACCATTGTTTATTCTCCTATGAATGCAGGTCTGCTTACGGGGAAAATGACTCGGGAGAGAGTTCAGTCCCTCCCGGAGGATGATTGGAGAAAGCATGATGTGAACTTCAATGAGCCCAAATTCAGCCGCAACATGAAAATCGTGGAAGCGGTCGGCAGGGTAGCTCAAAGTAAGGGCGTCTCTTCAGCTGAAATTGCTGTAGCCTGGACTTTGAAGAATCCTGCTGTGACAGCGGCTATTGTGGGCATGCGCAGGCCCGATCAGGTGGACTCTATCATGGGGGCGGCCGATATCGAACTGACAAGTGAGGATATCCGGGAAATCGAGGAAGCCTGATCTGGAGAAAGGGTCTTTGACTAATAAAGGTTTTTCCGCTCACGCCTGAGCGAGGAGCTCATATTTCGACATGCTGTATGAGTGGATGAGGGGTAAGGACAGAGGTCTTTACCCTTCTTTCCTGATTATAACCGCTTCCACCTCTTCAGCTTTATCCATAACATCTCTGCTGATGCCGAAAAAACAGACTCGGGTGGCCATATCCATTGTCCCCATCTGAGGAATGATGTTTTCCATATAAAGTTTGAGGGTATCACCCTCCAGTCTGACCTTTTCAATTCTGAGCTGGTTGGCTCCGCTTGATTCGCTTTTCAGGTATGCATAGACCACACTGTCCTGAAAGAAGCTGCGGCTGTAGTGTTCCGTTGCGGAATCGGGCCTGGTGAAATTGCCCGGGTGAGCAGCTAGAAAATCCTGCCATTTGCGGAAGGAATCGATGAGAACAGGTGTGTTGTAGTTGTAGTCATCTCTCCACTGGGCTCTGTATTCGGCGCCCTTTGTGCTGATTTGCTTCTGGGAGGAGGTCGTGTGT
The DNA here is from genome assembly GCA_046546375.1 of Chitinispirillaceae bacterium. Lineage (GTDB taxonomy): Bacteria > Fibrobacterota > Chitinivibrionia > Chitinivibrionales > Chitinispirillaceae > JAEZKC01. The sequence continues at coordinate 57,559 of JBKGXV010000010.1, read as the reverse complement.
TCTGAGGGAATGGGTTTCTCCGTTGTCCCGGCGCATGCGGTGAAGAGAAGGAACAGGGAAAACAGTGTGGAGAGGGGAGAGTATTTAGGGTACATGCGTAGGTCCTTTTTAGGGAAAAATACATTCGAGGTGTGAGGTTGTTCCAGTATCCCCGGACTGGTGTGGGGATAAACGCAGTCACCCCCGACACCATTTCATTTAAGCTACTGAATTCCTACTATTTTATCCAGTGTAAGTGCTAAAAGCCCGGCAAGCATTTCGAATTTCAGAACTGATGCAATGCGGGATGCCCGTATTCTGAAATCCGGTTTCAGCACCAGAATCGTCCAGTAGAAATGAAGCGGGAGCACCAGAACGAGGCACACTGCAGTGTATACCGTGCCGAAATGGTTCTGGTACAGCGAGGGAAGAAAAACCAGTGAGAGATAGACCACTGCACTGAACAGTAGTAATCCTCTGAGCAGAAACGGGTTGATCACTGCGGTGGTTTTATAGCCCAGGTTGCTGTCGCCTGCCTCATCCTGCACATCTTTTACTATTTCTCTGCAGAAATTAAGCAGAAATGCAAGCAGTGCGGGTATGAGAAGTATTTTGTATTCCGGGGCGGGAAGTACACCGAAAAGAAGGGCGTATGCCACCAGGGATGCGACCAACAGATTGCCAATTACAGGTGTGCGTTTGAAATAAAGGGAGTATGCGGAGAGGATCACCAGCGGAAAAAATGTCGCTTTCCAGTGAAAAAGGGAGACCAGGTAGGAGCTGAGCAGGGCTGCTGCTGTCAGTAGAATTGCAAAAAACAGTGCTGTTCTGGTTTTCATGGACCCTTTTGCCAGGGGCCTTTCCGGATGGCTTATGCGGTCTGTTTCGATATCCAGAATGTCGTTTATCACATTGCCGTAGCCGGTGGCACTCATGCCGGCTACCATAAGAAGCACTGTCGGAAGGGCGGTTTGAAGGGTTCCGGCAAGCCAAATGCCCAAAAAAACCGCAAAGCCGGTCATAAGCACGTTGGTAAAACGAACTATTCTCACAAAAGGTGAAAGCTTTTCAAGCATTGGTAATCTGTTTGTATACTGAAAATTGTCTGAATGTATATTTTTGCAGCTCAATATACTACCGGTTCCAAAGCCGGCGCAAAAAAGAATATCCGATAGAGAAGGAGGAATATTTTTGAAGAGGGTGATAAAACACAAATGGCTTTTGCTGTTGGTTTTGACTGTAGCCGGCTTTTTACTCGACTGGTATACTAAATTTCTGGCTGATTCAAAGCTGCCTCATGGGTATCCCGTATCGGTACTCGGAGATTACTTCCAGCTTCTGCTGGTTTACAATAAAGGTGCTATTTTCGGTATCAACCCCCGAGAACTGATCCCTTCTTTTCCGGTAAATATATTCTTCACGGTGTTTACCGTTTTCGCCATTGTGTTTCTGGTTCTGTATTACAGAGCACTCAAGAAAAACGAGATACTGATGCATTGGGGACTTGCACTGGTGCTTCCGGGTGCTTTCGGAAATATGTACGACAGGATATTTTATGCTGATAAAGGGGTAGTGGATTTTATCAGAATAGGTATTCCCCCGGATACTTACTGGTTTATCTTCAATGTGGCTGATGTGTTTGTTACGGTGGGAGTGATTTTGATGCTGATTCATTTTGTCCGTGAGGGCAACTATAAAGAGAGTCCGCTGAAGGAAAAAAACGCTGCTGGAAACGAAGCTTCGGCTGAATAACGAGTTCATTATCATATTAAAAATACAGGCTGCTTTTAGCAGCCTTTTTCATTGAGTTGTCTGCTTTATGTCTGAAATTTCTGATTACAAGGTTTCGCAGGAGTTTGAAGGGTGCCGTCTTGATCAATTTCTGAGCGGCTTCAGGGAGGGCGAATCCCGTTCATTCATACAGAAGATTATTGCTTCTGAAGGGGTGAGGGTAAATGGCCGTGTGGCGGTAAAAAATACCAAGCTGAATTGCGGAGATCAGGTCGTTGTGGATGATGGTGTTGCGCCTGTCCCAGGGAAACGGCCCGAGCCGCAGGATATTCCTCTGGATATTCTTTTCGAGGATGAGCATTTTGCTGCGATCAACAAACCTTCAGGGCTGGTGGTGCATCCCGGTAACGGTAATCTGGATGGAACTGTGGTGAATGCTCTGCTGCACAGGTTCGGCTCCGTTTCAAACGGCTTCTCCGAAGACCGTCCCGGGATCGTGCATCGGCTGGACAAGGATACCTCCGGAGCGCTTCTGGTGGCCAAGACCAATACTGCTCATACTGCTCTGGCTAAGCTGTTTTCATCCCGCAGAATACACAAAACGTACATAGGGGTATGTGTCGGATCCCGGCCAGCCGATCATGAAATAATCGATATGCCGATTTCAAGAAGCCGCAGAGACCCTCTCAGAAGAGCGGTCAACAGGGAAGGAAAGGCAGCCCGGACAGAATATGAACTGCTATTTCACAACTGCGGCATCTCCCTGGTGAAATTCATTCTTCACACCGGTAGAACACACCAGATCCGGGTGCACTGCAGTGCAAAGGGATTTCCCATAGTACAGGACTCTCTTTATGGTGGAGGCAAGCAGCGGGTACAGAGGCTTCCGCCTTTGGAGAGGCCGTATGCCTATTCTCTTTTCAAAAGCTTTTCCCGTCAGGCTTTGCATGCCCGTTCGCTCAAGTTCAGTCATCCTCTTACAGACAAAGAAGTCTGCATTGAAGCGCCATATCCTTGTGATTTTCAAAAAGCGATGGAGCTTTTGGGAGATGAGATACCCCGGATGTGAGGTATGTTTTTCATCTGATCGCCTCCGGGCATTCTGCTGGCCGGGCACGTTTATTGCGTTCTTTCCGGAAGGGAACTCTTTTTTCAGACAGGAGGGGTAATATGAAGAATGCATATTACTGGCTGGTATTCATACTGACGGTTCTGCCTGTTTCTGTTCTGGCCCAGGCCGACACGGATACGGTGTTTCAGGATACTGTGAACGGCGGGGCCAATGGCGCGGCCGGCTACGGGGCGGGGTGGTGGCTCTGGACGGTTCTGCTTCTGGCAGTGGTGGCACTTGTCATCTGGTGGGCTGTCCGGGCGGGAACAGCCGCAGGAGGCGGAACACCTCCTACTCAGGGCGGGGGAGGCGCAATGAAGGGCGGTACATGATCCGCTCTCATTTCGTGAAGCCGGATTCCGGTCCGGCTTTTCTCTTCTCAAATCAGATTAGCCTCCACGTGAACCTCCGCGATCTCCTCGGCCAGACGGTCAAGGGCGGTCAGATCTTTTTTCCCGGGTGTGCCTCTGCACAACACCGGTTCGAGAAACTGAGCCTGAAGATCGGGAATGAGGTTTTTCATTAGATCCGGCATTCTGCTGTTCCAGCCGTATGAGCCTACTGCAGAAATGTGCAGTGTTTTGGGGCGGAGGGAATTCAGCAGGTACGCCGCTTGCACCAGCAGCGGATGCAGTCCGAGATGAACAGTCGGGGAGCCGATTATCACCGTTGCCGCATCCACCAGTGCGCTGGCCAGTGCGGACTGATCCGTAACAGTCATGTCCATGGGGCGCACGGAAATACTGTAGTTTGCAAGCTCCTTCACCAGATGATCCACCATCTTCTGTGTGCTTCCGTGAATGGATACGTAAGGAATGATAACTGAATTTTCCGGCACATCTTTTATCCATTTTTTATAGGCATTCATGATAAAGGGCGGATCGTAGTGTATGGGGCCGTGCCCCGGTGAAACCATGAACGGCTCCAGATACTCAAGCTTCAGCAGGTTGCGTTTCACCATGGGTCTGAACGGCATGAGCATCTCGGCATAGAAACGTTTTGCTGCCGGATAGACGCATACACGATCATAGGCGTAAAGGTCGCTGGTGGCCAGGTAGGCGCTGAAAAGGTTGCATGTGAAGAGGATCCTGTCCTCCAGCAGGTGGCTGCACAAAGTGTCCGGCCAGGGAAGCCAGGGCGTTTCCATGATCCGGATGGTCTTTCCCCCCAGATAAAGCTGCTCTGAATCCTCTATCGTTCTCAGACGTGACTCCGGAATTCCCAGATGGCTCATGAGAATCGGTTTGGACTGTTTGGAACAGATTACCTGGCAGTTTCCGTATCGGTTGAGAATGTCGGGAATGAGACCGGAGTGATCCTGCTGGGAGTGCTGGGAGATCACATAATCGACCGTCTCCACCCCCTCAAGCTGCTCCAGGAGTGCCGGTGCATGAACGGGGGCGGCGGTGTCCAGAAGCACATTTTTCTCCGTCCCCCGAATAAAGTAACAGTTGCTGCTGGAGCCCTCTTTAATGGGGGAAAGAGTGTCGGAGGTCCTTTTGTCCCACTCAACCGCCCCCATCCAGTAAACGTTTTCCTTTAGTGTTCTGGGCCTCACAGACTGGTCCTTTCATCAAAACTTGGCACTGAATAAGAGAATGCCCTCCGGTTCATGAAGGACACCGGACACCCGCAGCTATTCCTTTGTGGCGGCTCTGATCATCACCAGCACCATTTTAAACCGCTTGGGTGCGAAAACCGCATGAGGCACCGAAGCCGGCATGATAATCTGCTCTCCCGTCTTCACCACATGCTCTGCCCCTTTTATTGTTATATTCGCTTCACCGTCAATCACTTCCACAAGCGCATCGAAGGGGGCTGTGTGTTCGGAGAGACTCTGGTGTTCATCGAAAGCAAAAACCGTGACAGTACCCGCATCATAATCGATCACCGTTCTGCTCACCACCGCTCCATCCTGATAGTTCACGAGATCTGCGTAACTGAATGAATGTCCCACCAACGACTGATCAGTTCCTTTTCTGCCCATGTCCACTCCTTTCCGTTGATATACTCTAAACGATTGTCACAAAGATGATGCCGCTTCAAGACGGGGTAAATATTTAACTCTCCAAAACGTACACTGATATAAGGAGAGTACGAAGCAGCTTTCAAAACAAGCATCTTCTGTTCCACTTTCTGCATCAGGAAAGGTTTTCTTAATAAACAATGAATAATCAGTATCTTACAAAATATCTTACTGAACCGGTCTCATATGAGGGACTGGACTCTGAATTGGACTCGGTAGCCGATAATCTGGAACAGGCTCTGGAAGCGCTGAAAATGAATTCTCTCTCCGAGGAAGCCGCTATCGTGAAAGGGCACGTTTCCAAGCTGCGCAATCCCAGATTCAGACAGCGCTGCCACCGGATTCTCAAAAGGAGGAATCTGTCTCCCACCTCCACTGTGGAGCGGGTCGTCGACAGTCTTGCAGCCACCATAATCGACTGATTCAGCAGTCGGTTATTATCTCCTCTCCCCCGATAAGAACAAATGCAATCTCCGGGTCGGTTTCAAACATCGACTCCAGAATATTCTCTCCCGGATTGTAGGGAAAACGCACGCCGATCAGATCGGCGTGTTTTCCCGGACTTATGCTTCCCAGTTGATCACTCAACTTGAGTGCAGCCGCAGGATTTTTCGTTACCCAGCGGATCATTTCCGATGCGCTGATATGCGGATAGGCCATTTTCAGATCAAAAAGCTCATCAAACAGACTCATTTCCCCGGCCGGCATGGAACCCTCCGTACCCAGGCAGAGCTGAACCCCCCGGTTGCGGGCCACGTCCACCGGAAAACTTTTGTGACCGAGCATTCTGCCGTACCTGGAACAGAGAACTATCGATACTCTTTTCGCTGCAAGCAGGGTTAGTTCATGGCCGTTCACATAGTTGCAGTGAAACAGAATACCGTTTGCGGGTATCAGGTTTTCCGTGATTGCGTAATGCATGGGGCCAAGCTTCGTTTCTCCGTAAGGCCATGCTTTTTTTCGAGTAAGGTGGAAATACAGATCACCGCTCTGCTCTGAAAATGCCTGAAGCTCTTCGGCGCTTTCGGCAATATGAGTGGCCCAGACACAGTGATTTTCATAGGTGAATTCTATGATTTTGCGCTGATGAACGGGTGAGAGGGAGAAAAGGGCATGAGGTCCGATACCGCAGCTTGATTGGTCTTTATCGATCTGTTCTCTGACCCACTTGAACCCCCTCATCTGCTGACCTTCATTGGCAATCTCTTTAATGGTGAAGGTCCGGATCGCTTCGTTCTTGAGCACGGTGGCCGAAAGGCCCGTTCGAGAACTGTCCACCACGGTGGTGGTTCCCTGGGCCAGCTGATCCCGTGCGCAGAGACGGATTCCCTGTTCAAGCTGTTCTGGGGTGAGATGACGCATGCGGGAGTATTTCTTGTTGGACCAGGATGCGAAGGTCTCTTCGGCGCTCTTTTCAAAACCCCTGACAGCTCCCTCTTCCAGATGAGTATGCATGTTTATGAACCCGGGAAGCAGAAGCATATCCCCCAGATTCACCAAGCGTTCATCTCTGCATCTTTTCAGCTTGCTGCGGGGGGCCACATCGAAAATGCGTCCGTTGCAGACAGAAACAGCGCCGTTGTGCAGTATCTCTCCGCTGTCTGTGTATATATGTTTGGCGAAATAAACTGTATTCATGTACTGTGCGCTCATTGTAAAACTTATCTAATACCAAAATATATCGTGCTTGCCGGGGTGTGTTCTCCGCCCCGGAGGTGAATTATGAATATATCATGAAATCACCTCAGGAAAAAAAACAGCGCAGCCATGCTGAAAATTTCAAAGTGAAGCTTCAGCTGAAATTGTGGGAATGGGAAATTTCAGGGACGATCTCCATTCCAAGAAGATTGTTGGCCCAGGAGGAGAAATCGGGATGAGCATCACTGAGAAACACCTTCATTTTTCCCTGAGTCTGCCTTTCGTGTACTATACTGTTGACTCTGAGAGTATTGAGTACCAGAGTGGCTGTCTCCTCTCCCGCATCCACCAGTTTGACATCTCCGGCGATCTCGTGTATGCGGGAGGCAAGAAACGGATAGTGGGTACACCCGAGCACCAGCGTGTCTATATCGTTTCTGAAAAGAGGAGCAAGATATTCCTTGAGGATTTTGAGGGTGATTTCCCTTTCAATCCAGTTTTCCTCCACAAGATGTACCAGAAGAGGTGTTGCTATTTCGAAAACCTCCGCATCCGGCTCCAGGCTGTGAATCGCTTTGCTGTATGCCTTGGCGGCAACGGTGGTTTTGGTGCCTATTACTCCGATACGCTTTGTTTTGCTGGCGCGTACCGCCCCCAGAGCACCGCTTTCCACCACTCCCAGTACCGGTATGCAGATAAAACTCCTCAGCGCATCCAGGCTTACCGCGGAAACCGTGTTGCAGGCCACAACAATCACCTTCACACCCCTCATGCTCAAAAACACCGCATTCTCTATGGAGAACCGGATTATGGTGCTCCGTGATTTGGAACCGTAGGGGAGTCTGGCCGTATCACCGAAATAGAGTATGTCCTCATGCGGCAGAAGTTTGCATATGCTGCGCGCAATGGTGAGTCCGCCGATTCCCGAATCAAAAACGCCTACAGGCAGCTGAGTTTTCGAATCAATCATGAATATCCCCCTAAGCTTTTGTATCATGCACTTTTACGAATGCGCCGTACCGTCTGAATGTAGCAGAATTTAAGATAATCGTATGTGCCGCTTTTATACATCAGATCAATTGCTGTGCCTGAAATTCCCTCTTTGGGCTCCCCGATGGGCATTTTGAGTGTCTCCGGCCACAATTGACGGATCAGCTCCGTATGGGCTCTGTAGTGCGGTTTGGTACGGAAACGGAAAGGTACTCTGAGAAACAGCTCCAGATACTCCCGGCAGTTGTAGGGACAGAGGCTTTCAAACGCCGTATCGTATTCACTCAGACTTCCCGCAGCCCAGCTGCCTACCCGGTGTTCCCAGTGAAGCAGATCAAGAGTACATACATTGTGCCTGCAGCAACGTTTTGCTTCCTTGAGCCATGCACTGAATTCCTCCTTTGCCCGAGTGCTTCCGTTCATGAGGGCCATGAGGGAAAGATATCCGGGTGAAAGAAGCATCTGGTGCACCTCCGGCCATCTGGAGCGGTCCCTTTTGGTGATTTCGGCCAAATTTCCCCACACCACAGCCGTGTTGTTTTCGTCGAGTGAAAGGTTTCTGAAAAGAGCATATGAATTGAGTGCTTTCACCGGTCTGTGCATGTGGATGCTTTGTTCAAGGAAACTGCTGTACTTTTCGGGGACTGTGCGGGGCAGAGCAATGACTCTGTGGGGGATTCTGAGCTGTTCGAGCAGCTCCGATGCGGCAGCGGCATCGTAGTGAGATGAGCGGCTATGCTCGGAAACCATGGTGAAATATTCCAGTTCGCTGCTGTAATACCGGCTCGCCGCCAGAAGCATCCTGCTGTCCAGTCCCGAGGAAAGCCCCATGGCCAGAGGGAAACGTCTGACAGCCGCATCGAAGATTCCTCTGAGCAGCAGAGCCGCTTGTTCCCTCTGTTCGGAAAGAGACAGGGGTTTGAGGCTCTGTTGTGGCCAGAACCGCCGGGTCCTTCCTTCAGAAAGATCAAGATAGTGATTGGGCTGCAGATGGCGAACGTTTCTGAAATAGGTGAGTGAACCCGGAAGCCAGAAATCAGCTGTTTTGAACAGTGGTGTTCTGTTCATATCCCCGATCAGTTCCTCCCAGACCGGGCAGTTTGTAACTGTGGATATAAGAGCGGAGCTTGATCCGGCCCACAATTCTTCTCCTCCCTGGGTGAAAAATATCTGTCTGAGAGCACCCGGATCGGGTAGAAGGATGCTGTTTTCAGGAGTTTCCAGAAGAAGCACGAATCTTCCGGACAGACTGCGGGCATTTTCAGACAGGCTTGCGGCATCCGTGGAATGTTCAATCAGATCCCGGGCGATTTCCAAATCGTTACGCTCAGGATGATACGGGTCCAGGGCATAACCGATGATAACCAGGGTACGGTTGTCTCTTCGGGTGCTGTTCAGCGGCAGATCCGGGTGAGCGGTTATGTGCAGATCCGAACGCACCTTCAGGTGTGTCCAGCTCTGATACTGATCGGCGGGTCTGGGACCAACAAGAAACTGCCGACGGAATCGGTAGGTGACTTCGTTTTGGAACTGTGGTTCTGAATCATATACACTCCAGGCTTCAGGGCTGTAGAGATATGTATTCAAAAGGCCTGAAATATCCATATTTGACCCCGGCTTTCTCTTTTGGAATATCTATGTCGCAGCACTTTCCGTTTTCCGAAAAAGCACCGTTTCCTCAGGTCGGTAGAATGCTGGTGCACAAAACTACCCCCCCCAGGAAAATTAAGGGTAATGACTGATAAAGACCTCAATAGTTATGCCTTTTCTGTAATCCGTTTAAACCGGGAGAATACAGCTGTTTACCACAGAAAACACATGACTATTCTCAAAAGACTTTCTGCAAATGACTTCTGATCAGAAACGTATTGCTGATATCGTATTGAGGTACTATATTAACTTATTATTATCCTCTGAAAGAACCTCATGACCCAGAAACTGACCTGCACTCACTTTTCTGTCTGTGGTGGATGCACTGCATTGAATGTGCCTTATGAAGAGCAGCTGGAAAAGAAAAGAGCATCTCTTGAGAGGCTGTTTTCTGATTGGGAGGTTGCAGTACCGCCTGTGGTTCCCAGTCCCCGGCCGGTTCATTACCGGCACAAAGTGCAGCTTCCCTTCGGTTCCAGCGGTAAAGGTTCTGGCCGCAGGCTGACACTTGGTTGTTATGTTTCCGATTCCCATAAAGTGGAGAATCAGAGGGAGTGTCTCCTTCAGGACCGGGATCTTACTGCTTCAGCTCACGCTGTTCGTGACTGGGCGCATACTACCGGGTTTGGAGCGTATGATGAGCGCAGCGGCAGAGGTTATTTCCGCCATGTACTTCTGCGCAGGGGTGCCGGAACCGGAGAAATCCTGATCGGTATTGTGACCAACGGCCCCAGACCACCTTCCAGTCGCAACCTGGCCCGTTCCCTTGTGGATAGGATAAATGGAGTCATCAGGGATTCACGCGTAGTGGGGGTGGTCCAGAATATAAACACCCGCAGAACGAATGTGGTTTTAGGGCAGCGGGAGGAAGTCTGGTGGGGAAGACCGTTTTTAAAGGAGATGCTTGGTCCCTTTCAGTTCAGGGTGGGCATGTCCACCTTTTTTCAGGTCAATCCTTTCCAGACACCTCGGCTCTATGATCTGATCAGGCGCTGGATTCCTCAAGGTGCAGCTGTTCTTGATGTGTACTGCGGTGTGGGAAGTATTACTCTGTGGCTGTCAGAGAAGGCTTCGCGGGTATGCGGTATAGAGGAAAACAGGCATTCGGTCAAAGTGGCCAGGGAATCAGCTTCACACAACCGGCTCAGAAATGTGCGTTTCTATGCCGGAGGGGCTTCGGAGATGATACCTGATTTTGCCGGACGTTTCGATGTGGTGGTCGTGGATCCACCTCGGAAAGGTCTGGAGGCGGAAGTGGTTTCTGCACTGAACAGTTCTCCTTTAAAGAGGGTTGTGTATGTTTCCTGCAATCCGCGGACGCTTGCGCGGGATGTGGGCCTTTTGTCCGGTTATCGTCTGGTGAGCCTGAGCGGGGTTGATATGTTTCCGCATACGGAACATGTTGAGAGTGTGGCGGTGCTGGAGAGGGTACCCCGGAAATGAATTTCTGATCCGGCAGTATGCCACCTTGGGGGGAAAAACGCGATTTGCCTCCTCTTTTTTTCATACCATCCACAATCCACACAGAACAGAATCCTCCATGTGCATTATGTTCCCGTATCATCGTTACAAGAGTTTATTGCGAGGGTACATCCGGAGGTGCTTTCGGTGAAGATCTTCCGGGTTTAGTGCATGTTGAGTCGGTATGTTAAAAAAAACTTGCATACTGTTCATTTGGACAGTATATTAGAAATGCTGATATATGCATTACATTTTTCCGGTGGAGGACGGTTATGAAAATCAGGCTTTCGGGCAGGCAGGCGGAGTTGTCCGTTTTCAGAAAAGGGCAGGATACTGCATTCGAGCCCACCTGTGTAACTACTGTTCCGGCAAGTACATTGAAACCGGTTTCGATTAAAGCTGCGCAGATTTCCATGAAGGGCGGATTTGTGGGGACTGGAGCTCAGAGGCGCATGGTGATTGTGGGGAAAATCGGGAAATTCTGAATTGGTATCGATTTACCCCCGGAGGCGGGTTACTGCTGGAGCAGTTGTTCACCTCCGGGGCGAATCCAAGTTGTTTTCTCTTCTCAGATAAGGATCAGACAATATGCAGCAGAATCCTCTCACACCCGAGCAGAGCCGGGTACTGGGGTTCATAGTTGAATACAGAAATGAGTGCGGCTTCCCTCCCACTGTGCGGGAAATCGCTCAGGAACTTGGGTATCGCAGTGCCAACAATGTCCGGCAGCATCTCAAGCTCATTGAGCGCAAGGGTTACATCCGCATACTGGGAGGAAGGGCCCGGGGGATAGAAATACTGGGAGATCTCTTTGGGGAGCAGCAGCAGGAGGAGATTCCCGAAGGAGTACCGCTGGTGGGGTCAGTGGCAGCAGGCAAGCCCGTCACCGCAGTGGAGAATCTGGAAGGGTATCTGACCCTGGATAAATCTGTTTTCAGGGGTGATGATCTGTTTGCCTTGCGCATCCGGGGTGAGAGCATGACCGGAATAGGTGTTTTGGATAACGACATAGTTGTGGTGCGCAAAAGGTGTACGGCTGAAAACGGGGAAGTCATTGTCGCTCTTATGGATGGAGAGGCTACCCTGAAGCGTTTCATGCGCAGGGCGGACTGCATTATCCTTCGTGCGGAGAACCCTGCTTTCAGCGATATCGTCGTACCGGAGGGGGGAGATATTCAGATTCTGGGCAAGCTGGTGGGGGTTATAAGAAAATACTGAATAACAGGTGATCTACTGATATACCCGTAAATCATCCGGGGCAAAGGTCCCGGAACGGATTTTTCCCGTCTTCAAAACAGCTACCTCTCTTTATTCCAAACAGGGTCTCGAAATGGATATTCACCAAAAACTCAAACTCCTCTCCGATGCATCCCGCTACGATCTCTCATGTGCCTGCGGGACTAATGACCAGGACCGGCGTGTCAGGGGAAGTGACGGTGCCTGGTTTTATCCGGTGTCTCTTCCCAACGGCGGCTTTTCCGTCATGCTCAAGACTCTGATGTCCAATGTGTGCACAAATGACTGTGGTTACTGTCCTTACAGAGATGCAATGGATGTCCCCCGGTGCACAGTGAATCCTGATGAAATGGCTTCTGTTTTTTTGGAGTACGTCCGGCTGAAGAAGGTGTTCGGGATATTTCTGAGCAGCGGGGTTGTGGGAACACCGGACAACACCATGAAGTTGCTTAATTCCACAGCTGCTATTCTGCGTAGAAAGTATAGCTACAGGGGATATATACACCTTAAGGTCATCCCCGGTGCATCTGATGCTGCGGTGGATGAGGCGTTGTCTCTCTCCAATGCCGTTTCCGTTAATATCGAAGCTCCCGGAGAAAGGCATGTCTCTCATCTTTCTCAAAAAAAGGATTTCAGAAAGGATATTATCGGCCCGATGCGGCGTATCGCCCAGCAGACTGCCCGGGGGATGAAATACTCCCGGGTGAAGCAGTCCACTCAGTTCATAGTCGGGGCTTCGGATGAAACCGATGCGGAGATCGTGAAGTACACGGCGGGTCTTTATGATCGTCTCAATCTTAACCGGGTGTATTTCTCCGCATATCAGCGCGGGCTGGGAAGTGAGGACATACCGGGTGAACATAGTGCCAAGCCTGTCCGTTCCGATGAGATGTTTGTTAGAGAGCACCGGTTGTATCAGGTGGACTTTTTGCTGCGCAATTATGGTTTCACAGGTGAGGATATACAGTTTGACGGTAAGGGGAGGCTTTTTTATGACCGGGATCCCAAGCTTGTCTGGGCTCAGAGCAATCCTCAATTTTTTCCGGTTGATGTGAACCGGGCCGATATGGCTGCTCTGTTGCGGGTTCCGGGGATAGGGCCGCAAACTGCCCGGCGTATCATCAGATTGCGAAGAGAGGGGAAAATCTGTTCTGCCGATGCGCTTCCTCTCAAGGGAAAGCGGTTCGCTTTGGCGAAAAACTATATGAAACTCTGAAAGGAAGTTCTGTAACATGTTGAAAACAGGAGGTTTAGGTGTCATCGGATGAAGATTTTGTGGGATTCGTTGTGGAGCAGATGGAACGTGCTGGAACAGTCACTTACAGAAAAATGTTTGGTGAGTATGCCCTCTATTGCAATGGCAAGGTCGTGGCACTGATTTGCAGTAATCAGCTTTATGTAAAACCGACTGAAGCGGGACGGGCTTTTATAGGGGATGTTTCTGAAGCTGCACCGTATTCCGGGGCAAAGCCTTATTTCCTCATTGAGGATCAGATTGAGAATAGGGATTGGATTGGTGAACTGGTGAGAGTCACTGCTGAGCAGCTTCCCGAGCCTAAAGTGAAAAAGAAAAAGGTGAAAAGGGGATCGAAATGAGGTTGAATTATAGGGTCTGTATTCAGGAACCATTCAGAACCACAATTGAAATCTGTGCACTGATGGCAGCATAAAATGAACAGGATTCTGATAGGAACAAGCGGGTACTCCTATTCTGACTGGGTCGGTTCATTTTATCCTCCCGGTACGAGACAGAGTGAGTATCTGCGGTTTTTTTCAGCACATTTCAATACTACGGAACTCAACTTCACCTATTATCGTCAGCCTGAAGCGGGCATGATCAAAAGAATGGCTGAGACGGTGGGGGATGATTTCACCTTTTCGGTAAAGGCTCACCGGACTCTTACCCACGATATCGATCCGGCGCAGCGGGTCCGGGAAACCCAAACATTTATGCAGGGGATTGAACCTCTGCTTATCGATTCCAAGCTGGCTTCTGTGCTGCTTCAGTTTCCGCACAGTTTTCATTACACATCTACCAACAGAAAATATCTGGATGCGCTTTGTAACGGATTCGGCGAGATTCCGCTTGCGGTTGAATTCAGGGGCAGAGACTGGCAGCGTGAATCTGTTTATAAAGAGTTGGAGTCTCGGAAATTGGCGTTGGTTAATGTGGATGAGCCTCGTTTGCCCAAACTGCCCAAACCCACAGCATTGGTGACCTCTGATCTTGCTTATGTCAGATTCCACGGGCGCAACAGGAAAAACTGGTGGTGCGGTGATAATGTAAGTCGTTATGATTACAGTTATTCCGAAGAAGAGCTGAAGGAGTGGATCCCAAAAATCAGGCTGATGCAGGAAATAGCCGGAGTAGTGCTTTTGGTGTTCAATAATCATTCTAAAGGTCAGGCCGTGCGGAATGCGTTGAAGCTCAGGGAGATGCTGGGTAGAGAATAGCGGTTTAGAAATACGGGTTTGTGGGAGAGAGAGGTGATTTGATGTTTCCTGGAGGAATCAGTAATTTTCCTCCAAGGCATTATCTCATCTCCTAAACGGCCCCGGTTTTGCCCTCAAAATTATTGTCTCTACCCCGGCGTAATCAGTTTTCGTTTCCAATCTTAATCATGAGGTCTGAATGGAACGTTCCATTCTTCATATAAATGTGGTGAATTTCTTTGTCTCAGTGGCCAGAGTGCTCAACCCCAGGCTCAAGGAGCGGCCGGTGGCGGTAGTCAGTGCGGGGGCAGGTCGAAAAGTGGTGCTGGACATGTCCGCAGAGGCGTTCGAGGCAGGGGTGAGACGGGGAATGTCTCCGGAAGCTGCGCAGCGGACCTGCAGAGACCTGACTCTTACCTCACCTCTTCCTTCGGCATATGAAAGAGCCGAAGGGGTGCTTATGAAGGGCGCTTCACAGCTTTCACCAAAGGCGGAAACCGCCGGTCCCGGGCATCTTTTTATTGATCTTACCGGAACCCGCCGGCTTTTGGGTCCATCTGTCGATGTGGGGGACAGGTTCAGAAAACAGATCCTGCGGGAGTGCCGGTTTGACAGCGCTGTGGGTGTGGCTTCCAATCGATTGGTGAGTAAAGTGGCTACCCGGGTGATAAAGCCCAAGGGGTTGTGCTCTGTTATGAGCGGTTGTGAGGAGGAATTCATGGCACCTCTTCCGGTAACGTTTCTTCCCGGTCTGGACAACCGTATTCTCAATCAGCTGCTTCAGTTCAATGTTCATACGGTTCAGGATATACTCCAGATCCCCCCTGCCGATCTGGCATGTGCTCTGGGGCCTGCCGCCAAAGATATCTATGATCAGGCCAGGGGTATTGATGAATCCTCGGTGCGTGATATAGTCCAGCCGCCCCCTTCCGTGAGAGAAACGCTTACTCTGCAGGAGCAGACCAATGATGAGCAGATGATATCCTGTGCATTGTTTCATCTGGTGTCCCGTGCCGGCTGTCGCGTGAGGGATATGGGGTTGGGTACAGGGAGAATCCGGTTGCGCATAAGTTATGCTGATGGAACTGCCGCGTCCAGGTTACTTAAACTGCCTTTTCCCGTGCAGGGTGATCTGAGCCTTTTTGACTATGCATATGAGGTGCTTCGGAAAATCTTCACCCGCAGAGTGCGGCTTTCCGAGCTCGATCTTGAGTGCACAGAGCTTACTTTCCCTTACGGGCAGATGGATATGTTTGTGGACAGTCAGAAAGAGCGTCATCTGATGGGGGCTCTTGATCAGATAAGAAAAAATTTCGGGGAAAAGTCTATAAAATTCTGGGGGAGAGATGTGGCGTAGGGTAATTCGACTTGGTTGTTGCCGATATGGTATTTTCAGACTGCTTTACCTGATTGATCCCATTTCTTTTTTACCGAGGCAAAGATAGCTTTATGCGCATTGCACTTGAACGACTGATCTATGAGTACCCCGGCTCAGGGGGATTCTGTTTGGGACCGCTGGACATCTCTTTTTCCGCTTCTGGCTGTACGGCACTGGTGGGTTCGAACGGCAGTGGCAAAACCACTCTTATAAAAATTCTTCTGCGCCAGATCACCGGTACGGAGGGTGAATACAAGGTTGATTCATCTGTTGTGGATATTCCTCCAGGAGATTTCATCAGTGCATTCGGGGTGGGGTATGCTCCGGAGCATCCGGTTCTGGATGAAACCCTGAGCGGAAGGGAGAATCTGGAAGTGATTCGGGAGCTTCGCGGTGTGAAAGAAGATCTTTTCAGGCAACGCATGGAGCTCTTCAGGCGGTATCTTTTTTTGGAGGACTGGTTTGAACTGAAACCGTGCAGTGATTACTCCCAGGGTATGCGCAAGAAAACATCTCTGATGGTGGCATTCACGGCTGCGGAAAAGTTTCTTGTTCTGGATGAGCCGACAAACGGTCTTGATCCGGCTTCTGTGTATGGGGTAAAACAGCTTGTGTCCCTTTTCCGTCAGGAGGGGATCGGTACGCTTGTATCATCCCATGTGCTTGATTTTGTCGAGAAACTGGCTGATACGGTGATAATCCTTAAAGGTGGAGCATCTCTTTTCTGCGGAAGTCTCGATCAGCTCTGTGAGCATTGGCCCGGAATGGCGTTGGATGAAATTTATTTCTCTCTTTTCACTGGTGAACGGGTGGTGGGGAGATGATACGCAGACGCGTTCTTGATACAGCAGAAAGAGAAATACTGGGAATATCCCGACCGTTTCGTCGCCCGGCTATTAAGGGGGTGCTGCTTGGCCTGCTTGTCTTTTCCGTTTTTGAATATGTGCCGTTTATCAGACCCACATGTGGTATCCCTCCCATTCCCACAACCTGGCTGATCGGTATTGGAGCCCTTGCAGGCTGGACTGTTCTTAATCTGCGCTTTTTGGGAGTCCTTCGTAATGTCAGACGGGAGGATCTGTTCTTTGTGTATGGTTTCGGAATTTCCCAGAGACGGGAAGTCCTTTTCGGTATGCTTCATAAATTCCGGCGGATTTGGCTGTGTTTCGTTTCCGGTGCCTTAGGAGCCGCACTTGTTCTGGAAATTTTTATTCTTGGTGAACGTTCTTTTATGAATCTTGCCCTGGTGCCTGTGGGAGTGGTATTCGGTCTGGTTGGTTCGGGAACCCTGTTCAAAAAAATCTTTGCGATTACAGAACCTGCTCGCAAAGATTCCCGATCCCTTCTACGCTTGCCCGGCAAGGAATCTTTCTACAGTCGCTTCAAGGCCAACTACGTTTTGATTCTATCCAAAAGCATTTCCCGGTGTGCACCTAGACGGATGTATCCCCTTGTGTTCCGTAATTTTCTTTATCTTCTCCGTTCTGAACCGTTCCAGCCCTTATTGTTTGTAGCTGTTCCGCTTTTTCTCTTTGTTCTGCTGCGCTATGTGGGTAATACAGCGTATGGTATGAATGAATGTATTCTCATGGTTGCAGCCTTTTTCATTCAGATGAACAACACTGTGTCTCTGCGGGAAGCCGCGTTCAAACTGTCGGTTCATCCCTGCAGCCGGGCCCGGGGAAGAGAGCTTCTTTTATCATCTGCATTTCTTCAGAGTGTCCCGGCTTTGTGTGCAGTGGCTGTTTTCCCTTTGCTCATCGATTTTCAAGCTTCAGCTATGTACGCTGCCAGGGCATTTCAGTTTATTCTGGCTTTGATGGTCATGTCTTTGGTCACCGGCCGTTCCACGATGCTTTCTGAAGAGAGACGTTACGGTTTTGAATGTTCTCTTCTGGGCATTTGCGGTCTCGGTTTGTTTATTCCCTGGCTCGGTTCTGTTTTCATTTTCCTGGCTCTGTTCATGGTACTTTTTGCAGAGTGGAGATACATAAAAAGAAACGAATGGTTCAGTGTGGTTTGATGTATGGTTCTGCTTTCCGCTATTTCACATTTCTCTATTCTGTGCGGGGTTTTGGATCTGAAAACCATCTGCCGTTTCGCAAAAGAGCTGGGTTATTCTGCCGTTGCACTTACGGATACGGATAATCTCTACGGTCTGCCCGCGTTTCTTGGTGCCTGCAGGGAATATGAGCTTCGCCCGATTATCGGAGCTTCAATCACTACTCCCGAGGGAGCTCTGCTGCTTTATTCTCATGGTGATTCCGGGTATTCCAATCTCTGCAGAATAATCAGTGAAAAGCATTGCGCTTCAGATTTTGATCTGCTGAAATCCATAAAAAGCAATTCTGACGGACTTCATCTCGCGTCCGATTCTTTCAGTATACTTTCCTCTCTTCAGGATACGCTTCCGGTTTATTATCGCATGACCCGCCCCAGAAGAGCGCCTGTTTGGGTAAAACAGCGCCGAATATCTTCTCTTATCATTCCGTATGCTCTTTTTATCGATGAATCTCAGCATTACACTCACCGTCTTCTTCGGGCCATTGATCTGAATACCACTCTCTCCAGGCTTGATTCCAAAGAATTATTCTCGTCAGATGCCCTTATCAGACCTTTTCCGGAGATTCGTGATCGTTTCGAAGTGTTCGAGCAGGCCTTGTGTGATACGGAGCGTTTCGCAGAATCGATACAGTCTAAAAATGACTTCGGCAGGTTTGTGATGCCTGAATTCACCTGCAGTAAAAGTGCAAGGGAGCTTCTGCGGGAAAAGGCGTACCAGGGAGCCCGTTGGCGTTATGGTGAAAATCTGAGCGATGAGGTCACAAACCGGCTTGATTATGAGCTTGGTATGATAGAGCGCAAAGGTTTTTCCTCCTATTTTCTTGTGGTGGATGATATTGTGAAGCAGTCACCGCGTACGTGCGGGAGAGGATCCGGGGCGGCAAGTATAGTGGCTTATTCTCTGGGGATCACCAATGTCGATCCTGTTCGGTACAATCTCATGTTTGAGCGGTTTCTCAATCCGGGCAGAGTCGATCCGCCCGATATCGATGTGGATTTTGCCTGGGATGAGCGCGATGAGGTGCTTGAATATGTGTTCCGCAAATATGGTACGAATCACACGGCTATGGTTGCCACTCATCAGACCTGTAAAATGCGTATGGCGGTGCGTGAGATCGCACGCGTATTCGGTTGTACGGAACGGGAAATAAGTGAGGTTACCAAGAAAATGCCCTGGTTTGCCGAGATTCCCGAAGGGGAGGGGCAGTTGGAAAAAGCACTGATGCTCTGGCCTTCTACCCGTCATCTCAAGCTTGATCCCCCTTGGCCCCAGATTCTTGCCACCGCACAGAAAATCATCGGCATGCCCCGGGGGATCGGAACTCACTGTGGAGGAGTGATTATCACCCCTGGACCTATCAGCAGTCATGTACCCGTACAGTATTCGGCCAAGGGCTTTCCGATTATTCAGTGGGAAAAGGATGGTGCCGAGGCTATGGGGTTGGTTAAAATCGACTTGCTGGGGAATCGTTCTCTTGCGGTGATCCGGGATGCTATAGAAAATGTGTACACTGAGGGGATCGATTTCGATGAGCAGAACTGGGATCCTCAGAGTGATTCTTCCACTGTCGATCTGCTCGCCAAAGGTGAAAGCATGGGTGTGTTTTATGTGGAGTCTCCGGCCATGCGTCTTCTGCAGAAAAAAAGCGGCAGGGGAGACTTCGAGCATCTGGTTATCCATTCCTCCATAATTCGCCCTGCAGCAAATAGTTACATCCAGGCCTATCTCCGTCGTCTTCATGGAGAGCCTTATGAGGCTCTCCATCCAGCACTCAAGGAGGTTCTCAGCGAAACGTTCGGGATTATGGTCTATCAGGAAGACGTGTCAAAGGTTGCTATGGCAATGGCCGGGTTCTCCTTCGAGGATGCGGATGTACTGCGCAAGATTATGTCTAAAAAGGTGCGCAACAGGCGTTTTGACGATTACAGGAACCGTTTCTTTGAAGGATGTCGAAAAAACGGCATCACGGAACAAGTGATCGAGCAGGTATGGAGGATGATGCTTTCTTTCTGTGGATACTCCTTCTGCAAGCCTCACTCGGCAAGTTATGTCCAGGTTTCTTTTCAATCCGCTTACATGAAGGCTCATTACCCTGCAGCGTTTATGGCTGCAGTGATGTCCAACTATGGAGGATATTATTCCACTCAGGCCTACATCAGTGAAGCGATGAGACTGGGGGTGAAAATTCATCCGCCGGATGTGAATATCAGTGATGTCAAATTCAGGTCAAGGGGCAATATGATCATTGTCGGTACCTGTCAGATAAAGGGCCTTGTAAACAAAGCTCAGGAAAAGCTTGTATCCGAGCGGCAAGAGGGTGGGCCTTACAGGTCTCTGAATGATTTTCTTGTCCGCACCGGTATTGATGAATCAGATGCGGAGAAACTGATTCTTGCTGGCGCATTCGATAATGCCTGCCGCCCTCTCAACAGAGCTCAGCAGTTCTGGCAGATGCGCACCTTTTTCCGTCAGGGGCCTAAAGGCAGGGCAGATGCGCCTCGACTCAGACAGCTTTCTCCCGCGCAATATCTTTCATATCAGTACAGTACCATCGGTTTTCTTACTCCGCAGCATCCCATCACCTATATCAGATACTCTGCACGTCAGTCATTGAATAAGATCCGGGATGTAGAGCGGATGTGCGGGAAAAAAATCTCTTTTCTGGGTTGGTGCATCACTCATAAAACTGTTTCCACTAAAAGGGGCGACAGTATGGTGTTTGTGACTTTTGAGGATGAAACAGGGGTCTGCGAAACGGTTCTTTTCCCTGATGTGTATAACAGGTATGCCTGGCTTCTTGGACATCAGGTGGCGCTTGTTATCGGTGGAAAGGTAACTGAGGAATTCGGGGTGAAGGTGGTGGAGGTGGATGCGGTGCGTAGGGTTTGAGTGTTGCATCTAATACTTGTATGAGGTTTACATGATGGTCCAGTCCAATGTGGGCAGATACAAAGGGTTACTGGTATACATGGTTCAATTTATTCTGTGAATTATTTAGAGCATAATGTACTTTTCGATCTGTGCTGGTTTAAGTGACTATTCAATAAATCGTCTTTACGTGGAGTTTTCTCTGTTATGAATACAATAGTGAGCTATATTGTGTGGCTGTTTCCTTTGTTGATTTTACCTGTAGGTTTTGTTCTTTTCAAATTCGTACCGTTTAAAAGAGTGCGTTTTTTTATCTATGCTTTAATATTAGTCGCAGCGTTTTTTTTCGATCTATTCAAAGTTTCCTTCCGGTCTGGAATTTTTGACAATATTCTCTTTTTTTCAGTTCTGTTGATTGTGACTGAATTTGTTTGGGGTATTGCTGCTAAGTTTAAAAAGAGAATAATATCAGGAATCGTTCTAGCTCTTTATCTGCCCGTTTTCCTGTTTCTGAACAGTGCCTGGTTGAGAGCTGATACTGAAAATATAGATATGAGGCGTAATTCTGTAGTGGACAGCCATGAGTGTTCCTTTGCAGAATATTCTTTGGAGAAGCGCTTATCCCGCGATTTGTTTGATTCCTCCTATGTGTATACTCTGAACCGGTTCATTCCCGGAACTCCTTTGGAGGAACAGATTGATACCTATACTACTCAGGAGGGATATTTCAGAGCACAGTTCGACTATGTGTGGAATTGTGTAGATGACGGGGTTAAGCTTGACCTGGTGGTCGGTAAGGATATTTTGTGGTCTCTGGGTGAGGCCTGCAAGGAGCAGTATTGATTGCCCCAGAGGTGATTTTGTGAGGTGTATCGGTAATTCACCTCGGGCGCGCACCACAAAAAAAAGGACGGATTTAATAACCCGTCCCCAACTCTGCATTCATGAACTTCAATACCTACTCGGTTCCGAATTCACTAAGCAGTTTATCTGCCAGCCTGTCGATGAAAATCTCCGAATCGTAGAAGCCGCTTTCTATTTTGGTCTTCACCTCGGCTATCTTGTCACCGCGTAATTCGGGGTAGGAGGAAAGATTGGCCTTGATGATCTGAAGCTGTCCTTTGGTATCACTTAACTGCTGGCCCTTCTGAGAGAATTCGGAACGGTCTGATCCGCCGACTTTAGAAGATCTGATCTGCTTATCAGCCTTCTTGGCGTTTTCAGTTTTCCGCATCTCATTTCTGAGTGGCTGTGATACGTTGTCTATCTGCATGAGCTTCAACTGCTCCTTTCATACCTATTTACTGTATCGGCAGAAGTGAAATTAATCTTTAATGAAAAATATTAACAATCCATTGTTTTTTCCAATTTTCGGCTCATTCACTTCCTTAGCCGATAGCGCCAACCATATCAAACATAGGCAGATACATTGAAATAAGTATTCCTCCGATAACCGCACCCATGATCACAATCATTATGGGTTCTATGATGGAGGTGAGGGCTTCAACCGCGGCATCAACCTCTTCCTGATAGAATTCGGAAACCTTTTTGAGCATACCTGCCAAGTCACCGGTTTTTTCCCCGACTGAAATCATGTGTATGACCATAGGGGGGAATACCCCTGTTTCCTTCAGCGGTTCAGCAATGGTCAATCCTCCGGTTATTCGCTCCAGAGTTCTGATTATCCCCAGTTCCAGAACCTTGTTTCCCGCTGTTTTGGCAGTTATATTCAGTGCATCGATAATGGTCACTCCGCTGGTCAGGAGTGTGGAAAGGGTCTGGGAAAACCGGCTGACCGCACTCTTTCTTTCCAGATCACCCAAAACGGGAAGTTTGAGTTTCAGCGCATCTATTTTTATCTTGCCCTGTTCAGTTTTATAGTACTGCATGAACCCGACAATCAGCGCTACAATTCCCAGAAACATGAAAATCCAGTAGCTCTGAAGAAAGTTGGAGATGTTCATGACTATTTGGGTCGGGAGAGGCAGTTCTCCACCCATATCAACAAACATCTGGGCGAATGTGGGCACCACGAACGTGAGCATGGCAACCGTTGCACCAACTGCCACTATTGCCACAATCACAGGATAGGTCATGGCACCTTTTATTTTTCTCCGAAGAGCTTCGGATTTTTCCTGGTATTCGGCCAGGCGGTTGAGAACCCCGTCGAGATTAC
The DNA here is from genome assembly GCA_046546375.1 of Chitinispirillaceae bacterium. GTDB lineage: Bacteria > Fibrobacterota > Chitinivibrionia > Chitinivibrionales > Chitinispirillaceae > JAEZKC01. The sequence continues at coordinate 34,817 of JBKGXV010000010.1, read as the reverse complement.
CTGATTGCTCGCCGGCTGCCACCATGTTGCAGTATAAATTATTGAAAGCAGCCGGGTGTTTTGCCATGGCATCAGCCAGATTATTACCGCCCTGGATGTCTGCGGATACCTGTTTGATGGCTTGACCCAGTACTTTGTTTTCGGTCTGGCTACCCAAAATGTCCAGGCATTGTACCAGAGGAAGACCGGCACTCACCATCGCTGCGAATTGTCGTGTGAAACGGGATACATCTTTGAGTTTTATTCCCTGCAGAAAATCAAAGGAGATATCCAGAGATTTGTTTCTCACAGAAACTGGCCGAATCTTCTTTTTCCGCAGCAGACTGATTACCTCATCTTTGCTGCCGGCCTGAATCTCACCTTTAACCTGTTTGCCGGAAGCAACTCCGACATATTCAAATTTTGCCATATTTTACTCCTGAAATTGGAATATTATCCTGTAATTTACTTGCAGGCAGAGCCGGGTTTTTCATTATACTTCACCGATCAGTTTTTTCATCTGTTCAGGATCCGGACTTCTGCCCAGGGTATCTTTTTTGGAAATGAGGCGCCGTTTATAAAGCCTTACAAGTTCACTGTTCATAGTCTGCATACCATGCTGCTGACCGATTTCTATAACTCCCTGCAGCTGGTGAATTTTGTCTTCGCGGATCATGGATCGTACCGCCATGGTGGCCACCATTATTTCACAGGCCATCACTCTGCCGCCACCTATTTTGGGAAGAAGTGCCTGGCTTATTATCCCTTCCAGCACCATCGACAGCTGTGCACGGACGGTTTCTTTCTGATCGGCCGGAAACACATCAATGATTCTGTTGATTGTCTGGGCTGCAGAATTGGTATGCAGTGTCGCCAGAGTAAGGTGACCGGTTTCAGCTATACTCAATGCTGCCTGGATCGTTTCAAGATCTCGCATTTCACCAATGAGAACCACGTCCGGATCCTGACGAAGTGCCACTCTCAGTGCACTGGAAAAGCTTTTGGTATCCTGCTGGACTTCGCGTTGGTTGATAATGCACTTTTTATGTTTATGGACAAATTCGATGGGGTCTTCCACTGTCAGAATGTGCCCTTCCCGTTCACTGTTGATTTTATCCACCATGGCAGCCAATGTCGTACTCTTTCCACTTCCGGTGGGGCCGGTAACCAGAACAAGACCGTTTGGTTTTTCTGTAAGAGCTTTTACCACAGGTGGGAGACCCAGCTCTTCAATACTTTTTATAAGGAACGGAATCTGTCGTATTGCTGCTGTACAGCACCCTCTTTGAAGAAACACGTTGGCTCTGAACCGGGAGAGGTTCTGGACTCCGAAGGAGAAGTCGACTTCTTTGTTTTGTTCAAACAGTTTCCTCTGGGTTTCGTTCATTATGCTGTATGAAAGTTTAAGAACCTGATCCGGTCCCAGGCGTTCGGCGTTTACCGGGACAAGGTTTCCGTCTATTCTGTAAAGAGGCGGGGAGCCCGATGTGAGATGAAGATCTGAAGCATGGATATCCATCATTTTCTTCAACAGCTCATGCATTGTCATCATAAGTATCTTCTTTTCCTTTACCAGATAATATAATTCAGGCAGTTGCCCCGAGTATTTCCTCTACCGTTGTAAGCCCTTGTTTCAGTTTCCGCATACCCACCTGTCTGAGACTGAGCATACCATCATCCATTGCAGCATTTTTTATTAGATATGGAGGTTTTTTATCCATCACCATCTCCTGGATGCCGGTATTGATGGGGAGAACCTCATAGAGTCCTGCACGTCCCTTGTAGCCGGTTCCGTTGCAGATTGAACACCCGCTTCCCTTGAACAGCCTCAAATCCTTGAGTTCTTCCGGGGGAAGTTTAAGAAATTGCACAAGGTCATTTTTCTTGGGATCGATTTCTTCCTTACAGTTGGTGCAGATAAGACGTATGAGTCGCTGGGCGATGATCAGCCGTACCGCTGATGCGCACAGGAAGGCATCAACACCCATATCGATCATCCGGGTGAGAGTGCTTGCAGAATCGTTGGTATGGAGGGTGCTCAGCACTAGGTGACCTGTAAGCGCGGCTTTGATGGCGATTTCGGCTGTTTCCAGATCTCGGATCTCACCCACCATGATAATATCGGGATCCTGACGCAGAAAAGATTTCAGTGCTGCGGCAAAGGTCAGGCCGATGCTTTGATGGACATTGATCTGATTGATCCCGTCTATGTTGTATTCCACAGGGTCTTCGGCAGTCATTATGTTCACATCTGTGGTGTTAAGAGTGCTAAGAGCTGAATAAAGCGTGGTGGATTTACCACTTCCCGTGGGACCGGTGACGAGTATCATGCCGTAGGGTGCATTGAGAGACTCTTTTAGGTGGCGCATACCGTTTTCCGGAATTCCGAATTTGTTCATATCAAGCATCAGGTTGGAGGAATCAAGTATACGCATCACCACCTTTTCACCAAAAATGGTGGGGGTGGTGGATACTCGGATGTCCACTACTTTGTTGCCCGTTTTGATTTTTATTCGGCCGTCCTGAGGAAGTCTTCGCTCTGAAATATCCAGCTCCGACATGATTTTTATTCGCGATATGACTGAGGTCCTCAGTCTGTAGGGCAGGGGAGCCATTTCGATAAGCACCCCGTCTATACGGTAGCGCACCCTGAGAATATTCTGATAGCATTCAATATGAATGTCACTGGCATTTTTGCGAACTGCTTCAACAATCAGGTGATTGACCAGTTTTACCACCGGGGCATCGGCGACCTCGTTGGCTATATCTTCCGGTTCGTTATCCTTCTCCTCAGCGACAACCTCGAAATTATCGGATTTGATATCGCTGAGGATTTCTTCCATGTTGTTCTCACCCTGATAATTCAGGTTTATGGCGTCCTGGATTTCCTTGGTAGCTGCCAATACGGGTTTTATCGTGCATCCGGTAAGAAACTTGATGGCATCCAGCATGAAGATGTTTTTGGGATCGCTGATCGCTATGGTAAGTACCCGGTGGGTTTTGTTGACCGGTATGATTGTATACTTTTGTGCGATATCGAACGGGACAAGATCAACCACATAAGGATCGAACTCCAGATCCTTGAGGCTCAGCTTGCCCATGTTCAGTTGCTTGGAGAGAAAATGGGTGATCACGTTCTCGTCTGCTATCGCTTCGGTGGCAATGAGAGCCTCTCCAAGCATCCCTCCATGGACGGTTTGATGCTTCAAACCGTCCAGCAGCTGTTCTTTTGTGATTATCCCGTTTTCTACCAGGATTTCTCCGAGTTTTTTAGGCATAGGTCTTCTGCACAGTTCTCTTTGGAAAGTTATGTCTGATCAGTTTATTATACCGTATTTGTATATGGATGTTCAACCTTCCAATCTGCAAAAAAGTCACTTTTCCGGCTGAAGGCCTTTTGTGGCAGAAATTCTGAATTCATGGCTCCAATTCGCTTCATTGGTGCAGAGGATGTTTTCTGAGGAGGTAGTGAGTGTGCACGGGGGTATCACCACCACAAATCGCGGTCTGAAAAGGGATCGTATTTCCCTGATTTTTTCAGACGGGGCCGAAGGGATGATCAGCAGGTCCAGTTCTTCCAGAAACGGAGTATACGCATTTTCTGTGTTGTTGAGGCTGGAGCTGTCGCATATCATCACTTTCTGGGTACCAAGGTTGAGCATAAGTGCTGTCCGTTCATCCAGAAAGGGAGAAATCAGCTGTGCGATGACCTGCCTTTGAGAGCTGGCCTGATCATCATAGACCGGTGAAGGCCAGTTTTTTATTCTTTTTGTGGAATCAGCAGTCGACTTTTCATTGAGAATGGTCCAGCTCTGAGGGGGGGTGGTGAAAAAATCGGGATTCGGAGAGGTGCTACCCCAAGTGATCAGATCCCATTTTTCCTTGAGTGCCTTGTTTGGAGATTCAGAGCTGTAGAGGGGCGGGCGGGGAAGAATCAGAGTTGTGAGACGGCGTTTTCGGTTTCCTCTGGTATAGCGGATAAAGTAAGCTGAATCCCTGCCGCTTATGACCAGTTCGTTTTTAAGAGAAAACGGATTGTTGGCCCCCTGATGAGAATACCAGCTCAATCCTGCAGTGATCACAAGCAGTATGACAATGCGCAGCTTGTGCCAGCGACCCAGTCTGCTTTTGCTGAAGCTGAAGGAATTTCGCTCCTTTATGCTCTGATATCGACTTCTATGGTCGAGAATTCTTGACTCCTCGTGTTGTGGGAAGTATTATTCTAACTGGATTGGAAATTATATACTCTAATATACTTCTGTTTTTAAAATCATTGCAATCAGATGGGAGTATGCCCTTTATGAAAAGAATTCTTCTTATTAGCGCTGTTCTTCCTGTAATGATGGGGTGTGTTTCCGCAGCTCATCATGCCAAGGCAAAGCCGGCTGAATCAAAACCTGAAACTGTAACAGAGCAGAGCAGAGAAAAGAAAGAAGCTCAGCTGACTTTTCTTGATACTCTGAATCAGGGTAAAGAGGTTTCACTTTCAGAAAACGAAGTGTCAGTTCTTGCTGTATCGGATAAGAGAGGCAATAACAACAAGGAAGAGGAGGCTTCCGCATCCCGTTTCCGCATTCAGCTTCTTGCTTCGAGTCGGGTCGAAACTGTTCGTCAGGAGAAAAAAACAGTTGAATCCAAGACGTCTCTTCCGGTTTTTTTGAGTGCGGAGCAGCCTTTCTACAAACTCTATGTGGGGGATTTTTCAAACAGAAAGAAAGCAGAGGCTCATCTGAAGAAAATAAAAAATAAAGGGTATCCGGATGCCTGGATCGTGCGGACAAGAGTCTTCTCAGAATAGAAACACAGTTCTGGAAACCGCTATACCAGGGGCCATCAGGATTGTTTTCTCTCCCGGAGAGTACCTTTTCAAGCAGAATGATCGCTCTTATGATCTCTTTTTCATTCTGTCCGGAAAAGTAAGGATATTCAAAACCGAGGGGGATCTGGATATCGAACTTGACAGGGCGGGTCCGGGATCCGTGGTGGGCGAAGTGGCCTTTTTGGACACAGGCCCCAGGAGTGCCTCCGGTGTGGCGTTGGTTTCAACTGAAGTGCTTTGTGTTCCAGCTCACAAACAGCCGCTTCTCATGTCTGCTATTCCTGACTGGTTGTCCAAAATTGCAATTGTATTGTCGAAACGGCTTAGAGATGTCGGCTCGAAAATTGATATATCCTTATTCGGCAACAAACATGCTCAAGTTGCCGCTTTGATAACCCTGATCGCTTTCTCGGATTATTGTGAACAAGGCGAGGAGGGGTTTGAAATCAAACTGAAATTTCTCGAAAATGAATTGGTGGATATACTCAATCTCCAGTTTTCCGAAGTGGAGGAAGAGCTGGATCTCTTTGTTGAGCAGAAACTGATCAGAATCGAAAGAAAAAGGGTAATACTCCCTTCAAGAGATGCGTTAAAGGAAATTGGATCAGTGGCTTTCCGCAGCCATCCCCAATCATGAAGTTTTTTATGAAAAGAGGGTGAAATTTATGCCGGCCAGGTCTGCATTTATTATTCTGTTGATATCTCTGGTGTTCAGTGTTGGTGCTGAGGTGAATGAATCCGGTTCAAAGAACTATCTTCAGCTGCGAAATGACCTGACAGCCGAGACGTTCAAAGCTTTGTGGCGTTGTGATGCGGAGGGGATCTACAATCATATCCGCAGGGGAGTGAGCTCCGATGCCACCCGTGAGAAGGGAATTTCACTGCTGATGGGCGCTTCACAGATGGGGTGCGCTCCTGCTGTCGAGACACTCCTTTTGATGGGGGCCGATACAGACCATCAGAGCAGCGACGGAAGAACCGCTCTTTTGCTCTCCGTGCAGGAGGGACATCATGAAATTGCAAAAATGCTGCTTGATAACGGCGCCAGTGTGAATCTGCAGGATTCATCGGGCCAAACTGCATTGCAGGTCGCCGTCAGACGCAGAGACACTCTGAATGCTTCCCTGCTTCTTGATTACGGTGCGGATCCGTTTGTGCAGAACGCCTCCGGGCACACTCCTTTGATATCCGCCATTCTTCTCAAGTCAGAACCGCTTGTGAAACTTCTTCTGAGACACGGCTCGAATGTCAATGCCGTGGACAGTCACGGTAACAGTGCTTTGATTCTTGCAGCGCGCAGGGGAATGCCTTCGGTTCTTCAGATGCTGCTAGATCATGGAGCACAGCGTGACGCAAAAGACAAAAACGGTCTTACCGCACTTATGGTGGCCACTTTGGCAAACAAAGCGGATTGTGTCAGAGTTCTTCTTGAGGGTGGAGCGGATGTGAATCTCAAGGACAAGCATGGCCGCACAGCCCTCATGATGGCCATGCGCCGAGGATTCAGAAATGTGGAGAACGTTTTACTTTCAAAAGAACCGGACGGGTATTCAAATCTCATGGTGGCAGTCAGAACCGGTGATATCGAAAAGGTAAGAGAGCTGATGTTGGGCAGTTTTGTGGATGTGAACGAAACCAATATGTATGGCAGCACTCCGCTTATCATTGCAGCTTCGAAGGGGCATCTGAATATTATAGAAGAGCTTCTTCTTTACGGTGCGGATCTCAATGTGCAGAATCAGATAGTCGGTACTGCGCTCATGTATGCCGCCGCCAACGGTCACTTTAAAGTGGTGCGGTTTCTGATTGATGCGGGAGCCGATATCAATGCTGTGAACAAAGATGACAAAACAGCTCTTCACTACGCAGTTCAGTACGGCAGAAAAGATGTGGCCCGTATACTGCTGGAAGCCGGTGCGCTGAGTACCAGATAACTCTCACCACGTGTCTCTGTCATCTATGTGTTCGATAACAGCAACACGATCCGAAGAGCCGTGCCACACAGGTATTTCTCTTTAGCTTTTCATTTCAACCAGTGTGGGATTCAATTGAGTGGCATGGTCGCCCCGATCATGCCTCTCTCAATCGATATGTAGAGTTCTGTTTTAAATACTTGTACAGATTATCCCCGAGTACCATACAGGTTTCTGGTTTGCCGATCATTGTCGGGTAGTTGCCCGGTTTGTTCATTTTCAACCCATGTATGATCCACCAGAATTGAACAAACAGCAAGGGGAAAACTTTGCCTCATCAAGGGAAATTGCTTCCCCCGCCCTCCTTTACCTGTGAATTCAAGGGCTTCAGTTTCCGTTTTCGTGTTCTATGTAATCTGTTGTGCTGCATGGTGTTATGTTGTCTGGTCTTTATCGTGAACCATATGGCACAACTGTTGCATATCTCTCTGCCGCGTACGTGAAAACATAATAAGGACTGTCGATTATGAACCTCCGCTTAAAAGATATCATCGCCATCGCTGTGGTAGCCTGCGTTTCCTTTCCGCTGCTTTACGTGATCATGCTTTTCATTACCGGAACACTCCGTATCGAATACGGTATGGAGGATCCTTTCCAGAAGAAAAAAGAAGTGGAACTCGTTGAACAGAGTGCCCGCAGGGACTCTCTTGCCTCCAGGAACTCACGCACCTTTCTGGCTCTTAAGCAGGAACGCAGGGAACTGAAGAAGGAGCGTGAGCGCCTTAATGATCTTCAGAAACGGCTTCAGATGGTTCAGGATGAAATAAAGCAGCAAAGAGAGCAGCTGGGTGAAGAGAGAGAAGAGATGGAAAAACAGCTTGAAAGCAGCTCCGAGGCGGAAGTAAACCGATATAAACAGCTGGCCAAGGTGTATGGAGCAATGAAGGCTGCGGAAGCCGCGTCGATTCTTGAAACACTGCCTGATTCGCAGGTTGCCAGGATTATCACCACCATCATGGATGATCGCCAGAAAGCCAAAATCCTCTCACAGTTGAGTAAAGAAAAAGCTAATCGCATAAGCAAATTAATCAGTAGGGGAATCTGATTCAATACACACGTTAAATCTGATGAAAGGAGGTGAGAATATGATCAATGATACAGCGCAGTTTTTCCTTCAGAAACCCGCAAGGAATCAAAGGACTGATCATGTCCGGTCTGAGCGCAGAAGTGAAAGCTCGGACAGATCGGAAAGAAACGAAGTCAAAAGGGAACGTTCTGAAAAAGTGGAATTCGGCAAGGTTTACCAGCGAGTCGGAAAAGAAAACCGGGTTGCAACCAGATCCGCCGAATCTGCCCGCAAAGAACACGAACAGAAGGCCGTTTCGCATGATTCCGATAAAGGGAAAGATGTGCAGAAATCCTCATGTAAGCAGGATGTTTCAGTTAAAGAAACCGAGTCTGATTCTGAAGTCAAATTGGTTTCTTCTGGAAAGGACGAGGTGCTTGAGGAGTGCTGCAAAATTTCTGAAACGGGTGCGGATCCTGCCGCTGAACAGGCTGGAGAACTTCTTAAGGTTGCTCTTTTTCAGATTGCTTCGCTTCTCGGTATAGAGATCAGTGAAGATATGGAAAACGTATCCTTTGAAAAGCTTGATCAGACAAGCAGCGGACATTTTGCCAAGATACTGTGGGCTCTTGAAAAGATCGGAGGCATGCTTGAGGAAGCGGCTGCCGATGGAGAGATGCTGCAGGTGGGCAAATTGAAGCTTGATCCCGAAGGTGCTTCCGAGCTTGCTCTGCTTCTGAAGAATCAGAAGTTCTTTGTGGAGATGGGGCTTGATCAGCTCGGACTGAAGGGGAAAGTCAATGAGCTGCTTGCCGAGCAATTCAAGCAGACAGCTTCTTCTGGAATCCCCCTGGCCACCGATCCTTCCGATTTGACTATGACTTCTACTGAAATCAACCGTCTTTTCGGGAAATCCGTTCAGAAAGATCTGCAGAGTGCCATTGAACATATTCAGAAGCTGTTGGCTCACAGTGGTGTCAAGGCTCAAACCGAATCAACCGAGATGCAGAAGATTGTCTCGATGATGAATGCGGTTGACTCCAAAACCATGCGGGCAATGTTAAAGCTTGACGGTCAAAAAGGTGGCAGTCAGGTGAATACAGCTACTGGTATGGAAACGGTCAGTTCTCCGAAAGATGCTGTTGAGGTCACTACAGAGGAGCTGAAACTTTTTCCGGAAGGGAAAATGGATTTCTCTCCGGAGGGTGAAAATCCGGTAAAGCCGCAGATGTCTGAAAAAGGAGTCAAGTTCACAACGGATATCCTGAATCAGCTGCAGGCGGTGAAATCTGATGCCTCGGCCAATGCTGAAGAGGTGCCGCACGCTGTTAATCAGATCAGCAATTCAGCTTCTGAAGCTGCCATGTTCCAATCCACCGAAAAACTCAGTTCCGCTTTGACGCGTATAACGGATGAGGCTGTTATGCGTCAGATAAGTGAAAAGATGCAGTCGGCTGTTCGTTCCGGCGTGCATGAGCTGAAAATTCAGCTTCGTCCTGAATCTCTTGGCGAAGTACGTCTGAATATCAGGATGGAGAATGAAGTGGTGTTTGCGCGTATCCAGGTTGAGAATCAGCAGGTAAAGCAGATAATTGAAACCCATCTGCAAACTCTCAAGGATGCCCTTGAGGAGCAGAATATCCATGCCGGTTCTTTCAGTGTGGATGTGGGCGGCAGGGACGGATCGGAGCAGAGGTTCGGTCATGAGCTGTCTGATACGGCTTCCAACTGGGACGACCGGGGGGGGGCAGCTGGTGGTAATGAGAATCTGCTGCCGGAGGAAAAGGTGGGCGAGGATTTGCCCGGAAGTGATACGGGCAGGCGGTTCGGCCACAATAGTTTTGAATATTTCGTATAGCCAAGGAGGTGAGGAATGTCTCTGAGTTCTGATGTAGGTAGTTTAAAAAATTCCTCCAAGGAATCTTATTCCGTTAGTGCTCCAGTGAAAGACGGGGCTGTCGACGCTTCCGGTTCGGAGGTGGACGGGAAAATGGATGGCGAGTTGTTCAAGGAGGGAATGAAGGAAATGGGCAAGGATGATTTTTTGCTTCTGCTGACCACTCAGATGAAGCATCAGGATCCTCTGAACCCCATGGAAAACACTGAATTCGTTTCGCAGCTGGCTCAGTTCCGTGCTCTGGAGAGCAGCAACAATATCGAGTCCGCGATCGGGGAACTGGAAAAATCATACAGCTCTACTATTGACGCTCAGCAGAATACCGCCCAGTCGGTTTCGAATTCTTCCGCTGTGTCGCTTATCGGTAAAACTGTTCGCATGCGTCAGTCAAACATTGCCTGGAGTGGAATGGAGGGTGAACGCATACCGCTTTCTGTTCATTTGGGCAACGAAAGCGAGGCATTGGTTGAAATCCGCAACGGGGACGATGAGATAATCAAAACCATCAAAGCCGATGGCAAGGATGCTCAGAATTCATCCTCTGTTGAATGGGACGGTACAACTGACGAAGGCGATCTGGCCAAACCCGGCAAATACACGATTACCATAGAAGGGCAGCAAGAAAACCCCTCTCTTTATGCTTATGTGCAGGACAAGGTTGACGGGGTTAGGTTCACTGAAGATGGTGCGCAGATGAAGATTGGCGGACGGGAGACATCCATCGGAGAACTTCTCGATGTGTCTTCTGAGGATGGCAATTCGGGAGCTATCTCCCGGTCATCGGCTCTTTCCTTGATGGGAAAGCATGTCCGTGTCCGTCAGGATTCGCTTCAGTACCGTGCAGCGGCAGGGGAGCGTCATGTGATGAAGGTTCAAGCTCAACCGCTTCAGAAGGTTAATATACAGTTGAAAAATTCTCAGGGAGAAGTGGTGAGGGTTCTTTCGGCTCAGGCTGATCAGAGCGGAACGGCAAAGCTGGTCTGGAACGGTGATAATGCAAACGGTTCATACGTGCAGTCCGGAGAGTACGATGTTCATGTCATGGGATCAGAATCTAATCCAGGACTTTACGCCTACACAGAAGGTGCTGTGGATGGTTTGACCGGTTTGACCGGTGATGTGAAGTTGAAAATGGGGGGACGGACCGTTTCGTTAAACGATATACTCGATGTCTCCGCTCCGGTACAGGAGGATGCAGCATGAGTCCTGTTGACGGTAAATCTGCAGATCTCCATAGCCGCATTCAGGCTCACCGGGCAGGAGTTATCCATCGTAGCGGCAACGCTGCTCCTTCATCGGCACCACCGGCAAAGGATGTCAAGGGACCGGCATTTGGAGACATACTCCGTTCGAAAGTGGAGGAACTCAGATTTTCGGCACATGCGTCAAACAGGATCAAAAGTCGCAGTATCGATCTGACACCGGAAATAATGAGTAAACTTCAAAAAGCGGTTTCGGGTGCCGAACGCAAGGGAGCTGAAGATTCTTTGATTCTGGTCAAGGATCTGGCTTTCATTGTGAACATCCCGAATAAAACGGTAATAACGGCCATGGATGGCGAAAGTATCAAGGACAATGTTTTTACAAATATAGACAGCACGGTGATAGCGGACTAAAAATTTGGGCAGGACCGGTTCCCAAACGAACCGGATGCTTTGGAACCGCCGAACGACTGAAGCGGTTCAGGTCCGAAGGATCCGAGGTGTCAAAATCAAGGAGACAAATAATGGTACGTTCACTTTACTCTGGTATCAGCGGTCTTCGCAATCATCAGGTGTCTCTCGACGTAACCGGTAACAACATTTCAAATGTGAATACGGTCGGTTTCAAGGCGGGAAGGATGACTTTTGAGGAATCAATGGCACAGCTGCTTCAGGGAGCATCACGTCCGGCAGGGAATGCCGGCGGCACAAACCCTCTGCAGGTAGGGCTTGGGATGGCTGTAGGATCGACCGATACCATCCTCACCCAGGGTAATCTTCAAACTACCGGCCAGATCACCGATCTGGCTTTGGAGGGAAATGCATATTTTGCTTATTCCAGCGGTGAAGGCACCTATTACAGCCGCAATGGCGGACTTCAGCTGGATGGAACCGGGCGGCTGGTTTCTCCTACAAACGGATACACTCTGCAGGGAATGATGGCATCACCGGATGGTGAATATCTTCCCGGTACTCCCATAGGTGATATCCGTATTCCGTTTGGAGAGAAAGCTCCGGCCAAAGCCACTTCCGAGGTGGATTTTGCCAGTAATCTCGATGCTGATTCGGAGGGTTTGGGTACAGTCACCCATAGTAACCGTTTCATATCCGGAGCGTCAGAGACAAATACATTAACCAGCCTTTATGATGAAAACGGCAACAGTCTGGGAATTAAAAAGGGAGATGTGCTTACGTTCTCCACTTCCGGGGCTCCAGACATGAGATATACCGTCGAGGAGACATCCACACTTGCTGATCTGCGCGACAGCCTGCAGACCTATCTGCGTGCCAACGTGGATAATTTCATTTCGGTTGACATAAACGACGGGGCTCTGGATATCGATAGCTCCCTTGCTTCCGATCCGGTAAACAGTCTGCAGGTACGCAGTTCACGTCCGGGTTCCAATTCCTACGTGGCCGACACCTTCGCTTTCCCTCCGACTATCGAAGCCGGTGATACGGTCTCTTCTGCGGGGATCAGAACTCCTGCAACGGAAGATCAGAATCTAGCTGAAGTTTACGATGCTTCAGGACAGCCTCTGGGGTTCGAGGATGGCGATATGGTTACAATCAAGGGTACTGTCGGCGGAGAAGCTATCAGTATGGAGCGTCCCTATTCTGCTGATGCTACAGATTCCGATACGGTCACCACTGTAAGCGATCTGCTTGAATCTCTGCAGACAGCGTTTGGTCTTCCTGCAACAGACGGTACTATGGAAAACAATCCTTCTGTGAGCATCAATGCTGCCGATACTGTTGATGACCGCATCCCGGATGGCTCTATCGTTCTCAGAGGACAGCCCGAGGAGGCGTTTGCCATCAACTCTGTATCGATAATGGCCTCCAACGCAAATAACGAAACCCCCGCTCCCACCCGTTTCAATGCCAACATGTCCTTTACGGAGATACAGGCCGCAAGGGATACGGGTGTTCATGGAACATCAGTGGAGGTGTATGATGAATCCGGTGATGCTCATAATCTGACCATGAATTTCACTCACTCCGGCACTCCGGGCGAGTGGCTTTGGGAGGTTACCACCGCAGGCGGCGAGCAGATACTCGGTGGGAACCGCGGAAGGATTACCTTCGGACAGGATGGCTCACCATCCTCCTTTACCTATGATGACGAAGCTTCTTCTTTCAGCTTTGATCCCATGAACGGTTCCGATGTCGTCTCAATCGATCTGAATGTGGGAACTCCGGGATCATTTCAGGGAGTGACCCAGTTTCGTTCACCTTCCACCACAGCTGCAAAAGATCAAAACGGCTATTCTATGGGAAAGCTCCAGGAGATCTCGGTGGATGAAAAGGGTGAGATCACGGGTATGTACTCAAACGGAGTAACCAAATCGATTGCCCATATCTATGTTGCCGAATTCAACAATCCTGCCGGATTGCTTAAAAAAGGCGACAGCATGTATGCCACTTCCAACAACTCCGGCCATCCCTCAATGGTCAGACCGGGAACCGGATCATCAACAAAAATCAAACCCGGAGCTCTTGAAATGTCCAATGTGGAGCTGGCCACTGAGTTCACCAATATGATTTCCACTCAACGTGGCTACCAGGCAAACTCAAAAGTGATCACCACAAGTGATTCACTGCTCCAGGAACTGGTTCAGTTGGTTCGATAAAGACTGAAAGGCGCCTGGTTTTTCCAGGCGCCTTTTAATAAGCAGTATGTCGTTTTAAAACACTCAAATGCATGTTGCACATATATATACAGAACTGTATAATCATGCTTGAGGATTGCTTTTTGCACCAAATTCAGGCGCATACGGGGGATAAATGATAGCTTTACGCAGATTGAACGGACAGGAACTCATTCTCAATTCAGATTTGATTGAAACAATCGAGGCAACCCCGGATACGGTGGTCACCCTGGTGAGCAACAAGAAAATAATAGTGAAAAATTCTCTTGAAGATGTGGTGCGTAAGACTATCAAATATAAACAGCTCTGTGGTCAGGCGCTGCAGGTGCTGCAGAAAAGCGAAGAAGAACAGAAGAAGAAAGAATAAACTGTTTTAATCATAGGAGTCGTCCTTTATGGATTTGGCGACCATTATAGGTCTGGGGCTGGCGGGAGCACTGGTTCTTTTCGGAATCAAGTTGCCCAATCTTGCAGCATTCATTGATCCGCCTTCATTGCTCATCACCGTAGGGGGAGCAATTTCCGCCACCATAGCAGCGTTTCCCGCATCGAAGCTCATGAACAGTATGGGGGTACTCAAAAATGCCTTTTTTGTGAAGAAACAAACTCCTGTGGACACAATCCGTCAGTTGGTGGAATTCGCAGAACAGGCCAGGCGTGAGGGGATACTTGCGCTGGAAGCCAGAGCCGCGGAAGTCAAAGATGATTTCCTCAAGAAGGGTATTCAGCTTGCCGTTGACGGGACAGAACCCGATCTCATAAAGGACATTCTCTCCACTGAAATCTCCTTTACCGAAACCCGGCATGAGGAAGGGGCCAAGATTTTTGACTTTCTGGCTACCATGGGCCCGTCTTTCGGAATGATCGGAACATTAGTGGGTTTGGTGCTCATGTTGGGAAACATGCAGGATGTGGAATCTATCGGTCCCAATATGGCTGTGGCACTTATCACCACTTTCTACGGATCGCTTCTGGCAAATGCGATATGTCTGCCCATAGTGGAAAAACTGAAGACTTATTCCCAAAAGGAAATCCTCATAAAAGAGCTTATGCTTGAAGGAATTATGTCTCTTCAATCTGGTGACAACCCTCGTATTGTGGAACAGAAGCTTACTGTGTTTCTGGAACCGGGGCTGAGAGCTGCTGCTATGAAGGAGAAATAACAGGTATGGCGGCCAGAAAGAAAAAACCACCCGAGCAACCCAAAGGCGCACCGGCGTTTATGACAACGTGGGGGGACATGTGCACGCTGCTGCTCTGTTTTTTCGTGATGCTTCTGGCAATGTCCACCATTGATCCGGCAAAATTCAACGTGGCTGCGTCTTCTTTTCAGAATGCTTTCAGCGGGGTTCTTGAATCCTATCCCTCGATTCTTATAACAGAAGATATCCTGATTCCACGCCTGGGTGGTGATGAACAGAACAAGCGCATGGCAATCGATGCAGCCATGAGAATCAAACGAAGTGTGAAAAAGGAGAACCTGGAGGATGCGATAAAGGTCAAGGTGACCGAAAGCGGAATCGCGGTGAAGATTGCCGATCCTATAGGCTTTGAAGTGGGAAAGGCGGAAATCAAACCGGAACTTTTCCCAGCGCTTCGTGATATAGCCCTCATTATTAACAAAGTGCCTTCCACACAAATCCGTGTGGAGGGGCATACTGATGATGTACCGATCCGAACAGCGCGTTTTCCCTCCAACTGGGAGTTGTCTGCAGCTCGTGCTCTCAATGTGGTGAAGTTTTTCGCTAAAAGGGGAGGAATTGATCCTGCGCGGTTGAGTGCAATCGGCTATGGAGAATACAGACCGCTTGTGCCCAATACCAGTGCGGAAAATCGCACAAAGAACAGGCGTATAGAGATTTATGTGGATTACGTAGAGAAAAAAGAGCAAGAAAAGGAAAGCTGATATTTTATTCCGGAGAGGAAAGATGAACAAGAAAAAGGGTCAGGAAACTGAACAGAAAATCGATGACAAAAAGCAGAAAAGTGGCAATAAGCTGTTGTTATTTGGTATTTTAGCAGTGATTCTCGTTATTCAGGCCACAGTGGTGTACTTTCTTGTGCCGAAACCGGAAAATCCCGAAGAGCATGCAGCTAAAGCCAAGTCGGATTCTCTTAAAATTGCCGCCGAGCAGATGACTCAAATGGGGGCAACCACTATAGACGCTCCCATAGAGGCGGTGGTGAATATTGCCGGTACTGATGGGGAACGGTTTCTGAAAGTGGCACTCATTCTCGAATACGACCAGAAAAATGAAAAACTGGGAGCAGAGCTCAGACGCAGAGCTCCACGTCATAAGGATCTGCTTTTGGATCATTTATCCAAACTTTCTCTGCTCGAGGTGACAGAACCGGATGCTCGTAGAAAAATCAGAAAAGATCTGTTAAGACTCATAAATAAAACTCTTCCTGCTGAAATGGGAGAGGTGAATGATGTGCTTTTCACTCAGTACATCATACAGTGACTAAAGGGGTGAATCGTGAGTGATATCCTATCGCAAGACGAAGTCGATGCTCTGCTTTCGGCCGTATCTGCGGGGGACGGCCCGGATCTGGGAAACATGGATCAGTACGGCGGGGGAGGCGAGGACTCCAGTGAGGCCGAAAAGTCCCTTTCCCTTTATGATTTCAGGCGGCCTGACCGCGTTTCGAAAGACCAGATGCGCACTCTGCAGAATGTGCATGAGGGCTACGCGCGGCAGTTCTCGACTTCTCTCACCAATTTTCTGCGAACCTTTGTTGAAATAGAACTGGTGAGTGTGGATCAGCTTACGTATTCCGAATTCGTGATGTCCATCTCTAATCCAAGCTGTATCCACGTTTTCAGAATGGATCCCCTGGAGGGGTCCGCAATAATGGAGATTAATCCTTCGCTTGTGTTTTTCATCATTGATCGCCTTTTCGGTGGTCAGGGACGCCCTTCAGAACAGAACCGCGAGCTCACCTTGATCGAGCAGAATGTGATACACCGGATTGTGGAGCGGGGACTTGCGGATCTCAAGGATGTGTGGGATCATATCGGCAAATTCGAACCGAAAATTGAAACATACGAGACCAATCCCCAGTTTGTGCAGATCGCACCTCCGGGAGAAACGGTAATTCTCATCTCGCTTGAAGTGAGAATGCAGAATGCCTCCGGGCTCATGAGCATCTGCTTTCCCTACATGTTGCTTGAAAGTGTGATAAACAACCTTTCAGGCGAAAACTGGATGTCCTCTCAGAGTGCATCCACCGATGAAACCAGATCCCTGATAGAACAGGAGATCAAGGATGTGGATATCAATCTTTCCACTGTCATTGGGAAAACAAAACTTACTATAAGAGATCTGCTTCAGCTGCAGAAGGGGGATGTTTTGTGTCTGGACAAACCCCAAGACAGCGACCTTCTGGTACAGGTTGACGGTAAAACGAAAATGGCTGGCAAATCCGGGCTTGTGGGCCGAAAGAAAGCAGTGAAAATCACACGTATTCTCGAACAGGAGGTACCTGGCTGCGATGAGTGATTATTTATCTCAAGATCAGATAGACAGTTTGCTCTCGGGTGCAATGGATGACGGTGAGGATTCCGGAAGCAGTGATTCAGAAGGTAAAAACAATCTTCCAGCCGTAGCATCGATGTTTGATCTGTTCTGCGGTCAGGCCGGTACGGTTGTGACCACGGTAATTGGCAAACAGGTCAATCTGGAAGTCGAACTGTGCGAAAAGGCGGACTTTTCTGTTATTCAGGAAAAGATCAAAGCCGTTGTGGTGTCGCTTAACCTTTCTTTCAAGTCCGGTCTGGATGGCAGTCTGTACCTGATTATGCAGAAAAAAAATGTCGCCACATTATCGGATCTGATGATGATGGGGGATGGAAGTGCGGATTACAACGAGGATCACAAAGATGCAATCGGGGAACTGTTCAATCAGGTGATGGGAGCTTTTTCCACTGCACTGGGAGAGGAGCTGGGGCAGTCCATCTCGGCCGGTTCGGTGGAGGTTGCAGAGTTTGAGTTGGAGAACCCGCCTTTCCCTGCAGATTCTATGGATATGGGAATAGCCAAGATGAATGTTGAAGGATTGGTGGATTCCTATGTGGCACTGCTTATACCGCAGTCTTTGGGAGAACAGCTTGCCCAAAAGAAAGCCCCCAAGGAACCTGAGCCAGCACCCCAGCAGAATGAAGATGTGGGGCTTAATCAGGCTGAAGTGGATGATTTAACCAAAATGTCTTCAGATTTCAGTGCAGATTCCGCAATGGGTCAGTTCAATGGCACCACCGCCGGGGCAACCTTTGACGGTCCTAAAGACAATATCGATCTTCTGCTGGATGTTGAATTGGAGATCAACATAGAGTTGGGTAAATCAAATCTGTCCATAAAGAAAGTTCTTGATCTTGCACCCGGTTCCATTGTCGAGTTGGATAAAATGGCGGGGGAGCCGGTGGACCTTCTTGTGAATAACAAGGTAGTGGCTAAAGGGGAGGTCGTAGTGGTGGATGAAAGCTTTGGTATCCGCATTGTATCCCTCGTTTCCGCAGAAGACAGGATAAAAAGCCTGCGATAATTGTAAAGAAAGGCAGTATATGGGAAGGATTTTCAAAAAAACAGGCATGGGCAGATTTCATGTGTTTGTGCTGGTTATTCTTTTCTCTGTGACCGGATCTCTTCTGGCCCAAAATGAGGAGATCGGAAATTTTGATTTAGATAAGGTGCGCCAGGCAGTCAATACCGGAGAAGATACCGCGTTCAGCACCGCGGAAACGACTCCCGTGCAGGAGTCACAGAGGTCACAGGAGAACTACGCCTTGGTGCTTCTTCGCATTATGGGATATTTGGCCATCATAACCGCTCTTATCTTTGCTGTGGCCTGGGTGGTGAAAAAAACGGGTCTGGCAGGAGCCTCCAAGGTGGGAGGTGGCGGAACAATGGATGTCCTTGAGGTGCTCTCATTCGGGCAGAACAGAAATGCGGTTCTGGTCAGGGTAATGGATACCGTGTACCTTCTGGGACAGACATCGAATAATATCGTGCTGTTGGAAAAAATTGAAGGTCAGAAGGCGATTGATATTATCTCTTCCTCCAAGGAAGGGGCGAATATCATGCATTTCAAAGACGCGTTCAACAGTTTCATGGGAAAGATGAAAAAATCACAATGACTTACAGAACAGATTCTACTCCTTCTTTATCTGTTTCGGTAGATACGGGCAAAAACTTTAGCGAAAAAAAAGGGGCCCTTACAAGACTTCGGACGGCAATCTTCACACTTGCAGTAATTCTGGGGCCGGCGGTTACGGCTCTGCAGGCTCAGGTCGTTCCGAAGCTGACGCTTTCCATGGCCGATTCACAGGAGCCGGGGGATGTCGCTGTAGCGCTGCAGGTTCTGTTTCTCATAACTGTTCTGGCCGTTGCGCCTTCGATACTGATAATGGTCACTTCGTTTGTGAGAATCGTGATAGTGCTGTCGTTTCTGCGGCGGGCTCTCGGTACTCAGACCATGCCTCCCAATCAGATAATGATCGGGCTTTCTCTTTTTCTTACCTTTTTTATCATGATGCCGGTAATTTCCGAGATCAACGAAAATGCGCTTCAGCCCTACTTGGGCAATGATATCGAATTCAAGGAGGCGCTTGATACAGCGAGTCAACCGGTGCGCAATTTCATGCTGCGGCAGGTGAGTGAAAAGGATGTGGCTCTTTTTGTGCGGATTTCCCGCATGCCGCCCCCCCGCAATGTGGATGATCTCCCTTTCGAAGTGATCATCCCTGCGTTCATTACAAGCGAACTGAAAACCGGATTCATTATAGGATTCATTCTGTTCATTCCGTTTCTGGTTATCGATATGGTGGTTGCAAGTGTGCTGCTTTCCATGGGCATGATGATGCTTCCGCCGGTTATGATCTCCATGCCCTTTAAAATCATACTTTTTGTACTGGTTGATGGATGGCATCTGATCGTTCATCAGCTTGTAGTTTCGTTTAGGTAGAAGTATATGGAACCTGCAGTAGTAGTGGATATGGGCCGTCAGGCTCTCTTGATAGTGATGATGATTGCGGGACCGCTTCTGGCGGTGGGACTGGTGATCGGTCTTCTGGTTGGTATTTTCCAGGCTGTTACTCAGATTCATGAAATGACCCTCACCTTCATTCCCAAAATCATCGGAATCGGTCTCGTTCTTCTCTTTTTGATGCCCTGGATGATTCTGAAGCTGATCGAGTATACTCATGGTCTTTTCAATATGATCGGCAGGGTGGGGGGCGGATGAATGGGTTGATGGTCTCCGCAGACCAGGTGCAGTATTTTCTGCTGATGTTTGTCAGGGTTGTCACCATGATATTTCTGCTTCCGATTTTCGGGGCCCAGAACATACCTGCGCAGATAAAAGTAGCCCTTTCACTTCTTTTCACGACTGCGCTTTTCTCCACTCAGCTTGCAGCCGGTTTTCCTCAGCTTCCTTCAACCTTTTCGGTGGGCATGTTTGTTCTTATGGTGTCAAAAGAGGCAATGGTGGGATTGGCTGTGGGTTTTGCCGCCTCGTTTCTCTTTGCTGCTGTTCAGTTTGCGGGAAAACTGATAGATACAGAGATGGGATTCGGTTTCGTGGAAATGGCCGATCCTATTACAGATCAATCCACTACGGTTCTGGGTCAGTTTCAGGTGGTGATCTTCTCCATCTTTTTTCTGCTGTTTAACGGCCATTATTTCATGCTTGTTTCGATTCAGAAAAGTTTTGAACTGATACCGCTTATGGGAGCCACGTTTCCTGGCGACCGGATGTCTGCCCATATTCTGGGTATGGTGGCCGATATTTTCATTATAGCACTCAAGCTGGCTGCTCCGATTTTCGTCACACTGCTTCTGACCGAACTGGCTTTGGGAATCGTTGCCAGAACTGTTCCCCAGATAAACATCTTTTTCGTGGGGCTTCCTCTTAAGATTTTCGTGGGAATAGGTACCACCATTATTGCTCTGCCCATGCTGGCAACTCTGTTTAAACGCATGGTCGAAGCACTTGTGCAGGATATTTGGAAATTATTGTACCTTATGAGCTGACAATACGATATAATTACAAGTAAATTGATCTGCGCTCAGTAATCTGGAAATTTAAAAGAACGTTTTATGGCAGAACAAGGTTCAGAAGAAAAGACCGAGGCCCCATCCGAGAAAAAGCGACAGGATGCCCGTAAAAAGGGGACTGTGGCAAAGAGTACCGAGGTAAATTCAGTGCTCGTGCTCTTTGTTGCCATTTTACTGTTCAAGCTGGTCGGTCCGTGGATGATCGAGGAGCTGACGTACAGTATCCGCGAGATCTTCAAACTCTGTTCACAGACTGACATGGGTATGCGTAATTTTCTGCAACTGTCGCGCAAAACCATTCTTCTGGTTTTCAAGCTGGTGCTGCCTTTGTGCGGTTCGATTCTGGTTGCGGGAGTTTTGGCCAACGTTGTTCAGATAGGCCTCCTTTTCACACTTGAGCCGCTTACGCCTAAACTGGAAAAAATCAATCCCTTAAGCGGTGCTCAAAGACTTTTCTCTATGAAAGCGATTGTGGATACAGTTAAAAACTTACTCAAAATCGCCATTATTGGATACATCGCCTATGACACCCTTCGGGGAAAATATGAGCAGTTGCTGGTGTTATCGGATGCTTCCGTTTATACTATCTGGGAATTCACTCTGGCTTCAGCTTTCGAAATATTTCTGAAAACTGCAATAGTGCTTCTCTTTCTGGCGCTTCTGGATTATGCATACCAGCGTTATGAATATGAAAAGAAGCTCAAAATGACTCATCAGGAGGTAAAAGAGGAGCGTAAACAGATGGATGGCGATCCTCAGGTCAAATCCCGTATCCGTTCCCTTCAGCGTGAAATGGCAAGGAGGCGGATGATGGAGGAGGTGCCTGAGGCCACTGTGGTGGTGACCAACCCCACTCATATCGCCATCGCCCTGAAATATGAACCGTCAGAAAACGACGCGCCGGTGGTGATAGCCAAAGGAAAGCGCTTCATTGCAGAACGCATTAAAAAAATGGCTCAAGAAAACGATATTCCCATAGTGGAGGATAAACCTCTGGCTCGGGCAATGTATGATAAAGTTGAAATCGGGTTGCCCATTCCCATGGAGTTTTTCACGGCAGTGGCCGAAATCCTGGCCTATGTGTTCAAGTTGAAAAACAAAGCAGCAGCCTGATGAAAAATGCCTTAATGAGTTGTTTGATAATGATTTAAATATGTTCCTGGGGACTGTTATCATTTGAATAAAAGGTGTATTTTTAAATTCTTTGCGTTCGGATCATAAAGTCTGGAAACAGGTGATTCAACAGGCGTTCTGAAAAAATGAGGTGATTTGAATGCCCCATAATCTGGGCGACATCGGGAAATCTTCCCTTCTGCAGACTCTCACCAAACAGCGCGATCTGCTCGTGGTGCTTGGGGTGGTGGGAATTCTTGTGATCATGGTTATTCCCATTCCCACCATGTTCATGGATCTGTTCCTGTCGCTTAATCTCTGCCTTGCTCTGATAATTCTGCTGGTATCAATGTATAACAATGATGCCTTGGAGTTCTCGGTGTTTCCGTCACTGCTTCTTGCGGTGACGTTGTTTCGATTATCTCTGAATGTTGCCACAACACGACTCATTCTCAGTCAGGCAGATGCCGGAAAGGTGGTGGAGGTTTTCGGAACCTTCGTTACCAAGGGAAACATGGTCGTCGGTGTGGTGATTTTCATCATACTGGTACTGATTCAATTCATTGTGATTACCAAGGGTGCAGGGCGAATCGCCGAAGTTGCCGCCAGGTTTACACTTGACGCCATGCCCGGAAAGCAGATGGCTATAGATGCCGATCTGAATGCCGGTCTCATAAATGAACAGCAGGCCCGCGACCGTCGTAATCAGATATCACGTGAAGCGGACTTCTACGGAGCGATGGACGGAGCCTCCAAATTCGTCAGAGGTGATGCCATAGCGGGAATTCTTATCACCTTAGTGAATGTGATCGGCGGTTTTATCATCGGTGTGGCTCAGATAGGTATGAATTGGGGCGAAGCTCTTTCCACCTACACTATGCTTACTATCGGTGATGGATTGGTGTCGCAAATTCCCGCGCTGATGATTTCTACCGGAGCCGGTATACTGGTCAGCCGTGCCGCTTCGGAAAGCAATCTGGGTCAGGAGATAGTGACTCAGGTCTTCTCCCGTCCCAAAGTTCTCGGTGTTGCCGGAGGAATGATGCTTTTGTTTGCGATCATTCCCGGGTTTCCTAAAATTCCTTTCATCGTTCTGGGCTTATCCTCTTTTGTGGCCGCATATTTAGGAAACAAACGCCTCAAAAAGGAAATTGAGCAGCAGGAGGTTGAGGAACAACAACAGCAGTCTGCACAGGGACAGCAGCCCAAAGAGGAGCGCGTTGAGGATTACCTTCATGTGGATCCCATGGAGCTTGAAATCGGCTACGGGCTTATTCCCATAGTGGATGTTAAACAGGGCGGGGATCTTCTGGACAGAATCACCATGATCCGCCGTCAGCTCGCAACCGAACTTGGTCTGATTATTCCTCCTATCAGAATTCGGGACAATATTCAGCTTAAACCAAATGAATACAAAATCAAGATACGTACTGTTGTGGTGGGCAGTGGTGAATTGATGAGCGGGGCCTATCTGGCGATGGATCCCGGAACCGCAACCAAAAAGATACGTGGTGTGCCTACTGTGGAACCGGCGTTCAATCTGCCCGCTCTCTGGATAACCGAAAGCCAGAAGGGGGATGCGGAGATCGCCGGGTATACCGTGGTTGAGCTCCCGGCAGTGCTTGCCACTCATTTAACTGAGATCATAAAGAGTCACGCTCATGAGATCCTTACACGTCAGGATGTGAAAACGCTTCTTGACAATATCAAGGAACACAGCGCTACAGTTGTAGAAGAACTTGTTCCTTCTGTGCTCAGTGTGGGTGAAGTACACAAAGTGCTGCAGAATCTGCTCAGAGAAAGAGTGTCCATCAGGGATCTTCTGCTTATTCTGGAAACTTTGGCCGATGTAGCGCCCAGAAGCAAAAATACCGATATTCTCACCGAATACGTCAGAAATTCTCTTGCTGCGCAGATCTGCGAGGCATATAAAAATGATGACGGTGTGATTCCGGTGCTTACTCTGGATCCCAATCTGGAGGCACGTCTGGAGGGAGCGATCCAGGAAAGTGATGGAGCTTTCAGGTTTGCCCTTTCGCCCACGGATGTGAATCGTATATTGGAGGCGACAGGGGAGCAGATAGAAAATGTGAAACAGTCCGGAGAACTGCCTATTCTCATCTGTTCTCCCACAATACGCCCTCAGCTAAAAAGGCTGACGGAAACCAATTTCGGCGAACTGATTGTTCTTTCATACAACGAAATCGTGCCCGGAGTTGAGATCCGTTCCATGGGAATGGTTACGCTTGAAGAATCGGTGATAAAGTAAATAAATTCAGGGATTAACAATCCTAAAAGGTTGAGTGAATGCGAATAAAGAAGTATGTGGCGAAGAGTATGCGCGAAGCGCTGCTTCAGATCAAGGAGGAGCTGGGTGAGGATGCGATCATTCTCAAAACCAGAAAGATCCAGAAGAAAATGTTCGGTTTGGCAGGGCCGGATGAAATCGAAGTAACTGCGGCTATAGACGATGAGGCTGCGTTGAAGAATACTTCGTTTCCTCCTCTTCATGTCAATAAGCCGGGCGTTTATAACCGTCCCCGTACTCAGAATGCCAAAACACCACCCAAGCCTTCTGTTCCGCCCCCGGCGGTACCAGAGGTGCGTCCCTATTTTCCGCCGAAGCAAAGGACCAGCGCCCCGGTTCAGAATCAGCTTCAGCGGCCCGATCATCAGCCGCCTAAAGAAAAGGAAAAGGCAGATGAGATCCTTGAGCTCAAAGAGGATGTGCGTGAACTAAAAAATCTGGTCAAATCCATTCTCAGTACCGGAGCAGTAAATGCCGGCACTGCGGTTAAAAACGAGGCTGCTCCCCCTGTAACCGAGGAGGGATGGGCGGCACTTACTCAAAGGCTTGTTGATTCAGAAGTAAAACAGAATATCGCCGAGAAATTGATAGATTCTATTCGCGAATCGGCGGTAGTGACCGAAGCTGACCTTGAAAGTACATTGATCTCTTCTTTGAGCAGTGAGTTTCCCGTTTCAGGACCATTGAAACTGAAAAAAAACCGGCCTGTGGTGGTGGCGTTTGTTGGGCCTACCGGATCGGGCAAAACCACCACTCTTGCCAAACTGGCAGCTCACTGCTGTTTGAACAAAAGCAGGAAAATTTCCATCATCACCGCTGATACATATCGTATCGCAGCTATCGAACAGATCAGGATGTTTGCGGATATAGTCAAAGTGGGACTCCAGGTGGTGTTCTCACCCGAGGAAGTCCCGGCTGCATTGGAAAACTGCAGTGAAAGTGATGTGGTATTTGTGGATACAGCGGGCAGAAGCCAGAGAAACTCCGAACACATGGAGGAACTCAAAACTCTGGTCAGTACGCTTAAGCCGG
The DNA here is from genome assembly GCA_046546375.1 of Chitinispirillaceae bacterium. Taxonomy (GTDB): domain Bacteria; phylum Fibrobacterota; class Chitinivibrionia; order Chitinivibrionales; family Chitinispirillaceae; genus JAEZKC01. Next base: position 9,782 of record JBKGXV010000010.1, on the reverse strand, counting down.
ATGAAACTCATCTCGTACTCAGCGCCACCACTAAGGATTCAGACCTGGAGGAGATGATTCGGTTGTATAAAACCGTGAAAGTGAACCGGCTTCTCTTTACAAAGCTTGATGAAACCACAAAGCTGGGCAGCATTTTCAATGTGGTAAGCAAAGAAAACATCCCTGTCTCCTATTTCACTGTCGGACAGAGTGTTCCTGATGATATTGAGTTGGCAAAATCGGCCCGCTTCGTACAGACACTCATCAAGGGACGGTCCAGATGAGGGATCAGGCTCAGAAACTTCGGGAACTTGCTCAGAACAAAGAGCTTACACCGGATCCGGTCAGAAGAGTATCACACCATTGCAGAAGTATTGCCATTACCAGCGGCAAGGGAGGAGTGGGGAAAACCACATTGTCTCTGACTCTGGCCGGAGCAATAGCAAAACTACAGAAAAGAGTGCTTCTGATGGATGTGGATCTGGGCTTGGCCAATGTACATATCCTGCTTGGAATGGCTCCCAAATACAACGTATCAAACTTCATATCCGGCCAGTGCAGTCTTGATCAGACTGTGGTGCAGACACCTGAAGGGATTTCTCTCGTGCCGGGGGCATCGGGATTGGAGGAACTGGCGAATCTGGATACCGCGAGGCTGGAACGCTTACGGCTTGATTTTCTCAAGCTTGAAAACAGATACGATTTTCTGGTGATGGATACCGGGGCGGGTATAGGTTCCATGGTTACTCACTTTTCCTCACATGCTGATCTTACCCTTCTGGTCATGACTCCTGACCCTACCTCCCTGGCTGACGCCTATGCCATGGTGAAAGTTCTGTATGAAAAAGGCGCTGCTCAGATTGGTGTGGTGGTGAATATGGTATCAAATGAACGGGAAGGGCGCGAAACATTTGACAGGTTGAATGCTTTAGTGGTAAGATTTCTAAAAAAGCCTTTGGAGTTGTTTGGGGTTATCGTGTCGGATAGGGATATTCAGCGGTTTGGACGTATGCAGAATTTATTGAGAATTGATAATTCCCATAATCGGTTTATGCACCGGACTACCATGCTGGCACGAAAGATATGCGGTGGTGGACCGGTGACGAAGAACAGTTTTTTCTCCAGATTTTTCAACAGAATTAATCCTGAGGTTTGATTCGTACCATGGCTAAATGGACAAAACGCTTGGCGAACATATTGGCAACCGGCGCATTTCTGATAACCCTTCTGATCTGCTACGACTTTGTCAATCCATATTCCATAGGTACTATCATAGCTGCTTTGATAAAAGCCAGCATTGCTGGATTAATGTTCTGGTTTGCCGGGATGATTATCAGCGACATCCTTTTGAAGGGGGTGGTTTCCGACGTTCCTCCCGATCCTGAGCATCTGGTCGAGGGAGGAATTCTTCAGCGGATTTATTTGTACCAGCAGAGTCTGGTTCCCGGATCAAAAGAAAATACACTTATCATTCAGAATGCAGATGATGAAAAAAAGCCGAAGAAAAGTAAGGCTAAAAGCAAGGCATTAAAAGAGTAGAACATCAGGAGTTAACAGGTACAATGCATCAAGATTCTGATCAAGCAGGCTACAAGGAGTGACAATGTCAAGCATTGAAAGGCTGTGGCGGGAATTCAAAGAATCCGGGTCAAAAGTAGCCAAAGATAAACTTCTGGTTGAATATGCTCATCTGGTCAAGTACATTACTCAGCGATTAGCTGTGAATCTCCCTCAGTCCGTGGACCGTAACGATCTGGTGAGTTCGGGGATTGTGGGACTTATACGAGCGGTTGAAACCTTCGAACCTGAGCGGGGTTTCAAGTTTGAAACCTACGCAGGGCACAAAATACGCGGTGCTATTTTGGATGAATTGAGAGCTCTGGATTGGGTGCCCCGTTCCATACGCCAAAAATCCCGCGATCTTCAGAAAGTGTTCGTGAAACTTGAAAACAAGCTGGGTCGTGCTCCTTATGATGATGAGGTGTGTGAAGAGCTTGGAATCACCATGGGGGAATATGAGCAGCTTTTGGCTGAAGTCACTCCCACCACCATTATTTCACTCGAAGAGGCATTGCCTGACAAGCATTCTGATTCAAAGGAAATAAGGGTTATCGATCAGATTGAGGATCCCGGGGGCAGTAATCCGTTAAAAGAGCTGGGGTATACCGAAGTTAAAAGCATTCTCAAGGAATCCATTGCCAGTCTTCCTGAAAAGGAAAAGCTGGTGGTCGCACTGTATCATTATGAGGAACTGACACTCAAGGAGATCGGTGTGGTGCTGGATCTGACAGAAAGCAGGGTCAGTCAGATACATTCCAAGGCGATTCTTAAGCTTCGATCCAGGCTGCTTCAGAAAACGAGTGTGTGATGGGGTTTTGGGTTAGGAGGTAAATTCTTATGAGCGGATTCGGCGTACATATATCAGTGAACAATCTTCCTCAGTTTGACCGTCTCCAGTCCAATGCTATCCGTGTTCCCGCAGTTCATCAGAGCAAGAATGCGGAAATCGCCAGAGCACATATGGAGCAGCAGGTCAAAACCGCCAGTGAGCCGGAGGGGGCAGAGGGGAAAAACATCGATCCCGAGGATCGCAAAAAAGAACAGAACCGCTCCAAAAAAAGATCGAAGAAGAAAAAGAAGAAAGACAAGTCTACCGAAGATCAAAACAGGAATAACGGTAACGGAAGCTTGATAGATATTGAAGCCTGAAACGTAAACAGTGGGGAATATGCTGCAGAAAAAAGATGAAATGAGGATAAATCCTGAACGGATAAGAAAAATCACCCAGAGTGTGATCGGTTTGCCGACTCTACCCACTGTGGTATCGAAAATGCTCAGGATGATAGATAATCCCAAAACGTCTGCATCCACTCTGGCCCGACTGATTTCCACAGACCAGGCTTTAACAGCCAAGGTACTGAAGCTTGCCAATTCAGCCTATTACGGCTTCCCCAGAGAGATTTCGACAGTAAACATGGCCATTGTTGTTCTCGGATTCAATACTGTGAAGGACATGGGGTTGTGGCTTTCGGTGTTCGATGTGTTCAAGAACTCATCTGTAAGCAGTGGCAGTTTTGACGCGGTGAGGTTCTGGGAGCATTCGGCGGCCTGCGGAGTTGCGGCACGTATGCTGGCCAGAAACAACCGTTCGCGCTTTTCCGGTGAGGCGTTTGTGGCCGGGCTTCTGCACGATATGGGAAAAATCATTCTCAATCAGTATTTTTCAAGCGATTTTCTGGATGTGCTCAGGGAGGCGGAGAATACCGATCTTGATACGGCAGAAAAAACGGTTCTGGGCGCGGGGCATGGGCAGATCGGCTCCTGGCTAGCGGAAAAATGGAATCTTCCTGCCATTATTGCTGATACTATCGAAAATCACCATGAGCCCTGGAATGCCAAAACGGATGCGTCTTTTGTGGCTACGGTAACGGTTGCCGATCTTCTCTGTCATTTGAGCGGCACGGGGAATTCCGGACGGATCGTAACGCCGGAATACGATGATCGGTTGTGGGAGATCTTCTCCAAAGCCGGCGTCCCGATTGACGAGCCTGATCTCGAGCAGCTTCAGTCGGAATTTCTGGTCGAGTTCGACAAGTCCGAGGCCTATGTTTCTCTTATGCAGGACAGCGGGGATATGTCGGGCTGATCAGAGTCAAGCTGCACCTTTTTTCCTCTCCCAGCTCGTTTTATAAGATGCTTTCTTCAATAGACGAGCACTCGCTGAGTCGCAGGAAGAGTAGGAATTATCACACCAAAGGCGCAGATCGGATAAGAGATAAAAGAAAATTGTATTTATCAGATTTCCTATCTGCGCTCTCAGCGTCTCTGGTGTGCTATATTTTTGTTCAGCCCTCCCGAAAAGTGTAGCGTTTTCTGCTCCCAATGCGTCTAATCAGATAAAGATCCGAAAAGTACCTGTTTTCAGGCCTCTTTTTTGATTTGTTTGGCCGGCTGGTTCTATATTTGTATATAGATCACTTATCGGAAATGGGAGAATCATGAAGTTAAACAGAGCTGCAGCAGTATTGGTCCTTTTGGTTCTGGGTATGGCCCTGAGCGGTTGCTACACCAAGTTCGCATCACCCAGCCGTGATGTTCTTCCAGAAAAGAAGACCACTCAGGGAAAACAGGAATTGGATACTATCGTGACCAGGGAAAGAGAAATCTGTGTATGGGAGCGGGATATGTTTGGATACCCCGAGCTTCGCTGCTACAAAACCAATTATTCCTGGAACTGGTATGATTTCAACAATACTCCCTGGTGGTACAGAGACGACCCTCATTGGTACGACCATCGCAGATGCCCTCCGTACTACTATTATGATCCCTCCAGCGGTACCTGTCGCTACGGAGGTTCGGATTATGCTCCGCCCTCGAACGGGGGAGGTGAAAATGAAAAACTGCCTTCAAAAAGGAGGTCCCAGTCCCGTTCGGAGGAGATTCCTGCGCCTGAACCGAAAAAAGCCCGGTCGAGTTCAGAGTCGAAACCAGTGTTCGATTCTGCTGAAAACAAACCGCTCAGTCCCAGCGTGAAGCCCCAGTCCGATAGTTCTGAACTGTCCAAAGAATCGAACCCGGAACCTAAAAAGCGAAAGTCCATAAAATCAAAAATGGGAATTACCGATTCTCTATCTGATACGCTACCCAAAGGCAAATCAAAACCACGCCGTAAAAGCAGAGGTTTTTAACGTGATTAAAAGAAAATTCGGTTTGATTGTATTGTTGTTCTGCTGTATTCTTTTAGCCGAGGTGAGATTAGGGAACAGATTCGGCGCGGGGACCCGTGCTCTTTCATTCGCTAATAACTACACTGCTGTAGCCAGTGATCTTTCGGCCGTGTACTGGAATCCGGCGGCACTGGCTTTTCTGCCTGTGCGTGAATTCCAGGTGACAGTGGACGGGTTCAGGAATTATTCATATTCAGATATAACCGGGAAGTCGGGTAGCGGTATTTCCGACTCCCAAACTGATGAGTATCATGAAAGAATTCGCCTGTCGAATGCGGGAGTGATGAGTGCCGTTCCCACAGTGCAGGGTGGTTTGACTCTGGCAGCTGCTTATCAGACTCCCTATGTTTTCGATGATGTCTATTCCTACGGTTACCGGACTGCGGAATCGTTGGGGGGATACTCGGTACGTGAGGATATGATCAAGTATGGTGATCTCAGAATGTGGAGTGCTGCATTCGGAGTACAGGTAGCCCCCGGATGGGCAGCCGGGTTTACCGGTTCGCTCCTTACTGGAAAAGAGTATTCCAAACGCACCCAGGATATCAGCCTGTATGATGATCCTGTAGATTATGAAGATATTGAAACTGAATACATCGGATTCGATTTCCGGGGTGGTGTTCTCTACAGACCCAATAGTTTTTTTAGGCTCGGCGCGAGAGTGGTGATCCCTCAGAGGATCCGTTTTACCGAAAAAAGCACTGTGGAAGAACTCATGGATGATTTGTCAGTGCAAAAGGGAGATTATGAAAGCAAGGGAACTATGAGATCCGCACCTTCCGGAAGTATGGGTATGGGATTCACATTACCTTGGCTTACATTGTCCACTGAGGGGCGCTTCACCATGCCCTATACATTTGTATATCCTGGTGAGGATATTCCCGAGTCCAGTCAGGCGCGCTATTTCAAACTGGGGGGAGGAGTAGGTGTTGAAATCCCTCTTGCTGACCTTCCCGTAATGGTTCGTCTGGGTTATTCCTATGACGAGTTCGACCTTCATCAGTACGTATATGATTACGATGATTTCGATATCGACTGGTCTGATGATGATTTTACTGTACACAAAGACAAACAGACGTATACAGCAGGGGTGGGGTTCGTGTCTTCAGGAACCGGGATTGAGATTTCCTATGGCTATCAGGTCTGGGGAATAACTCATGAAAACCGTGACCGGGTTCTCAAGCAGGATTACAACAGCCATCGCGCAAAGATCTCCCTTATCACCAGGTACTGAAATCAGATGAAAAAAGTTTTTGCCTACACAGACGGCGCCTGCTCCGGAAATCCGGGGCCGGGCGGTTACGGAGTAGTTCTCAAATACAACGGAACAGTCAAAGAGTTCTCCGGCGGTTTTTCCAACACCACGAACAACCGCATGGAACTGATGGGAACTATTGTTGCCCTGGAGTCTCTTAATCAGCCGTGTGAAATCACCATTGTCACCGATTCCCAGTATATCGTAAATGCGGTTACAAAACGCTGGGTCTACAAGTGGAAATCAAACGGATGGATGCGCAACAAAAAAGAAAAGGCGCTCAATCCCGATCTGTGGGAAAGGCTTTTAAAGGCCATGGAGAAACATACCGTGAAATTCGAGTGGGTTCGGGGACACAACGGACATCCGGAAAACGAGCGCTGCGACAGGCTCGCCGTGGAGGCCGCGGCCCAGCCCGGGCTGAGTCCGGATATCAGAAGCTGATAATGAGTTTTCAACTGCGTATAGAAACTATCCCCATCAAGCCGGATAACTATTCCTACCTTATCACATCAGGCGACAGTGCCGTTCTGGTGGATGCCTCCGATGCCGCACCGGTTCTGGATTTTCTTCAGACTAGAAATGTGAAACTGTCTGCAGTTCTGTCCACTCATCATCATTCCGACCATACGCTGGGAAACGAGGAACTCAAGGACAAAACAGGCTGCTCCATATTCGCCATGGACAGTCGGGTGAGGGGAGTGGACAGAATCGTCAATGATGGAGAAAATTTCAGCCTGAATGGTATTGAACTCAAGGCGATACATGTACCGGGTCATACCAGACATCAGGCATCATTTTATCTGGAATCAGCAAAAAGCCTTTTCACCGGTGATACTCTGTTCGGTGCAGGCTGCGGGAGAGTTTTCGAGGGCGGTCCTGATCAGATGTATAACTCCCTTGAAAAATGTGCTTCCTTTCCGGATGAAACTAAAGTTTACTTCGGGCACGAATACACTCTTGAGAATCTTCAGTTCGCACTGACTGTGGAACCGGACAACAAGGATATAGTCGCCCGTATGGAAATGGTCCGAAAGGCCGTTTCTGCCGGCGGTTATTCAACTCCTTCAACCGTACTGGAAGAGAAGAGGACCAATCCTTTTCTGCGCTGCAGAGAGAAGTCTATCAGAAAATATCTGGGAATGGTCGACCGTTCTCCCGTAGCGGTGTTTACAGAGCTTCGCAGGCGCAAGGATGTGTTCTGAGTTGTAAGTTTCAGAAACTTTTGAAAAACTGTTTCAGGTCATCAGGGCGGAAACAATTTCTACCGGAACTCTTCTGGGCAATCCCGAGGACATCTTCACGCAGGCAACTTTCACATCCCCGCTGACCAGAAGTGTACCGTCCCTGAAAATATCTGTTCTGAACGTGATGCTTGCGGTGCTTATCTTTTCAACCCGGGTACGTACGGAAATCAGGTCATCATATTGAGCCGGGCGTTTGTATTTTACATTGGCTTCCACCACTGCGAACATCAGCCCCTTTTCATGGTAGGTGGAGAAATCAATCCCCAAGCTTCTGAGCAGTTCGGTTCTGCCCCGTTCCATGAATCTAAGATAGTTGGCGTAATAGACCACGTTACCGCAGTCGGTATCCTCATAGTAAATTCTGATCTGCAGTTCATTTTTCTTCAAGGTTGTACTCTTTCATCTTGCGCCACAGCGTGGACCGGGAGATCCCAAGCCGCTTGGCAGCTTCCGTATAGTTGTGATTTGTTATCCCCAGAACAAACATTATGTGCTGCTTTTCCACCTCCGACAGTGTGAGAACGCCCTCTTGGGATGGTTCCACGGACTGCTGAGGTCCTGAAAGCAGGAGGCGGTTGCGGAACATGAATTCAGGAAGATCCCGCTCGGTAATCTCGCTTCCCTCAGCCAGAACTACCGCGTGTTCGATAATGTTTTCCAGCTCCCGGATATTACCAGGATAGCTGTAATTGGCGATAATACTCTCGGCACTTTTGGATAACTGGTACACATTTTTATCAAAAAGCTGGTTGAACTTGTGTACAAAGAGACGAACCAGATTGGGGATAGTTTCTTTGCGCTCTCTGAGCGGAGGGAGGTAGAGATAGAACACGTTGAGTCTGTAGAAAAGGTCCTCTCTGAACTGACCCTGTTCCATCAGTTTCCTGAGATCCTTGTTGGTAGCTGCAATTATCCTGACATCCACAGAACGCTGGGTCGTTTCGCCCACGCGTCTGAATTCCCGTTCCTGAAGAAAACGCAGCAGTTTCACCTGTGCCGATGGGGAGAGCTCTCCGACCTCATCCAAAAACATTGTCCCCGTATGAGCTTCTTCCACCAGCCCCGCCTTGTCCCGGTCTGCTCCGGTGAAAGCCCCTTTTTTGTGGCCGAAAAGTTCACTTTCAAACAGTGCATCGGGAATGGCTCCGCAGTTCATGGCGACAAACCGCCCCTCGTTGCGCCTGGACATGCGATGAATGATGCGGGCGAAGAACTCTTTTCCAGTGCCGCTTTCTCCTCCGATGAGAACAGTGGAGGAGGTGGGAGCGATTTTCATGGAGAACCTGAGGACTTTCTGCATGGATGGGCTGCCGGCCATGAGATCGTTGAGAAACCGCTGTTCAAGTTCAATCTGGGTGCGGCCCCGTTCAGCTCTCAGGGATAATTTGTCCAGTACGGTTGAAAGGTCAGGGATTTTGATGGGTTTGACCAGGTAGAATGATGCACCGCTTTTAAGTGCATTTGTCGCCTCTTCCAGTTCATTCACTGTGGCAAGTACCACAATTTCGGCATCATTGTGGGTGCGGATATAATTGATGATATCCATTTCCTGCGCCGGCATACCTTCGAAATCCACAAAAGCCACGTCTATCTGGGATTTATCCAGGATGGGGACGGCCTGGCTCTGGTTTGAGGCTTCCAGGATTTTGTAGCCCTGAAGCGAGAAGCTTTCTCTCAGTTTGGCTCTGAAGGAGAAATCGGCGGAAATGACCAAAACAGTTTTAAGTGGAGCATTGTCTTCGTTTGTTCTGGACATGGGATGTATGACCTCTAAATTTGTATATCGTTGTGTATTGGATAGATTTGTAAAATACGTTACCGTCTGAGCGGTGACAAGGAGCGAGGGTGGGGGCTCGGTGGGAAATATGGGGGTATTGCGGGTTAGGGCGAGTATCTGTAAAGCATGTGCTGTTTTCTGTACGGATGGGGGGAGATGGGGAGAGGTGGAGGGCGGCTCAGGTGTGTTCCCCATCCCCCAACGTGTTTTGTCTTTGAGAGTGAAGCAGTGATTTATCACAAAAGCGCCCTCAGGGCTGCGTAAGTGGTCGACTTTTTCGCGCACAGCCCGAGAAGTTAAAACAATAAACGGGCAATAGTACACATGTAGTATATTCAATCAAAAAAGGGGATTTCCGTATGATTTTGAATATTGATTTTCCTGATTCTCAAATCCGGCAGCTTGAAGAGCAGGCAAAACGGCTGGGGGTCCGCAAGGAGGAGCTGGCGCGTGCTGCTCTTCTGGATCTTCTCAGTTCTCCCGAAAGTGAATTCACCGAAACCGCTGATATGGTCATTCGTAAAAACAAGAAATTGTATGACCGGCTGAAATAGTGCGATACTTACGATTATCGGAACTCATATATCTGCACTATAAATTGCGGAGCAATCCGGCACCCCTGCTGAAATCCGTGATTTGGGTTTACTTGAATCTGCTTTGGCTCAGCCGAGAGCCTTTTTTGCCGGAAAAGAACTCTATCCGAAAACAATCGAAAAGGCAGCTGTCTTATGCTATTCTCTAGTTCAAAATCATCCCTTTGTGGATGGTAACAAAAGAGTTGCCCATGCGGCAATGGA
>JBKGXV010000009.1:0-70494 GCA_046546375.1 Chitinispirillaceae bacterium | reverse complement strand
TATCCCTCAAGGCAAACAGCACTTCTCCAGTTAGTGAACGTTACATTGCAAGTCATAAAGGCAACATGTCCATGGCAGTTCTGAACGGCCAGAAATTCAGATTCAATGCGCCAGGCTCCAGACACTACGATATCAGACTTTTTGATCTGAAAGGAAGAATGATCAAAAAAGTCTATAACGGTCATCTCCCGGAGGGCCAACACGTTATGGATCTGCCCCGCAATCTGGGAGCGGGGACATTTCTTTTGAAAACAAGTTCTGCTGCTGAAGAGAAAATCTTCCGGTTCGAAAGCTGCAGATAGCCACTCAGAGATACCTTTTCCCAGAGGAGAATAAATTTACATTGAAGACTTTGCGAAATCTCAACTGCGTGGCATTCAAAACAAGAAAGTGTCTTGTCTGCTGATATGAAGAAAACTTATAAAAGATCCAAACACCGATGTGTTTGCAGCTCGTGCGAATTAAAGAATGACAGCAGGAAATGCACAGAGGAACTTATTCAAAAACTCAACAACATACACCATAATTCTCTCTGCTTGCTGCCAATCGATTTCAAAAATGAAAAACAGTCCGAACCGGTTAGAAGTGGATGTGAGATTCTGCTCTTCCGGACAATCTATTCAAAAGACAGGCTCGAAAAAAATCTTCATATTCAGGAACTTAATCCGGAAAAAATACCCAGCGTATGCAGCTGAACTCATGTCCAGTACAATTCTTTATAAAAAATATGCCAAATGAGTGCAATTTTCATATAAATTATATAAAGAGCAGGTGAAACTGCCGGTTAAAACGCTTAAAAAAGGTTTCCTTATGAACACCCGCCTCATCCCTTTTTTTCTGTTTGTGATAGTGTCACAACTTTCAGCTCAGACAGTCACCATTCATATTCTCAGCCCCTGGGCACAGGATTCCGTGCGCTCAGAAACGCCACTCTACATAATATCAAACGAAAGCGGCTGGTGGCCCGGCGCCCAGATGGTATCGGAGGGTGGCGGGTGGTACAGCTACACCTTCACCGAAACCCCCAAAACCTCCACCGAGCGCATAGAATTTATGAGTGTGATTCCCACCCCTCATGATGCTCAGGCTGAAAGAGTTTTCTACACCGGGGGAGCCGAGCAGATCAGCATGCAGAGACTGTTTGCCTCCGATACCTCCGCAAAGGATGTTTGGCTCAGCACCCCCGACCTGGAGTCCGAAGTGGAAATCACCCTGGATGCCCCCGAGAGCAGAGTGCTTTATTTTTTCAATCCCTGGGACCTGGGTGCGCCCCGTGTACTGATGACGGACGGACGCATCATGAGAATGAATCTGGAACCCTCATTCTGCGGCTGGTCAAGTTACAGATACTATGGAACTACCGACAGTGCGGCTTTCAAATTCTTAAACTCTATGGACTCTTCACTTTATACCGCATCAGGTTTGAGTGAAGGGGATTTCATCAATCTTCAGGAACACTTCACCAAACATGATACAGCATGGATTCTCCCCACCCCCTATCCGGAAGGCCCCCCGGAATTACATTCAATCTTTCCCGGGAAAAAGGGGGATTGCGGAGTGCTGCTCCTGGGAGCGGTCATGAGAGATATGGCTGTGGACCATCCGGATTTCCAGTTAGAATGTATGGGACATAAAACAGGAATGGTTGAGAAGCGTCTGGACAGTAACGGAAAACCGATCCAGACAGATACCGCCCAGTGCGCCTTCGATATTGCTAGCTGGTTTCAACCCGAAAGCCTGGGAAACGGTTATACAAATCAGACATGCTACAACATGCTGCTTCAGAAAAACGATGAGGGTCTGTTTGAAATAGATAACGACAATTTCTTCCCCCTTGATGATTTTGAATACCTGGATGAAGAGGAAACGGTACCGAATCCGAATCACAGCTATGATCGTGACTCAAATTTCATGCATAACTACTTTTTCACTATGGAGATTTCCGCTGAATTCGATTATTCCCCCGGACAGACATTCTATTTCAGAGGTGATGATGATGTGTGGGTTTTCATCGACAGCTCTCTTGTGGTGGACATAGGTGGAATTCACGGCCCTGTTGAAGGGGCGGTGGATCTGGACACACTGGGGCTCACCCCCGGCAACACATACAGTTTCAAACTGTTCTTTGCGGAAAGGCACTGCTGCGGATCAAACTTTCGAATGGTAACTTCGCTTAACCTTCGCACATCAAGCAAGATATTTCACAAAACAAATGAAATCTCGGAAGGTATAACCCATTACGATCTTTTTGAACGAGTTACCCAGAGCAATCTCTCCTGCGATCCCGGGGCATCCTCCACCGAAATCAGAGAAGCAACGGTGGATTTCTACATAGAAGGGCCCTCGTTTGAAACAGCCAAACGTCTGCTGGCGGGTACAAGTTATGGCGGCATAACCATCTCGGATGACTATTCCTCCGTTGTTGTGGAGGAAAATGCCGTTACAGATCTTCTTCCCGGTGGTTATGTGATCCGTTATTATCTTCAATCAGACGATACCCAAGAAGGCTTTGTAAGCTTTATCGTACCCGGAGATCCTCCTTTAGATGTAAACAACGTCGTTTCTGCTTTCTGTTATGCAGACAACGGCTATGGTCGTTTAGACAATTTGGAACTGACTTACGAAGACACACTTCAGGCATTGCCCGATTCCATCACTATCAGCTGGCCCGAACTTGAAAACAGCAAAACAGTCTACCCGGACAATATGACTCTTGAAGCAGACGAAAAAACGGTCTCAATGGTTCTGCCTGAACCTTTTGAAGGAAGCATAACAACTTATTCAGGAACAGACCGTTTGGGTGTAAGCTATATGAGCTCGCCGCGCAAGGAAACGGTCACATTCCGTGTAAAGGAGAAAATCGGTCCGCTCATAACCGATGCGGTGCTCCTGGAACGCACAGAAGAAGGATTGTTCCCCGACACGCTTCTAATCACATTTTCCGAACCCGTACCGACTGATTCGATAATGGAAGAAGCCCTGCTGGCCATAACCCCCGGAGGGCAGGAAAGGGCACTGACTGTACTCAATGCGGCGAAAACATATGACGGAGTCAGAATTATTGTAAACCAGCGGGTGTATCCAGAGGACAGTATACGAATAAACCCCCAGAGTCAACTGTGTGATTACTACGGAAACAGAAGTCATCTGCAGAATCGCTTCGTACCTCTTCAGCTCAAGCTCGGAATACCCAGAGTGCAGCAGGCCTACTATAAAGACAGAAACGCTGACGGCATTGTGGAAACTGGTATACTTCAGTTCAACAGACCGGTCAATTACTACAGTTTTCAACCCATTTTCGCCTGGCCCAACGGTGCCATGGCAGACACACTGAAAACCGAAAGATTCACCTACGGCCAGGACAGCTCAGAGGTGATAGTGCAACTGGGAGGAGCATTCGACAAAACCGTTGAAAACATCACTGCAGGCAACCTTAATCTCAAATACCAAATGACTGATTTTAACGAAAGCGGTTTTGCTGTTCTTAAGGACAGTGCTGCTTCCGTGCTGGTTTCGGCAAAATACACATTTTCCACAGGGGATACCCTCTCTGATCGCGATACACTGGAGGTGATTTTCTCCGAAAGTGTATCCAGGGAATTCGCCGAGAGACCATTTGTGTTCAAAAGAGGTGATTGTGACACTACTTACAGCATGACTCTGGAATTGCTCAACGGCTATAAAAACACCTGGGTTTTTCTTGTTGAAGATGTGCAAGGCGTGCAACTACCTTCTGAAACCGATTCCGTTTGGATAAACTCCGATATATGCATTGAAGACAAGAATACAAATTGCCAGTCAAATCCATCAAACAAACGCATCCCGCTCGAGCTGAAGTATCATCCCTCCTCTTTCTCAGCCACAGCCGGCCCAAACCCCTTTAATCCCAGGAATGACTCACTGTCATTTTTCATAGGCCCCCAAACCAGTTACAAGGGAAATAGAAAATACAGCTGTCAGCTAAAAATTTATGATCCCTTGGGCAACATCGTTCACGAAAAAGAAAAGACGGATTGCACCGGATTGTCTGAAATAGTCTGGAAGGGCAGAAACAGTTCGGGAAGATTGGTGGGATCCTCAACATATCTGGCCCATATAGTGATAGCGGATCACGAAAGCAGGAAAAAAGAGAGTTTCAAACTGCCTATCGGAGTAGTTCGGTAGAAGCGATATTTGCTGACACTTACTTTTATGGCGTTTCAGATTGACTATTTAATGGTAAATGCTTATTTTTACCTCTTTAATTCGATATACAACCAATTCTTTGTATAAGGAGTTCTATAATGCAGCGACATAAGTCGGTGGAAAAACGTGTTCGCACGAGCAAGAAAGCAAATCTGAAAAACCGTATGAACCGTTCCCGTCTAAAAACTGCCGTGCGCAACGTTGTGGAAGCAAAAGACCAGGATAATGCTGGTACAGCGCTCAAAAATGCAGTTTCCATTCTGGACAAAAGCGTCAAAATCGGCCTCATTCACAAAAACAAAGCCTCAAACCAGAAAGCACGACTCAGCAAACTGGTTAACAAAATCGAAAAGTAATGCACCTTCCCGAAAGGCATGTTTCATCGGAAATATGCCTTTTTTTTTCACTCCTCCCCCGCCGTATACATATATTTAATATTTTTGGTCCGCTCTGGAAATATGCAGATACTAATTTTCAATTAATTGCCGAAAATACTAAGTCCGTCGTGCAGGATCAGCAATGACAAAAAGGTTTCACTCATTTTTACCAGCTCTGTTCTGCCTCATGCTAGGCCTGTGTGTGTCCGTTTCACAGGGTTCGCAGTTCTGGGCCGATGAAATAGGCTATTCTCTTGAATCCAGAGACAAGTTTCTCAAAAGCATAGATCTGACCGAAAAAGATTTCCTGTCCATCAAATCCTGGATTAATTCCCAAAAACAGCAGTTCTCCAACCGTATCTCCTCAATGGGCAATTCCGATAACCCCTGGTACAACTACATTTACGGTCTGATCCAGGAGGAAGGATCCGAAAACCAAAAAGATTTGTTCAGAAAAGCCATAAGAGTCAGCTCCGGAGATCCGGGCACGTTATGGCTTCTTTCGTTGGAACACATTAGAAACGACCAGCTGTCCTGGGCAGAAGAGTCATTGCAAGGACTGGAAAAAAACCTGTTCAACCAAGGTGCTACAGCAGCACCCACCATTTCCCAGCAGCTTCTGCTGGCCGGCAGAACGTTGGAAACGCAATCCAAATCCACTGCGGAGTTCTGTTATAAGTGGGCAGGGCAGTTCGACCGTACACAAAGCTGGTCAGCGTTTCAAAACGCCCGCATTCACTTTCCCGGCAAAATAGTCACAACCTTCACCTCTCTTATCGACGGCTTCGAGGTCATAGGCCGTTCCTGGAGAAGCCAGCATGCGCTCGCCTTCAACCTCTACCGCCTGCTGAGGATCGCCGTAATCATTTTCATAATCGTAGTGTTCACCATTTTCTCCTTTAAATATCTGCCTTCCGCAATACACATTCTGGATGACAAACTCTTTTCCGGTCTCCCCCTCAAGTACCGTTCCTTTGCCAGTAGTGCAACCGTGCTCTCACTTTTGTCCTTCGGTCTGCTGCCGTTTCTGTGGACAATTGCGCTTCTGACCAGGCGTTTTCTTGCCAAAGGCGAAAAAGGTGTGATGACTTTCATCTGCGTGATCATGCTGCTGAGTCCGCTGGACAGTTGGGTACAGAGCATTTTTCTCGATTCCGCCAGTATGTCCCAGACACCTCAGATCTTCACGAGGGCCACAACCGAGGGATTTTCCGAAGAGCTGCATCAGACAGCTTTGAAAAATGCCAGAGAAAACCCCTCAGATCACCTCGCCTATCTCAGTGTCAGTATCAGTGCCATAAAGGGAAATGACCACAACACCAGTGCCGAAGCACTGAGAAAAGCTCTGCAGCTTTCTCCTGAAGATCCCATCACACTCCTGACCGCTGGCAATATCTCCTTTCTGCTGGGTAATCAGAATGCAGTTGAGCAATACTATGATACTCTGATCAAAAAACATCCCCGCAATCTGGAAGTGAAATTCAATCTGGGTCAATTCCAGATTGAAAAAGGCGGTTCCATCACTGCAACAGAACTGATAGACCAAGCGGCCGACCTCCACCCAGCCAAAGTGAACCAGTTCATCGAAAAGAACGATATTTACTATTCCGGAGACAGTCCCCCTCTGCGCAGGCTTATGCAGCCGGAGCTCTCGCCGTTTTATTTCTGGACCAAACGTTTTCTGCACCATGGAGGATCCCTGACCGAATCCGGTGCCCTATGGGGAACAACTTTTTTCGGATTAGGCCCGATTACCTCGCTTATCCTTTTCAGCATTCTTTTCGCCACACTTCTTATTTTGGATTCGGTCTACTGGAACAACAATTCAAGAGTAAAAGAGCTCTTCAACTGCAAAATCTGTGGACGGCTTATCTGCCGGAGATGCAGAAAGGGCACCAAATGTCTTAGTTGTCATGAGGAAAGCCAGTATGTGCGTAGCGCCTCATCCGTAAGCGCTCAGCAGAGAAATCACCTGGAGACAAAGCGCAAAAGAAAGATTGTGTTGAACAATTTGCTGGGCCTGGTTGTTCCCGGAAGTGACAAAATGTTCAAAGGGGACAAAACATTCTCTTCCTTGATCCATATAGCACTTTCAAGCCTTATCCTTTCTGCATATATCACCGCTGCAACACTGCAGACACGATACCCGCAGAATACCACCCTGAATCTTTTTCTTCCCTTGTCCATACTGATGATATACAATGTTTTTTTCCTAATAAAGCACGGTCTTACTCTGAAGAATGTTTTATTGGTGAAAAACAAAAAGTAACCGTTCTGAAAAGGAGCAAACGTGGTCCTCAGCGGCACCCTGAAAGAGTTCATTCTAGCCGATGTATTTCATCTGCTCACACAGCAGAAGATTACAGGGAAGCTTTTTCTCTCCGATGGTCAATCCGAGGGAGCCATCATTTTCAAAAGCGGGATGATAGTAGGTGCAGAAAAGGATGAGGAAACACTTCAGAACAAACTTTTCAATTTTCTGGTTGATGTGAAAAAGAAGTCCCCCGAACACCTCAACGTACTTTTTACATCCCACGAAGGCAACCTCAACGCCCTGTGCGCAAGTCTGATAGACCGCAAACTGATGACGGTTAAAGAGATCAAGATGTTCACCGACAGCTGTGTGGAGGATATCGCCTGCAGTCTTCTCATGTGGAAAAGCGGGGCCTACCGGTTCAATTCTCTTCGCTCCGTTGCTCCCCTTGCCTGCTCTACAGTTTCCATCTCTTCGGAAAACATCATCATGGAGGGTATGCGCAGAGTCGATGAATGGAACAGAATGGTGGATAAGATCCAGGAGGACTCCGTTTTCGTGAAAGCGGATAAAACGGCACCGGAAAATGCTGAACTGGATATTTTCTGCAAACCTGAAGAATACGTCTACGGTCTTCTGGACGGAAGCTGTACGGTTTCCTCCATAGTACGTTGTTCCTGTCTTAGTGAATACCGGGTGTATGAGTCCCTGAACATGCTGTTGCAGGATAACCGCATCATACCCCTTCCACCGAAAATCAGTCAAACCATACAGGCGGCCATCGACCGCAAAGAACTGGAGGAAACTTCTTCATCCGGCTCCAAAGCAGCCTTCTCTTCTCTCTTTGCTGTTGGTCTGGTGATATTTATTTTCCTCATGGGTTTCTCATTCAGAACATTTTTTCTTTCCGACATCAGCAGAAAAGCCTGCAGGGAACGTACGGAACTTTTTCATACATATACACAAAACAAGATGCAGAACGCCTCGTTTCTGCATCAGGCCCTGACTGGAGAGCAGGATTTGGAGCCCGATGAGCTTAAAAAGAAGGACCTGCTTACAGAACGGGACATTTCTCCTCTCAACTGTTTCAAAGACTGATTGAAGTATCTGTTCCGTAATATGTATATTGAAAATAGAGGTAATGCTTTTCTTGCATTGAAGCAGATATTCATACTATTTTAGTAAAACGGTTGGTCAAAAGAGAAAAGAACCAACAACTTCTGTCATCAGTTAACCAAAGGATGACTCCATGGCGTCAATTAATTATGCGGCACGAGAGATAAGCGTAAAAATCGTTTACTACGGCCCCGGATTAAGCGGTAAAACGACCAATCTTCAGGTAATCCATAAAAAGGTGCCTCCCAATCACAAAAGTGATATGGTCTCTCTGGCGACAGAAACCGACCGCACCCTCTTTTTTGACTTCCTGCCTCTTGATTTAGGCAAAATCAAGGGATTTGCCACGAAGTTCCAACTCTACACTGTTCCCGGACAGGTATACTACAATGCTACCAGAAAACTGGTGCTGCGCGGAGTAGATGGAGTTGTGTTCGTCGCTGACAGCGGCGCGGACAAAATCCAGGAAAACCTTGAAAGTTTCCAGAACCTCGAGGACAATCTGGCAGAATACGGCTATGAAAGGGAATCCATACCCATAATAATCCAATACAACAAGCGTGACCTGCCGAACGCCTTACCCATTGAAGAGCTTCAGAAACATGTGAACAAATACAACCTCCCCATCGGAGAAGCTGTAGCTTACAAAGGGGTAGGTGTATTCGACACGCTTAAACAGATAGGTAAGATAGTAATTGACTTTCTCAATAAAAAATATTCCAAACCGTCTCGGAGAGGAGCATCACAGTCCCAGACATCCGCGCCCAGACCACAGGCTCCGTCTGGACCGCAATATCAGGGAAGTTCGATGCCCAGACCTCAGGGGCAGCAGTACACTCCGCCCCAACCTCCTCAAAGGCCGCAGGGACAGCAGTTCTCTCCGCCTCAGAGACCGCAGCAGCCGCCGCAGTATAAGCCGCCCCAGAGACAGCAGTTCTCTCCGCCTCAGAGACCGCAGCAGCCGCCGCAGTATCAGCCTCCGCAGGGACAGCAGTTCGCTCCGCCTCAGAGGCCACAACAGCCGCCGCAGTATCAGCCGCCGCAGGGACAGCAGTTCTCTCCGCCGCCTCAGAGACCGCAGCAGCCACCGCAGTATCAGCCGCCGCAGGGACAGCAGTTCGCTCCGCCGCCGCAGAGACCTCAGCAGCCACCGCAGTATCAGCCGCCGCAGGGACAGCAGTTCCCTCCGCCGCAACAGCCACAGCGGCCACCGCAGTATCAGCCGCCACAGCAGGGAATGCCGCAACAGGCACCATGGGAGCAGCAGCAACAGTCCCAGCCTCAGCAGCAGGCTCCGTGGGAACAACAGCAACCACCACAGCCTCAGCAACAGGCACCATGGGAACAGTCTGCTCCAAGTCAGCAGAACCCCGGCAACATGCAACAATATGATTTCAACACGCCTTCTCAGGCGCAGAAGTCATCAGGCAATCAAAGTGAAGATTCACTTCCTCTATCAAATTATGATGATGTCTTCACTTCGCCGGAACCTGCATCAGATCAGGCTCAGCCTTCTCAGGATACTTTCGAACCCGAACCGATTGATTTCGAGCCGGCTTCTCCATACGGAAACAACGCCAGCTCCGATGATATTCAGATAGAGAATTTCCCAAGAGCGGATTACAACGGACCGCAGCAATCCTCCGAGGGTGAACTGCCCGATTATAATGCGATGGACTATCAGCAGAACCAGTCTTTCGAGCCGCAGGCACCTTCCGGTAATCCGCAGGCGCCGCATAGCAAAACTGATCTGGACATGGAAATAGAGAAATATCAAAGGGAGATAGAAGAAAAACAGAAAAAGATGCGGACATCTCAGGGACAACCTCCCAATGACGATTCCCAGGAGATGCAGTCTTTCTCCTCACCCGCAGACCATAACCCATACCAGTCTCAACAGAGCTATGAGCAAGTTGAAGAGGAAGAGGAATTCGACGTGTTCATGCCGGAACAAAACGGGGATGCTGGAGCGGAGGAAGGTGACGACGCAATGTACTTCACCTCTGTTGACAGAGAACGACACAAAAAGCCTGTGAAGAGACCGGTAAATCCAAAAACCAAGGGTCAGCAGCATCAGAAGGGTTTCCTGAAGAAACTCTTTAATAAGGATAATATGTAATGAAGGACATGATTCTTTTTCCAGAAGATCTGGATATGCTCAACAGTGTCCTTCATCCTTTGACTCAGAAGGCAAATCTGTTGCTGGCAGTCCTGATCAACAAAGACGGCAGACTACTGACCAGCCAGGGTGTGCTGGATTCAGTAGACAATGTCTCCTTGGCAGCACTTGTTGCCGGTAATTCAGCATCCACACTGGCAATAGCCAACCTGATGGGTGAAACTGAGTTCTGTACCATGTACCATCAGGGCAAGGATAAACACATCTACATCTCCAATGTAGATGAGAACACATTCCTTGCTTTGGTATTTGACGACAGAACGAATATCGACAGGGTTAAGGTATTTGCCCGTCAATTCGATCGTCAACTCAAAGAAACTCTGCAGAAGGTATACGACAAGTCAGAAGACCAGATAGATCTCGATTTAGATATGGGAAGTTCTCTTTTCCCCGGCCAAAATCAGCCGCAACAGCAGAATTACTCTGATCCTGCCAATCAGCAAGCTCCCTCTCATCACGAGCAGGCATCCCAAAGCGATGTTTTTTACCTTGATATGAACCAAGCAAATCCATCCCAGGGGCAGCAACAGCAACAAGCTCCCCCTCAACAACAAATCAACGATGACTCTTCCGTGCTTTTTCTGCAAAAGAAAATCAAAGAATCTCAACATAAAAAAGCAGACTCCTAAAGGCGGCTGCTTTTTTATCAGAAAACTGCACTTCTCAGTACAAAAATCACCATCAAAAGCAAGAGTACAAAGCCGATAATGGTCCGCCAGCCTACATGGCGTGTTTTACTCTTTTTATAGCCGAACTCTCTTTCCCGCAATTCTTCATACTCGTCCTCATCAGGCAAATCGATCCCGTCCATATACGTCTGATCAGACCATCCTGTTCGCTCATCAGCACCACAATGTCTGCAGAACCGTGCATTTGCGGAAATCGGACCTCCGCAACAGGGACACACATAATCTTCAGCCATTCAAAATCTCCACAAAACAATTTAGTATATCAAAATACATTTAACTGTATAAATAAAATACGATTTCAGTTCGTTCAAATTATTTTTATCTCAGAGTTAATCAATTAAAAAGAGAATCAAATGTCAGTACTTGCAATTATCAGCACACTGCTTTCAGCACCACTGCTCACAGGGGTTGTTGCCACCCTGCTATCCAAGCATAATTCCAGAACGAATACCGCCGGCTTGCTGTTTCACTCCGTGAGCCCCTCACCGAAACCTAATATGTCCAGTTTTTCATCCAGGCGATTCGAAAAGTTCCTCTCTCTGCTCGATTCGAACAAAACAGGCACAACGACTGTCTCAAAATGCCAAAAAGCATCGGATAGTTCCGAAAATGCAATAATTACTTTTGATGACGGATTTCTCGATTTTTACACACATGCTCTGCCGCTTTTAGAAAAGAGGAGTATGAAATCAACAGTTTTCCCCGTAGCAGGCCATATAGGGAGCACAAGCACTTGGGATGTGATGGGAAGGCTGCAACACCTTTCAGCCGAAATGATACGGGAAATCGCACATTTGGGCCATGAAATCGGCAGTCATACCCTTTCCCACGCCAACCTCCCCTGGTTGTCTGATAAACTGCTGAAAAAGGAACTTCAGGATTCCAAAAAAATACTGGAAGATATAACCGGTTCCGCAGTAAAAAGCATCTCTTTTCCCTTCGGTGGCTGGAATACAAGAGTATGGGAGGCCGCAAGGGAGAGTGGTTACACGTGCGGAACTGTGTACCGCGGCCACTCCAAAGCACCTCCTGAACTGCTCCCGGTATTGGGAGTTTACCACTTTGATAAGGCACAGGATATTATCGAGAAGGCATTTCCTCAAAAAAGTGTTTCAGTCTCCAGAACGCAGGCCCTGATCATGTCGCACTTTTCAAAAGGAACGCCGATCTGGAAATTTCGGAGAGAGTACGACTTTTTCCCCTCCAAATAGAATCCATTCAGTTATCCAACAGAGTTACGGAGCACGCTTCAAGACCATCTCTGCACCTGACCACAGTAAACGACACCCTTTGCCCCTCATCAAGCACCTTGTAACCCTGCCGTAAAACGGAACTGTGTTTTACTTTAAGCAGTGATCCATCACGATCGGCTCTTATACGACCTACACCTTTAATATCGTCAAACCAAAGAACTCTGCCATCCGGCACAGGAAGCCTCCTCATCAAAGCCGAGAACACTGCGCACATTCTGATCATAAGGCGGTTTGATAACCCCTCTTTCAGTCACAATAGCTGTTATGAGCCTGGAGGGTGTCACATCGAATGCGGGATTGAACACATCCGCAGAATCGGGAACAGTCATCTTTTCTCCCCAGAAAGCCACCTCTTCTCTTCCCCGCTGCTCTATGGGAATATGAGAACCATCGCAGAGAGAGATATCAAATGTCGATGAGGGAGCCGCCACATAAAAGGGGATATTATGAGCTGCAGCAAGCAACGCCACACCATATGTCCCGATTTTGTTGGCTGTATCCCCGTTTGCGGCAATACGATCAGCACCCACTATAACCGCATCAATTTTCCCGGAGGCCATGACTGAAGCTGCCATATTGTCACAAATCACTGTAACCGGAACTCCCGCTTTACTGAGCTCAAGGGCGGTGATACGAGCGCCCTGAAGCAAAGGCCGTGTCTCATCAGCAAAGACTTGGAACCTGACCCCCTTTTCCTGCCCCACATAGATAGGAGACAGAGCGGTACCGTATTCACTTGTGGCCAACCCCCCGGCGTTGCAGTGAGTCAGAATATTGTGCTTATCTTTCAGAAGTTCAAGTCCAGCCTCCCCTATTGCTCTACACATGCGCCTGTCCTCTTCCAGAATACCCAGCGCCTCCTGAAAGAGAACCTGCTTCATCTGATGAACATCACTGCCGGGAGCTTTTTCTTCCGCTCTGTTTTTCATCCTCTCCAATGCCCAGAACAGATTAACAGCAGTAGGCCTGGCACCGGCCAGATAATCAGCATTTTTTTCCAAAAGAGTCAGAAAATCAGATATGGAACCTTTTTCAGGATATTCCTTCAAAGCCAGATACAGTCCGAAAGCCGCCGCGATACCAATAGCAGGCGCTCCACGAACCCGAAGCACTTTTATGGCCTCATGCATCTGTTCCACGGTTTCGATTTCAAGATACGCCAGCTCCTTGGGCAAACGCGTCTGATCGATAAGCTGAACACGATCCTCTTTCCACTCAATTGTTTTCAATCGATTCATGTTGTCTTTTTTCCTTTATGTCTCAAAAAAAATCCCCTTCACTTGAATACGACCCGTGAAGGGGTACATTTAAATTTGAAATGGATAATTCACACAATCAGTCTACCCGATCAGGTCTCCTGCAGGTGGTCAGCTTTGGAAGTCTCTATTACTTTTTTGGCGACTTCAGCAGGAACTGTCTCATAATGGGAGAAGGACTTACTGTAAAATCCCCTTCCCTGAGTCAGTGACCTTAAGGTACTTGAATAACTCTGCACCTCTGCTTCAGGTACTTTAGCGGTAATTGTTTCCAATTTGCCGATCTGCTCCATTCCCGAAATCTTACCCCTTCGGGCCGAAAGATCTCCCATGATATCACCTGTATATTCCACCGGAACTGTGACCTTTACCTCCGCAACCGGTTCCAGAAGAATCGGGGAGGCCATTTCGAAAGCTTTCTTGAAAACTTCACGTCCGGCAATCTGAAACGCGACATCTTTTGAGTCGACGGGATGAGTTTTTCCATCCACCAGTGAAACTTTCACATCAACTATGGGATAGCCGGCTATAATCCCCTCTTCCAGCTTGGATTTTATACCTTTATCGACACTGGGTCTGAGAGGCTGGTCAATCACTCCGCCCACGATTTTATCCACGAACTCATACCCCTCACCTCGCGGCAGCGGTTCCAGATCAATGAACACACGTGCATATTGTCCAGCACCACCGGTCTGCTTTTTATGAGTGTATTCCACATATTTGGCGGGTTTGGTAATGGTTTCCCTGTAGGATATTTTCGGTGTTTCCCGATCGACATCGACCTTGAAACGTGTCTTGAGGTTATCGAGAATGACATCAAGCTGTACATCCCCCATGGCTGAAAGGATAGACTGATGAATATCGGGGTGGTATTTGTAAGTAAAGCTCACATCTTCCTCATGCAGCTTGGATATCCCCATAGCCATTTTGTCATCATCACCCTTGGCTTTGGGAGAGATCGCCACACTCACAAGCGGTTCCGGAAAATCGACGGGTTCGCACTTGTATTTCACACCTTTTTCCACTAGTGAGTCATTGGTATGAGTATCCTTGAGCTTGAGAAGCCCACCGATATCACCTGCGGTTATTTCAGCAGTATCGGTTCTTTCCTTTCCGCGCATGTAATACATGTTACCGATTCTCTCTGCATGGCTTTTGGCCGAATTGAAAAGCTCACTGCCGCTGGAAACTTTTCCGGAAAAGACCCTTGTCAGATTCAATTCTCCCAGATGTTCCTCGGATACAGTTTTGAAAACAAATGCAGCTGTGGGTTCAGATTCTCCGACCGGGACAGTTTTGGATTCTTCTCCCTCAACAACCTTCAATTCCTTGCGTGAATCCGCATGAGGACAGAGATTGACGATTTTAGTCAGCAGCTGATCCACCCCCATGTTATGCAGCCCGCTTCCAGCAAGCACAGGGAATATGGAACCATCCAGAACACCTTGGGCAAGCCCCTGTCTGAGCTCATCATCACTAAGTTCACCATTTTCAAAATATTTGTTCATCAGATCCTCATCGGTTTCTGCAACCGATTCCATAAGAGCCAGACGAAGTGAATCGATGCTGTCCTTCATGTCTGCGGGGATTTCAATCTTTTTTCCCATGCCATCGCCATCTTTGGAGTATTCAAAAGCATCTCTTGAGACCAGATCCACAACACCTTTGAAATCAGCACCAGCACCGATCGGAACCACTAGCGGTGCAGCCGATGAACCGAAGTTCTCCTTTATATTCGCCAGCACCTTGTCAAAATCAGCATTGTCCTTATCCACGCTGTTCACGAAAAACACTCTGGCCACATCCACTTCATCCACATTGCGGGAAACCAGCTCGGTTCCGACCTGGATTCCATCCACTGCATCCACCAATACCACAGCAGTCTCCACCACCCGGAGAGCCGCCTTGGTTTCACCCAGAAAATCCAGAAAACCCGGAGTGTCCAGAAAGTTTATCTTGTTTTCATGCCACTCACAGAAACCCAAATGAGTTGAGATGGTCATCTTCCGGTCTTTTTCATCATAACGAGAATCGAAAATGCTGTTTGCGTTGTCGACACTGCCCATTTTGGAGGTGGCCTTTGCCGTATAACAAGCAGCTTCCAGAAGAGACGTTTTGCCAACACCGCCATGGGAAATCAGACATACATTACGAATGGCATTCGCCTGATACTTTTTCATGTGACCTCCGTTATCTATACTGCACCCGAAAAGGACATTAAACGATTAAAACCCAAAGTGCTGAATAATTAACACTTACAAAAAATTAATATATAAGGTTGCCCTTAGTGATGCAACTATCTTCGGATAAATCAAAGGACTTCTTTGGAGGGGAAGGCGAAACAGATGTGTGCTCTATGTTGCTGAAAAAGAAAAAAGCACTCCGAATCTAATTCCGAAGTGCTTTTTTTTGGAGCTGAGGGGGTTCGAACCCCTGACCCTCAGACTGCCAGCCTGATGCTCTCCCAACTGAGCTACAGCCCCGAATCACGATTACATAAATTACTAAGAGCGAGCAAACAAGTCAATCAAAAAGTTGCTCTAGCGTGCCTTCTTCTGTATTTTGGCCCAGGCATCCTTGAGTGCGACAGTTCTGTTGAACACGGGTTTTTCAGGTCGCGAGTCCGGATCGACACAGAAGTATGCCAGACGTTCGAACTGATAACGCTCAAAAGCGTTAACTTCACCCAGACTGGGCTCTACCTTACAAGAGGAAAGAATTTTGAGCGAGTCGGGATTGATGTTGTGCAGAAAGTTGCCCTCCGGTGCATCTGAAGGCACTTCTTTGGTAAACAGGTTATCATAAAGTCTTACTTCTGCTTCCAGAGCATGAGCCTCCGAAACCCAGTGCAGAGTTGCTTTCGGTCTACGCCCGTCAGGAGAAGATCCTCCCCTGGTAGCGGGATCATACGTGCAGCGCAGCTCCACTATATTCCCCTCTTCATCCCTGATCACATCATTACAGGTGATGAAGTAGGCACAACGCAGTCTCACTTCGCGACCGGGAGCAAGCCTGAAGAATTTCTTCGGTGGCTCCTCCATGAAATCATCCTGCTCTATGTAAATCACTCTGGAAAAAGGGACATTTCTGGTTCCCTCCTCGGGATTCTCCGGATTGTTAACAGCTTCGAATTGCTCCACCTGTCCCTCTGGGTAGTTTTCAATCACCACCCTCAGTGGTTTCAGCACCGCCATTCTCCGAGCAGAATGCTTGTTGAGATCCTCTCTTAGACAGTGCTCCAAAAGCTTCATATCAACCATACTGTCCCGCTTGGCAACTCCGATCCTTTCCGCAAAACTTCTGATAGCCTCCGGTGTGTACCCTCTGCGACGCAGTCCTGAAATGGTAGGCATACGCGGATCGTCCCACCCATTTACATGCCCCTCCTGAACAAGCTGAAGGAGTTTGCGCTTGCTCATGACGGTATAACTCAGATTGAGTCGGGCGAACTCGATCTGCTGAGGGTGATGAACACCAAGCTGATCAAGAAACCAATCATACAGAGGCCGGTGATCCTCAAATTCAAGTGAGCAGAGAGAGTGAGTTACCCCTTCAATGGAATCCTCCAAACCGTGAGCCCAATCATACATGGGATAGATTTTCCATGTATCGCCAGTACGATGATGAGGTGCTTTCATAACGCGGTACATAACCGGATCACGCATGTTCATGTTTGGATGTGCCATATCGATTTTTGCTCTGAGAACCCTTGTGCCCTCCTGAAATTCCCCTCTAGCCATACGCTCGAAGAGTTCCAGATTCTCTTCCACCGAGCGACTTCGACAGGGACTTTCCTTGCCCGGCTGAGTAAGTGTGCCACGATATTCGCGAATCTGATCGGGAGTAAGGTCATCAACATAGGCTTTGCCATCCCTGATCAGCTGAACCGCATATTCATGCATTTTGCCGAAATAATCTGAAGCGTAATAAAGATGTTCACCCCAATCGAATCCCAACCAGTTCACATCTCTTTTTATGGCTCTTATATACTCATCCTCCTCTTTGGAAGGATTGGTATCATCAAAGCGAAGGTGACATTCACCACCGAACTCCTGAGCCAGACCGAAATCTATGCAGATAGCTTTTGCGTGACCGATATGAAGATACCCATTGGGCTCGGGCGGGAAACGTGTAACCACTTTACCACCCCATTTACCAACCTTCATATCCTCTTTTATGATTTCCCGAATAAAATTTGAAACCGAAGTTTCCGCGGCATCATCATTCATATTTTTATTCTTGTTACCGGACGAATTCATCTATTTCCTCATGAAAAAGTGTTACAGACTGTAATTACGCACAACACCCGTTTTCTATTTGCTAAACCTCATAATCAACAACAGCCCGGTCGGTGCGCACATCTGCGACAAACTGAGCTGCTTTTTTATGTGCAGGATGCGTCTGGTAGATTTCCAGATCTTGTTTGGTTCTGAATTCGCAAACAAGTGCGATATCCCAAGCTGAAGAATTCTGATTGTGATTCAGTCCCACTTCGATGGAAACTATCTGAGGGATTTCGTCTTTCAAAGCTTCAAGCTGTGTTTTAATGCTGACAGCGTTATCTGCTTTGGTTTTGCCAAGAGCATTTTCAGCAAGTCTGAAAAAAACAATATGTCTGATCATTATGCCTCTTTTCCTTTTATGAACTCTATAGCTTTGTTTAATCTGCGGAGAACCGTTTCCTTCCCCAGTACTTCCAGCAGTTCAAACAATCCGGGTCCGAAGCTTACTCCGCTCACCGCCAGCCGAGTAGGGTGAATAAGCTTTCCCGCTCCGACTTCTTTGCGCTCTGCTATAACCCGATACTGCTTCTCGAGTTCGTCGTGGTTGAAATCCTGCAGTTCAGACACGACATTGATGATCTCCTGAAGGTACTGGGCAGCTTCTGGTTTGAAATTCTTTCTGGCAGCCTTTTCGTCATACGATTCAGGATCTCTGAAAAAGTAAAAAGGATTATCAATAAGGTCAGTGAGTTTTTTGGATCTGGCCTTCATGAGTTCGATAATACTCGTCACCCGTGCATCCGTATAAGCCGTATCCTGCTCAACCCAACCTTTTTCTTTCCATGCATCCACAACTACCGGAGCCAGTGATTCTGCTGGGCGCTCCGCCATGTAGAGTCCATTCATCCATTCCAGTTTCTTTTCATCGAGAACTGAAGCTTTGGGAGAGACCTGTTCAAGCGAAAATGCACTGATGAGTTCTTCTTTGCTCATTTTTTCACGATCATCACCTGGGGCCCAGCCCAGAAGTGAGAGAAAATTGAACAGCGCCTCAGGCAGATATCCATTTCGTTTATAATCCATCACCGATGCAGCGCCCTTGCGTTTGGAAAGTTTTCCTCCGCCCGGAGAGAGAATCACCGGAAGATGTGCAAATTTAGGCACCTGCCAGCCGAAAGCCTCATAAAGCAATACATGCCTCGGGGTGGATACAATCCATTCATCCCCGCGGAGGACATGGGTGATCCTCATGTCATGATCATCCACCACATTGGCCATATGATATGTGGGAAACCCGTCGGTTTTGATCAAAACCAGATCATCCAAGACATCACTCTGATATTCTATATATCCTCTTATAAGGTCTTCGAAACCGACAGTGCGCCCTTGAGGGATTTTAAAGCGAATGACATAAGGGATATTGTTCTCCAGTTTTTTTTCAACCTGATCCTGCGGAAGGTCTCTGCAGTGGCGATCATACCCCGAGGGACACCCTTTCTTTTCCTGTTCTTCTCTGACTTTGGCCAACCTTTCAGGGGTACAGAAACAGCGGTACGCAGCTCCGGATTCCAGAAGTTTCCTGGCATGCTCCTTATAAAGGTCTAGTCTTTGGGATTGCATGTAGGGTCCGAACTCACCCTCCTTTTGCGGCCCCTCATCCCAGTGCAGCCCAAGCCATTCGAGACTTTCATATATTTCCTTGAGCGCACCTTCCACAAACCTGCTGCGATCGGTGTCTTCAATCCGCAAAACAAAAGTGCCTTCATGATGACGGGCAAAAAGATAATTGAAAAGTGCACTGCGAGCTCCGCCGATATGAAGATACCCCGTTGGTGAGGGGGCAAACCGAACACGTACTTTCTCAGCCATTCCTGCTCCCGTTATTTTTCGTTTGTGATCAGATAAATCCTGTTAATATACCTCTTTACTGACTTCGAAACAACAGCATGGAAAAGAGAGAGTTGAACCGAAAACCTTCAAAACACGAAACACTGCTCATATGGAAAAACATGTATTCTCAGTTGCATTTAACTGCATTTAATGGTACAATTATTTGTCGTGTCATAGTGTATTTACATCTTTAGAAGAATCAGCAACTTGTGGCCATGAACAAAACAATTCTTATAGTCGATGATGCGAAAGAGATCCGGCAACTGGTGAAAGCAACCCTGGAATTCGAGGGTTGTACAGTTGTGGAGGCCAATAATGGAGCAAAAGCAGTTAAAGCAGCAAAAGAGATCAAACCTGATCTGATTATTATGGACATGGCGATGCCGGGAGAGATTAACGGTATTGAAGCCACCAAAGCCATCAAACAATTTGAAGGCACCTCTGATTGCAAGATAATCATGCTCACCGGTTCTGAAGGAGAACACCGGAAAAATGCGCTTGATGCAGGAGCTTCGGAGTTTTTCCGGAAACCGTTCAGCCCGCTCAACCTGATAAACAAAGTGGATGAATTGCTTGGAAAGGGGTCCTGAAATGTATGGGGATGAAAGTGACCCGAAAGGGTCGGTCAGTCTGAATCAAGACAATCCTGATTACTGCTCTCTTTATCTTCTGGAAAAGAAACGCAATGAAGATCTCAAACAGGAGATTCAATTCTATCAGGCAGAAACCAAGGACATACGCCGCCAACTTGCCAATATTCACGAACACGCCAAAAAGAAACGCCGTGATCTGGCATTCTCAAACGAACAACTTAAGGAAAAGCAACGTGACCTGGCTTTAACTTACAGCCAGCTGGAGAAATTCGCCACCGATCTCGGCATAATCAATTCAAATCTCAAAAAAACCAACCTGGAACTGCAGGAAGCTTACAGAGATACGATTCACCGACTTGTTCTGGCAAGTGAATACAAAGACAACGAAACAGGCGATCACATCAACCGCATGTGCCGCTACAGCACTCATCTGGCCATCAAAATCGGTCTTTCCAGACAGGAAATCGAAGAAATCGAATTTGCCGCACCGATGCACGATGTGGGCAAAATCGGCATTCCGGATAATATAATCCTGAAAAACGGAAAGCTTACAAACGAAGAATTCGATGTGATCAAAACCCATACAGTCATTGGAGCCGAAATCCTGAAAAGCTCCAAATCCGATTCATTAAAGAGCGAACCCCGCATTCTCGAATGCGCACGGGAAATAGCTCTTTTCCATCATGAGAAATGGAACGGCCGCGGATACCCCGAAGGAAGGACAAAGGAGGAAATTCCTCTTATCGCCCGGATTGTGGCAATATGCGACACCTTTGATGCACTCACCTCCAAACGTCCCTACAAAAATCCCTATCCCATCGAAGTGTCATGCGATATCATCCGAAAAGAGAAGGGGCAGCACTTTGATCCGGATCTTGTAACAGCTTTCCTTGACAACATCGACGATTTCGCCCGGATAAAGAGGGAAATCGACAATACGGATAAAACGGAGACTGATTTCACCTGGAGTGAACGTGACAAAGAAAGCATAAGTTGAGTATCTTACAAAAAAGGACAGCACAATCCATGCGAATATTGATAATCGGCGGAACCGGAAACATATCGTCGGAAGTAACTGATTTACTATTGAAGACAAACCATTCCTTGACACTGGTAAGCTCCGGAAAACGTCCGGTACCACACGGGTGCAGACATATCAGAGCAGACCGCTTCAACTCCCACGAGTTCGAAAATGCACTCAGGGATGAAAATCCGGATGTGGTTATAGATTTCATGGCATTCACTCCCGGGCATCTCAAAAGTGACTACAAGATTTTCAGAGACAGAATCAAACAATTCATTTTCATCAGCAGTGCCACCGTCTACCATAAACCACACCTTTCTCTTCCGATTACCGAACAAACTCCCCGGAAAAATCCTTTCTGGCCCTATGCTCAAGACAAGATCGCCTGTGAGGAGTATCTGGAATCGGTTCACGACAAAGATTTTCCGGTCACCATTGTACGTCCGTCTCACACTTTCGGGAACACATGGATCCCATCGCCCATCAATGGATGCGGTTTCACCATTGCACAAAGAATTCTTGACGGAAAGCCATTTGTCATTCACGACAAAGGTGAGTCACTCTGGACCCTGACCGCTTCATCCGACTTTGCTCTCGGGTTGACAGGACTTATCGGCAACAGTAATGCTTCAGGTGAGGATTTTCACATCACCAGCGATGAGCGCTTGAGCTGGAACAGGATATATGAGGAACTGGGAGCTGCTCTCGGCACCGAGATCAAGCCGGTTCATATACCATCGGAATTCATAGCTAAAGTCTACCCTGATGCTTTAGGTATGCTTATGGGGGACAAAAGAGAAAACGGCGTGTTCGACAACTCCAAAATAAAACGATTCGTACCAGATTTCGGCTGCAGAAAAGACTACGCAACTCAGATCAGAGAATCTGTGAACTGGTTTCTGGAAAAACCGCAGCGTCAGGTTTCAGACGCAGGTGAGAACAAACTGATCGACTCGATTATTTCAGCATGGAATTCAGCAAAATAGCAGTCAGCGCTTGGGGGCAAAGCGCCTCTTCTGCTCACGCCACTTCTGCGGCTCCTTCAAAGTAAAATCCGGATACCGTTCGATCAGATTCTGAAGCTCGTTTTTCGCCAGATTGGCATCCACATCCCTCTCTGGTTTCAGATTAAGATATCTGTTGAACCAGATCATGGCAGATTCCGGTTCCTTTTTATAAAACCGATAAAAAAATGCAATATTCTTTGCAGTTTTGGGATTTTTACTGTCCAGTGCCCACGCCTTCTCAAGAAACCGTTCAGCATCTGCCAGTTTTCCGGCCTCCACATGGATTATTCCTAAAGCCAGCACAGCTTGAGAGTTTTTGCGGTCACATGCGACCGCAGTATTGAACTGCTCCAGAGCCTCATTGAACCGCCCCTGCTTTTTGTACAGATTTCCAAGCAGAATCAATGCCTCAACATTTTTTGGCTCAAGTGCCAGAACTTCCAGAAAGCACCGCTCCACCTCATCAGCCATAGGGTGGGAAATCCAGTTGTCCGGATTTACCCCATAACTCCCCCACTGCTCGTTTCTGAGCTCCTGATTAAGAAGTCCGAAAATAATCCGGCCCCGAAGAATACGTTTGCGACTTCGCTCTCCTTTTTGAGAATCCACTTTATCCAGAACCGCAAGAGCTTCTTGGAATTTTCCTTTTTTTAGAAGACGCTCGGTGGAATCGAGAGATGGCGTGTTGTGATTGTAGATGAAACGGATGGCAAGAGTTGCCCCCAGAAGCAGGCAGGCAAGAACAAGGCCGCTGATCAGAATCACCGGAAAGGAAAGCCCTTTGCTGTCAAGATCGGGATTCTGACTGCTCATCCCTATTCCCTGATTGTAAAACTGTTGATATTGTCGAAAGTTGCCGAATACGTACCGTGTTCGCTTTTTCCTATCAACTCGTTATCTGCCGAAATATAACAGTTTCCCTTTTGGGAAACACCTAGACGCGTACCATCGATCAATTCAAGCTCCACACCCAGGTAAAGTTCACCATCCACGGAGGTTGTTACGGCCGCATCGATTTTGCAGGTTTTCACGACCTTTAAGGGTAACTCTCTTCTGGTCCCTCCGCAGAATACTTTCATATCGGGGTTGCGCAGTTTCATTTTCTCCAGTTCCGCAGAATGCTCTGATCTGTCCACTACAGTTCCGCTTACAGCACATCCGCAGATAATAATACAGATACATACTACAAAACCGACCAAGACTCTCATCAGACAGTCGCTTTCTGAGCCTCGAGAAACTCTTCCTGAGAACCATAGGTCTGAATGAGTCTGTTGATGCCCACCATTTCCAGAACCCGCCTGACCTGATTGTCCTCGGCTATAATAAAAACAGACCCGTTGTTTTCCTGAACATCGCAAAGGCAATGAATAAAGATGCTGATCCCTGCGCTGTCAAGATAGGTGGTACGTTCCAGATTGAACACGAAATGATGATTCCCCTCATCGATGAGTTTGGAAATCTCATCATCAAGTACTTTTGTATTGGCATCAGTATCGATATTGCCAATAATATGGATCATTCTGAATTTTTCAATCTGCTCAATCTCGTACTGCATATACTCCTCCTTAACAGAAACAATTAAACAGTTATATCACGCTCAAAAAAAAGGTGCACATATCCAAGTCCATCCTCCAGACAACCGTCCAGAAACACCCATCCCTGCCGGACCATTTCAGCTGTAACCTGCTCTATCTCATCAAAGACCTTCTTGGGATCTTTGCTGAAACCCACCTTGATCAACCGCTCAGAACTCTCTTTCACCTACCAGCTCCCCGATTCGTAACCCGGCTGCACGGCGGGAATCTCCTCAACCAACCGACGCATGGTCTCTACAAGCAACCTACTATCAGCTACCTGTCCATCAGAAGACTCGCCGTGACACACCGAACGCCATAATACCTCGCGTTTAGCACTGTCCCAAAGTTCACACTCAATATCGAACTGTTTTTTTTGTCCAATATCGAAACTGCGTACAGTCGCTCCTGATTTCAACCTGAAGGTCAACAACAAAGAATGCTCAACGGCATTCCACAGCGAATCGGCTCCATTAAGAGCCAGCACATTCCCTTCAAATATCAAACTATAAAATGATTTCAGCTTCGACAAGCCACCCATGTTTTTAAAGGAAAGTTCAAATTCATCCGTTCCACTCCAATCTATACCGGGGCGGGTTTTTCTTACAAGTTCCAGAATGGAACGGGGCTTCAGTTCTTCTGCCCTGACCGGCCCCTGCGCAGATAACAGAGGAAGCACGGCGATTTTCACATTACTCAACCTCCGAGCAGTGAACTGAGGATCAGTATAGAGGTTCTTCACCTGAAGTTTCATATTATGCAAGCAGCTCAGAACTCCCAGACCAAGCAGTACCACCAACATATAAAACCAGATTTTTCTCATGCCACCCGAACCGTTTATCACTGATCACATCAACTCCTGGGAGCTATAAAATGAAAATACACGCGGAAGCGGTGAATTTCAAATGGTGTTGACCGTTATGGTGAAGATTTGTACCATCACCTGTTTTGGTCTGATTTGTTCTGGGTAACCAGCGCAACAAGCAAAAGGGGAAAAGGCATAATTTGATTATCCTGAAGTGCCTGCCCCGGAGGTGACTAAGTCACCCCCGGGAAGTTTTAATCCCACTGTACACTCCGGGAGGGGGCTACACCTCATCGAAGCCGGGTCTGACAAACGCCTGAGCAAAGGGAAATTCAGTGATCACGGCTTTTCTGAGTCTCCCCAGAAGCACCAGAATATCCATAATATCATCCGATTTTCTCTCCGCAGCATTCATAACCACACCCCAGGCAGCAATGCTCCGGTCTATGGCGATCAGCGCGATTTTGGCCGACCCGTTTGAATCATTCTGAATACCATCATCAAAAAAATCATCATCTTCAGTATGCAGAGCTCTGCTCAATTTCGTATAAATGAAAAACACATACCAGCTTATAACGTCAAAAGCTGCATCAAGAACAGTATTTTCAGATTTTTTCACAGATTCCATTACTCCCGAATTGATCCGCGGGTTATGTTCGGTTTCCGTTGTTTCTGAAGGATTCTCTGACGCATCCAATTTTGCTCTGGCAATTTTTAGGTATTTCATGGCCATTTTCACGCAAACATTATCCTCCACCCGCTTTCTGATCTCTTCTTCTCGCCTCTGATACTCCTCAAATAATTCATCGCTCAAATCTATACTCTCCTCCTGGTCCTGATCCAAAAGGAAATCATGCGTATCTGAAAACTCATCTTCCAATTTATCCCAGAATTCCTCATTTGACGAATCACTGCCGGGCAGTTCGGGCTCCTGCTTTTCGGCTATAAACACACCGCAATGCGAAGTCATCATGCAGCGTTCGCACCAGCGATCACAATAGTTATATATGCCTGGTATGATCTGATTGCCGTCATTCATAATAAGCTCCCTGCAAGCTGGAGTTGAGTCTTAGTTCAATATAGTGGAAAGCGGTTATGTGCTGCTATGAATAAATGCATATGGAGATGAATTTGTTCCCTCTACTTCCTGCTGGATTCCTGAAAAAAAACTACCACCGGGAAAAAGGGCCATAATCCCCATCCAAAGCCGTATTCCTCTTTCTCATCATTTACCGATTGCACCAAAAACGCTCAACAACTATATTTTTGCTTCTTTTTTGAGTCGGTAAAACGATTTGGAATCAGATTATCCGCAAGGAGGATTCTACTGTGAATATTGTAGTCTGCATTAAACAGGTGCCCGGCACTACGCAGGTTAAGATCAACCCGGAAACCGGCACCCTGATCCGCGACGGTGTGGAAGCGGTGGTCAACCCTTTTGATGAATACGCCATCGAAGAAGCCATCCGCATAAAGGAAAAGGTGGGCGGCGTTGTAAAAGTTATCACCATGGGTCCTCCTCAGGCCGAGGCAGCCCTTCGTACCGCAATTTCCATGGGAGCCGATGAAGGCATCCTCGTTTCCGACAGAGCATTTGCCGGTTCGGATACATGGGCCACCTCATACACTCTCTCAAAAGGTATCGAGAAACTGGGACAGGTGGACCTTATCATCTGCGGAAAGCAGGCTATCGACGGTGACACGGCTCAGGTAGGTCCGGGAGTCGCGGAAATGATGGGCATTCCCTATGTGGCCTGGGTGAGGAAAGTGGAGGAGATCACAGACCGTTCCATCAGAGTCGAACGCCTCATGGAAGGCGGGTATGACGTGGTGGAAATGCCTCTGCCCGGATTGATGACTGTGGTGAAGGAAATCAACACTCCCCGCATGGCTTCTCTTAAGGGAAAAATGAAGGCCAAAAAGGCTGAAATCGTCAAACTGGATGCTGCCGGTATGGATGTGGATTCTGAACGCATAGGTCTGAAGGGAAGTCCGACTCAGGTTCTCCGTTCCTTTGTTCCCGAAAGAAAAACCGGCGGAGAGAAGATTACCGGAGAAGTACCTGAACTGGTCGAAAAGGCTGCATCAACAATAATGAATCTCGGCGTAGTTAAGTAAGGAGACGCACTTATGGGTATAAAAGTAGATCTGGATAAATGCATAGGGTGCAGCCTCTGTGTGAGAGCGTGCGCTCAGGATGCTGTCAAGATTGTGGACAAAAAAGCGATTATCGACACAGAAAAATGCAACCTCTGTGCGGCATGCGTGGATGCCTGTAAAAAGTACCAGGCGATCACTATCGAAAAAGACACCAGCTCCAAAATCGATATCAACGATTTCAAAAATGTGGCTGTATTCATCGAACAGCACGAAGGTGAAGTTGCCGGCGTGTCTTATGAAATGCTCGGTGAGGGTCGAAAGCTTGCAGATCAGCTCGGTGAAAATCTGATTGCCGTGCTGCTGGGTTCGGAAATGGACGAAATTGCTGCTGATTTAGTGAAATACGGTGCAGACAAGGTGGTGTATTTTGATTCACCCGAGCTTAAAAACTTCAGAGATGACACCTACGCTCAGCAGGTGTGTGATTTCATAAAGAATGAAAAACCATCCATTGTTCTGGCCGGAGCCACTGCGATCGGTCGTTCCTTCATCCCCAAAGTGGCAGCACGGGTATGGGGCGGTCTCACTGCCGACTGCACCAAACTCGAGATAGACACGGAACGCAAACTGCTTCTGGGTACCCGTCCCGCGTTCGGAGGAAATCTGATGGCCACCATCATAGCTCCTCATCACAGGCCGCAGATCGCCACAGTGCGTCACAAAGTGATGAAACCCGCTACCAGAGATGAGAGCCGTAACGGCGAAGTGGTAGTGCACAAAGTGGAAAGCTCCAAAATTGTGGAACGCACCAAAGTTATCGATATCGTGAAGGAAGTGGAGTCAACAGTGAATATCACCGAAGCTGATATCATTGTTTCCGGAGGCCGTGGAATGGGCAAGCCGGAGAATTTCGCTCTTATCAGAGAACTTGCCGAGGTACTGGGCGGAGCCGTCGGTGCAAGCCGTGCGGCTGTCGACAGCGGCTGGATTCCCTACTCCCATCAGGTAGGCCAGACGGGAAAAACCGTATGTCCCAAGCTCTATATCGCATGCGGAATATCCGGTTCAGTGCAGCACATGGCCGGCATGCAGTCCTCAGATTTCATAGTGGCAATCAACAAAGACCCGGATGCCGACATTTTCCAGATTGCAAATCTGGGAATAGTAGGCGATGCACTGGAAATCCTGCCCGAACTGACAAAAGCTTTTCAGGAAAAGATGGTAGGTGCAGTGTGAAGCTCTCGTTAGGTTTGCCCAAAGGAAGTCTCGAGCAGTCAACTGTCGGACTTTTCAACAAGGCCGGTATCCATATCAAACGCAAGGAAAGATCCTATTATCCTTCCTGTGATGATCCCGAGCTTGATCTCATAGTGATGCGCCCCCAGGAGATTCCCCGCTATGTGGAGCAGGGAATTATCGACTCTGGAATAACAGGCCAGGACTGGGTCGCTGAGAACAACGCCGACATAAAGGAAGTGACCGAGCTGCGTTACAGCAAAGCATCAAGGCAGAAATGCCGCTGGGTGCTTGCTGTTCCGGAAGAATCTCCTTTTCAAACAGCCGAAGATCTCAAAGGGAAACGTGTGGCTACCGAACTGGTGTCAACTACCAAGCGTTTTTTCGATTCCAAGGGTGTTGATGTGGATGTCGAATTTTCCTGGGGAGCTACTGAAGTGAAACCTCCCAGACTGGTAGATGCAATTGTGGACATTACCGAAACCGGTTCATCACTCCGTGCAAACCGGCTGCGCATAATCGACGTACTCATGGAAACATGCACAGTCGTGATCGCCAACAAGGAAGCGTGGGCTGATGAGGAAAAACGGGGGAAACTTGAGAATCTGGAAATGCTTCTGCACGGAACCCTGAATGCGGAAAACTATGTGGGACTCAAGTGCAACGCCGAACAGCAGAATCTCGAACAGATACTGAAAATCCTGCCTGCGCTTCACAACCCCACCGTGTCCCACCTTTCGGATTCCGGATGGTGCGCGGTCGAGACGATCCTTCCCTTTCAGCAGACCAAGCATGTCATCCCGCTTCTCAAGAGGGCGGGTGCTTCGGGGATTGTGGAGTATCCCGTGAGCAGAATCATTGCCTGATTTGTGAAACCAGTACGATTTGTTTTGAAAGGACCTCATGTGAGGTCCTTTTTTGTTTTATCTATCAAGAACCCTATCTACAAACTCCATGCCTAAAGAAGTGAGTTCCACGATTTCCCGGGGCGACTTCCCTTCACTTTCAAGCCTTATGCAGACCGTCTCCATAGACTCCCCCACCTCTATAATGTTCATGTCGGGATCGTAGAAGCGCACAGCTCTCTGCTGCCAGGGATGGGTAACAATCTTGTGAATGAATGTCACCTCTGCCTCTTCAAGCCGCTTGAGGATTTCATCCAGATTATCATTTTCAAAATAGAGTTCATAGCAGTTCCCTCCGGGAGCAATCCGTCGGTTACCGATCAGCTTAGCATAATGATCTCTCTGGTGAATGGAGAAGCCACCCTCGAACACCACATTCTCCCCGAAATCATCTGTCACTTTCTGATCAAGCGCGTTTTCATAAAATTTTCTGGATGCATCCACATCCCTTACAGTAACAAGCGGGCAGATAAACCGTGTTTTGCTTTGCACACTATTGTCCTTTTTGGTAAATGGTCAGTTTACTTTAAGGTTTCTTGGCACCCATTCTTTTGAGTTTTGAAAGCCCCTCATTGATGAGAGTTTTGCCAATGCCCTGACGCTGGTACTCGGGAAGCACCGAAACGGGACCCAGTCCGTACCAGTCCCGGGTTCCGTCAGAGGGTGAAAAGGCAATATGCCCCATCACCCTGCCGTCCACCTCCGCGACAAGCGACAAAGTGAATGCACCAGTTTTTCTCAGGAGCATCGATTATGAAGTGTTCTGTATGATTACTGATCTCTACTGCTCTGTCTCAGGGCCGATTACCACCGCCAACTGATTACCTGAATACCGTTCTTTACAGAAAACGTCTACCATGAAATATTTCATATTCTGGTTAGCCCCATATTCGTGTAGCTCAATTCCTTCTGTTTACGCATTCTGTCAAATGCGATGGACGTTTCAGATCAGCCACACACCTGTGAACAATAATTCACTATCGGTTTAGCTGCAATCCCGGCATCACCGAACTGTATTCTCCTCCTCGGCCTGACTGTTTTTCCCAAATCATTTCCATTGAAAACTGCTCTGGTGTCGGAAATAGTTATTATCCTTTCAGGCTTGTTTACAAATTCTCTGCCGGTTTCGGTTTTCCCCTTTCTGAATGTACTAGCACCTCCGGTCCTCTTCAGAAGAAAATTAACCAATCTGTTCCCAAAAGTTAACTTGATGGTGATCTCCGCTTGAAATATTTCCTTTTCTTTTTCATGTACTGTAATCTTCAATGAATTCTGGCTCTCTTCGACATCGATTTCTGATGCTTCAACCTCATCGAAATCGTGATATTTCCTGAAGAGATCAACTCCCTCCCCCCGATCCACGAAACAGGCTCTCCTATCATCAGGCATTATCACCCACAACTCTGTCAACTGTTTTGCTACCAAAGGGCTTTCTCTCCACCTGTAAAAACAGATGCAGTAGTCGCTTTCAAAACAGATCCCAGGAATCATATAACCCTTGAATGTATCCATATCTGTTCTTCTTTCCATCCGTATCCGATTCATCGGTTAGCAAACAATACCAAATCACGCCTGAAATGCAGAATCATCTGTTAAAAATATATACATGTGCACCAGTGATAAAGAACGATATGCATAAGTTTTTATGCAACTTTTGCATAGCTATTTTGAACGCATACCGGATAGAACTCAATAGCTTCTCTTCTCCATCAAAAAGATGGAACAAGCCTGACAAGCCATCATAACGGTCAAGTTTCTCATTGTTTTCTCTTTGACCTTACCCCGGTTTATTCCCAACTTGGACAAGATTTCATAACAGAAGCCGTTTTCAGGTGGAGCGGAAAAGTTATTTGAGATAAGGGAGGAGAAATATCAGTAAAATCATGATTACCTCAGACAGGACACCTTTTAGTTTTATCTCAGATGAAGGAAAACGGAAATATTGTCAAAAGGATAAGAGCAGGTATTTGTTATTCAAAAAAGTTCTCTTTATGATATTCATAAAAGCGCTAATAATAAAAACTATTCGCAAATGATCACGGATCATGGACTCCAAGTCAAAAGAAATCCAGCCAAGAATCCCACCGCCAGGGATGACCATCGTATCACCATATTTCTACTCTTATCACCTTTTACTCTGCTTTCAATTGAAGTTGAATCTGTATCATGCTGATAATTTATCGGGTCGACCGCTCCAACAACCGTAATATTTTCAACCTCATGAATTTGACCCTGTGATTTTTCCTTGAGAAATTCGGCTTCCGCTCTGTAGCAAGTACTCCATAAATCTGACCTCTTCTCATCTGTGATATTCACTGCGTCAGCACCCAGCAGACAAGCTTCTTTTTTCAAGATTCTGATTGCATCATTTTCGTGGCACTTTGTTGAAAACCCCGTATCTCCAATTTTGATTTTCCCGACCACCTGATACGCAGCAGTATCGGTAGGCATTCCTCTGAAAAAGTTTATGCGACAACTCTCTACTATTTCGGCATTTCTGTCTTTTTCATACCCGTAACGTCTGATGGAGTGTGAACACCCTATGGATACTAGCAGAATGGGTAATACTATTATCAATCTCATAGTCTGTCTGATTCCGTTTTTTGAATACATTTTCATTTTTCTTTCATTCGGTTATTTAGAAAAAAAACGGCACTTCCGACTTTTTCGTGGGTACCCCCCACATCTTGTGTCTAGGCCGGTGCCCATCGTAAATTCGACTTTGTCGCTGGGCGGGGATAGAGATCCAGACCGCCGCAGTGGAAATAGATAGCTGTTTTATAATGATCCCGATTTCGAAAACCGCATGCCATTCGTTTTGCTTTTTCGATCTTGGCGTTCACACTTTCACCAAGGGCATTTGTAATTTGATGCTTTGCGTCAGTATCAATCAGACCTGCATTAATGCAAGCTGCCGTTTTGCAGCTGTCATATTTGAAGTTTTGCTGTGCTTCCGAAACTATGCTGAAACAGCAAGTAAAACTGAACAGTAATGAAACAAAAGAACAAAATTTCAGTGATGAATCACACGAATTGCAGCTTCGTTTTTTCATGAAAATAGACCTGTTAATCCAAACTTTTATGGGAGCAGAAATCATGGACATTTTAACCCGGGGAGCACCTCCATCTCCGAAAGAACCGCTGCTCCATCTCCTATCCCGCCCTTCCCACATCTGCATATGAAACCTCTGGCGTATTTCATAGGAATCCTTGAGCAGTTCCCCCAGCTTGCGGCCGGAATGCGAAAAAAGAGCCCGCGCACTCGCTTGCGCGCCCCTCAATGCCGAAACAAATATGACATCGATTCTCATCATTAAACCTCAGGTTCTCTAAACATTCTCTTCTCCGCCCCTTCCCTCCAGAAGGTTCTGCAGTCTGCCTCTGTTTTCGGGTTTGTTCTGTTTATCCATGAGTAACCCCTTTTTGTGAAGCGCCAAAAAGAACAGATAAATACAATATACATTTCCGTAAAACGGTTCGGAAGTGAAGCGTGCAGGGATACATGTGCAAAGACGCAAAGAGCACAAAAACGGATTAGACGGCTTCTTCTCCAAACGGACATGAACATAGCATATATCGCCTTCAGGCTCGGCTATGCCCTCAGCCATTCGATCTGTGAACGCAAAAAACCGGCAAATTTTACTTAAATGTAAATTATACTGGGTCGAATTCACTAGTTCACATCAATTTCGGATTGTCAATTCTCTAATTCATGTCCTCAAGCATCTCCCTGCTCTTTTGCTTCATCACCTGCCCGTAATAGTTCTGAACCGGGAGCTTTAGAACACGCTCCAGATGTTTTTGAGCGTCCTCGGGCCGGTCCATTTCCAGATAGGTCTTGCCCAGTTCGAAATGAGCGTAGATATTTTCCGGATTAAGCCTCAGCGCCTGCAGCAGACTGGCCTCCGAATCCTCAAGCGTTCCATCCGGAACGGAACCGTAAATCATTCGTGCCAGAAACTTCAGAAAACTGTTGGCGGTGGCCACTTCCCGGTAATACCCCCCAAGCACCACGTAAGGCCGGGAATATGTCGAATCCAGAGCAATCGATTTTTCCGCATTCTCCACCACGAGCCTGGACAGGCGCACCTTTTCCCTTCCACTGCTTACCCTTGCCAGATTGCCTGCAGAATAGGCCCTGAAAAAGTATGACTGCGCGGAATCGGGAAACTGGGCTATAATAGTATCTGAAAGCCGCAGTGCCCTGCGGTAGTACTCCACCGCGGAATCGCCGGTCAGCTGAAGTCCCATATCGTTGAGAAGCTGCCCCGTTTTCGTAATTGCCTCAAAGGATTCCGGGCACTGCTGATGGGCCCTGCGGTAGTACTCCAAGGCTTGCCTGTTATCGAATTGGGCATAGTACTCATCTCCCTGCTCGAGTAACCGGCTGCACTCCTGAGCTTTGACCGGGAATGCGCAAAACACCATCAGGAAGAGAAACGCTGCAGATGCAGTTTTTTTGAGCAGAGAGGCTTTGTAATCAACGGATTTCATGACCTGCTCCTTTGATCGGGATAAGGGAGTTATGGAGATATGTCCTTTCACAATTCATGCCGTTTTCAGGAACACAGAGCGGAAAAAGACGCGACAATATTTGATTAGGAAAGAGGATATGAGGCCCACATTCCGCCAAGAAGCACGGTCACAACCGGACCGGTTATTGCAGGAGTTGTTGCGGGTATAATCGTAGCATCACTGTGAATAACTGAAAGCGCTGTGCGACGTGTTTGCACCTCAATAGTAAATAATTCTTATGCTGAAACTGGTATCGAAACCATTGTTTATCACTTCGAAAATCCGCGGCGAATTCGTGCGGTTTCTCACCATTGGGTTTCTGGCCTTCGCAGCCGATTTCGGGACCTATGAGCTGTTCTTGCGCTATATGAATATCGGAATAGAAGCCTCTGTGCCGGGATACATGCTCAAACACTCCCTGAGCAGCGGCCTGGGATGTCTGATAAGTTTCACTCTCAACCGGATCTGGGTATTCAAGTCGGAGGGCAGACTTACAGGGCAGGTGGTGAAATACCTTCTTCTTGCCGGAGCAAACCTGATCATATCAAACGTACTCATCTTTCTGATGCTTCAGAAACTGAGTCTCGGGGCACACATCTCAAAACTGGGAGTGAT
The DNA here is from genome assembly GCA_046546375.1 of Chitinispirillaceae bacterium. Classification (GTDB taxonomy): domain Bacteria; phylum Fibrobacterota; class Chitinivibrionia; order Chitinivibrionales; family Chitinispirillaceae; genus JAEZKC01. Next base: position 36,698 of record JBKGXV010000009.1, on the reverse strand, counting down.
TTGTTTTATGACGGTATGGAATTTCACCTTCTACAAAGTGTTCGTCTACAATGATACTGTCATCAAGCTTCTTTCACGTCTCCCGTCTGGACGCAACTGAAACCGACCTGTTCCCCTTTCTGCAATCTGCAGCATCTATCCCTTTACGGGAGCTGAAAACAAGAGGCTCCCCATCGGAATTCTCCACCAGCTCCATTTTGATAAGATTCACTTCCCTGTTCAGACTCAGCGGAACCTTCGGCACCATGCTTATGTCCTCTCCCAGGAACGCGAGTATGAGCTGGATGCCCAGGGCGATGGGAAGCGCAGAAAGCATGACGGTTCCGGCCGTTGCGGCGATTCCTGTATTCACACTCCCCGACCAGTTAAAAGCCCCCACTGTAATACCGGTAACCAAAAGGAGTAACCCGCACACCAGTTCAAGTGAGCCCAGCGTGAAGTTCCGGATGAAATAGCTGTAGAACACGCGTTTTACGAAGTTGCTGCAGTGGTGGACCATGAACTCACCTGCTATTTTGTTTATCCTGAGGCTGCTTACCTCCCCCTGATACACCGACCTCATCGGCACATCCTTCACCACCGCTCTTATGATACTGAGCTGAAAGAGCATGTCCGATTCAAAAAAGTATCTCCTGGATATCTTGTCAAGAGGCAGGTCCGCTGCAACACTGGTATGGATTGCGGTATAGCCGTTGGTGGGATCGAAAACATTCCAGTATCCGGTGGAGAATTTATTCAGAAAGGAAAGCATGGCATTGCCCATTTTGCGCATGAACGGCATTCCACGCAGAAACTCCATAAGATAGAAGCGGTCGCCTTTGGTATAATCCGCCTGCCGTTCCACCAGAGGCCGTATGAGGGTGGGAATGAATGCCGGATCCATCTGCCCGTCACCATCGATTTTGACAACTATATCAGCCCCCTCCTTGATGGCCGCTCTGTAACCGGAGATAACCGCTCCGCCCACCCCCTGATTTTTTGAATGGAAGATCACTCTGACTCTGGAATCAGTACAGTTCTGCTGAATGAACTGCCCGGAATTCTCCGGACAGGCATCATCCACACAGTAAATACTTTTCACTTCTGTGCCCATCTTATCCAGAACACCCATCACATACTGCTTAACCCTGTAACAGGGAATAACCACCGCTATATTCATATCACCCTCTTGCAGTCTGAAGTAGTTATCCGGTTCACCAGCACGGTTTCCACTTTATCCTACCAGCAAATATCACTACCAAACTGTTTTGGGGAACTGAGTATGTGAGCCAGTTGTAAGGAGAAAGGTTGTGCGCCCCTCTACAAGACGCACAACCCAAAAGAAGATCAGTCTTCAGCCGGACACTTCTGAAACTTCTTATAACCGCGATCTTTAGTCAGAAGCCACTTTCGCACCTTCGGATCCAGCTCGCAGAGCTTGTTCAGATGAGTCCCGATATAGGTCAGATTGGGCATTTCCGTTATGTAGGCGGGAAGAGAGATCAGCCGGTTATCCTTGAGATATATCTCTTGGAGAGACTCGAGTTTGGAAATACATTCCGGAAGCGTGGTGAATCTGTTTCCCCACATCTGAAGGTATTCCAGATTTGAAAGCTGACCGAATTCCGCAGGCAGATTCTCCAGTTTGCAGTAGCGTATATCCAGTTTGATCAGTTTTGAAAGGTTGCCTATGGAGGAGGGCAGTTCACCCAGCGGATTGCTGCCCAGATTTAGTTCTCTGAGCTCAGTTAAAACTCCGATCTCCTCAGGAACCTCTTTAAGCCAGTTGTCCTGAATCATCAGCCCGTTGAGCGCATAGAGTTTGAATATATCCTTGGGGAATTCTGTCAGTCCGTCCTGGGAAAGATCCCGGTTCGAGAGATCGAGAACAACCACACGGTCATTTTCGAAAGTGGCCACATCATCCGCCGTAAGATCATTCAGCCCGCATTCATCCAGGATGGAGCGAACCACGACGCGTTCATCCTCAACCGGAGGACGGATTTGCGGCTCAGGTGTACTCTGCTCCAGAGAATCACTTTCCTGAGCATGAAGTGCGAAAGCCACCAGACAGATCAGTGCAAGAATTCTTTTCATAACAAGCCTCCTTCTACTCCCCTTATGGTATTATTAGCGGATCAGGTAAAACAAAAGTTTAAATCAGTAGCCTCTTAAATAAAAATCCTGCCACCTGCAAATTCAAATAATCCTGAAATAATACTGCCCTGCTGGCCGATAATTATTTTGTCCTTCCGGCGGGCACAATGGCCGCCGTTTCTAGATTGGCGCTTTCAAAAGGAAAATCAGCTACAGAAAGGGTGTGGGAATGAACAAAGAAACGATAAAAAGGAATCTGAACAACTGCCTTGACGACAGTTCATTTCTGAATCTGCCCGGCTACAGACGCGGCAAAGTGAGAGACTCCTTTGATCTGGGGGACAAGCTAGTTCTTATCACCACAGACCGCCAGAGTGCTTTTGACAGGATTCTTGCCCGTGTGCCTTTCAAGGGACAGGTACTCAACCAGGTCAGTGCATTCTGGTTTGAGAAAACCGAACATATTGTCAAAAACCATGTCCTCTCACTGCCCGATCCCAATGTGCTCATCGCCAAAAAATGCCGGGTATTCCCCATCGAATTCGTGGTCAGGGGATATCTCACCGGTTCCACCGACACCTCCGCCTGGACTCTCTATTCAAAGGGTCGGAGAGAGATCTGCGGAAACAAACTTCCCGAGGGAATGGTGAAAAACCAGAGATTCGACACTCCGATTCTCACCCCCACCACCAAATCCGAAACTCACGACGAGAGCATCTGCGCAGAGGAGATAGTCAAAAGAGGAATCATTGATGAAAAGACCTGGGAGAGGCTTTCGGATACAGTTTTCAGCCTTTTCGCTTTCGGAACCGAGCTTGCAGCCCGCAACGGACTCATCCTGGTTGACACAAAATACGAGCTCGGGATGGATGAGGATGGCGACATCGTGCTCATTGACGAAATTCATACCCCGGATTCATCCAGATACTGGATGAAAGACAGCTATGAAAAAAGATTGGAGAAGGGACTTGAACCTGATAATATCGATAAGGAGTTTTTGAGACTGTGGTTCAGAGAACACTGCGATCCCTACAAGGATGAAAAACTCCCCCAAGCCCCCGAGGAGCTGGTGGTTGAGCTCTCCTCAAGATATGTTAAACTGTACGAAATGATAACCGGTTCAGAATTCCGGACAGAGGAGAGTGTTCCGGTAAAAGAGCGGCTGAAAAGGAATCTGAGCGGTTTGACTGAATAAAATCAGCGTGTTTCTGATTTACCGTGCTTGAGTAGCAGAGCTTTTCTTAAAGAGAAGAGAAGATTCAGAACAAAAACGGCAAAGACAATAACAAAAAAGACGTTCTGAACTGTTCCGGTTTCGAGAAACTGAACATAAGCGGTAGTCAGACCGCATCCGGGACACCACCCGAACACTTTGTGAACAGGACACTGCCAGAAAGCCAGACCGCCCCAGAAAGCCTTCTGGACAGCATATACTGTCCAGAGCAGGAACGGCAGATTGTATCCGGAAAGTAAAAAAAAGGTTTTATGACTGACGGTCGAGTTCGTTTCCGTCTGCATCTTTGAGATTACCGGTCACTATCAGGATGAAATCTATAAGAGCCCAGATTCCACAACCACCAAGTGTCAGAAGTTTCAAGATTCCCAGACCTGTATATCCAAGATAGAACCGGTCCACACCGAGACCGCCCAGAAAAAAGGAAAGAAGAATGGCTGTCACGAAGCTGCGTTTCTGCTGCTGCATAGAGAAAACCTCCTCGGGGAAAAGAAACGGAAATGCACGGTGATATGTCAAATTATAATATGATTGCCGAAATAATCAATGGTTAATTTGAACTGCGCAAAACATCACACCACCGGCGTGGGCATGAAAAGCTGCACAAACGTCCGCTCGGCAAAAGTATCGGTCATGCCCGCTATGTAGTCAGTCACGATTCTCCATGAGGGAGTCTCTTCATTGTAATTGGTGTTTTTTATGAAATGAAAAAAGGTGGACATAATCGGCGCATCTCGGGTGATCACATGCACAAAGGAATGATTGCGCCCGAAATCGGATTTGAAGAAAATCTTGTCGATCTCCTGATACAGAAGCTCGATTATATTCACCGCCTTCTTGCTCTTTCGCTCAACCTCGGGATGTTTGTAGATGTGGCTGTAATTGAATTCCTTGAGCTCCTTCATAAGCTCGAACACTTCTTCACTCATCTCCACCGCATCCTTGTCGGCGCTGTTGGCAATGGTATCAGTAACAAAAAAACCGATGATCTTGCCGTTTTCAGTCCCCAGATTCCTGGCTATGCTGGAGGGGATATCCTCTTTGGCAATCAGCCTTGCCTTTATGGCATCCTCTAGATCACGACCCAGATACGCTATGCGGTCAACCAGCCTCACCAGGCACCCTTCGAGTGTTGCAGGATAGCACACCCGGTCATTTAACGCCTCCAGTTCATCGAGACTCCTGCTGCGGTCCGGTTGTACCACCCGGTCGAAATGCTCACCGCAATGGGTTATGATTCCGTCACGGACCTCGTAGGTCAGATTGAGTCCCTCACCGTAATTGGTCAGTTTATCAACAACCCGCAATCCATGAATTTCATGTTTGAATCCACCATCCACCCCCTTCTCGCTAAGAATAGTATCAAGAACACGCTCCCCCGCGTGTCCAAAGGGCGGATGCCCCAGATCATGCCCCTTGGCTATGGCATTGATCAGATCGGTATTGAGATTGAGACAGCGCCCGATAACCGATGCGATACTGGATACATGCAGTACATGTTCCATTCTGGTGCAGATATGGTCGTTGTTGGGAGAAAGAAACACCTGAGTTTTGTGTTTCAGTCTCCTGAAGGGAGGTGAATGAAGAATCCTGGTTTCATCCCGGGCGAATTCCAGACGGAACGGGTCCTTTTTCATGGGACTGCGTCTTCCAAGCGACTCGCTGCTCTTTTTTGCATAGGGGCTGAGCTTTTCCTCATCCTCCAGCAGAAATTTGCGAATATTGAATTCAGTTTTCATAATCTCGAAGATAGTGCTGAATGAAATTTTCCTGTTCAGAAGTCTCTATTGCGGGACGGACCTTTCTCACCGAATTGATGGCTGACCACGGCGAAAGTGCGAACAGCTTCCCCATCACACAGCTGAGAACAAGTCCTGTGCGGCCGATCCCGGCATGGCAATGAACACAAACCGGCTTTTTCTGCTTTATACTGCCGACCAGATTGCCCACAAGCGAATCGAACTTTTTCAGATCCTGCGGCACTCCGAAATCGGAAACTGGAAAATAGATCCACTCCATTCCCAAGCGTTTGCTGTGCCGTTCAACAGGGCCTTGAGGGAGAGTGAGTGAAACAAGAGTTCTCACTCCCTGATTCGACAGCCACTCCATATCTCCCCCGTCCCCAGTACAGTTGGGCAGAGAGGAGCCGGAGAGTTTTGAGGGAACAACCCAGGAGAAATTTTTCAGCGACATGTTGCCTTTCATCTTTCAAAACTGTCTGATACTGACCTGCCAGATGCTTTTTCCACCTTTAGGCCTAACCGATCCAAGCCTATAAAATAGTTCCCAACTTACCCTTTTTGCCATAGCAATACGTAAATTCGACCCGGTATCGCAAGCCCGAAAGGCCAATACAGATAAATCTTTAATGTCCCGATGCGGCAAAAGTCCCTCAAAACAGACGTTCCCGGATACGTGCTTATTGAACCATATCCTGCACTGCTTTATTTTATGTACCTTTACTCCAATAATAATTTCGTTGCAGAAAACGTACTTAGAAAACTATGAACAATTTATACCTGTACATGATGATTCCCTTCATTTCAGCCGCTATCGGATGGCTGACCAACTATATCGCCGTCAAAATGATCTTCCGCCCCAGAAGCGAAGTACGCATTCTTGGTTTGCGCATTATGGGACTCATTCCCAAGCGCAAGGCGGATCTTGCAGACAAAATCGCCGATACAGTGGAAAGGGAGCTGATCTCGCACAAAGATATCCGTGCTCTGACTCAAAACAGCGACTTTCATGACCGCACCGGTGCCCTCATTAAAACCAAAATAGATGAATTCGTGGAAGCCAAAGTTGCCTCCAATCCGCTCCTGTCCATGTTTCTCACACCGGATATGACCGACAAATTCACCGTGGTGCTCATGGATGAGCTCCAGAAAAACATCCCGCACATGATCGACCATATTTATGATACCTTCGAGGAAAAGATCGATTTCCGTAAAATAATAAGCGAAAAGATCAACAATTTCGAACTGGAACGACTTGAAAAGATCGTCTATGATATTTCCGCCCGCGAATTGAAATCGATCGAGGTTCTGGGTGGTATACTGGGCTTTTTTGTTGGACTGGTCCAGTTGGGCATTCTCCTTTTTGGAGCGAACAATGTTTAAAAAGCACGTTTTCTTCGCAATACTGCTGTTTTTGGGGACATCGGCTGCCTTTGCGCAATCCACTTCTGTTAATAGAGACAGTATCACTGTGGGAGATACAATTGGCCTGAATGTCACCTTTTCCGCTTCAAAGAGCAAAGAGATCATTGTGCCTGATGAGGAAAAAGATTTCGGCGAGCTGGTTGTGCGGAATATGAGCACTTCCAGAAAAGAGGGAAGCAAAAGAGATACTCTCAGTTACAATTTTGTTCTCACTACCTATAAACCGCAGAACTGCACAATTCCCGAGCTTCCCTTCATTCTGCAGACGGATTCAATTTCAGATACTCTTTTTACCCAACCGATCCCCATAACTGTTCTTTCAGTGATTCCCGCTGCCGATTCAGGAGTGACCTTAAGAGAACTCAAAGAGCAGCAGCCTGCGGGAAAAGCACCATTGTGGTGGCTTTGGCTAATCGGGGCGGCACTTTTAGTAACGGGAGTGTTTTTCCTGATACGCCTGCTCAGAAAAGAAAAAGTCACGGGAAAACCGTTCATCCCCCCCAAACCTCCCTACCAGGAAGCGATGGAAGCCCTGAAAAAGCTTGAAAGCAGAGATCTCATCCAGCAGGGCTATATACAAGAGTATGTGTTTGAACTGTCAGAAATATTCAAACGGTATATCGGGAGACGATACAAGGTGAACGCATCGGAGTTCACTACAGAAGAGATGTTGTCATGGCTGAGCAACGCCAAGATCTCAAAAGAGCTGCGCATGAATGCGGAGTGGTTCTTCCGAACCACAGATCCGGTGAAATTCGCCCGTCTGATTCCTGAGATGAATGTCCTGAAAAAATTTGACCAAGAGGTGAAAGCGTTTCTGGAAGCGACCAAGCCTGTTTCTGTTACCACGGAGCAGACTAAGGAAACACACACCTCGAATCAGGAAACGGAGCGCAAGGCATGAGATTCAAAGATCCTCAGTACCTCTACCTCCTTCTGCTCTGGATTCCCATGATCTGGCTTTATGTAGTCAGGGAGAGAAAATCGAAGGTAACCGTTCGTTTTTCCGACCTCTCAATACTTAAAAAGCTGCCCGGTTCACCACTTCTGAAAAGCCGTCATATTCTGCCGGTGCTCCGAGTACTGGGTTTTGGGTTTCTGGTGATCGCTCTTGCCCGCCCCCAGCAGGGACAGACCGAAACAGAGCAGACTACCGAGGGAATAGATATCATGCTGGTGGTGGACTTGTCGGAAAGTATGAAATCTCTGGATTTCAAACCTGAAAACAGACTTGCTGTGGCCAAGGAACGCATCAAGGAATTCATTCAAAAACGGGAGCATGACCGGATAGGACTGGTATTGTTCGGTGCACGTGCATACACCAGATGCCCCCTTACCCTGGATTACAGCGTGCTGCTTCAGATGGTGGACGGGATTTCCTTCACGGAATTTTCCCATCAGACAGCAATTGGAACAGCCCTGACGACTGCTGCAAATCGGCTGAAGGATTCTGATGCAAAAAGCAAAGTGATCATTCTGCTTACGGACGGAGCGAATAATACGGGGGACATCCCTCCTTTGACTGCGGCAAAAGCCGCAAGTGAACTGGATATCAAAATCTACACCATAGGTGTGGGTAAAGAGGGACAGGTACCTTTTCCCGTGACAATGACCAATCGCCTGACCGGTGAGACTTTTGAAGAGGTGAGAATGTTAAAATCCGACCTGGATGAAGAAGAACTCACCGAAATTGCCCAGACCAGCGGCGGAACTTTTTTCAGAGCAAGAAATTCTGAAGCTCTCAAAGACATTTACGATCAAATAGATAAAATGGAAAAAACAGAGATCAAAGCCCTGAGTTACACAACCTATTCTGAGCACTTCTATTTCTGGCTCTGGATCGGCTTTGTTCTCTTGTTGATGGAAATGATTTTACAGAAAACTATTTTCAGACGTATACCGTGAGATAAATATGCGATTCGGAAATCCGGAATACTTTTTTCTTTTGCTCCTTTTGCCTCTGATGATCCTGTTTTTTCTCTGGGTCTACGGAAGGAAAAAGGCTGCTCTTGAGCGCTTTGCATCGGCTTCGCTTATACATAAACTAAGCAGTTGCGCCGGTCCCTCCCGATATATCCTCAAATGCTTCTTTTTCTGCTTTTTCACCCTGTTTTTGATTCTGGCACTGGTCAGACCACGGTTCGGAGTCAAAATGGAGATGGTGGAGAGAAAAGGGGTGGATGTCATGGTAGCCCTAGACATCTCTCACAGCATGCTGGCTGAGGATCTCAAACCCAACCGGCTGGAAAAAGCCAAATTCGAAGTCCGTAAATTCATCAACTTGTTCAAGGGTGACCGGGTGGGACTTATCATCTTCGCCGGAGAAAGCTTTGTGCAATGCCCTCTCACTCTTGATTACGGGGCCGCGAATCTCCTTTTGCAGTCTGTTGAATCCGACTGGGTGCAGATTCAGGGCACCGCTCTGGGGGATGTGATAACACAAGCCACAAAAGCACTGGAAACAAAAAACAAAAAGCATAAAGTACTTGTCATTCTCTCCGATGGAGAGGACCATGAGGGAGATGTGGTGCAAGCAGCCAAAGCGGCAGCAGAAGAAAATGTAATTGTCTATACCATAGGAATAGGATCCAAAAAAGGTGTTCCGATTCCGATAAACAGCAACAGTAATAATGTGCGATACAAAAAGGACAGATCCGGCAATCTGGTGATGACCCGCCTCAACCCTCTGGTTCTGGAGAAAATCGCGCTTGAAACAAACGGTAAATACTTCCATGCCGGAACAGACCTCGACCTGAGCAAAATCTACAACGAAATAGCCAAAATGGAGAAAAACGAATTCGGTATGAGCAAGACCATCTCCTATGAGGAACAGTACCAGATATTTTTGCTCATCGCACTCATTTTTCTGATCGCCGAATTCTTTGTATCTGAAAGAGCAAGGAAAAAGACTGTCTGGAAAGGTCGGTTCGAACAATGAAATCAATACTGATCCTGTTTCTTCTGTTCGTATGGTGCATCACGGCAGTACCAAAAGCTGATGAAATATACAGCAAGAACAAAAAAGCAAACAAACTGTATGATCAGGGCAAATATGAAGAAGCACAGAAACTTTATGAGGATGCTCTTCTGCTTGACCCGGAAAACAACAAAGTCAAAATGAACAACGGGTCCGCTCTGTATAAAATGGAAAATTATCAGGAAGCGGAGAAGCTTTACCAGGATGCTCTGACAGAGGAAAACAAGGAAGTGCTCGCTGATGCTCACTACAATCTGGGTAACATTCTCTATAAAAACGCAGAACAACTTGAAACATCAGGCAACCCGGAAGCAAGCCAGAAATTCCAGCAGGCGCTGCAAAATTATATCAAAACACTCGAACTGCGCCCTAATGATGAAGACGCCAAGTGGAACCTTCAGCTTGCTCATCAGAAAATCCAGCAGCTTAAAAAGCAGCAGTCCGATGACAAGGAAAATGATGACAAAAACGAGGGCGATAAAAACAAAGACAACAAGAGCAAAAAAGATAACAATCAATCTGAAGAAAAAGATAACAATCAGTCTGAAGAAGAAGATAAAAAGCAGCAGAATGAAAATAAGGAACAGCAGGAAAACAAATCCGGGCAGGATGAGGAAAAGCAAAAGCAGCAGCAACAGTCTGCACAGAAAGAAAAACAGGAAGAATCTGATTTGAAAAAAGAGGAAGCCAAACGGTTGATAGAAATGTATGCCGACGATGCCGACTCGCTCAAGAAACCCAAGAGAAAAATACCGGGACGCTTCAAACAACCGGAGAAAGACTGGTAGATGGAATCCCAGTTCAAGTTCACAGAATGGAAAAATGACAATCAGTACCTCAGGGGTTCGCTGCACCTCTGTCGGGGCGGAGAAAGCCCGTGGGTGGTCATTTCTCACGGCTTTACCGGACACAGACTGGGCCCCGGCTATCTCTTTGTGAAACTATCAAAAGCCCTGGCAGAGATGGGGATTTCTTCTCTGCGCTATGATTTCAGAGGTTCGGGAGAAAGTGAAGGGACATTTGCAGATCAGACATTTCCGAACATGAGTTCTGATCTGCTTTCCGCAACAGATCACGTCAGGAAAAACTTCAAACCCTCTGCCCTGTTTCTCTTCGGCCATAGTCTTGGCGGCATGGTTTCAGCAGAAAATGCTGTTAATGCCAATGCATCCGGTCTGATACTTCTGTCGGCTGTTGCCGATCTGTCCCAAAGAGTGAAACATGTCAGCGGATTAACCAAACAGAGTCCCACTCCGGAGGGGCTGTATGCCTATGGTCCGCATAAAATGAGCTTATCCTTTCTTGACGGACTTGAAGGTGTGGATCCTGCGGTTTCCATATCGGATTTCAACGGAGATGTTCTGGCTCTTCACGGCGACAGAGATGAAACCGTTCCTCCAGATGAATCCCGGATGTTTAAACACTGGTGCGAGGAGAGGAATCTGGACTTTTCATTGAGAATAGTTGAAGGTGCGGATCACAATTTCTATTCCGTTCAGCATGTGGACACGGTACTCTATTCCGTATGTTCTTGGCTCAAGGAGCGGGCATAATGAAAAAAGCGGTAATATTTATATCTGTTCTGCTTTGTGCTGTATGGGCATCTGCAGATGAAGGGGATATTCGTTTTTCCATAAGCACCGAACGGACCACGATTTCCAAAGGTGAGCAGATTACCTTGGTAGCAACGCTTTCAAGTCCCGAAGGCATCGGTTCCGCTTCAGCTCCCACTCCCTCACCCAGTGATGATTTCGATCTGATGAATGTCAGAAGATCACAGTCTCACTCTTCCCATGCTCAGATTGTCGGAAATAAAATTGTTAAGAAACGCGAGGTCAGAGATCAGTTCATCTATACCATCACTCCCCAAAAAAAAGGAACGTTCACCTTTCCCGCTCTTGAAGTCACTCTTGGTGGTAAAACGTACCGTACGAAACCGATCAGGTTTTCGGTAAAAGACAAGCCTGTGGAAAACCCCGACGTGAGAGCCTATCTATTAATGAATAAAAAGAGCCTCTACTCCGGCGAACAGGCAATACTCACATTCAAAGTTGCCCAGAAAGTGAACTCTCCGGTTCAGACACAGAGAGGCTACTCAGGAGCCATAGAGAGGATCGAAAAGGCTTTCGGGAAAGAATTCTCCCTGGACCGGCTCTTTTCAAGGAAAATCGCGACCGATCAGGAAAGGATAAATGGAGAGCTTCATCACACCTTCTCTCTTCGGTTCTCTCTTTTCGGCATAACGCCGGGTGAGTACCACATTCCTGCAATTCCCTTCGAATACGATAAGATAAGCGAAACCAGAAGAAGGGGGGCAGATCCTTTCTTCGGGGATTTTTTCGATATGGACTTCTTCGGAGGGACAGAAGCGGTCAGACGCACAGTCTATACCCCTCCTCTGACTGTCACTATCAAACCACTTCCCTCCGCGCCCCCGGATTTCAGCGGTTCTGTCGGAAAATTCACCGTTGATGCAAAAGTGAACCCTTCTTCCGTTCCTGCAGGTGAGTCTTTCACCCTGAGAATAACTCTGAAGGGAAACTCCAAAAGCACCAACTTAGGTGATCCGGTCCTTCCAGAGCTGGAAAACTGTGATGTCTTTACCCCTGAACGTCACACAAGAACAGATACCACTTCCAGTGGCCTTTACAGTAAAAAAACGTACCGCTATCTCATAATTCCCCAAAAAGAGGGTGAGGTTTCTCCAGGCCCTGTAGCCTATTCATATTTCGATCCGAGCTCCGGCACATTCAAGACCGCCAAAAGTGATGATCTTCAGGTCTCGGTTTCACAGGGAACAGGCAGTACCAGGGAACAGACCAGAACTCTTACCCAGGAAGAAATTCAGCAGGTGGGAGAAGACATCCGATACATAAGAACAGAGTCGGATCTGAACCATCAGCCCCCCCGTCCCTACCGGGAACCTCACTGGTATCTGCTCTTCCCGCTTCCTTTTCTGTTGTGGATTGCCGCATTCATCTATAAAGTTCAATCCAGAAGCAGCAGACAGAATGCTCACAAAAACATTCGTCAGAAAGCGCTCAGGCTTGCCATGAAAGAACTGGAAAAACTCAAAAACAATTCCAACGTTTCCGATCATGACTTTCTGGGAAAAGTTGCTGTAACCATGGAAAAATACATTTCCCACAAATTCGGATTCGCAGCCACCGGGCGCACTCTGGAGGAGCTGAAATCCGAACTGCTTTCAAGGAAAATCGATGAAGAGACCGTTACAGGACTCACCCAGCTCATCGAAAATATTGACGAATACCGATTCGGCGGAAAACAGTTCAAAGAGGAAGGAAGGAAAGGTCTGATCCTGCAGGCCTCGAAATTCCTGACAAGCATGGAAAAGAAAATTCAGAAACAGAAACAAAAGCCCTCTCTTTCCACGTCCGTCATAGTACTTCTATGTTCGGCGGTACTGTACCCTGTTCTTTGCTCTCCGATAGAGAACTGGTTTGAAAAGGCCAACAGTTTCTACGCGGAAAGCAACTACGACAGTGCTCAGATTTATTATTCGAAGATTATCGAGGAAGGAATAAACAACAGTGATGTTTTGTTCAATCTGGGAAACACCTACTTCAGACAAGACAAGCCGGGCCTTGCAAGATTATATTACGAAAAGGCTGCAGAAGTTTCCCCTAAGGACCCGGACATACAGGCGAATATAAGATTTGTCAAATCAAGCATTGTCGATCGTGTCAAAGGGAGTAACGAAGCTGAATTCCTCACTACTGTATTGTACAATGTTCATACACTTTTTTCTCTGAATCAGCAGCTCTACATTTTCTTTATTCTCCTGCTTGCAACGAGCATACTTTTATCATTAATGCTTTTCAGATCGGGTATGAGCAGAATGTGGATCATCTATGCTGTTACACTCTGCTCGCTTGTTCTTGTCGTTACAGGCCTTTCTGCAGGTTACAAAATTTTCACTCTTGAAAACAAACAGTATGCAATCATTCTCACTCCATCTCTGGATGCGAAAAATCAACCACAAGGTGACCAGATCCTTTTTACCGCCCACGAGGGCACAAAGCTCAGAATCCGCAAAACAGTCGGAGACTGGAGCCTGGTCAGTTTGCCTAATGGGGCAAGCGGATGGGTCAAGGATGTATCTCTGGGGAAAATCTGAAACTCAGGCAAATACTGGCATTTCTGCGAAAAGAACCTTCTCATGGTACAAAAAAGTCAAGCAGCACTGTTGTTTTCGCTATCTTCAGCCATTTTCGTCATACAGGCTTATCTTCTGCTCCAACCGGAGTATAAAGGGACACTTCTGATTACAGTTTCCCTGTTCATGTCTGCTGCAGTTCTTTTTCTCTTATATGAATGGATCATACATTCATCTGAAAACTCTTCTCAGAAATCATTGACTGATTCGAAGAAAGATTCCGATCAAACCGAACAAAAGCTCGAAAAAAACGAGGAATTCTACCGCAATCTGGTGGAAACAAGTCCCGATGCCATCATTGTTTTCAATACTTCGGGACAGATTCTCACCGCCAACAGTACTGCCTCGTCACTGGTGGGGCTTAAGAATCTTGAAGAGCTTCAAAAATACAATTGTTTTACCTTCATACCCTCCGGAGAAAGACAGAGAGTAAGCCGGTATCTGGAACATTCCCCGGAAAAAGGCAGAATCAAAGATGTGGAATGTCTCATTCGGAAAGCCGACAAATCCACATTCGCCGCCGAACTCAGTCTTTCTGTAATTTACTCAAAAGAGAGCAGCCCGAATTGTTACCTTGCAATCTGCAGGGATATCTCTTCCCGTAAGCAGAATGAAATGGAAAAAATACATCTGGAGGAACAGTTCAGAAATCTGCACAAGATGGAGGCTATAGGACAACTTGCAGGCGGTATTGCACATGATTTCAATAACATTCTGGGGGCAATATCCGGCTATGCGGAGATGATAAAGCAGAAATATGACTCCGATACCCGTCTTCAGAAATATTCCTCCATGATCCTTTCAGCTGCAGTGCGAGCTTCCGATCTGACCAGAAAACTCCTCACCTTCTCCCGCAGAGGCAAAATGGAGTCCACTCCATTCTCCACCCATTCCGTGCTTTCCGATATTGCCGATCTGCTGGAAAGAACAATAGACAAAAGAATTAAAATTGTACGCGAGCTGAATGCCGGAGAACCGCTTGTCTGCGGTGATCCTGCTCAGTTCCAGACTGCCATCATGAATATCGCCCTCAATGCACGAGACGCCATGCAGGATGGCGGAGAGATAGTGATCAGAACCGAAAACAGTGAAATTGACGAAAGCCTCTCCAAAACCAAGGCGTATGCCATTTCTCCGGGACCTCACATAAAAATCACCATCAACGATAACGGTTCCGGTATGAATGAAGACACTCTCAGCAGAATTTTCGAACCGTTCTTCACCACCAAACAACAGGGCAAAGGTACTGGACTGGGCCTCTCAAGTGTCTATGGAGCGGTAAAAAGCCACAAGGGATACATCGAAGCCGACAGCACACCAGGCCAGGGGTCCACTTTTGTCATTTACATTCCGGTTATTGCGGAAACCGAACATGCGCTGCATACAAATCAGAAATCAAAAACTATCAAAGGCAAAGGCAACATACTTGTCGTGGATGACGAGTCCTTTCTCTGCAATGCTTTAAAGGAAATACTTTCATGGATCGGATACTCCGCTGTAACTTTTACCGACGGTGCTGAAGGTGTCAAATACTTTTCTCAAAACCATGATTCCATCGACCTTGTCATCCTCGACCTCATGATGCCGGGTATAAGCGGAAGAGAGTGCATAAAGCATCTGAAGGAAATCAGAAATGATGTCAAAATCGTCATTTCTTCAGGATATGCTCTGGAAGAGGAACGGCAGAAACTTTTCAAAGAGGGTGTCATCGATATTCTTCAAAAACCATTCATGTCGGCACAGCTCTCCAATATGTTGCACAATGCCCTCAGGACAGAACGTT
This sequence comes from Chitinispirillaceae bacterium, assembly GCA_046546375.1. GTDB lineage: Bacteria > Fibrobacterota > Chitinivibrionia > Chitinivibrionales > Chitinispirillaceae > JAEZKC01. The sequence continues at coordinate 21,287 of JBKGXV010000009.1, read as the reverse complement.
AGATATTGTCCTTGACCTCACCTTTGCCAAAACTTATCATACAATACTCATCTGAGCCGGATTCAGTGCACATAGTTGGCCCTGATTTAACCGTCCAGTTCGTGCTCTCCCATCAACACGAACGCGCTTGTCTGTAATAGCTGAGTACTTCTGTTTTGATAACTTTTAATTTATCTAGATGATCGGAGGATTTCAATGATCAGAATCAACGATAATTTTCTCAAACTGAAATCATCATATCTCTTTTCAGAGATTTCAAAACGCATTTCAGCGTTCCAGAAAGATAATCCTGATAAAGAGCTTATCAAACTGGGAATCGGTGATGTAACCAGAGCACTTCCCAAGGCATGTGTTGAGGCATTTCACAAGGCTGTTGACGAAATGGCAGAGGATGCCTCCTTTAGAGGTTATGGTCCGGAACAGGGATATGCATTCCTGAGAGAACAGATTGCCAAAAACGATTTCCAGTCCCGGAACGCAGATATCTCCCCGGAAGAAATATTCATCAGCGACGGTGCAAAATGCGACACGGGTAATTTTCAGGAGCTCTTTGCCAAAGACATCAAGGTTGCTGTTTCAGACCCCGTATATCCTGTCTACGTTGATACCAACGTGATGGCCGGCCGTACCGGCGAAGCGGAGGATGGACGCTATGAAGGCTTTGCTTATCTTGAAGGTAACCAGGAAAACGGTTTCGTACCTGCTCTTCCCGAAGAACATGTTGATCTGATCTACCTGTGTTTCCCCAATAACCCCACGGGTGCAGTGGCCACCAAAGAACAGCTCAAAGCATGGGTGGATTATGCGATAAAAGAGAAAGCGCTCATCCTTTTCGATGCAGCGTATGAAGCATTCATCACCAAAGAAGAGATTCCTCACAGTATCTATGAAATTGAAGGCGCTTGTGAAGTAGCAGTGGAATTCAGAAGCTTTTCAAAGACCGCCGGTTTCACCGGAACCCGTTGTGCATATACTGTGGTTCCCAAAGAGTGCATGGTCTACGATTCAAAAGGCGAAAAACAATCTCTGCACGCTCTCTGGAACAGACGTCAGAGCACAAAGTTCAACGGCGTTTCCTACCCCGTACAACGTGCTGCAGAAGCGGTGTATCTGGGAGAAGGACCGCAGCAGGTCAGAGACCTTATCGACTATTACATGAAGAATGCAACTCTCATCAGAGAAAAAATGACATCTCTGGGTTACAGCTGCACCGGAGGAGACAATGGTCCCTACATCTGGGTAAACTGCAAAGGTGATTCATGGGATTTTTTCAACGTGCTGCTGAACAAAGCGGGTGTTGTGTGCACTCCCGGAGTGGGTTTCGGAAAGTGTGGTGAAGGCTACATCCGGATCAGCGCATTCAACTCACGTGAAAACGTGGAAAAAGCTCTGAAAAAAATCGCTCAGGCCCTTTCATAAGGGCCCTGGGCTTTACAGTGAAGCAACGATACAGAGGACCTTGTCAAGATTTGTCAGTTCAAACAGCCGGTTGAGATACGAATTGCCGTCGTTATTGGCATTGAGAATGACAAGCTTCCTCTTCTCCTTCTGCATCAGAGTGTGATAATAAACAATAGTACCTAAACCGTGACTGTCTATGAAATTGGCTCTTGTCACATCCAGAATGATACGTTTGTACTCCTTCTTTTTATACAGCTGATCTATTCTCCGCTGGAACTTTTTCACATCGACATCAATGATTCTGCCAGTGAGTTCAAGAACGGGTTCATCAGTTTCAGCCTTCAGTACTATCTCAAGCGCCATACGACTCTCCATATTCAACGGTCCCGATATACAGAACCGATACTGTTAAATTTATGAAAACACCTAACTTATAAAATATTATCTTATGAGAGAGTTAAAGTCAACATCTTATGTTTTCTGAACGGATCACCAAAAATGGAACATTTTGATATCCACCCCAGCAATCCTCAGCATCGGTTTCTGCATTCAGCAGTGAATATTCTGAAAAACAAAGGCGGAATCGCGGTCTATCCCACCGATACCGTTTATGGCCTGGGAGCTTGTATTACCAACCCCAAAGGTATCAACAAAATTGCCCGCCTGCTGGAGAAGAACAAAACCAGACCGTTTTCATTCATCTGCAGCGACTTTTCCCAAGTCAGCAGGTACGTTCGCCTCAGCAACGCCCACTACAGGCTGATGAAGCGCCACCTTCCCGGACCCTACACTTTCATTCTCAATGCCACAAACCTGGTCCCCAAAAAGATCGCACCCAAAAGAAAGACTGTTGGCGTGAGAATACCAGATTGTAAAATCACTCTTGAACTGGTCAATCTTCTTGAAGAACCTCTGGCCAATACCTCGATCAACATAGAGGGTGAGCTGGCAAACAGCCCTGATGATATCATAAAAGCGGTCAGCCACGAGGTCGATGTCATGCTTGATGCGGGACCTCTTCCCATTCCTGAACCATCCACAATTATTGATCTCACCGAAGAAGATCCCAAAGTGATACGACTGGGTAAAGGCGAATGGAACGAACCATGAAGGATTGGCACCGAATAACCGAATGCATTCTTTTCATTTTTTTCTGTAAGGATTTTCAATATGGGACAACAGCTCGAACGTCTGGTCGACATAGTAGCCAAACTGCGAGCCCCGGGAGGCTGCCCCTGGGACCGCGAACAGAACCACAAAAGCATCCTCACCTGCATTCTGGATGAAGCTTACGAATTCTTCGAAGCGGTCGACGAAAACGATACATACAAAATGAAAGAGGAGCTTGGAGACCTGCTTCTGCAGATTGTCTTCCACTCCCAGATGGCCTCCGAAGAAAACAGATTCGATCTGGAGGATGTGGCCAAGGACATTGGTGACAAGCTGATCAGACGCCATCCTCATGTATTCGGAACCACAGAAGTATCCTCCTCAGAAGAGGTGATACACAACTGGGAGCAGATCAAAAAAGAGGAGAAGGGCAAAGAGCACAGAAAGTACATGGTTGATGATATCCCTGAGGCACTTCCGGCCCTTTTCAGAGCGGAAAAGATGCAGCGCCGCGTGGCGAAAGTGGGCTTTGATTGGAAAGAGGTGAAACCTGTTCTTGACAAGGTTGAAGAAGAGTTCGGTGAATTCAGAGACGCCATTCTGAGCGGTGATGAGCCGCATGCCGAGGAGGAGCTGGGCGACATCCTTTTTGCTTTGGTTAATGTTGCTCGGCATTATAAATTCAGTGCCGAAGATGCACTCAGATTAACAACTCACAAATTCGCACGCCGTTTCAGATATATCGAAGACAGATACAAGGAACAGGGAATAGATATGCGCAAAGCTACTCTGGAAGAGCTGGATAATTACTGGGAAGAGAGCAAAAAATTTACATGAACAAAAAATCATCTTCTGAAACATTGGATCAATCTGCCGATATGTGAATAATCACCATCTTTGACAGAAGCTGTTCCGTATCGGCTGCTGACCAATTTCTTCACCAGATATTTCGACAGCAAATCAGCCGAAAGCTCGTGAGGATGGGAGTTGTATTCCGAAAGAGGAAACAAATCCCGATACTCGGACAAGGTATTCAAATCTCTATACTCGAATTCACCGTTGTCGTTCATTTTGGGAAAATATCCCTCAGCCGTGGAGTCCATTACAATTCCCACCGGCTTAAGAGATCCTTTTGAAACATTGCTGTTGGTTTTAGGAATTAAAGCTGGCAATATGAATTTTTGCTCAGTATCAATTTTCATTATCCACTGGGGAGACAGAGGTGTTGAAGGAAGACATTCCCGGAGTATTTTTCTACTCGGGGCAGATTTCAGTTTAATAAAACCCCAGACATCCTGATAAAATTGCTCAAAAGGTGCAGGATTCGTTTTCTGAAGAATGCGCACCTTATCATTCACCATTATTTCCAAACCCTTGAAAAAATTACTGGATTTGTTCTGTCTCCAGCTTTTCATTTTTTTCACAAACTCCCGAGATACAATAATATGACCGGCTCTGGTATCCGGCAAAAACACTTTAAGAGAATCAGAAACCAGTATGAATCTCCAAGGACCTTTCGCAAGTACCGGAAATTCAGAACTGAGAAGACTGTCTAATAAATCCACGTACGATTTGATTACAATCTTCTCTCCGTTGGAAAACGTTTCCACTCCGCGTTTGAAAAACTGAACACTTTGCTCAAGAGATTTGCCTTTAAAACACTTGTAGCTGTTGTCGTTCACTCTGGCATTGCGGACTTTGGGATTCTTGATATCGCCATTGGCGCAAATGCTTAAAATCACCCCTTCAGCCTCTTTTTCTTCTAAAAAGCTGATACTGGGTTGGGAAAAACCATTCAAAACTAAAAAGGCCAACAACAAGCATTTCTGCAGTTTCATTTATTCACATCCTGAAAAACAATTATGCAATATAATCCGCCTGTGGATGATGAATGAAAACACCCACAGTGGAATGTTCGGGATCCATCTGATATCCCTTTGTAAGCTCAATACCCAAACGTTCCTCGACTCCCATCAATTCGATAAGGGTTTTCTGCTGTTCGAGCCCGGGCATACCCGGATAACCGAAACTGTATCGTTTCCCTGAACCGCGTGGAATTCCCAGACCTTTACGGATTTCCACAGTGATTTTTTCGGCAACTATCTCCACCTCATAATTGCCCAGACCATTGAGGTAAAATCCATCACTGTATCGATCCTCTTTCTGCATTAATTCTCTGCAGCGTTCTCCCAGTTTTCTTCCGATAGTCAGAGCCTGAACAGCAATGATATCCCCCTCTGGTCTGATATAATCAACCAAGGAACGACCGGTCTGCTTTCCTCTGGGGAATGTGAATTGCGCAAGTTCACTGTGAAAATCAGAAGGATCAAGCAGAATCACATTTCCCTCTTCTGGAATTACGGGAAAATAACCGTAAAACCCCCGCGCATCAATGAGATCAGTGTCGATCATCTCTTTTTTAAGCCTCTCGAGCACTGGTTCAAACTCCTCAATTTTCGCACTACGGTATGCAGAGGGCTCAAGTTTACCCCCACCCCACCAGGCTTTGAAAAGCCGCTCGGTATTTATACTTTGAAGTAAAGTTTCTGCATCCCACTGCAGCACCTCTCCCGTTCCGTAAAAGGGAGGCTCTATATAGTAGCCGAATTCAATATTAGTATTTCTTGCTTTCTGCACCTGTTCTTTTGGTACTTTATCCTGACTTCCGTTTTTCGCCTGAGGAAATGTTTTCAAGTTCTCAAGTATTTTGGCAGCATCGAATGCATCTTTGGCATAATACACTCCTCCAGCATATTTCTGTTCTTCAGCAACCTCTGAAATACGTTCAGCAAACTCAGCATTAACAGCCGCCCCCCCGATAATCACTGGGACATGCAATCCGAGACGGTCAAATTCCTTCACACACTCCGCCATTTGCCGGCTTGTGGTAACCAAAAGTGCAGAAAGCCCCACAGCATCAGGTTTCTCCTTCTGTACCGTTTCCACAATCCTATTGAGCGGAACCTGTTTACCCAAATCAATAACTTCATATCCTTGATTGCGCAGAATGGAACCTACCAGATTCTTTCCGATATCATGCACATCACCATGTACAGTTGCAAGTAACAACTTACCTTTAACAGATACATTCCCCTCTTTGAGATAAGGCTCCAGAACACCCACAGACTCCTTCATTATCTCGGCAGCCTGCAGCACAAACGGCAGGATCATCTCCCCCGATGCCATCCGCTCCCCCACTTCACTCATGGCTGGGAGAAGAATGGAATTCAGTATATAAGGGGCAGGATGTTTCTCCAATAAATCTTTTATAATACCCTCAAGATTACGACGATCCCTATTCAGTACCGCCATCCTGAGTTTGTCCTCTAATGAAACTCTCTTTTCCCTTTTTACTTCAGATACTCTCTTTTGGGTCTCTTTTTCAAAATATTCCACATACCTCTCGAGTGCATCACTTCTTCTGTTGAATAGCAGATCCTCCCCTAACGATTTCATATCTGCATCATATGAGGATATGTCATCTCTGTGAAGAGGGTTGAAGATCGCCGCATCCAGCCCCGCCTCAGCCGCATAATGAAGCATCAGGTTATTCAGAATCCGCCGTGCTTTGGGTTTAAGCCCAAAAGAAACATTGCTCACACCCATGACCGTGCGCAGTTTCGGATACTCTTTTTTTATTCTTCTAAGCGCCTCAATGCTTTCAAGTGCGGCTCCAGCCATAGCAGGATCACCGGTGGAAAGTGTGAAAACAAGAGGATCAATGTATACAAAATGCTCCGGAAGTCCGAACACTCCGCACGCCAGATCCCTGATTCTTTTCACCAATTCCATCTTTTTTGCAACTGTTGCCGCCATCCCCTCATCATCGATAGTCAAAGCTATAACCGGACATCCGTACTGTTTGGCAAGTGAAAGAACTTTACGTGCTTTTTCCCCTTTGTACTCAAGATTGATAGAATTAAGCAGCATTGATCCGGGATTTCTCCTCAATGCGGCTTCCATCACAGCCGGTTCCGTGGAATCTATACAGAAAGGTATGGTGACCCGATCCTTCAGATAATCAACAACGGAACTCATCATTTCCGCTTCATCATCACGTTCGTTAGCCGCGACACACACATCCAGAAGAACACAACCCTTGCTGATCTGATCCAGTGCAAGGTGATGCAGTTCGTCAAAGTTACGATCTGCAACATACTGCTTTGTCTTTCTCGACCCCTGAGTATTGAGCCTCTCACCGATGATCCCCGGCCTTCCGATCCGTTCAAGGTCAATGCCTGAAATTCCTGTGGATAAAAAACATGTGTTCTGAGCTTTGCGTGAAGCGACTTTCTTATCCATCAAAGCATCCGACAGACTGCGTATATGTTCCGGTGTAGTACCACAACACCCACCGACCACACTGACACCCTTTTCTGACACAAGAGAAAGAAGCTTGGATGCAAATGTTCCCGGATTCATTCTGTACACAGCTTTGCCGTTTTCATTCTCCGGAAGGCCTGCATTGGGAAGCATAGATACCGGAACGGAAGAAAGCTGAAGCAGTTTTTCAACCCAGGGAGCCATCTCATCAGGACCAGTACTGCAGTTAAGTCCCACTATATCGGCACCCATTGATACCACCGCGCCAAGAAACGCCTCAACATTGCTTCCCAAAAGCATGTGCCCGGAAGAATCCATAGTGACCTGAACCTGAACCGGGACCTGAACACCTGTTTTTTCAAAATAGCGCCTGAAAGCAAACAGCGCCGCCCGCACTTCCAGCAGATCCTGAGAGGTTTCTATCAGGAGAAAATCGGCTCCTCCGTCAAGCAAGCCCCTGCACTGCTCTTCGTACATGTCCAAAAGCTGATCAAAAGTGATGCGGGAAAGCGATTCATCCGATGATGAAGGAAGGAAACCTGTAGGGCCGATTGCACCACATACAAAGCGGGGAATGTCCTCTCCGGCCAGTTCTACAGCATCCCTGGCAATACGAGCCGCGGCCCTGTTTATCTCATAGACCTTTTCCGCCAAACCGAACTCTTCCAGTTTCGGTTTGTTTGCGCCAAAAGTGTTGGTTTCAATCACGTTGGCACCAGCCTGCAGATAATCAGTATGTATTTTTTTGATGAGATCGGGATTATTCACATTAAGTATTTCATTACATCCCTGATGCTGACCGAAATCCTCCTGAGAAGGCTCCGCCTTCTGTATTTCAGTTCCTAACGCACCATCAAAAATAACGGGTGTATGCTCTCTGAGCATCTTCAAGTAAGCATGTTGCATTGTATTCCCTGCAGATTAAGTTGGATTTTTCCAAATCTGAAAAGCAGTAATCAAGACCGAAGTCTTCTGTGCAGTAAGAGGAAAATATATTACGTCATGGGCCAATCCCTAAGGATCGACAACGGTGGTCTCAACAGAAGGGCAAATATCAGATATAATTTTGTCGTAACCCGCGAAACATTTCAGAAAATTCATGAGAAAACAATGGTTTTGTTCTGAAAACGGATTATCCTGTGTTCAGAATACAGACCTATCGCATTAGCCAGTGCCAGTTTTTCGAGGTTTTTGCCCTTTTTCTTCATAGATTTTTCGTTGTCTCTATGAGAAACCCTCTCCACCACCTGCTCTATAATGGGTCCCTCATCAAGATCTTCCGTAACAAAGTGTGCAGTGGCCCCGATCACCTTCACCCCCCGATTGTATGCCTGGCGATAAGGATTGGCACCTTTGAAAGAAGGCAGAAAGCTGTGATGAATATTGATAATATCGCCTTTGTATTGAGACAGAAATTGGGGTGAAATGATCTGCATATAACGGGCAAGTACCAGAAATTCAGACTTGTCTTTGGCAATCTGCAGTATCTTTTCTTCCTGTTGCAGTTTATTCTCACCAACGGGGAAGTGATAAAAAGCAACACCGAACTGTTCAACCAGAGGCCCCACATCGGGATGATTGCTGATCACGAAGGGGATATTCACTTTCAGCTCACCACTTCTCCACCTGTACAACAGATCGAAAAGACAGTGATCCTGACGGGACACAAGGATCCCCATGTTCATCACATCGTTAGAATAGTGTATCTGCCATTCGGCACCTATCTCGGAAGCTATAACGGCAAACTCTGCTTCCAAAGCGCTGCGGGATTGAGAATCGGACAAAAATTCAACCCTCATGAAAAACGTTCCGTTTTCAGGATCGGAAGAGTGCTGATCAGACTGAATTATATTGGCATCGTGCCGGAACAGAAAATCGGATATTCCGGCCACAATTCCTTTTGTATCCGGGCATCTAATCAGAAGCGTTGCTGTTTCCATATCTGCACCAATCAATTTATAAATACATTTCGTTCGGCCTACCTTTTCGGTCTGCTTTTGAAATTTCTGTTCCTGCCGGTATTCCAGAGAAAAGTTTCAACACAGGTCAGAAATGCCAAAATCATCCACAACAGATAAGACCAGATGTTATTAGCCAAATCCCTGATCTGGCGGAGGAACTGACCGGATTTAAAATAATAAATGCTTTCAGATTCATTTTCCGCAGGGCGAGAATATTCTATCCTGCATTCGGAAGGGTGAAAGCTGACTGCTATTTCGTACGGTTCTCCTCCGGCAGGTACAAGCTGGTATATTCCTGGCTTATCGATTGTTACATACGGCTGAGTTGACCAGTTGGATACTATTTTATCATTTTCATCGTAAAGAACAGCTGTACGGTCCTTTCCGTAAAAAGGATTCGGCTTGGGATATCCCGCATACCACACGTCCTTAAGATCTCTGTCCCTTATGATTGCCTGCTGAGCAAGCCTGTCGATCAAAGGAAGATAAAAACCGGTTTCACACAGATTGTTGGCGGAAGTCACCCCCAAAGGCGTTGTGCATACGACCCATTCACCTGATCCAGTTCCCATCTGAGATGCCAAAACTCCTCTGTTGTCTAGACCTATAAGCACATTGCCGGATCGGATTGCTGCATACCTGTAGACCCGAGCGTTACGCGATTTCGCACGTGGAAAACCCTTCCACAACTCGGAATGAATATCTGTCAGAACAGGATGCACTCCATCTTCATTTTCTAATACAGAAAAGTTACGCACACTTTTGTTTTTTCTCAGCAATGCCGTAACGAAATCATGCTCCGCTTCAGGATCAATACAAAGTATCATTCCCTTTTCGGCTGCTGCGCTTCCGTTCACAAACGATTCGAGCATCCGGGAATAACCGGTATACCCATTTACAACAATCAGATCCGCATCGTTGAGGTGATCGTATGTAAGCTCCTCACCCTCTTTCTGCACAACCGGATTCCAGCTCTCCGATGCCACACTAAACGCTGCGGCAACAACTCCGTTTCGTTCCCTGTCTCCCACAATCAGAACCGATTGACTCCGATCGCTTTGAGAGGGAAAATAATCTGAGTTATCAAACATGAGAGGATCCCGCTTTGCAAGCTTTAGTTTTCCTGAACCGGAAACTTCAGCCGGGACTCCAACCGAAACCTGAACCGAGTCTCCTTTTTCCACAACGACCTGCGCCTGTCCTGCCTTCAGAGAGGAAAAGTGTGCTGAAACCCCCACCGAATCAAGTTTCTTTCCCCAGGCACTTACCTCTGCAGTAATCCCGTTACCGTTTCCCGGTCGTCCGGCAGCCTTTAGGGAATAGTTCCAAGGTTTATACGGAGAAACGGAAACACAAATCACCGCCTTTCCGACGGGCAGAATCTTTTCTGTGAGGGAGTCAATCAGATCCGTCGTGCTCTTTTGAAAATCACTGATAAGCACAAGTGAAGACTTCTCATCCGTTTCTCCATACAAAAAAGCCTCCACAGCCCTTTCAAGTCCAACCGGACCATAACGGGTGTTTACCTTTATTTCTTCACCTCTGTCTACCCGCACGAAACGGCCATCGGACTGATCATAATTGAGATGTTTCACAGACGGGGGCAAGGAGGTAATGAAACTGTCCAGAACAGAATGAGCACACTCCTTCAAAGCTGTCCCGTTTTCCACATACTCCATACTGATCGTAGGGTCTATCCAGGTATACACCGAAGATTCCGGATCGTGCAGTTTCACCAGCGGATTATCTTTGTTGTACAAACCGGCGAATATAAGTACTAGTGTTGTCACCAGAAGCAAACGCGTGAGCAGAAGAAGAAAACGACGGAAATTTTTAGCACGCGATACACTTTTTGCCGCAGATGAAAAGAACCGGAGTGTGGAAATATCGAGTCGCTTCACACGCTGTTGTCTGAAAAGATGTATGAACAGCACCACTGCCAGAAAAAGTGCTGCCCACAGGTACATCGGCTGAAAAAAGGAGAACGCGTTCAGAGCAGCCGCCTCCTTTTCTCCATCACTCTCAGAAGAGACCTGTGAAAGGGTTGGGCAGTAGTCACCACCACGAAATCGATCTTGAGTTCCCGAGCCGCAGCTTCAAGCCTGCTGTGATGCTCCGAAAGTCCCTGTCTGAAAAATTCCGCAGCAGTTTCCGGTTCCAGTGTCACCTCCCGACCTGTTTCCAAATCCTTCATCTTGTATACCGATTTTCCGTCAAAATTGAGCTCAAAGGGATCGGCAACGCACACCACCATGGTATCCTGGCGCTTAAACCGAAGATGCTTGAGCCCCATAATTATCTGTTCAGGATCATCAAACAGATCCGACAGAATAATACTCATTCCCCGCTTGTTCAGCATGGAAGCCACATGATTTATCACTTCGCCACAACGGGTCTGTGTTTCGGGTTTGGCTCCCTCCAGCACTGTAAGGATATTTTTCAGCTGCACATTGGTCGACCTGGGCGGAAGATAGGTCCTGACCTCCTCATCGAATGCCGCAAGTCCCACCGCATCTTTCTGACGCACCAGAATCCAGGCAAACGATGCCGCCAGTGTACGCGCATACTCAAACTTGCTCATCGGCCCGGTGCCGAAGGCCATGGAAGCACTTTTGTCCAGGAAAATGTGAGCTGAAAGGTTGGTCTCATCCTCGAAAAGCCGCACCACGGTCTTGTCCGACTTGGCAAACTTACGCCAGTCAATTTTACTGGCCGGTTCACCCTGAAGATACGGTCTATATTCCAGAAATTCGGAGGAAAATCCGTGGAAAGGACTTTTATGAAGCCCGGCTATAGTCCCCTCCACGATAAGTTTTGCCCGCAGGTTCAGATTACGGACGGGGGCCAGCTGCTCCGGATTCAGAACGGTAAACGAGTTCATCTCCGAAAGCCCCGACTACACCGCATGACGTTCCTTCTCCTGCAGATAACCTTTTGTTTTCTGGTGAATAATCCTCTCGGCACGCTGACGCTGCTCTTTATGGATCACCACATCGGCAATCTTCTGCCTCAACTCCCACATGTCTTCTTTATTAAAGGAGGAAACAAACATGGCATCAGGATAGGCAATCTGAAGCTTTTTGCGCTCGAAAGGATCCTGCACCTTGTCCACCTTGTTGAATACAAACATCTTCTGCACATCCTGAGCCCCTAGCTCCTCAAGTACCGCATTGACAGTCTCAAGCTGCTGATCAACCCATTCACTCGAGGCGTCCAGAACCAGAATCAGAAGATCGGATTCCGCCGCGACACTCAATGTGGAGCGAAACGAGGCTACCAGATCATGAGGAAGCTTTCTCAGAAATCCGACAGTATCTGAAATGACAATGGTTCCCGCACCAGGTATATAGGATCTTCTGGTAGCGGTATCAAGTGTGGCAAAAAGCTTGTTTTCCACCAGCACATCGGAACCGCACATTGCATTCAAAAGAGAAGACTTGCCCACATTGGTATACCCCACCAATGATGCCTTGAACACGCTGTTTCTTCCCTTGCGCTGAATCATTCGGTTTCTCTCTATTTTATGAAGCCGGTTTTTGAGATCACCGATCTTCTTCTTCACCAGCCGCCGGTCCACCTCAAGCTGCTTTTCACCAGGCCCGCGGGTACCGATTCCACCCACCTGCTGGGAAAAGTGAGTCCAGGCATGGGTAAGCCGGGGATACAGACTTCTCATCTGCGCAAGCTCCACCTGCACCCTGGCTTCCACCGTTCTGGCATGAAGCGCAAAGATGTCCAGTATAAGCTGGGAACGGTCCAGAACCTTACCCTCTATGATTTTTTCAATATTCCGTATCTGACCGGGTGAAAGCTGAGCATCAATAACCAAAGTCTTGACCTTCTGAGCCCGCATGGCTGAACGGATCTCATAAAGCTTACCTTCACCAAGGTAGGTGGATGCCACAGGACTAACCCGTTTCTGAATGAAAGTCGCCGCCACTTCCGCATCGGCAGTCCGACACAGCATGGCCATCTCCTGCATATCCTCTTCAAACAACTTGGGGTTGTCATCAGCGGTCAACAGTCCAGCAATAACTACTTTTTCTAAATTCTTTTTGTTTGTAATCATATATAAGTAATACGTTTATAACCTATTTATAGTCAATCCCCGCCGCACGAAGCCTGATTCCCGCCTCTTTTTCGGACGGAGTCAGCGTAAGGACATCAACACCCGTTTCCGTAACCAAAACGGTATGCTCAAACTGTGCCGAAAGCGATTTGTCCTTAGTAGTAACAGTCCAGCCATCCTTTCTGCTGGTCACGACTTCGTATCCGCCCAGATTGATCATGGGCTCCACGGTGAAAGTCATGCCCGGCTGCAGAATCACATCCTCACAGTCAGGATCCACGTGATGGTAAATGGTGAAGAACTCATGAAACCGCTTCCCAATCCCATGACCCGTATACTGCCTCACCACAGAACACCCCTGGGATTTCACAAACGGCTCAATCGCCTCCCCTATGGCACAGAGCGGCACTCCGGGTTTCACCGCATCGATTCCCAGTATCAATGCCCTGGCAGTCACCTCCACCAGATGGCGGGCCTCATCTGAAACCTCACCGATCATGAACGTCTCGGAAGAATCCCCGTAGTAGCCATTCACAATGGAAGTGAGATCAACATTCACGATATCCCCCTCTTCCAGTTTCTCGTCGGGGGATGGAATTCCATGGCATACCACATTATTTCTAGAAACACAGCAGGATTTGGGATATCCCCTGTAGCCCAGAGTAGCAGGTTTATGACCGTGTTTGACTGTGAACTCGTGCACCAGACGGTCTATCTCCTCAGTGGTGATGCCGGCTTTGATATAGGGACGGATGTGATCCAGAACCTCGCCGTTAAACTCCCCTGCGCGGCGCATTCCCGTGATCTCTTGAGGTGTTTTCACCCCCTTCTGTCTGGGTTTTTCCGCTCTTCTGTTCTCCTGGTCGGAAAAAAGGTGACACTTTTTGTATTTCTTACCACTACCACACCAGCAAGGATCATTTCGTTCAATCATCGTAGGTTTCAGGTATCCTTTCGATCTCAAATTGCTGCATAATTCCGCTAAAATCATCAATATATATTACGAATAAGGGAAGGAAATAACGTTTATGAGGTTCAACGTTCACCTGACCGATCCGCTCATGCTTCGACTCCGAGGACGGGCTAAGCATAAGCGGACCGGTTACATTACCCAAAACCAAAAACACCCCTCCCTTCATTATCGAAGTACTGCACCGGTTCGTTCATATTGCTTACTTCTCATTAATCACGAGCCTCTCTTTGCTCACCCTGCTTGTGCTGATTCCGCTAAGCGGAAGAAGTGAGCGCAGTCCTCAGTAGTTTGTCCTGAGCGAATCCTTCCACTCCCGGCACATTCAGGCGAATCTGTTCTCCACTCCGGACCACCTCACCTCTTCGAGAAACTGATCATGAAAAAGCCCGTTGCTGGCGATTATCCCCGTTGACCTCAGATTAAAAAGCTGACCGTCCCTGTCATGGTATTCCCCACCGGCTTCTTTTAAAAGAAGCGTTGCCGCGGCAAAATCCCAAGGTGAAAGCATATATTCGAAATAAGCATCGAACCGCCCGCAGGAAAGCCAGCACAGATCCACTGCCGCGCTTCCGATCCTGCGCAGTCCACGGATATTTTTTCTGAAGAGCCGCTGCACCGAACAGAGCGCTTTCTCCATCATCTCGCCCCGGTCATAGTAAAACCCCACGCTTATCATGGATTCCTCGAAACTTCTCCTTTTGGATACCGAAATTCTCTCTCCATTAAGAAACGCCCCCTTGCCCTGCTCAGCACTGAAAAGCTCATCACGTTCCGGATCGTACACACATCCGCACACCACCCTGCCCTTCTGAGCATAGGCGATGGAAACACAGTAGATGGGGATTCCCTGAGCAAAATTGTTGGTGCCGTCAAGAGGGTCCACAATCCACAAACTGTCCGAATCCAGATCCCCCCTGTTCTCGTTTTCCTCTCCGTAGAACTTAGAATCGGGAAATTCTTTTGAAAGCAGCTCCCAGATCATCTTCTCCGATGCGGTATCCGCTTCGGTAACCAGGTTGTTCACCGCCTTGAGATCTATCCCCGCGTTGCCTTTCATTCCTTTCACAAACGCCCCCGCCTCCCGGGCGACATTCATGGCCACTTCAAGTTGTCTCATTCAAGCTCCATTATGTTCAAAGTTGTCAGACCGGCCTGATTCTTCACATTTATGATTTTATGGGTCATGCCGGTTTTTTCCATATACTTTCAAAAATTCCGCACTTTCTTCCGCTCTGCGCTGTCTGCGCCTCTGCGTGGGAAAATCCGTTCACATTCACCCTGCTTCTCCATCAAAGCTTCCCCCCGCAGAACTTACAGTAATCCGCATCCGGATCATGCCCGCCCCGATCGCAGAAAGAACACGCTCTCGTGGATACACTGCTTGACCCCCTCGCCATCTCCGCTGTCACGATTCCCGTGGGCACCGCGATGATCGCATATCCCAGAAGCATCGCAACCGATGCCAGAAGCTTGCCTAAAGTGGTCTGGGGTGCAAGATCCCCATACCCCACCGTAGTAATGGTGACAATGGCCCAGTACACACTGGTGGGAATGCTTACAAACCCGTGTCTCTCTCCTTCTATGGCGTAGGCCATGCTTCCCAGAATGAGAACCATTATGAGCACCGCAAAGAGAAACACCAGAACTTTTCTCTTGCTGGCCAGGATTGCATTGCGCAGAAGAGATGCGGCACTGAGATACGCACCGAGCTTGAGTATGCGAAACACGCGAAGAAGTCTCAGAAGGCGCAAAATGAGAAAGGATTGTGCTCCGGGGATCAGCAAACCTATGTAGGTGGGCAAAACTGCAAGCAGGTCAATCACCCCGAAAAAACTGGACATGTAGCCTGCAGGGTGACGAAGACACATCAGGCGCATGATATATTCGATGGTGAAAAGAATGGTGAAGCCCCACTCAAGATAGAAAAAAAGAGGCCGGAACTGGTTTCTCAGTTCGGGCACGCTTTCAAGCACCACCGTGAGCGTACTGCCCAGAATGGCAATGAGGAGCACGACATCGAATGCTTTGCCCCGGAAGGTCTCCGCTTCGAAGATGATCTCGTTCAGCTTCTCCCGCCAAGAGACCGGAGATGAATTGTTTTTGGACTGGTCCATATGCAGCAGTGTTGAATGTTGAAGATTCCTGAGTCCTGTAAAATAAGAAAGAGAGGGGTTTTTTGAAAGTTATATATCGATAAGACATCTCAGGATTTCACACACGCTGTCAAAAAACAGAAAGATGTACGGAAACACAAGAGTTTGACTAGGAGCATGGATTTCACGGAAAAACCGTGGCAGAAAATTAAAGTCGGGGCCTAAAATATCCGCCCTGCCACAAACGAAGTCAATCCGAAACTGAATACTGCGCGTCATTTGTTTTGCGCTCACAGTCAAACTATATATTTTTACCTTGATACTATCACTTCCGGGCAAACCGGCCGAAAAGGAAAGTTACTGATTTTTGTAAGGATACGTTCCACCGTACTATATTTATGAAAGAACTGGAAAAACTGAAAAGACCGTTTGTTCTGGCATCCAGATCTCCCCGGAGAAGAGAGATTCTCTCCCAAATGGGATTATTTTTTGAAACAGAAGACCCGGGACTGGCCGATGAGCAGTCCTACATTGACCCTGATGATCTGGAGAACTCACTTCGTTTTCTGGCCTCGGCAAAAGCGGAGTCCATTGCGCGAAGACGCCCCCACGCACTGGTTCTGGGTGCGGATACGGTAGTGGTAAAGGGTAGAAAAGTACTGGGGAAAGCGGCAGATAAAAGTGAAGCCGCACATATGCTTGGAATGCTCTCGGGTTCTCAGCACACGGTCATCACGGCGGCCGCCCTCATCTGCGCCGAAAAGGAGTTCGCAGAATCCGTAGCGGTGAAAACCTCTGTGTTTTTCCGGGATCTGAGCGAAAAGGAGATACAAAGCTATCTGTCCATGGATGAATACCGGGACAAAGCCGGTGCGTACGCGATTCAGGGCAGAGCCATGATATTCATAGATAAAATTGAAGGCTGTTACTATAATGTAGTAGGACTGCCCGTAACAGCCACACTCAATCTGATACAACAGTTTGTGCGAAAGGAATCTATCGATGTCCGATCAAGTTGAAAAAGATACTACCCCTTCCGGCGATTCCCAGGATCGTGTAGGCGATATCCTCAGAAAGGAGCGTATCACCCGCAGGATAACGGTGGAAACCATAGCCAAAGACCTCAAACTCAATGTAAAGTACATAAAAGCGCTTGAAGCGAGTGACTTCAACTCCCTTCCCGCCGATCCCTATGTCCGGGTCTACCTGCGCTCGCTTGCAAAATATCTCTCCCTTGACTCCGATTACGTACTGAGTGAATTCTACAAAGAACGGGGTATAGAGCAGAAGCACATCAAAGGCGATTCCTCAAACAAGCTGGAAATCAGCATGCGGAAACAAGAACCCAAGAAAAGTCCCACCCTGGTAATCATCCTGATGCTGATACTTCTTCTGGGAGTGTTTGCTTTCATGGCAAACCAGAAAGGCTGGCTCGCCGAAGGCGAAAGCGAAAAGGAAGAACCTGTAAAAGAGGCGACAGCCGATTCACTTATCACCGAAGACAGCCTGGTGGCCAGTCTGGTAACCCCGGTCAGCGATTCAATGACTCAATCCGATACGGTTGAAACAGCCCAGGAAGAATCTGAAGATGAAAGCGAAACTCAAAAAGCAGAAGAGAAGACGGTTCCCATGAACCTTCAGCTGCAGATAGTTAAAGACTCCGCCTGGATTCAGGTGTACAGTGATGGAGATTCCTGGAAAAATATCCTGCGAAAAGGTCAGGTGCGCAATTTTACGGCTAAAGACAGTTTCAATATCAAACTGGGCAATGGTGAGGCCGCCTCGCTGAAACTGGATGGTGAACCGGTGGAAATAAACCGCCGAGGAGTTGCGGTTTTCAAACTGGACCGTTCGGGTGCAGACATCTGGACTCAGAGCAAGTGGAACGACGTGTTCAAAGGCCGTCAGTGATAAAGTATCATGTGGCTTGATATACACGCCCACCTCTTTGATTTTTCACCGGAAACGCTTGCGGAACTGATACATGAATCAGATTCACGCGGCGTTTCTCTTGTAATCAACAATTCCGTAAGCCTTGACACAGCCCGAACGGTTCTGAAACAATGCCGCCGCTACCCCAAGCATCTCAAAGCGGCACTGGGCATCTCACCCTTCGATGTGACGGAGCACAAAGGAAACTGGGCAGAAGAACTAAAAGAGCTTCTGAACGATCCGGCTGCGGTTGCAGTGGGAGAAATAGGACTTGACGATTCAAACCCCAGATATCCGCCACTTGAAAGGCAGTTGCCGTTTTTCCGCACACAACTGGAAATAGCCCAGGACAAGGGGTTTCCCGCGCTGGTTCATTCACGAGGCATGGAGAAGAAAGTCGCACAGCTTTGCAGAGAAAGCAAAGCCAGCAAGGTTGTATTCCACTGCTTCACCGGTGATCAGGATGCCCTGGATTATATCCTTGATAGCGGTTACTACATTTCCATTTCGGGGATAATCACCTATAAAAACGCCCAGATACGCTCACTTCTGCCCCGTATTCCACTGGACAGACTGTTTATTGAAACAGACACCCCGTATCTTGCCCCCGTTCCCAAACGGGGAAAACAGAATCAGCCCGCCTATGTGGCGTTTACCGCCTCTGAGGTGGCGAAACTGCATTCTGTTGACATCAATACACTAAGTGAAAACATTCATAACAACTTCAATCGCCTTTTCAGGCCATAACAGCTTCAATTTACCCTTTAATCTCTCATCTGCCGGTTGTATTTTGTAATTCATCAATAAAGGAAAACGGTTAATGTTTTTAGTTTGGATCATTTTATTCACCATTGCGCTTCTGGGAATCATCGCGCTTATGTTCTATCTCATAGTGGAACTGAATGATCTGGACAAAACCGTACACGAACTGGCAGAGGAAATCGAGAAGCATTATGAAAGTTGAAGAGGCTCTTACTCTTATAAGTAATGATATACTTGCTCTCAAGGGATACCATCTAAAACCTGAAGAGCCGGAAATAAAGCTGAATCAGAATGAAAATCCTGAAGACTGGCCGCTTGAAGTGAAAAAACAGGCTGCTCAGTTCTGCATTGAGCGTCCCTGGAACCGTTACCCCAATTTCATTCCGGATAAACTGAAAAAGGGTCTGGCGGATTACGTGGGAGTTGATGCATCGAATATCATCGTGGGCAACGGCTCCAATGAAATGCTGCTGGTTCTGCTGCTTTCGTTTCTTTCCAAAGCATCCGCGGCGGTCATCTGCTCCCCCACCTTCACCGTCTACAAGCTTCTTGCGGAAGGAATGGGTTCCAGAAGTGTGAATGTCAGCCTCACAAAAGATCTGCAATACGATCTGGAAGCCATACAGAATGCTGTTCAAGACAATCCCAAATCCCTGCTTATCATTTGTTCTCCCAACAATCCGGTGGGAAACGTACTGACAGAAGAGCAACTCAGAAGCATTCTGGACCGCCACAGCGGAATGTGTATTCTCGACCAGGCCTATGTGGAATTCGGTGGGTTTGACGGAATAAAACTCATTTCACAATACCCGAATCTTATCGTAACCAGAACCTTTTCAAAAGCCATGGCCGGTGCGGGCCTGAGAGTAGGATACATGATCGGGGCTAAAGAAGTAATTTCGGAGATAAACAAAATCAAACTCCCCTACAACATAAATTTCTTTACCGAACACACCGCCTCTCTTATTCTGGAAAACAGATCCCGTCTCTCATCATCCCTGGCAGCCTTAGTGGAGCAAAGAGAAAAACTGCATTCGGCCTTGAAAGCTTTTCCATTTGATAACGTGTACGAAAGCAAAGCCAATTTCATCCTTTTACGATACAGCCAGAAGCAGAAACTGTTTGATTATCTGAAAGAAAAGGGTATTCTGATACGGGATGTCTCCTCCTACCCGCTTCTGGAAAACTGTCTGCGGATCAGTGTGGGAAAAAACGAAGAGAACGGAAAACTCCTTGAATGCCTGAAAAACTATTTTGGATAACCGATCACATAAGGGGCGCACATGAGTCGTAAAGCTACTGTAACCCGCAAAACAAAAGAAACCGCCATCCGTCTCGAATTGGGAATTGATGGAAAAGGCAGTTCGCAGATTCAGAGCGGCAATGGTTTCATGGATCACATGCTTACTCTCTTCTCCAAACACGGGCTTTTCGATCTCAATTTGAGCTGCGAGGGTGATACTCATGTGGATTTTCACCACAGTGCGGAGGATATCGGCATCTGCTTGGGGATGGCCTACACACAGGCTCTGGGTGACTGCAAAGGAATAATCCGTTACGGCACAAGTCATGTTCCCATGGATGAGGCACTGGCACGAGTATGCCTGGATATCTCAGGAAGACAGAATCTGGTGTACGCTGTAGAACTGGTGGACAGAAAAATAAACACCTTCGAATGTGATCTGGTGGAGGACTTTTTCAAGGCGTTCACGGATCATGCCCGTATCACACTGCATGTGGACCTGCTCAGAGGCCGCAACAGCCATCACTCAATCGAGGCAGTTTTTAAAGCGTTCGGTAAAGCACTTTCGCAGGCCTGCTCCATAAACCCCAAAGCACACGATGAGCTTCCGAGTACAAAGGGAGTTCTCTGATAAACAGAAGGAGCAAAACGCAGTACTCAACAATAAAAAAAAAGACACCTGCGTAGTGGAGTACACATTCGGAACGGATCTCACGAAGGTTGAATTTATTTAAACTATTGGTTTTCCTCAGTGTACAATAGTAATTTTAATTAAGTTAGTGTTCACAGGCAATAATCTTATATTCAATACATACCCAGCAAGAGGAGGAACTATGGCAGTAGGCAAGTTCCTGATAACGGCTGCAGTTTGCACCGCAGTACTTTTCGGATGCTCGAGCAAGGAAAAAACAGAAGACAAGGAATTTTCCTCGACACCAAAAAAATCGGCAAACAGCGCCTCATCAGATGTTTTCGATGAATTCTATGTTGATGAGAACAAAACAGATGAAAAGAAAAGCGAAGAATCCTCATCAGCACCGGATTCCTATGTCCCCGAATTCAGTGAAAACGGCCGCTATTCGGTGCAGGTTGCCACTCATGCAACCCGGGCCACTGCAGACCAGCTCTCTTCGGAATTCAACGGTAACGGTTACCCCGCATATGTAGCTGAAGTGGAAAATCCCACCCCGGAACTGATTGGTACCTACTACCGTATCCGTATCGGTACCTTCGACTGGTACTCGCAGGCTAAAGCCTTCGGAGAGAATATCCTCAGAACCGCTGGGTATGATTACTGGATAGACAGAAAGTCCAACGATAATGTGGGAATCGAAGGCGCCGGCTTCGGCTCCGAATCAGACTATTCCGAATCCGAATCAGACTATTCCGAATCCGAATCAGACTATTCCGAATCCGAATC
>JBKGXV010000008.1:0-71073 GCA_046546375.1 Chitinispirillaceae bacterium | reverse complement strand
CCCATTACACCCGCATCCTCCCCCATCTGAGCACTCACTATATCACACCTTTCAAATATCGCAGGCCAGCAGTAACGGGACCCGTGACGGCTCACTCCCTCAAGTATCACCTCCCCCGCCATCATCACTCCTCCGCCCAAAACCACCCGGTCGGGAGCAAGTGCATTGAGCGTAATCCCCACAGCACGCCCCAGCATCTCGCAGGCAGTCTCGTGCACCTTCAGCGCCACCGGATCCTTCTCAGCCACATAATCATAAACCATCTTGGAGGTAACCTCGGAGGGCTTCTCATTGACCACCCGAACAAACGGAGTCTTTTCTCCTTCAGCTGCACCAGCCGCATATTCCCGTGCCAGACGGACAATACCAGTGGCAGAAGCGTAGCGCTCCACACATCCACGCTGGCCGCAGTTACACTGAACCCCGTCGGTCTCCACGACAATATGCCCCAGCTCTCCCGCCATTCCGTGAGTCCCCTTGTAGAGTCTGCCGTTTATGGCAATTCCTCCACCTATACCGGTTCCCAGTGCGAAACAGACCAGGTTGTCAACACCCTTGCCGGCACCGTACTTGAGCTCGGCGAGGGCAGCGACCGTCACATCGTTGGCTGCCGTTGTCCTCAATCCGAAACGCTCCATTATCGGAGCATAGATCTGAGTCCCTTTCCATCCAGGAAGGTTTTCAGCTCCACCCAGAACAGTCCCGTCTTTGTCGATAAAACCGGGAGAGCCCAGCCCCACACCCAGAATCTCTGCTTCCCCATGCACCTTCTGTACAAGAAGATCAACAAGGGTGAGGATATTCTGAAGAACCTGCTGTCCGCCTTTCTGCGCTTCAGTGGGAACGCGGGTGACATGTCTGCCCTCGCCGTCAGATCCCATCACTATACCTTTAAGATTTGTTCCACCCAGATCGATTCCAATGGCCAGTTTTTCCATAGTCTTTCCCCGTAAGAGTTGTGACATGATCAATCCTACAAAATAATTAAAGCAGAACAGTTGTAAACGCATCTGCCGCGATTTTAACATTCAAGCCCTCACCCTTCTTGTGCACCGCAGGGGAGGAGGAGTATTTTTGGCATTATGAAAGTTGATCTTCGTATTATCGTGGATAAAAAAAGAACTGCGGATTTCAATATGGCCGCGGATCTCTATCTGTTGGAACAGTGCAGGGAAAAGGACACAGTTTTCATACGTTTCTATTCCTGGCAGCGCCCCTCCGTTACCATCGGCTATATGCAGAATCCCTCAGGGCTGCTGAATTTCAGAACACTGAAAGAAAAAAAAGGTCAGTGGATAAGACGTCCCACCGGAGGACGGGCCGTGCTTCATGAAAACGATATCACCTACAGCTGCATCTTTTCAAAACGTGTGAAACCAATGGGTGACAGTATTGCCCAGACCTACCGGATCATTACAGACTGCCTCATGGATGGACTTAAGCGTGCACAAATCGACTGTGATGCTCACGATTCCTATGATGAACTCAGAGAGGTCGGGCGGGATGTGAAACTCCCCTGCTTTCTGGCTCCAAACAGAGACGAGATCATGGTGAAAAAGAGAAAACTGGTCGGATCCGCTCAGAAAAGAGTGCTCAACGGAGTGCTCCAGCATGGATCCATACCTCTTTGCGATGCATATACCGAACTTCCCAATCTCCTCAATATTCCAGAAGTGGATAAAGATCGGCAGATTCGGCTCTTGAAACGCAAAGGAACATACATCCGGGAATGGGTTCCTGATGCCACCTTTGAATCCATCGTCGAATGTCTGATCAGGGGATTTACCTCTAAACTGCCATGGCCTGCACAAATTTCTCCATGGAGTTCTGAGGAACAGAAACGTATTCAGAAACTGGCCGGATCAGAAGAATTCCAGGGTAAATGGATGGCTATTGAAGAAACCGAGTCATCTTCGGCACTTCAGAGCCCACCTCCGTTTTCACCATCACGGACAGAACAGGAATCAGCATGAAAAAAATCCTTCTCACCGGCGGCGGGACCGCCGGACATGTAACTCCCAACCTGGCCCTTTTATCTGCACTGAGGAGGGCCGGATTTGAAATCCATTATGTGGGAACCAGAAACGGTATCGAACACAACCTGATCGGCCGGGAACACATTCCTTATCATACCATCAGTGCAGGAAAACTGCGTCGGTATTTTGACCTGAAGAATCTCTCCGACTTTTTCCGTATCGGGTGGGGCTTTCTGCAGTCACTCGGGCTGATGCTCAAGCTGAGGCCATCTCTTGTTTTCAGCAAAGGCGGCTTTGTTTCCTGTACGGTAGTATGGGCTGCCTGGTTCTGCCGTATTCCTGTTGTCATTCATGAATCGGATATCACTCCCGGATTGGCAAACAAGCTGTCTGCACCTTTTGCAAAAAAAATCTGTTTCAGCTTTCCTGAAACTTCTGCCCATCTGCCCCAAAACAAAAGGATACAGACCGGGTTGCCCATCAGAGAATCACTTTTCAGCGGTTCTGCTTCAAAGGGAAAGAAACTCTGCGGATTCGAGGATGAGAAGCCTGTGATTCTGGTGATGGGAGGAAGTCAGGGATCACAGGCCATAAACGGTGCCGTACGGGCGGCTCTGGAAAAGCTTCTTTGCGATTTCAACATCTGCCACCTGTGCGGCAAAGGCCAGACTGCACTGGGAGGTCGCAGGGGGTACTGCCAGTTTGAATATGTGAATGAAGAGCTGACCGATCTTCTCGCCATGGCCGATATTGCCGTTTCCAGATCAGGAGCTACAACTCTTTTCGAGTTTCTTGCGCTGAACAAGCCCAACCTGCTCATCCCTCTGGGAACCGGGGCAAGCAGAGGTGATCAGATACTCAATGCACGCTCTTTTGAAAAGCTCGGCTACAGCCGTGTGCTTCTGCAGGATGATCTCAACACCGGCACTCTCATTGAAAATATCAAAATCCTTTACAAAGAACGGCACAGGCATGTGGATGCCATGAGCCGCAACGACACCCGCGCCAGTAAAGACAAAGTTCTCGAGGTTCTGAAAAGTTCAGCACGCTGAAGATTTCTGAATTCAGCTCTCTTCTGTTCCGTACTCAATTGCAGCGATTCCGTAAGGTCCTAACTTCAACCCGGAATCGCTACTGAATCTTTCCCCTTCCGTGCACAAAAAAGCAACCGGATCATCCACGGCTTTCTCATTCAGGTATTTCACGCCGGCCCTTTCACTTTTCATGTTCCTGAGATCTATTCTGCATTCCTCACCGGAACAGTTGGCCACAATCAGCCGGCATGAATTCTCCCGAGAGAGAAGAACTGCCGACACATTCCTGTCGCCGCAATGCAGTAGCCGGCATTCCCCTTGCACATATTCATTCAACCATGCAAAAAGGTGAAACACAGGGGCAACACGTTCTTTATCCATGTCAACAAATCCGCTTTCACCGAACAGATCGAAATAAGTGACACTGTCTGCTTTCCCGGTTACACACGAAGAGAAATTCCGAAGAGTCCATGCTGCCCCGAAAAGCCCCCAAAGCCTGCCGTCCGGCCCGCCGTCCTTCAGAGGGGTATCCGCTCTTCTGCGCGGTCTGAGTGTGACAGGAGACACCCCCACGGGAAGATCTCCCGAAAACCGCCTGATGTCTCCGAGCACTTCCCCCACCCCGGGAGCGTTCTCCATCACTGCACTGTTGTCGAATGTATGCACCTGGGGGTTGACACTGAAACTCAGGCAGTCCAGTTTCTTTACAGGGGGATGTTTCCTGTTGAGCTCAACATAATAGTTGTCAGTCCCTCCACCGACCAGAGCCCGGGGCGAATACGCCTTGAGCGCTCCCCTAACATATGCAGTCAACGGCTCCGGCGTTACCCGTTCCTCCGTGCTGAATACAAGAAATCTTTTCACCGGAAGTTGTACAGAACGGAGTGCGCACAGCAGTTCTTCTGTTTCTTTTTTGTAATCACTTGTAAAATGCAGCGCAAGTTCCAGGGAAGTATCCAGAACGGAGCAGATATCAGCGGATGCTTTCAGTTTCCCGGTCAGCCCCGAATCGCAGAAATCAATGTCAACTCTGTAGAAGGAAAAGGACAGCAGCTCCAGCAGACGTAAAGTTTCCGAAGATATGTCTGTACATGGATCAAGGCATGAACCCAATCGGGAAAAAGGGAAAGGTGAAGATGTTTTCCGCACATCCAGCACCGCACCCACTGATTTTTCCGTTTTTTCAGAGGATGCCACGTTTTCTGAAATCTCGAGTGCGACTTTCTGAGAGACTTCCGAGCCTTCATCGACATAGTGAAGTCCGGGTTCTGCTGCCGGCGGACAGTACATCTTGAATGTTGCATCGGTCCAGTTACGCTGATCCTCCATTTCGAAAACCTCACCTTCAGTACTGATTTTCACTGATTCAGAAGGTGACAGATACGTAATCATGGAACTGATGTTCATTATCGGCTGATAAGGTTCTATACTGACAGGAAATCTGTATTCCGACTCCTTGCCGCCGGCATGCGCGACACGCACCGGTTTGCCTGAAAAGTCAAGGGGATGAAGAATACAGAAACCTATTCTCCATGTCTGAAAACGGGAAAGTGCTTCTCCATCCATGGAGAACTCCACTCTCCCGTTTTCACTTCCCCTTACAACACCTTTCCAGGCAAAGTCAACCGCACCTCTTTTATGATGACAAAGAAAGGTCGCCAGAAATGAATCGGCTTTTTTCTCGATCTTTTCATCTGTAACTGTATATTCGATCGTGTTCCAGAATTCGTCTCTCACTGCCACATAAATCCGGCGAAGCAGCTCGTTATTCCCCGCACATATTGACCTTATATACCCGTTTTCATATAGAAGCGAAAGAGGACCGGCTGAAAGCTGATGCGTCTGAGGCACCTCCGTTCCATACCCGTAAATGAATTGCCCTGAACTCATATACACTCCAAAGCTGAAAAGTGAAGAAAACCCTACAACAATATACGTAAGAGTTCAAACGGATGGGGGATTTGTACACTCAGGCCGAAGGAATTCATACTGTTCTAAATACTTAAAGCCCGCCAGTCACAGTATCTGCACTCTACACCAAGCACCCCGCAGACGAGATTGAGCAGATCGCAAAAGAAGTGGTCTTCACCTTTTTTCAATACCGGGAAGGGCTGCTTTTTGAGACGGACTGAACGGGGATTGCTGGTCATGATAATTCCGGCACACCCCGGGAGGATACGCTTAACTCTGCACAGCAGAGCGGCACCGGTCATATGAGGCATCTGGTAATCGGATATCACCACTGCGGGTTTAAGTCCCTGCCTTATCTGACTGAGACATTCCTCAGGGTCGTTGAACACGAGATTATTGCTGAAACCGGCAAGACCGATATTGTACTGAACGAGTTCTGCCATGAGAGGGACGTCATCTGCTATAACGATCAGATCGTTGAAACTGCCTTGAGACATATTACCACCTGAGATAAAGTACTGATGTATAATAAATTATACTTCTTTGATACCCTGATGTACAACATTTCCGTACCGTTCCCCGCTTGAAGGTAAGCTTTTTGCTTTCCTAAAATGGACATGAAACCGGTCAGGATAATTGGAATTCCGCTGGATCTGGGACAGACCCGAAGAGGGGTGGATATGGGTCCCAGTGCCATCAGGTATGCAGGCCTTTCGGCCAAACTGATCAGCCTGGGCTGCAGAGTGGAGGATGCCGGCAATATCACCGTTCCGGTCCGGGAGCACCTTCCCGCGATGAAACCCACTGGATATGCCCCTTATATAAAAGAGGTATGCAATCGGGCTTACAAGGTGGGATCTGATGCGCTGGGCCAGGGTTTCACTCCCCTGTTTCTGGGGGGGGACCACTCCATCTCCATAGGCACTATCGCCTCCATCACTTCAAAGGAGAGTGCGGGGGTCATCTGGATCGACGGACACGGGGATTTCAATCTGCCCCAGACATCTCCTAACGGCAATATCCACGGCATGCCCCTTTCCATTCTGCTCGGCTATGGACTTCAGGAACTGATCGACACCGGAAGGCCCGGCCCGAAGGTCACTCCGGATCAGACGATACTGCTGGGGGTACGGGACCTTGATTACGATGAGCGGGACCTGCTGAAAAAAAGCGGCATACGCATCTACACCATGCGTGAAATCGACGAGAGGGGAATCGGGGTGGTAATAAGGGAGGCTCTGGCTCTGCTTTCGCACCTGGGAAGAATACATGTGAGTCTTGACATGGATGCCGTGGATCCCCAGATCGCACCGGGAGTCGGAACTCCCGCCCAGGGAGGACTCACTTACCGTGAAGCCCATCTTGCCATGGAGACCATTTCCGATTCATCCCTGGTATGCTCCATGGATATAGTGGAAATCAACCCCATTCTGGATTACCGCAACACCACAGCCCTTATGGCAGTTGAGCTCGCAAGCTCGCTTTTCGGAAAACAGATCCTCTGAATACCGCAGAGCGTAATTGAACACGCATTTCAAATTTGTTTTTTCATTTCACTTAATACTATCCTGAAAATTGATACGCAGCAACAAGACGAAACAGGAAAAAGCGAGGAAAGTGAAATGAATACCAACTCAACTGAAATCTATTCCTACAATGTGCTATGGTCTGAAAGGGATCAGGAATATGTGGGATTCTGCGCCGAATTCCCCAAATTCAAATGGCTTGCCCCGACTCCTGAGAGTGCTCTTTCCGGTATCAGAGAAGTGATAAACGAGATAGTATCCGAAATGAAAAATCAGGGGGAACCCGTACCGGAACCGATCACCAACAGGATTTTCAGCGGCCAGTTCACGGTGCAGGTCCTTCCCGAAATACACCGGAAACTGGCGCTGGAAGCGGCCATGAACGGAGTCAGTTTCGATAAACTGGTGAGCTCCAAACTCATTTCAAACTGCTGAAAACCCGAAGACAACCGCCAAAAGCGGCAGCCGGTGTTTTGGGTAATTGTTTTCTTTAACCCCTGCGTGCCGGTGAGCTGCACTTTTGCTATGTTCCGACAGTGCCGGGATCATCGCCCTGCTTCTTTTTTCCCCTTCTGTGATAATCAGTACCCGTAAAAACATTTTTCCAGAAGGAATGAATTTTGCATCCTTTATGGATTCAAACATACACCAAAAGCTGCATCACATGGCCCACACCAGAGGATATGCGATATATGGA
Source organism: Chitinispirillaceae bacterium (assembly GCA_046546375.1). Classification (GTDB taxonomy): domain Bacteria; phylum Fibrobacterota; class Chitinivibrionia; order Chitinivibrionales; family Chitinispirillaceae; genus JAEZKC01. The sequence goes on along the minus strand of JBKGXV010000008.1, from coordinate 63,929 downwards.
AACGATTCAGCACACGGGATTACTTGACAAAATTACCATTGTCAGGTTCACACACGCCTTCGACACGGGCGGAGGTGTCGAACACTATCTCAGAGATCTCAACAAAACGCTTCTGTTCCGCAACAATATGACCATCATACAGATCTATTTCTCCACCGAACTGCTCAAACCCAAAGAAACCGTGGAGGAAATCGGACAGGGCAGAATCATAAGAATCGCCATTCCCCATGCCCTTCATCCCAAGCAGGAATGGAACGGTACCGCCCCGCAGACCAATCCTTTAGTTAGGCTGTCAAGACATTTCATCCGCGATCATGTCATCTACAATCCCCTTCTACAGCGTTTTTTTCTGCCCGTAAGAAAACGCTACAGTATCAAAGATCTGGGAATAGAAGCTGCTGATGCTCAAAGACTTTTCAAAGACCTGTTCAGCAGATACTCCATAGACATCCTCAGTTTCCATTGTCTTGGAGGAACCGATACGGCGAAAATAATCGATATGGTCAACGACAGAAACATCCCCTTTTTCTATCTCAATCACTATTCGAACGAAAAGTTCTCCGATCTGTGTATCCGTGAACAGCTGATGAGCGCAAGCGGAGTTGCAGGAGTATCAGAGAGGGGGGTCCCCCGTTATCTGCAGAAGAAATTTGTCAGTCTTTATGACGGCATAAACACCGATTTTTATTCAAAAGAGAAGGTTTCCTCTGTAAAAAACATAGAAGTTCCGATCGTTTTGCTTCCGGCCAGAATATGTGCCGGCAAAGGTCATGAAGACCTCATTGAGGCCGCCGCCATGCTGAAAAAGGAGGGCATACCTGTACACCTTGTTTTTGCGGGCCGGGATGATTCATCTGAAGTCAACAGTCATCTTCAGACGATCATCTCCAAACACCATCTGAAAAACCAAATCACCTTTGCAGGCGAATGCAGCTCCCACGAGCTGAGAGAATGGTACGCACGCAGTGCGGTTGTCGCACTTCCCAGCAGACGCGAAGGTTTTGCGCGTACACTGCTCGAGGCTCAGTCAATGCAGACACCTGTGGTTGCCTATGATGTAGGCGGTGTTTCTCAATGCGTCGAACACGGAGGTGGCGGTTATCTGTGCAGATACAGAGATATAGACGATATCAAGACCGTACTGAAAAAGCTCCTCCGCAACGAATCGCTGAGAAAAGGTATGGGCGAAGCGGGAAGAAAATATATTCTGAACAACTTCACCCTGAATCACCTGGCGCACAGGCACGAACAATTCTACCTGAATATATTGAAAAACATCCGCTTTGATGCGAAATGCGGTACTGTTTGATTCAGATCACAAGATTCAGATCTGTCCACTGAAAGTGGACCCCTGAATATCAAGGCACCTTCTGTTTCTGGGCATTCTTGAAACAGCATCAATGAATTCGCCGCTCATGGCGAATTCATAATCGGCTTTCTGGTGCGGATGCAAAAGAAGCTCCACATTGGCTTTTTTGGACATTTCCTCAAGCCTGCTTAAAGCCTCTTCTCTTTCATCCTCTCTCTCTGCCACGAATTGCTGTATGTGAAGGAAATAATCGGTGCACACGTATCGTTTCTCAAGAAGAAAATCCACCAAAGTACGGTATGTACGGTTCATCACATTCTTTTCCCCCCTGCGGAAATAATTATTTCTCCTCACCTTTATCCTGTGGGGAATGAAATTGCCGATCAGCATATTTGCGCAAAGATGCATATGGTTGTGCCCGTCCATTCTCGGAGGCGCATTATTAAACAACCGATAATATTCATCATACTGAGCTTTGAATACATAATCAAAATCTCTGTTCAACAGAGGATTATAGAGAAACTGGGCGGCTTTGCTTCCCTTGAGATAAGATATTATTCTCTGCTGAGAGGCAATCAGACGATCCGATACGTGCCTGCAGTCAAAAGGTGTGGTAAAATTGATATGAAGCCCAGCTTCGATTCCCATCGCACAAGAAACTTCACTTGCTCTCTGGGAATCGGTCATGAATACCATGGCACTGACCGTATCGACCACACCTGCCCTGATACACTCCTCGATTCTCGAAGAGATCTTCAAAGATGCGCCCCAGTCATCAGCGTTTATCACCAGCATCACTTCCCCCTCTCAAAAGACCTCAAACTGTAATCTGCTCCACCTCATCACTTACTTTCATCACATCACCGAAACTTCCCAGCTTATCAAACCCCAGAGTATAACCGATCACCCCGCCTGAGCCCTCATTTTTTTCAAACGGCATCTCATCAAACACCTTCACCAGAGGTCCGTTCTTTCTGGTTTTGATCAGAGAAGCTCCCAGAGCACTGAATCCCTTGGCCTTTTCCTTTTTCCCCAACCATTCGATAAATGTATGCTCCACCATTTTCTGAGCCACCCTGCAGGATATCACCAGATCCTTGATCACGGGGACCTTCTCCCGTTCATCCACACTGGCAAAGCCGATAATACCGTAATCTCCGAAACGATCCGAACAATGAAGAGCCACACACAGCATTCCATCTGTATTCAGCAGATTTTCAAACTCCTCCCCGGAATACCTTCTGGTGGAAAGGTTAAGCTGATTTGAACGCTGCACAAGTTCGAGGCATCTGCTCACATGCTTTTCCTGCCGGGGAGAGAAAACCCTCAAATGCATTCGACAATCCCTCAGAAACGATTTGTAGTCTCCACTGTACTGCTCCTGAACCTTTTCTCTCTGAATCTGTACCAGATAGCTTTTCCTTCTCTGTCTGCTTGCCTCTGTTACGGGAACATCGAATTCCTCATAACTGAGAATGCGGGCAATCTCCTCTTCGGAATACAACCTCACCTGAGGCAGAGAGGAGTGCACCTCCGCTCTTTCAAAAGAGGAATCGTCCACAAGGGCGAAGGTATCCAGATTTATATTGATCCGATCGGCAATCTGCTTGAGATTCGAACTCTTGGGAGCCCAATTGACAGCTGGAAATATGAAATAATCTGCAATCCCATGCCGCTCAAGCACACTCCAGGCTTCCTCATGATCGTTTTTGGAAACAACAGTCTGAATTATTCCCCTCTCATCGAGATTTCTGATCAACTCTATATGCTCCCGGGGAATGGATACATTGTCCTTGCCTTTATTGATAAGAACCCCTTTCCACAAGGTATTGTCCAGATCCCAAGCCACACATTTGACCTTCTGTGCCGGCCTGAACTCATTTCCGGGGGCAGATGCCGAAACCGGGGCAACGGCTTTCTTTTTAACCATATCCAGCCAGGTGAACACGACTCTCGCCTCCAGATCATTTTCAGGATACACCGTGATGCTACCTTCTGATACACCGTTTTTTTTGAACCGCTCAGCCGGTATTTCGAAACAGTTGTATCCCTTAGCGATTCTCACTGATTCACGAAAGATAAAGGGTATGTTCTTATACTCTAGAATCAGATTGAAAGAAGTTTCTTCAAAGGAAAAGCACTCAATAAGAAAGCAGTCCACCTGAGCTGATTTCTGAATTGAAAGACACCTGAGAAGCTTTTCTCTTAAAAACGTCTGAATCTTGAAAAGAAGGCGCTGAGGATTATGAAATTTTACCCTGAACCACTCTAACGGATTGAAAGGATTGGTCAGATAAAACAAAGCATTCACCAGTTTCGATGTGATGATATCAATTTTCTGAAACAACCTCAGACGATCCGCGGGCAGAACTGACGGATACAGAGTGGAACCCAGTTTGGCCCATTTTTTGAATCTCACATCCGCACCGAACCCCAAAGCACCGGGAAAATCCCGATTGGGATAGATACCGTAGCTGACCCTTACACAACGCTTGTCCCTGCGTTTTTCATAAAGAGAGCAGGTGTGATAACAATCCGGCGGCGCACATTCAAGACAGTGCTCCCTCCAATAAAGAAGCTGTACCGCCTTTACATCCTCAGCCCTTACTCTACTGATAAACTTCTCTGCTCTCTTTTTTTCTGTTTCCCACTTTTTTCTGTCGGCAAATTCCAGTTCCCACATATACGATAACCCTCTCCGCTGTCCTCAGCCCTGAAATGATCTGTCCTTAACCAGCTCAACACCAAACACGCCGCAAAGCCTTCCCACATGGTCACAGCTTTTCACCAGATATCTCATGAAAAAGTCATGCCCGAGCAGAAACAGCACCGGCAGTGCAGGAAGGTAAAAAAGAACCGCCACTGAAGATTTCAACACCGGCATACTCAGAACCCCTACCTTTCGGGCATTAAGCGTGCCTCTCAGAAGCGCTCTTTCCAGATGATACTTTCTGGTACTGCGTTCAAGAGGAACGTATTCATATACCCCGGCCTCATCACACCACACGAATGTACCCCCCTTATTTAATGCCCTGCGGAAAAAGTCGGTGTCCTCCCCGCCTGTCAGTCCATACTTTTCATCAAAAGACATACGGTGCTCTTCCAAAAACCTTCTGCTCAGCAAGACATTCCCCGTACGCATCAAACTGGTGTTTTTAAGAACAGTGCCGGTAGGAAATCTCTTTCTGTCACACAGCCCGCTTTTTCTCAGCCATTTCGGAGAGGCTTCATCATAGTGAGGCAGAACCGGGCCCAATACCCCCTCCACTTTTCTTTCTCTGCAGACTTCAAGCATATCTCTTAACCAGTGTTCACCTGGAAACTCATCATCATCAATAAAGGCTATATACTCTCCATGGGCATTACGAACGGCAGCATTTCTCGCTTTTGCGATATTCTTCCGGGGCTCATTGACATATCTGACCTTGAAATTAAGACTTTTACGCAACTCCTTCAGCTCGGGCTGGGCAGACCGCTTCACATCGTTATCCACAACCGTGACGGAAAAACGTATTCCCTCTGCTTTCTGTTTGTTCAACTCAAGCAGAAGCCCTCTTAACATTCGAGGTCTCTTGTATGTGCACACGCACACAGCCACATCTGAACTCATCTCTGTATCCTTTGCAATTTGAGAAAGCGGTATTATAAACAGCAGTTATTTACGATTCAGATAAGGGGATTTCATGGGTATTGTCGGCCCCAGAAAAGCCTTCGGTTCTTTTCCGAAGAATCCCAGACCGAATTCTCTCCATCTTCCCACACCATCCACAACCGCAATCCACCCGTCATCCACCTGATGAACATCCGCATGATGCATTCGTTCACCATTCCATTCATAATGCGTACCAGTACCCTTCAGAATCGGATTTCCCGAAAATGGCTGCTCAGCATACGTTTCAGGTGAAAGCTCGCTTATCAGAAAAGCTCTGACATCATGCCCGTACCGGGGTTTGCAGTTCTGAGCGAAACGGATCACCGTATTGCCGACCGCCACCACCCTTCCGCCCGGTCTTGCCCGTTGCGGATCATGTTTTATAATCGGATTACAGGGGTGATAATACCATTCTCCATACAAATCCCGGGCCCAGAAAAGGTGAAGCATATCGTTTCTGTCAGCTGCAAACATATACCAGTTATCTTCATACTGAAACAACGTGGGATCCAAGTAATTTCCCTCTATCAGCGTTTTGTCCTTTTTCCAGCCATAAGGAAACTTTTCAGCTTTGTAAACACTCACCGAATAATCCATCTGACTTTCAGGAACCATGCATATCTCATTTTCATACCTGAAAACAGAAGGATACGACAGATGGAAAGGCTGCTTTAGAACTATTCTGTCGTATTCCCAGTTCACAGCATCCGCACTGGTAGCCAGCCCGATCATTCCCTTGTTCTGTGTCCCCTCCAGCACCTCGAAAAACATATACCACATCTGTTTTTCCCTGATCATGAAGGGATCGGCAACAAACACCGCCTCCACATCATCAACCATCCTGGCGGTGACAACCGGGTTGATACCAGGTAGGGGCTTGAGTTCCAGCGGGGAATCCCCCCTGCAGATGCCGATCATATATTCACTCCGGGTATATACCAGCGGCAGAATTCTCTCTCGCCCCAAATACAGACCCGAAACGAAAACAGCAACGAAAACAAATGCGGAGAAAACATTTCTGGTGAAAAACTGCCAACGATTCCCTTTTCTACCCGAAGAAATTCCAGATACTTCAGTCATTTCACGACTGATCACTTCGCCGGCGCTCATATCTTCTCCTATCACCTGAAATGATATAACGGCATAATTAAAGACACTGCAAAATCCTTGCCTGCGAGCTCCAACACCTCCCATAAAAAAAGCCCGAAGCATCTCTGCTCCGGGCTCTCAACCACCTGGTTTTTTTGAACTTTTATTCTGTTTCTTCGGGATTCCCTTCTTCACTGCCGGACTCTTCCTCCTCGTTTCCGGCTTCCTCCGGTTCAGCCTCCTCCACAGGAGCCGATTCAACAGGTTCCTGAGCGACTATCTCAGCATCCTCCGAAACAACCTCCTCAGTGCGTTCACACAAAGCCACATCAATCAGACTGTCGGTCTCATCCAGATTTATAAGCCTGACTCCCTGAGTGTTGCGGCCGATAGTGGAAATCTTGTCCACATCGAGACGAATGATTATTCCCTTCCGGGTGATAAGCATCACATCCTGTTCTCCCCGCACACTCTTGAGAGCAACAACCGTACGGTTCTTTTCAGTCACCTTGATATTGATGATTCCGGTACCGCCACGGTTTGTCTTACGGTAATCCTCCACAGCAGTTCTCTTCCCGAAGCCCTTTTCGGTCACAGTGAGAATATCATCTCCCTGCTTGGCGATAACCATACTGACCATCTTGTCATCGTTTCTCAGGGTAATCCCCTTCACTCCACGGGTATTACGCCCCAACTCTCTGACCGCACTTTCATGGAATCTCACCGCCTGACCGTTCTTGGTACCCAGAACTATGTCATTCTCACCATTGGTCAGTCTGCACTGTATGAGAGAATCGTTCTCGTCCAGCCTGATAGCATTTATTCCGTCACGGCGGACATTCGAATATGAAGTCAGCGGCTGCTTGTTTATCACTCCCTGCTCTGTAGCAGCGACAATAAAGTGAGTATCATCGAATTCCCTCACCGGCACAAATGCAGCAATCTTCTCATCCGGCCTCAACTCGACAAGGTTCACAATGGGTTTACCCCTGGAATTTCTGCCGGCTTCAGGAATTTTGTACACCTTCAGCCAATAGCAGCGCCCCGTGTTGGTGAAAAACAGAATATACGCGTGGGTAGAAGCCACAAAAAGCGTGGAAATGAAATCGTTTTCCTTCGACTCCATACCCTTGACACCTTTTCCACCCCGTCCCTGAGCTCTGTACACAGACACAGCCGTACGCTTGATATAACCCTCATGAGTCATGGTGATCACCATATCCTCCTCAGCGATCATATCTTCTATATCCACATCACTTGTGGCATCGGTGATCTCGGTACGACGCTCATCACCGAAACGGGCCTTAAGATCGAGAAGTTCATCCTTTATGATCTCCATGCGTTTATCGCGGCTGGCCAAAATAGCATTGAGCTCCTCGATCAGACGCATGAGTTCTGCGTACTCCTGCTCGATTTTATCCCTTTCGAGACCGGTGAGCCTCTGCAGCCTCATATCAAGTATGGCCTTGGCCTGGACATCACTCAACCCGAACCGTTCCACAAGCTTCGTGTGAGCTTCATCGGGTGAGGATGATGCACGGATCAATGCCACGATTTCATCTATATGATCCAGCGCAATACGCAGCCCCTCAAGAATGTGAGCCCTTTCCTTGGCTTTCTTCAGATCATATTCGGTCCGCCGCACCACCACGGTATGACGGTGATCCAGGAAGTGACTCATCATCTCCTTTACATTGAGAAGACGAGGCTGAAGATCCACCAGGGCGAGATTGATTATGCCGAAGGTGGTCTGCATGTTGGTGTATTTATAGAGTTTATTGAGCACCACATCGCCGAAATCATCCTTTTTCACTCCGACAACAATGCGCATTCCTCTTCTGTCAGATTCATCTCTTATAAAAGAAATACCCTCGACTGTTTTTGATCTCACCAGATCAGCCATCTTCTCAAGAAGAGTGGACTTATTGACCATATAAGGGATTTCGGTGATCACGATCTCCTCACGGTCATTGGGAAGCGTGTGCACCTCGGCTCTGGCTCTGATTATCACCTTGCCTCTTCCCGTTCTGTATGCATCCAGGATACCACTTCTGCCGAAAATTATTCCTCCTGTGGGGAAATCGGGGCCGGGAAGCACTTTAATTATATCCTCGACCTGCACCTCCTCATCATCGATCAGCATAACCAGCGCATTCACGACTTCCGTGAGATTATGAGGGGCCATATTGGTAGCCATACCCACCGCAATACCTGTAGTGCCGTTAAGCAGGAGAAAAGGTATCTTCGAGGGCAGTACCAACGGTTCCTTGAGGGTATCGTCGTAGTTGGGTCCGTAGTTGACAGTATCCTTGTCGATATCAGTCAGCATCTCCTCTGCCAGTGCGGTCATGCGGCATTCGGTATATCGCATTGCCGCCGGGGGGTCACCGTCAACGGAACCGAAATTCCCCTGACCGTCCACCATGGGATATCTCATGGAAAAGCTCTGTGCCATACGCACAAGCGAATCGTACACCGCACTGTCACCATGAGGGTGGTATTTACCTATCACATCACCCACCACGCGAGCACATTTCTTGGGAGCCCTATTATGCTGTATACCCAGCTCATCCATCCCGAAAAGTACCCGTCGGTGCACAGGCTTGAGACCGTCCCTGACATCGGGAAGAGCACGGGAGGTGATCATGCTCATCGAATAATCGAGATACGATTTCTGCATCTCGTCTTCGATGAATACCGGCATAATTTTTTCATTTTCATTCATATGAAGTTACCTCTTATTCACTTTCACCGTCTTCCAACCAACGCAGATGAGGCAATGCCCCATGAGCAGTGGAATCGAAAGTAAGGGGGGTAATGGTGATATATTTATTCATCAGGGCCCTGGAATCGAAAGCATTGGATGCTTCGAGATCCTTTTTTTCTCCGTAAATGAGATAGCCCTCTTTAGTCTGATGTGTTTCGACTTCCACCTTTTCATAGCGGTCGTCGAAATAGGCCATGCTCTGCCATGTAACCCTTGCGCCCTTTGCCTGCGCAGGACCGCAGGGAGGGAAGTTAACATTGTAGAACACCTTGGCATTGGCGGGGAGTTTTCCCTGCTGGGAGCCGAGAATGTTTTTTATGTACTCCGGCACCATCCGCGCATACTCTTTGGCGAATTCAGCACTCTGGGTGCATACCGAAAAAGCAAAGCTTGGAATGTTCCAAAAAGCACCCTCCCGGGCTGCCGCAACCGTTCCGGAATAGAAGGCGGACAGCCCCGAATTCTCCCCTATATTCATGCCGGACACCACGATATCAGGCCTGACCGGCAAAAGATAGCTTACGGAAAATTTCACACAGTCAGCAGGAGAGCCGCTTACCAGAAAGCCCGGCATCTGCTCCTCTTCCATTGCCGCCCTGTAATGAAGCGGAGTGTTGAATGTGAATGCATGCCCCACACCGCTCTGCTCTTTGTCAGGAGCCACTACCACCACATTGTAATCGGCCGAAAGCACATCGTAGAGAAGCTTTATTCCCTGCGCATGAAAACCGTCATCATTGGTCAGTAGTACAGTCTTCTTCTCACTCATGTATTGCTATACTTTCAGTTGTTTGCATTTGTTATAAACATATCGGCTTTACACATCCAGGAACTGTACCTTTGTGGCATTGTCCTCGATGAATTTGCGTCGAGGCTCGACCTCTTCTCCCATAAGAACGGTGAAAATCCTGTCTGCCTCCACCACATCCTCCATCTTGACCTGAAGAAGAATCCGGCTCTCGGGATTCATGGTTGTCTCCGCAAGCTGATCGGGATTCATCTCGCCAAGACCTTTATACCGCTGAAGGGATATCTTTTTGCCTTCCCACTCTCTGGCAACCTCATCCTTGCCCTGCTCGGTATACACATAGCGCACCTCTTTACCTGATTTAATCTTGTAAAGAGGCGGCTGGGCGATGAAGACATTTCCGTTCTCCACCAGTCCCGGCATGTGCCGGAAAAAGAACGTCAGAAGAAGAGTGCGGATATGAGATCCATCCACATCGGCATCGGTCATGATTATTATCTTGCTGTAGCGCAGCTTGGCCAGATTGAACCCCTCCTCTTCCTCGGAGGATCCGAAACCGGTTCCAAGAGCCTGCACAATAACCTGAATTTCCTCATGGGAAATGATCTTGTCGATTCTGGCCTTCTCCACATTGAGTATCTTACCCTTCAGAGGCAAAATGGCCTGAAACGTACGGTCACGTCCCATCTTCGCACTTCCACCCGCACTGTCACCCTCAACAAGAAAGATTTCACACTTTTCCGGATCATGCTCCTGGCAGTCGGCAAGTTTTCCGGGAAGCCCACCGCCATCCATAACCGTTTTTCTTCTTGCAAGCTGCCGGGCTCTGCGTGCCGCCTCACGGGCAATAGCGGAACTGATACACTTCTCCACTACTTTTTTGCCTACGGAAGGATTCTCCTCCAGAAAGGTTCCCAACATATCCACCACGGAGCTCTCGACGATTCTCATGATATGGGAATTACCCAGTTTGGCCTTGGTCTGCCCCTCGAACTGAGGATCACCAAGCTTGACACTTATAACGGCCGTAAGTCCCTCACGCAGATCCTCACCCTTCATCTCCACTTTGTTGTTGCCTTTGAGCAGATTGTTGGCCTCCACATAGGCATTGATCGAGCGGGTCAGACCTTTTTTGAATCCGGACAGATGCGTCCCGCCGTCGACGGTATTTATATTGTTGGCAAAAGAAAAAATGTTCTCGTTGAAGGAGTCATTGTACTGCATCGCGATTTCCACCTCAACGCCCTCTTTCACACTTGAAAAGAAAATCGGCTCGGGGTGAAGAGGCGTTTTGTTCTCGTCCAAATAGGAGATGAACGAAGCAAGCCCGCCAGGATAGCAGAACTCATGTTTCTTATCCTTGTCACGCTCATCAAAAATACCAATGAACACGCCTTTATTGAGAAACGCCAGCTCTCTGAGACGCTTGGAGAGGATATCGAAACTGTACTCGGTAGTTTCAAAAACATCAGAATCGGGTTTGAAGGTGATTTTTGTTCCGCGCTTCTCTGTGGGACCAAGTTTCTGAAGCTCCGCAACAGGAACACCCCTGTCAAATTCCATGTAGTATTTCTGACCGTCTCTGCAGACCTCCGCTTTCAGATACGAGGAAAGCGCATTGACACAGGAAACACCGACACCGTGAAGACCACCGGAAACCTTGTAGGAGGAGTTATCGAACTTACCACCGGCATGCAGCGTGGTCAAAACCAACTGCAGCGCACACATTTTCTCCTCTGCATGGTAGTCTATCGGTATTCCTCGCCCATCATCCATGACAGTAATGCTGTTATCGGTATGAATGATGACATCGACTCTGGTACAGTATCCTGCAAGCGCCTCATCAATCGAATTGTCCACCACCTCGTAGACAAGATGATGCAAACCGGCAGTTCCGGTGCTGCCAATGTACATGGCGGGTCTTTTGCGGACCGCTTCAAGCCCCTTGAGAGTCTTGATACTGTCGGCGGTATACTGCTGCTGGTCACTCATATCACTGCTCCGTTTTTAACACTGCCATAGGGACATGAGTCAGCCCATGTCTCATATACAGCAGGTGTCAGTAAAAGATTATATCCTTGATACTGGTACAGTCCGTCTCTCTGTGAATGGATTTGATCAGGTCGCCCTTGAGATAAGCAAGCTCCTGACGCCAGGGAGCGGATTTCACTTTAACATATAGAATCCCGTTTTCGGTCCTGCTGCATTCGGTCACAGCCCCCACACGCTCCCCCACTATCTCCTTCCACTTGGCCACCACTTCGTATTCCTTGCAGATAGTGGAATAGCCGCGCTCCTGGAGGATGGACTGAAGAACGGCGCCTACCTTTGAAGGCGGTTGGGAACGCTTCACTACACAAGCACCTTTCCTCTGTCCACGCTGCACTTAAGCACCTCATTGCCCAGGGGCGCATCACACTTGGGGGTGGCAATGAAGACCTGCCCCTTGCCCTCAAGCAGTGGATACACACGTGAAGACCTTCCCGAATCAAGCTCCGAAACAGCATCGTCAATGAGAAAGATCATGTTGTCCTGTATGTGCCGTTCGATAAGAAGGACCGAACCGAGTTTCAAAGAAAGTACATAGGAGCGGCACTGACCCTGCGATCCAAAGGTTTTGGCTGGCTTTCGGTCGAGAAGGAAGCGAAGATCGTCTCTGTGCGGACCGGAAGCGGAGAAACCCATTTCGACATCTTTCTCTCTGCGCTCACTCAAGAAGTGTAAAAATACATTTTTACACTCATTTTTGCCAGTTAAATCGCACTTCCACCGGGGCTCGTACTCCACATCGGCCGATTCACTACCCTCGCTAATTTGGCGGTAGAAATCACTCAGAACGGATTTGAGCTCTGAGACTATTTTCTGCCTTCCGAAAACAAGCTCCACCCCAGCCTCAGCCATGCCCTCTTCATACAATTCGAACTGAAGCGGATCGTCTGTTTTCCCCATGAGGCTGTTTCGACACAGCATGCTTCTGCGGTACTTGACCAAAGCCTCCAGATATGAACGGTCCATCTGGCAAAGCAGCATATCCAGAAATCGCCTGCGGCTTTCCGGAGAACCGTATACCAGATCGAGATCATCAATACCGAAAGAAACCACCGGACGCTCTCCAAACCACTCCGAAAATGTGTTCACTACCACATCATCCCGCCTCATCACCACTTTCTTATCCCTGCTGAAACCTATGGAAGCCTTGGACGCGGCCTGTTCATAGGAGAAAACCCCCTCGGCAAAAGCGCTGTGCTCTTCATGGCGTATCATAGTTGCTCTTGAAGCCCTTCGCTGAGACCGCCCTGTACACAGAAGGTGGATACTCTCCAGCAGGTTTGTTTTCCCAGCTCCATTCGCGCCCTCAAACAGAGCCCCTTGAGGGGGGAATTCCATTTCAAGATCAGTGTAATTGCGGAAATTCTGAAGTCTGAGACGGTTAAGATGCATAGCTCTAAAATATACTATATAATAATGTATAATAATACGGTAATGAGGATAATTTGTTGCCCAGAGAGTGAAAAAAAGGAGTTTCCGGCCCGATCATTGCGTCACTTCCAGAAAACAGAACATAATGGTTCCAATTGTCTTGACGTTGCGGCTGGCATTATGCATATTAAGCAATTCTAAAAACCGGAATCGCAGACTTCATTCGAAAGGATGACCGACGAATGTCGAGTGTAAAAAAGAAGAGAAAATCGAAGATCAACCGTCATAAAAGAAAAAAAGCCCGTCGCAGCCAGAGACATAAGAAAAAGTAAATTTATCGGGCAGTGCGATTCCTGCCGGAGAAACCATTTTTGGTTTCTCCGGCTTTTTGTATTTCCTCACTGAACGCTTGGTTCTGTATAATCTTGCCCTCTTTTCTTCTTTAGGCCCCCTTTTTGCAGTTCCATCAGTACAACAACCGTTCTACGCAAAACTGCAACGGCAAACGCGGAGTTCTGTCATGATATACAGCACTGAGGAAACCAAAAAACGCATCATTGACCAGCTTTTCTGGGACAACCGGGTGGATGCCTCCGGAATCAATGTGGAAATCGTGGACGGAACGGTACGGCTGTTCGGGAAAGTGGACTCCCGGCTGGCCCGTCAGGCAGCCGAAACTGACGCCCATGCGGTCCCGGGTGTGACCCGAGTGGACAATCTGCTTTCGGTGGTCAGTTCCCATAAAACGGGACCGCTGCCCGAGGAGGAGATCCGCAATGCCCTGCGCAGCATATTCGAGTGGAACCCCGATCTGAGTGACCAGGATATCGTGATCGAGGTGGATGTGAATGTGGTTCGCCTCGAAGGGGCAGTGGATGCCTACTGGAAAAAGAAGAAGGCGGAAAACCTGGCCGGTGACGTTCTGGGGGTGGCGGTGGTGGACAACCTTCTCACCGTTGTCCCCACCCATGACCTTCTGGATGAAATCATAGCCGAGAACGTTGTGGATGCTCTCGACCGCAATGTGGATATCGATATAGACACGCTCGATGTGGAAGTGGAAAAGGGTGCGGTTACCCTCAGCGGCACAGTTCCGGGATGGTCCGCCTATCGCGCAGCTCAGAGCATTGCACAGTTCACCCCCGGGGTCACCGATGTGCAGAACGACCTGGCGATAGTGCCGGAATTCTAGATCGTTATTTCGCTTCCCGTTCACCGCTTCGGTATCCCAATGCCCGACCATGCGGCTATCCCTCCTGCCTTGAAACCGTCCGGAGAGCCAGCGTGAAGCAGCCGGAACCGGTGACTCCGAGGGAAAGCTTCGAACAGATAACAACTCATGAATAACTGTAACAATCTGCTGACCTGCAGCGTTTATATGACAGAAACTTGCCTGCAAAGATCAGGGGTAAGTATCTTTCCTCTACAACCTTGTGCTCGGCAGCTTGCCAGAGGAGATTAGCTTGCAGAACAGAGAATTCAGAAGGATTTATGAAGAGTATGCCCAGAAGGTGTACACGTTCATTCTCTGGCTTACCCACAACAGATCAGCCGCCGATGACATTCTGCAGGAGGTGTTCATAAAAATCTGGAAAGTGGAAAGCATTCCCGCTCCCCCGGAGGAACGAATGTGCTGGCTTTACAGAGTCGCCCGCAACGCCTGTCTTGACCATTTCAGAAAATGCAGCCGATTCTCAAGACTGCGGCGGGCCTATGGAGAGGAAAACTACGACCCCAACTATCACGGAGAAACCCCTTTTGACTGGAAGATAGTTGACGATCTGCCCGAAACAGAACGGAGTATTCTTTACTTTCACCTCAGAGACGGGTATACTTATAAAGAGATTGGCGTCATGCTGGAACTCACCGAAAACAACGTGAGGATAAAGGCATTCAGAGCTCTTAAAGGCTTGAGGGAAAAACTGAAAAAGAAGGCCGTATGGGTTACACAATAAAAGAACATCCCACAGAAGAGGAACTGATCGAATTCGCCCTTGGCGAACAAATCGGTGAAGAGATCAGGGAACATGTGCAGAGCTGCACATGCTGCTCGGAGTACATAGAAGAGATGAAGAATGTGAAGGAAGCGTTCCAGGAGATTGAGGATGTGGAGGTCACGCCATCGGTTACCAACAAAATCTTTGCGGCCACCAAAAAGAAAACATTCCAGAGCCGTGCCATGGTCTTTATACAGAACTGGTACAAATATCCTTTTCTGCTGGGCCTGCTGACCATCGGGGCCATACTTCTGTTCTACTATCTGGTCATATACATCGGGTAATGAATCGTTTCAAGGCCCCGCAGTTTTTCCCCAGGGCCTTTTAAACCATTAATATCTGGCGTCGGCGAATTCCACCCAGCCACCGGCTTTCACCAGCGCATCATCAAACTGAGACAGTGTGAAATCCAGCTCCTTTGAACCGTTCTCATATGAGAATGTAAGCTTTTTCCTCTCCACATCCACATCACACATCACCTCTCCCTTACCGCAAAGAGTGAACAGCTCCTCTATTTTTTCTTTAGGAAGCTCAATCGCCAGCATTCCTCCGTTAAACATATTCTGTCTGAAGATCCGGGCATAGTTTTCCGCAATAACGCAGGTGATATCATTCACCTCGAGTGCCCAGGGCGCATGTTCACGTGATGAACCGCACCCGAAATTGGCCCTTGCAACAACCACTTTCGCCTTGCCCCGCCAATCCCCCGCAGGATCGAAACCGTCGAGATTGAGATCCTCCAACAGGTAAGGTTTAAGTGCTTCCTTTTTCACCTCGGTAAGATATTTTGCAGGAATGATCTCATCTGTATTTATATCCGATCTGTCCAGAAAAAGAACTGATCCTCCGAATGTCTTCATTTGTACCTCCGTTCACGGGTTTACCTTTAATCGTAAAAAAGTTCAGTGTTGGAGGCCTCCTCCCTTACGGGCGGCGCCCCCCATGATCACCCCTCTTTCAGAGATAATCTCTGGGATCGGTCAGATGACCGGTGATACCGCTTGCCGCGGCACTTGCCGGTGATGCCAGGTGCACCATTCCACCCTTTCCCATACGTCCGTTGAAATTCCGATTGGTGGTTGATACGCATACCTCTCCTTGTGCAAGCACTCCGGTTGACATTCCCAGACATGCTCCGCAGGTGGGATTGGCGATGCAGTATCCCGCATCCATAAAGACGGCGATAAGCCCCTCCTCCATGGCCTGACGGTAAACTGCGGGTGTGGCCGGACTGACAATTCCCCGCACTCCCGGAGCAAGTTTTTTACCCTTGGTCACCTGAGCGGCTATTCTCAAATCCGAAATTCTGCCGTTGGTGCAACTGCCCAGATAAACCTGATCGATGCGTGTTTGAGGCAGCTCCTTTACTTTTTTCACCTGATCAGGCTTGTAGCCCACGGTCACCACCGGTTCCAGCCCGGAAACATCCACCGACACTGTCTTGGCATATGCAGCATTTGAATCAGAATGCCACTTTGCAAAATCCTCAACAGCCTCATATATATTGCCGTTATAATCATCCGCAATGAACGGCCACAGATATTCAGCAGTCACCCTGTCAGGCATGCACAACCCTGAAGTGCCCCCGGCTTCAATCGCCATATTGCACAGCGTCATCCGCTCCTCCATGCTCATGGTCTCCACCACCGGACCTCCGAACTCTATCACATGATCAGTGGCTCCGTTCACTGTGAGCTGACGGATCACCTCCAGGATGATATCCTTTGCATACACTCCCTTGGAAGCCTTTCCGGTTATTTCAACCCTGATACTTTCAGGAGGCCTGAACGCACACACCCCTTTGAGTATGCCCACTTCCAGATCAGTGGTGCCCACCCCGGCGGCAAAACTGCCGAAAGCTCCATGAGTACAGGTGTGACTGTCACCCATGATCACCGTAAATCCTGGCCGAATGAAACCCTTTTCCGGAAACAGAGCATGACATACACCGTTTTCCCCCACATCGAAAAAATCCTTTATCCCGTGTCGGCGAGCCCACTCACGGAGGATCTTTGCCTGTGTTGCACTCTTTGAATCCTTGGACGGCGTCACATGATCTATCACCGCTTTGACCTTGGTGGTGTCAAACACCCGGTCCTTTCCCCGCCATTCAAGATCCGCTATGGCTATGGGGGTAGTGATCTCATGGCACATCACCACATCCAGTGAAAGAACCCTGGTTCCTTCAAAGGGCTCATCTATCTGATGAGCATCGAAAATCTTCTCCGTAATGGTCTTACCCATACACCACCCTTTCTGTTAAGGATTTATACGTTCATATCTGTTTCAAAATTGAAATGAAAACTATTCGGCCACGAAATAATCCAGATGCGGCGGAGAGATAGCCCATACTGCTCTGAACAGACCTTCCCCGGCATTGTGAAGCCGGTGGGGCCGATTCGACTCAAAAGAAAAACTGTCACCCTGCCTCACCTCATAATCGCTTCCATCAACACACAACACCGCCTCCCCCTCAAGAACATACCCCATCTCCACTCCCTCATGCCCCCGGTCACTCAGAGTGGATGATGCCCCCGGAGCCACCTCCAGGAGAAAAAGTTCAGCATTGAAGGCCCCGCTTCTGCCTGTAATCAGCTGCTCGTATCTCACACCGCTGCTTTTGGTGGCCAACCGCTCCCCATGACGATGAACACTCACCGGTCGTCTTGGGGAGAGCCCCTTGAACAGCTCTGAAAGATCCAGGTCAAGCGCATGGCACACCAGTACGAGAGTGTCTATCGAAGGGGAGACGATCCCCCGCTCTATCTGGCTTAACATACTGGTGGAAATACCGGCCTGGACAGCTATTTGCCCCTGATTGCGTCCGGTTTTCTCCCGGTGAAGCCTGAGCGTCCGGCCCAGTCGGGGCAGCATTTTTTTCAGTTCTGCTTCATTCATTACAGTAATTATAAAACACAGAGGGAAATCATGCAAGTTTTTTCCACTTTTTTTTGCAGAATATATCAAACACTTGAGTTTTCGCCCAGCTTCACCATCTTTCAGTTCCCCAAAAGCTCTATGGTTATCGATTCCCCGCCGTTCTCAACAGCTTTTTGGTTTGCACCGCAGCCTCTGAAATCATATAATGAATTAGACGTGAAGAGCTAACAGATCGGTTCAGAAGCTATGCCCCTGTTTTCAGAAATGACCCTCACAGAACTGCTCTGCTGCGCTGCGGCATTGGGAATACAATCGGCATTTCTGATATTGAGAAGAGGTACTGCGAAAAAAAGTGTTCTTCTGACCCTGATTGCCGTCTTCCCCGCCGCTCTGTTTTCATCTGCATTTTTCACCCAGTTTCTCAGCTGGGATGAATCCTACATCTTCTACGACATCATCAATTTCAATAATGGCCGGTTGCGTCAGTGGAATCTGGGAGCATTCCGCACCACCACGACCATTCTTGGCCCCCTGTTCGGACTGATACAGAAGATTACCGGTATCACCAAAGATGTGACGCTTGTATGTGCCAAAGCAGCCCACTGGATTATCGGGGTTTTTCTAATCAATCTGATTATCGATCAGACACACCGGCTGCATGCGGTAAAAGTATCCAGAGGTCTGTTTCAGGTGCTTATCTTCAATGCCGTAGTTTTGATGCCGGTAACCGGTCTTGCCCTCAAGACTCTCAATTACGATCTCAATTCCATGCTTTTTGGAGTACTTGGATGCGTATGGCTTGCAGCCGGTATGCAGTCGGGAAGGAAAGTGCTTCTTTTTGCCAGTATCGGGGCTCTGACCCTTGCTTCACATGAAAAACTCATTGCCTCCCCTCTTCTTTGGCTGTCTCTTTTTCTGACAACCGCCCGTCTCACCTGCCGATATGCGAGCCATTTTTGGGGAAAAACGATCTACGGAATAATGGGCAATGCGGCTATGACCTCGGGAATTGCGCTCACATTGATTTTCGTTTCATTTGCTCTGGTCAAAATCACCCATGACACCAGTGGCCCGGCTCTGAATCCAGATCAGCTGTTTGTGGCATTCGAGGCGGGATTCTGGCCTATAAAACATTTTCTGGGTGAAGGTGCCAAAAGTTTTCTTTTCAGTTCCCGACTTCAGGGACATGAGATTATGCTCTTCAAAGTCATTTTGATTTATGCAGCAGTTTCTCTCGGGGCTTTTCTGACATACCTGCTCTATTACTTCATACATTACAATTACAAAGAAACAAGCAACATAAACAAAATAGTTTCCACCACCAAATCCCTTCTACTGACATTCGTCATCACGACAGGAATCGTTTCAACATATTGTCTTGACACCAGGATATGGCCACACATCCCTGTTTCCGATGGTCATCACACACCAGGTTCCCTATTCAACGGAATCGCACTTCACTACAATGCGCAAACGTTCTTCACCCACATCATAGCTTCCGTGGGATGGGCCTGCGCGGTTTTCATAAATGCCTTTCCAACAGTTCTTCTTGTACTTTTACTGGCGAGCAGCATTTTTTCACTGTTTGAAAAGAAATATGCGGAAAGAAAACCAATACTGGGGATCGATCTGTTAGCGATATTCTTCCTGAGCGCTCCGTTTCTGTACGGTGCATTGCAGATTCCCCTTTACCCCCGATATTTCAATCTTTTCCTTCTGGGCACAGTCATCACTTTTGTCCCGGGCGTGTTCTCAATTCCACTGAGGTCTGTTTGGAAGAAACGCACTGTAACTGCAGCAGTTCTGATACTATTATTTATCGAAGTTGTGCCTTTTCAGCCTCTGGGCTCGGCATTCCGTCCCGTATGGGCAAACTATTCTGAGGATTTCCACAAGCATCCCGCGTTCGGCAAGGTCAGCCCCTGGTATCCCGGATGGGGAGAGGAACTATATGTGGCCTTTAGGAAACTGGAGAAGCTGAAGAAACGGGAACGTATCCGCATTTATCACAACTTTCCGGGTTCTCTTATCCGTACACCTGAAAACGTGTCTACCTATTCCATGCCCATAGAGGCTGGCAGATTCCAATACAGCTATGACGAAAACGATTTTTACCTACTTTCCCGAAACGGAATCTCCACCTATCCGGATTTCGGATTCCCGCATACTGCTGACCCTTTGTTTACAATAGAAACAAGGGGATTTGTAAAAGCCTGGATTTTCAGAGGAAAAGATCTGAAAGCTGCAGAATTCAAACTTTACGAATGAAGACCCTCAACGGTCTTCTCTTTGACTTTTCTTTCGATCGAAAAAGCCGGGTATATCACTGCCCCGGAAAACCCAGGCCTGGACAAAACCTCTGAATTCAACTTTCATATATGGCATTGCAGATTCAGGGAAAGGATATTCCGACTGGGCGACACCCATCCGGTTTAACAGATAATAATCATGTTCTCCGTAGGTGAATGAGGATGCGGTATCCATTTGAATTATAGGGATATTTGGTTTTCTTCTTAGCCAGTTCCCCAGATAATTCGTATACAGACGCACTCTGCTGAAATTTCCGTTTTCCTTTCTGTACCGACTCTGAATTTTTCTTCCCGCAATGGCCACTTCCTCACCCCAGCCCATCCACCAGGGATTAAGAATGCCTTTGGAGGGTTGTTGCATATAGTGTTGAGAATAGGAAAGCCAAAGCGGCCGGAAAGCGGCACCAAGAGGCTTGAATGGAAATATTTCAATGAATGCTGCACAAAGAATCAGGCCCAGAAGCAGCTTTCTGTGAAAATTTCGCATCTCAAGGGTCTGTTTCAGAATATCTGTGACCGTAATCAGCAAAAAGAGCAGAAGGTACAAATTCAAATACCTGGCCGAAACCGGCACTTGAAACAGTCCGTAAAGAGCCGGAATCAGAAAAATCATGACAAGCAGACTCTGCCTGTATAAAAAGCAGGGATCATCATCATTCCTTTTCAGTCCGAAAATTCTTCTGAAAGCGGTGAAAACGGCAGCAAGCAGCCATACTGTCGGGACCGCAACGAAGAAATGTGCATAAGCCCACCCAATATAGGAAAACATATGACCTGAACCCGATTGCGCATTGAAGTGAACTGCAGAGGCGTTGAACATATGAGTAGGAATAACCCCCCCGGCCTGAACAGGAAAGTAGGGATAAAGAAAACCTTTGATACATAAGGAGCTTAAAATTCCAATCACGGCACAGCTGAAAACGGTTATTCCGGATATTTTTGAAATATTTTTCCTAATGAATAGTTTCAGAATCCCACTTCGGTTGAAAAATCTGAAAAGAAGTGTTCCTCCAGCACCCAATGATCCAAACAGTATTGCCCCTGCAATAACCATCGGGAACAAACCAAGCAATTCTGTCGGGGCACCGGAATCCCCTGGGTTTAAGAAATTCACCCCCCGCAGGAAAGGCCACAATGCTCTCCAAAGTGGCATCATAATACCAACGGGATCATATGAAGGCATCCGTCCCCAACGGACCAGCATGATAATGGCAAATGAAACCGCAAAAACACCGGAAGCAACAATGGATGCAAGCGCCGAGTATTTGAATCCGGTAACGACAGATGTTTTGCAATCTTTTTTTTCACTTGCGGCCCGTATCCCCGCAACGACGACAGCCATCAAGAGAAGAGGTGAAGCAATAAGCTTTTCCTGACTTGCCAAAGCAAAGGTTACAATGCCGATAAAAAGAGATTTTCTGTCGCCGGCAAGACCTTTCAGAAAAATCAGAACAGCAACCACCCCCAGCAGCATGGAAAGAGAATCATAGTTGAAAACCTTCAACCCCAGCACTACTACGGGGAAAATCACCGCAGAACAGAATACAAACAGCACTTCTGTAAGATGCGATTTCCGTAAACCGGTCTGCTGCAGCAGCAGATGCGCACATACCAAAAGAATCACCACACCATACATCCACTGCAGCTGTTTGGCAAACACAACCAGTAAATCTTTTGTGAAACCAGTCAAAGTGGACACAACAGCCATGGGAAGACCAACCGCAAGGTCTGTAGTACGTAAAGCCCCCAGGCTCCACTGGTGCATATCACTGTTGAGAATATCTACCGGTTCAAAAGCGATATAGGTTTCATCACAAGTAACGGTAGAAGTATGGTGATACAATGCGAATAAAAGAAACGGCACAACCAAACTGACAAAAATGATTTTTTGAAGCGGACAATATCCAGACCTGACCACATAAGCAACCACCAAAAAAAGAGATGCTCCCAGAGTTGCAGATTCAACGATCATCGTCTCAGACATTTTTCTGCTCTCTCGGTGACACCAGAATATGAAGCCGCGTTTTTATTTCTCTTCTTATTCTGATGAGTTTCATACATGAAAAACAAGAATCCAACTGAAGCGCAAATCAGCTGGACTGTAAAAAGAACCATTGATAAAGCGAGAGCTTTTTCAGCAGAGACACTCAAGAATGAAAGCGCAACCACATAACCTCCTTCTCTTACACCCAAGCCCCCGACGGAAAAGGGGAAAAGCATGATGACAGTGAGCATACCCACTATCCAGCACCAATCAACAAACAAGACCGAAAGCATACCAGAATTTCCTATAACAGCTACTTTTCCGGCCAACAAGAAACAGGACAGCACAGAAAGCCCCATGGAAACCCCCACAAGTACAAATTTCCGTCCGCTGTTTCTGATATCCGATGACAAGTCAGAACAAAACTTAACGACTTTACCCAGAAATTTCCTGTCAGCACAAACAGCCTTTTTGATTCCCGGCCATTTCAGTTTTACCAACAGTAGATAGCCTGTGAAAATGCCGAAAAACATACCAGCTGCACATATCCGCAAAACCAATGGAATTGAGCCACTGTTAGGAGAAATCAATGCCCCCAGAGAGGTGAAAAGCATCAATGCCGCCAGTGTGGTCATCTTGTCAATAAACGCACAAGCTGCTATGTAACTAGAACGCTGTCCGTCTTTTCTCAATCCTATGATTTTAACGAACTCCCCCCCAAGCTGCCCGGGTGTCGCCATGTGGAAAAACTGAGCCATTATGAACCAACGCAGAAGAGACACAAAAGAAACCCGGGGTAAAAAAAGCCGCCATTTAAAAACCGAAATTATCAGTATCGAGATCTGCAATGCGAGCACAAACGAATAATCCAAAACGGATATTTTTGTCAGAGCATCCATGACCTGGTCAAAACTGATTGACCTCAGCAACAACAGCATCAATACAGCTGATATCCCATATGCAACTACAATGTGAATCTTTTGCTTAGGATTTTTGTTCACCTTTGATGCTCTCTCTCATACCAGATAATGATCAGAGAATTTCTTCAGACATCTGTCATTGATTGATATGGCATCCCGCACACTGGAAAGCTTTTGTTCTGATTTCATTACCATTTCAACCTTTGATACCATTTCCAATGGGTGGTTTTCGAATCGTTCCAAATCCACAACCCAATTTTCAAGACCCAGATCCCTGAAAATATCTCTGTTTTTCAGCGTATAGCCTATTGTTATAGCGGGAACTCCGAATCTAAGCGCCAGCAATGCCGAGTGCAGACGCATTCCAATCATACATTTACACTCTCGGATCTTCTGGCAGAAATCTTCCATCCCGACGGTCAGATCCACCAGTTCTATTTCTTCACCTGTTTTACTCTTGATTTCACGCAAATATCTCTCTTCATTCTCCCAGGGATCCTCCCCCGCTTGATACATGGAGAAGAGTAAAATGCGGACATTGTGATTCTGCGTTATCGAGTTACAAAAAACCACCGAAGCTTCAACCAGCTTACTCATCCTTTCAGCCCCTCTTTTTTCATAGGCTCTGCGATTGTACTGAAAAGGAAGAATACCGGAAGAAAAATGGTGCCACATTCGTATATTGAACCCGATCAGAAAACCAGAGCAAGCCTGTATAGACTTTGGCTTTCCATTTATTAACTTTTCAAATGCGGATGTGAAAATTCCATCCCTTCCCTGCAACAGTTTTGCTCCCGCAGAAATTGATCGGAGAAGTTTCAGACTTCTGCTGTCTCTTACTATGAAACGATCTGTGAGATGTAGAATGATACGGGTAAGAATCCTTCCTGACCTACTTTCGATCGGTCCCGCGCCCTGGTTCATTACGTACACCTTTTTACCCAACAATTTATAAGATGCAAATACAAGAAGAGTATGGATAAGCTTTACAAGACTAGAGTCATCCTGGAGATCAAGTCCTCCTGTCCATATTATTACATCACAGAACAAAAGTGCTTTCATTCCGGCAGGTGAAGGTACCAGATTATGAAGAATTCCATAAGGTACAGTTTTGAATCTGCAGGGATATATGTCTTCTTTATCCAAACAGGCAACCATCACATCAGAGTATCCGGATTTTTCCAGAAGCAGCAATATTCCAAGCCGACTTGCAAGATCGCCCCGGTTTCCCCTTATGACTCTGGGACAGAAAATCTTCATCCTTTCGCTATATCCTTCATCAAAGTTTCATATTTGATTGTAATCTTATCCCAGTCAAACTTCCGAACAGAAGCTCTGCTATTGGTTTTCAACTTCTCGAGACATTTTCGGTCAGAAAGCAGCATAATGAGTTTATCCCTAAAACACTCCTTACTGGAAAGGCTGCAAAGAAAGCCGTTTTCACCCTGTAACACTAATTCTCTGAGAGGCGGAATATCGCTGCCGATCACTGCAAGACCCAGAGCCAAAGCGTTCAACACCACCACAGGCATCCCCTCCGTAACAGATGGAATGAGCAGAATATCACAACAAGCCATTATCTGCTCTGCTCTGGCAGGATGCACCCAACCGTGAAACTCAGTTTTCTTTGTCAAACCTAACTTACAGATAATCTCTTTGGCTTCGTCCAACAGCGGACCGTCACCAATAAAATGCATGCTCCAGTCATAATTCTGTACACCTCTGAGTATCTCACATAACAGATGTATGTTTTTCTGAGGACTGAATCTTCCGCAGAACACGATTTTAACCTGACCATCTGCAGATTTCCCTCTCTCAACCGCACTTTTCTTAAGATCGATTCCATTGGGTATAACTCTTATGGGCAAGTTGTAAGTTTTCAAAGCCATACTTTTCACATAATCGCTCACAGCTGTTACTGCCTTTGCTCTTTTCCACACGGGAAAAGTAAAAGGCAGAATATACCTGAACAGTCTGTCTGTCTGCTCGGGAATACAACCGGGAACATCACCCAGATGAGCGGTTAAAAGATAAGGAATACCTGTAAAAAAAGAGACTGCGCAGGCTAAAGCTCCCGTGGGAACAGCGAAATGAGCATGAATTATGTCCGGTTTCCATTTCCAACATACGGTCAATGCCGGTACAAACCCCATAACCAAAAAACCGGCCATACTGAAAATTCCGCACGCATCGGGTCTTCTGCGGAAAGCAACAACCCGTTTGATGAAGACCTTGTCACGGATTTCGGAATGAGAAAGGCCTTTGCAGTGTGACGTTATAACACGAACATCATGCCCCGAAGCAGAAAGCCGGTTTGCAATCTGCTCGGAAACCCTTCCTCCGCCTCCGCCGACCGGAGGGTATTCATAGTTCAGTATTAGAATCTTCATTGCAGTCGAGCTTCAATTATCGCCATGGTTGTCATCAAGTCATCTTCAGAATACTTTTTGAAATCCTCATGTATTTTAGTTCTGACCAGTTCATATTTTTCGCGGTCGCATTTCCGTGTCAAACACCTTGCCTTGAATTTCGCGTTTTCCATGGATTCAAGGTGATCTGAAATGCGATACCTGTGCAGATCTCCTGGATTCAGATACCGGTCCCAGAGGGCTTTACTGAAGGTTAAAAAATGAAAGGGATATTTGAAAAAGTGATCCCGGTAATCGATCTTATGAACCATTTTTCCGCCGGGCTTGAGTACATTGCTGCACCTGGAAAACAATTCCTCGCAATTGGCAACATGCTCCAAAACTGAATTGGAGACAATCAGATCCACACTGTTTTTAGGAATCTTTTCCATTGTTTGTATACGCTCAACGGCATTCTGCTCAACACTTTTATGATACTTTGATTCAAGCAGCTCTCTTTGAGTATTATCCAGCCGACGATAAAACTTCTGAAATGGTTCATAACCCCACCACTTCCGAACCCCTTTCAGCACAAAACCATATCCTGTGCCGTTTGTAGCACCACAGCCCAACTCCAGAACACATTTTCCTTTAACAGAAGAACAATACTGCATGTACTCTTCCACAATAGCAGAAGAATTTATTTCTCCTAAACTGGAGCTATAATAGGGAATCAAAAACTGAATTCTTTTCAAAACCCGTTCGGGAATCATTCTTCTTACTAAACGCATGAAAACATATTCGATCATGATTCAAAACAACCCTGGACTTTTCTCTGAAAGAGCTGCTGCAACAAACGATAGTTCCATAAAAAAGCCCGCTCATCACTTTTCCCCCTCAAGTGGGATACATAGCGCTTCTGCTTGAAATTCTCATCTGTTGTACCTGGATTATCATTTCGTATACCCAGGGTTCTCTCCTTAAACCACCTCCCCAGTGGTACGCCAAACCCCTTCTTTTTCCGCTTGATAATGTCCCGCGGCAATACAGATTCCAATGCTTTTTTCAGAATATACTTGGACTGGCCGTTTCTGAACTTGTACCCTGATGGTATCCTGCGGACGAACTCTGCCAACTCCACATCCAGAAACGGCGACCGTACTTCAAGAGAGTTTAACATTCCCGCCCTGTCCACTTTTACCAGAATGTCATCCTGAAGATACAGATCGGTATAGAACTGAAGCGTTTTATCCACTATATCTTTCTGAGTGCACCGGTTCCAGCTCTCTATCGCCTCGGAATAAAGCTGCTCCAGGTCGATTTCTTCATCGAAAAGCTCTCCGATTTCCGAAGGTGAAAGCGGCCCCATCCATACGGGATTCCAGAACCTGCGGTCATGGTTTAGACCACGCAGGGCACGTTTTATCTTGAAATCCAGACTCATATTCATATGAGAGACAGGCAGCCGTGACATGAGCATAGATATTCCTCTGTGAACAGGCCGCGGTACAATTCTTTCATACCACCGGGCAATATTCAGAGCCCTGAAGGGATCATATCCCGCAAACAGCTCGTCCGCACCGTCCCCCCCCAGAGCCACTGTGACATGTTTCCTGGTTTCACGGCAGAGAAGATAGGTGGCGATAAGGGAGGAATCCCCCATCGGCTCATCAAGCATTCTTTCCAGCTCGGGGATCACCTCAAGAGCTGCTTCGATATTCAGATTGCGGGCATGATGTTCGGTGCCTAAAAATGCCGCCGCCTGTCTGGAATACGCTGACTCATCAAAAGACTTCTCCTCGAACTCCACCGAAAACGTGTTTACCAGAGTAGAGGTGCTGTTTCGCTTGGCATAATACGCTACAGCCGTGGAATCTATTCCCCCGCTTAAGAAAACTCCCAGGGGAACATCAGACATCAACCTGCGCCCTACCGCCCGGTCAAGCAACTCTCTGAGCTGCTCGCACCACCTCTCTTCGAGCCCGGGTGTCACATAGTCAACCGGCTCCAGCCTGAACTCCCAGTATCTCCTGACGTTTACTCTGCCGTCGGAACAGTTTACCAAAAGAGAGTGCCCGCCCGGAAGCTTACGGATATCCTTGTAAATTGACCCGGGGGCAGGAATATAACCGTAGGCGAAATATTTTTTCACACTCAGCCAATCGGTTTCCCTTTCAATGAGTGAATGCTCTGTGAGAGGATCAAGTTCCGATGCAAATGCAAAAACGTCGTTATTACTCGTATAAAAAAGAGGCTTTTGTCCAAACCGGTCTCTACTCAGAAAGAGTGTATTACGCTTTCGGTCATAAACAGCGAAACTCCACATGCCGTTAAGCTGTTCGGATAAATTTTCTCCCCATTCCCTGTATCCGTGAATCAGTATTTCCGTATCAGAATGGGAGGTTCTGAAAAGATGGCCTCTGCTCTGAAGCTTTTTTCTGAGTTCCACATGATTGTAGATTTCTCCGTTGAACACAACCACCAGATCACCGTCTGCAGATACCATGGGTTGTGCCCCGTCCTGCAGATCGATTATGGACAGTCTGCGATGACCCAGGAAAACACGTTTTTCCTCATCGACCCACTCGCCACCTCCATCCGGTCCGCGGTGAACAAGACGGTTGTTGATGCTGGTCAGATCTTCTGCAGATCCGGCTCCCACAAAACCGCAAATTCCACACATCAGTTCTTTTTCCCCAAATTGCGCGTCTTTTCAATCATGTAGGCCCGTTTATGCTGACTTTCGTAATAGGTCCTCATCTGAAGCTCGGCGATCAGCCCCATAAAAATGGACATACATCCCATGAGAACAAAAAGCACCACCAGCATGGGAAGAGGTGTTTCTATGAAGCTTTTACCTCCCCAGAATTTGTAGTAAATCATAAGTCCTGCGGTGAAAAAAGAGGAAAGAAAACTGAGAAGCCCGAAGCCCCCGAACATGTAGATGGGATTCTGGAGATAGGAAGAGAGAAATTTCACCACAATGAGATCGAGAATCACTTTGAAAGTACGGCGCAGTCCGTAATGAGAGCTGCCGTGTTCTCTGCGACTGTGGGAAACCGGGATCTGAATGACTTTGGCTCCCATCCAGGAGGCATATATGGGAATAAACCGATGCATCTCCCCATATATTCTCACACTTTTGATCACTTCCCTCCTATACGCTTTTAGGGTACACCCGTAATCGTTCAGTTTGACCCCGGAAATCCACGAAATGAGTGCATTGGCGATCCGGCTGGGCAAATTGCGGGACACAGGGTTGTCCTGACGGTTTTTGCGCCATCCGGAGCATACATCGTATCCCTCCAGGATTTTTGCATAAAGCCGGGGGATATCGGCAGGATCATTCTGCAGATCGGCATCCATGGGGATAAGCACTTCGCCTCTGGAATAATCTATACCGGCCATCATGGCAGCAGTCTGTCCGAAATTGCGCCTGAAATGAATCACCCTGACCCGATAATCACGGGAGGCGAAATCATCCAGACGTTGAGCGGATCCGTCACTGGACCCGTCATCAACAAACAGAACCTCGCAGTCACCGCCGAAATTCTCCAGCGCATCACAAAGCCGCTTATAAAGCTGATCCAGATTCTCATTCTCATTATGGACAGGAATGATCACGGAAAGAAGCCAGATTTTCTTCTGTGCTGATTTTTGTTCGCAGGGCACTGTTTCTGCTTGACTGTTCACCATGGAAAAACTTTCCAATCAAATGAATTATCGTGGCATATAGAATTTTAACATCAATCGGGGACCAAGTAAACACTAATTTTTCTCGCTTACAGGTAAGGAGTATGCTTTCTGCCTGGGGTTCACCGGAGGTAGTTTTGTGCTGTAGGAACTCCGGGGAAACCAAAAGCCCCCCTCCCCTTGGGCGGGCACAACTGTTGCAATCCACTCCAAACACACAGGTTATGCAGTATTTCCCAGAGCAACACAGGAGGAAAAAAGATGAATTCGCAAAAAAACACACTCTTTAGAATCACCACTCCGTTAGCAACGGCAGCCATTGCCGCCATTTTAGTATCCTGTGCAGGATTATGGGGCGGAAATGGAGGCAACGGAGGAGACGGAACCGCACCCGAAAGCGATACCACCGCAACCGACACCGCCGGCATCGTTTACCGGGCGGAACTCGGCCCGCTCAACGATTCTGTTGCGGGCATGTCCGCCACCGGCATGGCCACAATCAGGGTCAAGGGCGACACGATGTTCATCAATGTCATGGCTTCCGGGCTGGAGCCGGGAATGATGCATCTTCAGCACTATCACGGATACCCGGACGGCCAGGACGCATCCTGCGCATCCATGGATCAGGATATTAACGGTGACGGTATAGTCGATCTTGTTGAAACTCGTGATGTATCCGGCATCACCCTGGTCCCCTTCAACGAAAACCCTGCTGAACTGGAACTGACTGCGGAAACCTACCCCGAAGCCAGCGATCAGGGTACTGTCACCTATACCGATACGGTTCTGATAAGCGAACTCCGTCCTGCTCTCCAGGAGAAATTCGGAATCGACTCTCTGCAGCTTGAAAACAGAGTGGTCTACCTCCACGGCATTTCCGAAGACACCGAGCTTCCCGAATCGGTACAGTCACTGCCGGACGTACCGGCCCATGTCACATTACCCGTGGCCTGCGGAAAGCTTGAAAAAGTGGACGATTCCTGGCTGCCATTCTGATATATACTCACGAGCATGCCTTCTTTGCAGGTACCGATGCAGTTCAGCACGCATCGGTACCGTTGTACACCCGCCGAAAGAATTAAAAAAAATCAAGCATCAGCAGCAGTTTCTCCCTATATTGTAGAAAAAAGATGAATTGATCCGATGCTCCGGAGGGCCTCATGTACAGAGCTTCAAGACTGTTCATTTTCAGTCTGAGCTTTCTGACAACCATGCATTTCAGTAATATCCCCGTTTTCTCCATGTAAAGCCCTTGATCAGCTGAAAAAAGCAGAAGAACTGGAAAAAAGCGACACCACAGGATAGAAATTTATGAGAGCGAAAGAAGTCAGTTCTCCTTCTGCGCACGGTAGCTGGCCGCATCGATTCCGTATTCAGACATTTTCGTTATCAGCCACTTGCGGTCGATCTCAATCAGTCTGGATGTCTGAGAAACGTTTCCATTGGTGGCCCGCAGCGAATTTTTGATCACCTCTTTTTCGGCCGCTTCGCGGGCGGAACGGATAGTGGGAATCCGATGGGAATTTTCGGATTGACCTGCTTTTACCAGGGGAAGGTTGATATCCTCCGCTTTTATCTTTTTGGTATAGGACAAGACAACTGCTCTCTGAATCACATTTTCCAGCTCCCTCACATTCCCCGGCCAGAGATGAGCAGCAAGAGTCCGCTGGGCATCACTTGAAATGATTTTCTGATCCCGTCCCATACGCCCGCAGTATTTCGCCACAAAATACTCCGCAAGCAGCAGTATATCCTCGCTTCTTTCCCGAAGAGATGGGATGTGAAGCGAAAGCACATTGAGTCTGAAATACAGATCCGGCCTGAACCTGTTCTCCTTGACTTCCACTTCGGGATCCCGGTTGGTTGCGGCAATGACACGCACATCAACCTTCTTTGTTTCCGTCCCGCCCACGGGAGTGATTTCAGATTCCTGAAGAACGCGCAGAAGCTTCACCTGTACTGCAAGAGGCATTTCTCCTATCTCATCAAGAAAAATCGTACCTCCTTCAGCAGCCTCAAACAGCCCCTGCTTTCGACTGGTTGCTCCGGTGAACGCACCCTTTTCATGCCCGAACAGTTCTGATTCTATGAGGTTTTCGGGAAGAGCACCACAGTTTATCGCCTTGAAGGGCTTTTCAGAACGGAGTGATTTACTATGAATGCGCCTGGCCAGCAATTCCTTTCCGGTACCGGTTTCACCCGTTACGAGTACAGGGGAATCGGTGGGAGCAATACGGTCGGCTAAAAGAATCACATTATGCATTCCTTCGCTTCTATAAACGATTCCGCCCCTGTCGCTTTCACTTGACTTCTGTAATGAAGCGATAAGTTCCGTCTGCCGCTGACGCTCTTCGGAGTTGATCAAAAGCTCCATTACCAGAGGCAGAAGCCTGTCGCAAAGTGAACGGTCCCTGTCACCGAAGCTTTCATTCTTTCTGATTCTGTCCAGATACAGATACCCTCTGCATACATCATCATGACGCAGCGGAGCACAGAGAATGGAGGACACGGCGTTTTTTTCAAGCGACCTGTTGTCCCCCGTCGATTCAGCCCAGTCGGGTTCGAGCATCAGCACGGTTCTGGAT
The DNA here is from genome assembly GCA_046546375.1 of Chitinispirillaceae bacterium. Lineage (GTDB taxonomy): Bacteria > Fibrobacterota > Chitinivibrionia > Chitinivibrionales > Chitinispirillaceae > JAEZKC01. The sequence continues at coordinate 32,228 of JBKGXV010000008.1, read as the reverse complement.
GCCTCTTTGGCCCAGTCGATTGCCCTGTTGGAAAACCGGTCCAGACCCGCATGTGCCGGATAACGTATAAGAGTATAACGTTTGCCCGTTTCCGGTTCTTCACCCACGATCCGTGCGGCATCACACTGCAGAAGCTTGGCTATGGAGGTAAGCAGTGTTGATGAGATATCATGGTCACGATTGCGCAGAAGAAGAAGAATCATATCCAGAAGATCACCTGTGGGGTCGGACTCGGCACGACCTTCCTTTACATCCCCACCGTCAACGTATTCCAAGTCCAGCGAACCAATCCGCAGCTTATCCCCGTTCTTCAGTTTCCGCATCCCGCTCACTTCGGCTCTGTTGACCGAAATAGATATGTCTTTTGAGATTACTTGAAAAAGATGAGAACCGGCAGAAAAGAGACAATGTGCAGCATGATCCGGATCTTTTTTCGAAAGTCTGATTCCACAATCACTGGCTGACCCGATAGTGGTTATTCTGTTATCGAGTTGGTACAGCTTTCCCGTTTTTCTGTCTTTTAAATAACAGCTCATATTGTGACTCATCTGCGCTCCTTTATCTCCAAACGCTTTGTCTGGAAAGGAAGAACCTGCACGACTTCTTTCCAGACAGTTTCGCCCCCGGAATTCTTCCAGACAATCAATCTGTCTTCTGCTGGAAACGGAAAAGAAAACTGCCCGGAGTTCGAATCTACCTCTTTTCCGTCAATTGTAAGACTCCCTTCGGTGGGATGCCCTGAAATCTTCAGAAACCCGCATAGAAATTCTGAAGAAAATGAATTTTCCTTGAATGGAAGGCGGGGAATCTTTTTTTCCGCGGATTCCCTCTTTTCTGAAACAAGTATCAGACGGCTGTTTGGGCTTGTGACAGAAAAGCTGTTTTTTTTCTGCCGCTCCTCCCCCATCAATCCAAACAGGATCAAAGTAACGGCAATTAAGGAAAAAGCTATACCCACCCCCAATGCCATGCTTTTTCTGCCCATTGTAGTTTTCTTTCTCTTTTCAAATCTGGGAAAGTTCTCCATGAGCTCAAAAGCCCCGGGCAATTCAGGAAATACCTGAAGACATTCGACAAGCAGCGGGTAAGCCTGCTGAGGCTTGTTTTTCCGAACAAGAGCTTGCGCAGTACTGAGCAGTTGTCTTGCAAGCTGCTCACTTGCCAACGGTTCTGCGATCTTCTCCCACCTGACCGGCCTTTCAATGAAATGGGGCCTGGACATTTCCGCAAGCTTCACCGCCGATTCCGGTCTGTCGGAAGGATTCTCACTAAGACACCTTCTGACACACTCGGGAAGCGGTGCCCCGTCAAACAGCTCCTGCACTACTTTTCCGATTGAAAAAAGATCCGCACGCTTCTCATCAGCAGAAAGGTTGTTTCCTTTCAGAATCTCAGGAGCGATATAGGCCAAAGTTCCCTTCACCACGTTGGCCGATGTCTGACGAGCAGCTTCTATACGGTGCGCCAGACCGAAATCAATGAGGAAAACTCCCTCGGAAGACACCAGAAAATTCTCGGGTTTAATGTCCCTGTGAGCATATCCCTGCTGATGAAACGAAGCACAGATCTCGATTATCTCTTTGGCCAGATCCATCCTGCTGTCGAATGACAGATCTGTCTGGAGCAGAAAGCGCAGGTTGCAGCCGTTTATCCACTGCATCACAATACAGAGCTGGCCGGAAAACTCCAGCACATCATATATCTGAGGTATCCCCCTGATATGCAGTCCGGCCTGCATGGTTGCTTCCTGTTTCAACACGGACCGGGAGTGGGAATCTTGGCCCAGAAAAAACTTGAGCGCCACGAATCGGTCCAGGGCATCCTGACGCACCCGGTAGACCTCACCGAATCCGCCTGAGCCGATTTTCACAGGACTGGAAAACCCTTTCGGAAGACGGGGCAGTATCACTCCTTGTCCTCCAGTCTGCTCTGAGCCACAGCATACCAGTAAAGAATATCCTCATCATCAGGTTCGAGACTGAGAGCCTTGAACCAATGCTTGTGCGCTTCTTGCACCTGCTCCGCAGCCCAGTTCACCATTCCCATATTGAAGTGGGTAAACGCATTGAGAGAATCTGTAGCCAGTGACAAATCGAACAGAGTTTGGGCTTTCTTCGGTTCTCCCAATCTGAAATACACAATACCGGCCAAATTAAGAGCTTCCACTGCATCTGGGTTCAGATCAATTGCCCGCGAAAGTGCTTCAAGTGCCTTCAGGGTATCTTTCCTGCCAAGAATATAACGTGCCTGAACCAGCCAGGCGTCACTGAGAAGGGGTTCGACACCGGATTCCGGTTTAAGGGAACGGGCAGCTTCCAGATGAGTGAGTGCCCTGCTCCAGATAAGGCTGTCCCCACCTCGCGAGGAGGCCTGCTGGATAAGAGACTTGCCCACCCCGAGTCTGGCCCGGTAGTTTTCCGGATCGCGTTCAAGTACATCCTCGAAAAAATGCCTGGCCATGGTGAAATCACCTAACCGAAGCGATGCCTCACCTTTTTCTATGTCACGGCTGCTGGATGAACAGAATACCTGGAAACTGACCAGTGTTGAAATGATGACTGCACAGGTGGTTGTGAACCGTTTCTTTTCTTTCAGTGTAAACCCCACACTTGAAACCCGCAAACAATGATGTGAACTCTGATCGGATATTCTACAGAAACACTGGAATTCTACTGAAAAATGTGTTTCGCAGCACCCCGCTTTCAAATTTTACCATTGTTTACCCGCAAACGCCACTTAAGCATGGCTGAAACTGACCATTCCGGTATTTTTATCGGAGCCCTTCTGCTGAGAGTGGACCAGGTTCTGCTGTAGGCGGATTCAATATTCACCTTGCCGGCTTTCCCATCATAAAGAATCAGAGAAATATCAGCACACAAGGTGTTATCGATACGTATCTCCGAGTGATGAACCACAACATCTCCGGGCAAAAGCTGCGGAGAAAGAGCCAGCCCCTCATTGTTCCCTTCAATTTTGAAATCATCGGGAATATAGTAGTAACGTCCCTCTGAGCGGCTGAAAACAATATATTGAGAACTGCTTCGAATCTGATCCCATTCATAAGGTTCCCAATAATAATCAAAAATGTAGGAGAGTCCGAAACTGACGGGAAACCTGCTGTTCAACTTTATTGAGGCTTTGGGATTGAGCATGATACTGGAAAAGGGCTGTTTGAAAGCAACTGGAATCAAAGTATCGGAACCGGAAGACAGGATTTCATTCTTCAGCCTGATTATTAAAGAGGTATCTATCACCGTGTTGAAATCGGAATCAGTATAGAAAACCGGATACTGCAGACGGGCATCCTCGGCATAAAACACCCTTGCAGGATTTTCCGTGAGAGTGAAACTGCAGGTGTTTTCGATATTCACATTCACAAACCCGGAAAGCTCCGCAGACACTCTCTTATCCAAAGATCTTCTCACGGATGCGAAGGTCCACAACCGGAAGTTGTCGAAATCTCCACCTGCATTGTAGTACAAACCTGCTCCGCCCCAAATCATCGGCAGCCACATGCCGTTTGCGATTTTTCCTCCCTGAATGTCTGTCCCCACAAGAAGCGTGTCATCTATCTGGCGGATAACGGACAGAGCGCCACTTAGGGAAAAGGGTTTTCCATTGTAATTCAAGAAAAGTTTTCCATTCACAGAAACCGAATCACCCATTTGAGCATCAGAAGCACGCAGACCGGTGCGCATGCTGGCCTCCATTTTCAGCCCCGCACTCATCTTCTGTCTACGCCAGGTTGAACTGAATTCAGCACTGCTGAAAAAATCGTTACCTGTTTGGGAAACCGGACTTTGAGCACCTCCACCCCATGGTGAAGACGTATCAGCAACCGTTTTGCCTCTGTCCACGCCGGATTTAACCTTGACATCGATGTCAGGCAGAAAAGGCGATCTGCATGCCTTCAATGTATCAAGTACCCGTTCGGCGTCCTTTTCCCACCCTAACCTCTTGTAGATAGTATAACGCTGAACCAGGACATCTTTTCTGAAATGACCGGAATGTGAGCTTTTTATCATGTAATTGGATGCCAGTGCACTGTCCAGAACACCCTTATGAAGCCTGGATTGCGACCAGTAGTAAAAGAGGCTGTCGCGGGAAAGTCCCTGTGAATAGGCCTCTACAAAACAGTTCAGGGCGCTGTCGGGATTCTCCTCCAGAAGACCCACACCCTTCTGGAGAGCCTGATGATAGTCAGGCTTTTTTACTGCCAAAACTTCGTTGACAGCGATGCCGACCACGAAAAGCGCCATGATTCGCAAACAGATTTTTACCATCATACTTGCCTGAAGAGATGCCGGTGTCGTTTATGGTCCGACACCGGCGTAAGTGGACTATTTTACATTTGTCTTGATTGATGTTTCAGAGGGGCGGTAAAATACTCCACTTGGCCTTTCTGCTGAAGGATGATGCCGCTTGCCCCTCAAATCATAAAAACCCGAGGGCAGCTTTTTTTCCCTCAGAAACGACTTGGGGGCTGCATTGTGGATACGGGCATTTTCAATACTTGAAACGGGTGTTTCTATCTCTATCTTCTGAATAATGGTACTGTAGAGCCCGAAATTTTCTTTCATGTCGGCTGTATCGCCTATGGCGTATATCTCATAGCCGTAATCTCCGCTCGCGGTATAGCGCATAAATTCATCCCATGCCCCAAGAGTGGTATCAATTGCATAGAATTCACAGAACGCTTCCGGTGCCCACAACGACCCCTGAGTGGAGGAGGTGGAATCAAAATAGAGAACCGAACAGAACGGGTCATATGAATTCTCCACCACAAGCATGTAGGCTATGAAATGCGCCCGGGTCCAGTCTTCCGGTGAGGGGAAATCGACATCATCACGGGTATATTTCCTTACGGTGATTATTGACTGACAGGTATCCGTGGTATCCTGAAGTGTGATACTGCTGTCCGAGAGCTCAGTTGCAGTCCAATTGTCCGGAAGATACGCACTGATATACATGCTTTCACTGACAATTGTCGTGTCAGCAGCCGAATATGCGGCAATGCTCAATATGGTAAGCAGAAAGTGTTGAGACTTTTTCATGATATCCTCCCGCCTGTTGAAATAAATTTCCTGAATCAGCACCGATGGACTTTACTTCTTTTTGTTGCGGCTTCTGTTCTCCTTGAATTCTATGATTCTCTCATTTTTTTTCTGTTCGATGGTTTCCATTGTCTTGCGGACCCGTTCCCGCAGCTCTTTGGGCAATTTATCCATACCGTGTTTGGAGGGATCGGTTTTAACCGCGCTGTCCTTATCGGTTTTGAAGTCAGTGCGGGCCCGGGACTTTCGGGGTCGAGTTGGTTTATGAGTGGCGGATGCCGAGTCGATTCGCGACCTCATTTCCCCTGACATGACCTGCAGCATGGAGTTGTAGATCTGCTCGGCATCCTGTTGCCCGGAAGATTGATCATTCTGAGCTGCCACATGAAAGACCGTCAGCGCTACTGCCAAAAATGAAATTATCGATTTTTGCGTTTTCATCTCTGTTCATCCTTCTCGATTTCAATCAAGAGAGGGCTTCACGCCCCCTCTTTCACTCACCCTTTGCCATCGGTGCTAAGGATTGGCAGGAAGGGAGATTACTCCTGACCGGCCTGTTCTTTTTTCTCCTGAACACGCTCTCTGAGCTTTTTAGCTTCCTCTATACGCTCCTGAAGCTGAGTCTGGATCTGGGTTTTTGCCTGCTCCATATTCGCCGTTGCCTGCTCGATTGCAGCCAAGGCTTCGCCCAGGGATTTCTCAGCTTCCTGCTGTGCGAGTTCTCGTGCCTGCTGGGAAGCCTTCTCACTCATAGTGCTGTAGTTCTCCCGGGCAGCCTCCACGGCCAGCTTGGCCTCCTGAAGTCTTTCCTGAACTTCAGAAGAGTTCAGCTGATCACCGATTTCCTCCTGAAGCTGAACCTTAAGCTGCTCGAAATCGCCGTCCACCTGGGGAACACTGGTCTGAGCGGAAACTGAAAAGGCAATCAGTGCTACTGCTGAGAGGGTTACGATTGTGCGTTTCATGATCAAACTCCTTTCAAATGTTTTTGTTTGGCATGAAACCGGTTGTCCGGACTCGGTTTTTTTCTTACACCGGAGTTACGAAGCACAAGGTATGCCAAACCCGAAACCTCTTTTGAAATCAGGAACTTATGCATCCCGGGCATATCGGACACGAAAAAAATGCAGGGTGAAACCACCACAACTTTTTGCCCCGACACCCCACACACATTCTCCATTATATCGCAGTTTCACCGGGAAATCAATGACTTAGAAAAGGTGTGGAGAGACCACCACAGCTATTTTTTACTTATCCCCATCTTCTCAAGCTCCTTTTGAACCTTTTCTCTTTTATCCCCCTGAATCTCTATTATCCCCTTACCCTCACTGATCTTGTAGGTTCCCCCCGCTCCGCAGCGTTTTTTAAGCTTCTTGGAGAGATCCTTGAGAAAGGACTCCGAAGGCGGCAGCCTGTCTATGACCGTCACATCCTTGCCCCCCCTGTGGGCCCGCTCAAGACGCAGCACAAATCGTAGTTGGGAAATATCCACTGAAGCCTCCTCTCCACATCTGCAGTCGGAGAGAAGTTTTCTGCACTTTTCACACCTTTTGTTTTTTTCGGGATCGGTTGAATATACCAGTTCTGAATCTTTAGACATGACCACCTCACTTTTCTTAATGTTTCTTTCTACATCAGCTCTCTCACCATCATCTCCGAAAGAAGCATTCCCCTGGAGGTCGGCTTCCATCTGCTTCCGTACTTCTCAAGAAGCCCGCCTTCTCTGAAATGGTCAAGCTTCTCAGCCCTGCCCTCCCCGTACAAACTCATGCCGGTTCTCTTTGCGAAGTCCTCTTCATCCACCCCCCCGGCATTGCGAAGACCCAAAAACAGCATCTCCCCGGCCATCTCGCGGGAAGTAATTGTTTCTTCGAAATCAAGAGGAAGCTTTTCAGAGGAAAGCAGGTGCATATACTTTTCCATATCCGCAACATTGCTCCAGCGCTTGGGATGAAAGTAGGAATGAGCAGAACAGCCCAGACCCAGATAGGGTTTGTGAGACCAGTAAGCCTTGTTGTGAAGAGATTCGTGACCATCGAAAGCGTAATTTGATATCTCATATTGGTGCATGCCTTTTTCCCTGCAGCAGGTTCCTATCAGCTCGTACATCTTCACCGACTGTTCTTCTGAGGGTACCGGAAGTCGTTTACGATGCCTGCCGAAGGGAGTATTTTCTCCGATGGTCAACTCGTATGCGGAAAGATGCTTCACAGCAGGAGCAGAAAGAATTGCGGCAACAGTTTTCTCCAGAGTCTTTGCCGTCTGCCCCGGAAGAGAATAGATCAGATCGGCGCTGACCGACCTGAACCACTGCGAAAGCCGGGTATCATTCAGAATCTCAAGTGCCCGCTGAGCACTGTGGACCCGTCCGCATACCGAGAGTTCCTTCTGAGCGAGCGACTGCACACCGAAAGTCAAACGCGTCACGCCGGTATCCGCATACATATACCCTTTTTTCAAAGAAAACGAATCCGGATTGCATTCCACCGACCACTCCTCGACCTCCGTGGTGTCAAGCTTTGAAAACAGAACTTTCTGAAGGCGCCCCCAGAGTTCGGCATCAAGCAGAGATGGAGTCCCGCCACCAATATAGACAGTCCGCAGAGTGCGGCTCTGAAGAGACATGCGACGCTGCATCATATCCCACTCTTTCCCCAGCGCCTCGACGTACTGCCTGGCAAGCGACTGCTCAAACGGAATGGAGTAGAAATCGCAGTAATTGCACTTCTTCACACAGAACGGAATATGGATGTAAAGCGAAAAGGAGTTGTCATTCATAAAAACTCTCAAAGAGGTGAAACAAAGTTCTAAACGGAACGGAAACACTCAGCTAAAGTATACTAAAAGGAACAAACGGCTGACATTGAATCCTGAATGTAAAACACCCTACAAACGGTTCTTCCAGTTTTTCACAATGGATAGAAGCTCTCTCATTTTGTGGGGATTTTTCACTCCGGGACTGATCTCGACACCGCTGTTGACATCCACGGCAAAAGGGCGGACCGTTTCGATCGCTTCCAGAATATTCGAGGGCCCCAGCCCCCCTGCCAGAATCACATTCCTGTAGCGGGTGCAGGCATTTACCGCAACTGCCCAGTCGAAAGTCATGCCGGTTCCCCCACGTCTGTCCGAACTCCAGGTATCCAAAAGGAAACCGCTCACATTGTAAGAGCAAAGCCTGGAAAGATCAGAACCGGAATCAATTGAAAATGCCTTGATGATCGGAACGGTGATTTCGCCGCAGTACTCCGGAGTTTCATCTCCATGAAGCTGCACAGTATCCAATCCCGCGGTCCTGACCACCTCCATCACACGCTTCGGTTCTTCATTCACGAAGACCCCCACTTTGGAAACGAAGGGTGGAAGTTTTCCGGTTATTTCAGAAACAGCTTCGGGACTGATACAGCGGGGACTCTTGGGATGAAAAATGAAACCCAGGGCATCCACACCCAGATTTGCCGCAATGCGGGCATCTTCATAACGGGTGATCCCACAGATTTTGATTCTGATCGACATTTGCTACTCCGTTTCCCGCAGACTCAGCTCACCCACCAGCTGCTTCACATCAGAGGACCGCATGAGAGATTCTCCGACCAGAAGCGCCCGTATTCCCGCGTCCGCCAGTTTTCCGGCTTGAGAGCCGTTTTCAATACCGCTTTCTGAAACCACCGTCACCTCAGAAGGAATATGCTTCACCAGTTCAAGAGATGCAGTGATATCTGTTTTGAAGGTGGTCAGATCCCGATTGTTGATTCCAACGATTCCGGGTTCGAGCTTCATAACTCTGTCAAGTTCATGACCGTCATGTATCTCGACAAGGGGATCAAGATCAAGTTCAAGAGCTGCCTGGTACAGATCCTTCAACTGCTCATCTGAGAGAGCCGCCGCTATGAGAAGCATGGCATCCGCATTGACTGAAGCTGCCTGCATCACCTGCAGTTCATCTATTATGAAATCCTTGCGCAGCACGGGAAGTGACACGCTTTCCCTGACAGACACCAGATAATCGATACTTCCCTGGAAAAACTTTTCATCAGTCAGAACCGAAACAGCTCCTGCTCCCGACTGCTGATACTCTTTTGCGATTCTCACCGGATCGAAATCAGCCTGAATCACGCCTTTGGAAGGCGAAGCTTTTTTCACCTCCGCAATAATAACCAGTTGCGGTCTTCTGTCCAAAGCTTCGATAAATGATCGTTTTGCATCCGTTCTTTGATGCAAAAAGCTTTTTCTTTCCCTGAGCACGCGGACTTCCGACTTTTTCTGCTCCAGAATGATATCAAGAATATGATTCATCAACCGACCTTTCACAAATCCGCATTCCGGCAAGAGATAAAAAATTGCTCAAATGCTGTTTTCCGTACTGAGTAAGAATTGATTCGGGGTGATACTGGATTCCGTATACGGGGTACTTTTTATGCCGCAGCCCCATAATCAGACCATCCTCGGTACTGGAGGTGATCTCAAGACAGTCGGGGCAGGTCTCTTTTTCTACAATGAGACTGTGATACCTGGTTGCCGTAAATGGATCGGGTATACCTTTGTAAATATCCATTCCCTTGTGACGAATGGGGGAAACTTTTCCATGCATGAGATAAGGAGCCCGTATCACCTTGCCCCCGAACGCATATCCTATAGACTGATGCCCCAGGCATACGCCGAGAACGGGTATGCGTGCCCCCAGCCTTCTTATGACCTCAACAGAAACACCCGCCTCTTTGGGGGTACATGGTCCCGGAGAAATCACTATGGCCTCCGGATCCTTCTGCTCAATCTGCTCAACCGTGAGCGCATCATTCCGGTACACTTCTATCGTACCGGAAAAGATCTCCCCGAAATACTGGACCAGATTGTACGTGAATGAATCGTAATTGTCTATTATCAAAAGCATTTTCAGTTATCCGTTTACCGTTTCCTCAGGACCGGCCCGCTCATACTGAGCGCAGTCCTCGGAGTCGAAGTATGATTTCTCACCACAAGGCTTACGCCCCGATTATCTCTCCGGCTCTCTGAATGGCGGAAAACAATGCGGAAGCCTTGTGCACCGTTTCCTGATACTCTTTCTCCGGCACTGAATCCGCAACCAGGCCGGCACCCGCCTGTATGGAAGCAACGCCCTTATGGTATATTATGGTACGTATGACAATGCAGGTGTCCATATTTCCTGAAAAATCAATGTACCCCAGAGTCCCTCCGTAAAGCCCCCGCCTTACCGGCTCCAGCTCATCTATGATTTCCATTGCCCGTATTTTCGGTGCCCCGGAAAGAGTACCTGCGGGAAAACAGGAAAAGAGAGCATCAAACCCGTCATAACCGTCTTTGAGTTTTCCTTTCACATCGGTCACCATGTGAATCACATGTGAATACTTTTCCATATGCATCATGTTTTTCACACTTACCGAACCATACTCACTTACCCTGCCCACATCGTTTCTTCCCAGGTCAACAAGCATCACATGTTCGGCAACCTCCTTGGGGTCTGACTTCAGATCCTTGATGAGCTTTTCATCCTCAGCATCTGTTTTTCCTCTCTTGCGGGTACCCGCTATAGGCCTGTTCTCAACCTCTCCATTCTCGACTCTCACCAGCATCTCAGGAGAGGCACCGATCACAGATGTATCATCCAGGGAAAGATAATACATATAAGGAGAGGGATTCACCACACGCAGAATCCGGTAAAGGTCGAACGGATCGGTATCCACTTCAATCTGGAATCTCTGTGAGAGCACAACCTGGAAAATATCACCTGCCTTTATGTACTCCTTGCACTTTTCAACCGCTTTCTCGTACTCCTTTTTCTCGAAATTGGAGTTCACGGCGGCACTGGAGTCGACAGTTATCCCGGGGGAGGGAAGTCTGCGGGTCAGATTATCCTCCATTAGTGCAATAGACTCGCGGGCCTCACTGTACTGCTCTTTCACAGTTCTTTTTTCGTCAAGGATGATGTTTGATATGAGCAGCAGGCGATGTTCGCGATTGTCAAAAGCAATCAGATTGCGGTACAGTGCGAAAAAACAGTCATGCAGAGGGTCTTCTTTGGGATTGTTATCGGGGATGTTTTCTCTCAGACGTATGGAATCATAGGAAAAATAACCGACCGCACCCCCGCAGAACCTTGGCATTCCTTTCAGATGCAGGGGTTTGTAACCGGATAGAAGCGATCTGAAAGCGTCTACTGGATCACCTGTTCCTTTTTCGGTCCGAGCCCCCTGCATCCACCACTTTTCACCATCTGCCTTGAATGTGATATACGGATCTCCACCTATAAAAGAGTACCGGGCTACCGTATCCCCCCCGGTAACACTTTCCAGAAGAAAATTGTACTTTTCATTTTGGAAAAGCTTCATCCATACCGAGACGGGAGTCTCTGTATCGGCCAGCACGGATTTATACACCGGGATCACATTCGCTTCAACCGCGGCTTTTTCCACTTTTTCAAGTGAAGGAATTAGCACCTGACACCTTTCTGAAAACGGCTCGAAACAGAAAATCATTCAGAACCAGAACATGAAAAATACATAGTGTCCTGCCAAACTTGTTGAATTCAGAGGAAAAACTTTACCCGACAGGTGAACTGAAAAAAGAGTAATGGTCACCAAATTATAACCATGCGCGGCATAAAACCCAGTTCAGTCCATGTTATTTTGCTATCTACTTGCAGTTATGGCAATAGATGTTGAGATATAAGTGCAGCACCAGATTGAAAATTTAGAGTAGCATTTTCAGCAATACCTTCTAACATAAACCCTTACGGAGTATTTTATGTCGAAAAAGCTATTTTTAGCTGCAGTAACTCTTTTATTCACCATTTCCACCATCTTTGGAGATTTCGGCTCCTGTGAATTCAACTTCGGAACTGACTGGGACTACCTGAACGAAAACCAGAGTTCAGGCGTTGCCCAGGAAGTGGACTATGTCACTATCTGGCTCAATGACGATTCTTTCAACCAGTACTGGCATGGAGACATGGCCTCTTTCTGCAGCAGCAACGACAAAACTGCTGTGTTTTACGCCTACATAATCGCCAAAACATCCGGTCTGGGTGATGCCGACGTTGGCGGAGGGCTCGATGCGGAAGGCGCAGCCTGGCTCAAAGACAACTTCGAGCAGGTAAAAAGCGTGTATGAAAGCTACGCCTCAGGAATCGCCAACCACTACGGTACCGAAAAACCGTGTATCTGGCTTATGGAACCTGATTATTATCAGTATTTCTCCGGTGATCAGTCTGTACAATTGAGTTTCAGCGATGCCTCCGACTACATGAACGAGCTTATGGATATTGTTCAAAGCCATCTGCCCAACGCACTCTTTTCCCTGGATATTTCCCCCTGGAACAATGACCAGCAGACATATATCAATTCTTTTGATATCGACAGATTCTCTTTCATGCACACCTCCGGAGGCCGTACCGAGGCCGGCAGTGAACGAATCCGCATGGATTCGCACAACGATGTCACCTGGCAGGAAGTAAGCAGCATCTCAGGAAAGCCCGTCATAGCCGATGACGGCTACGGTGTGGGTGGCGGAAGCACCGGACATGATGAAACGTGGGATGATGCGAACAATCTGAAAGCACGAATTTCAGACGGCGTATGCGCCATCACTCAGAAAAGCCCCAACAATTCCTGGGGATCAACCATAAGCTCGCTCAAATCCGAACTGTCCTCGGAAGATGTGAAATGTTTCGGCGAGGCTTCCGGTGGATTTTCCCTCAACATTTCCGATGAGGAAGGCGGCTCTGTTTCAGTTGACCCTGAAAAATCAAGCTATTCAGAAGGCAGTTCGGTAACTCTCAGCGCCCAGCCCCAGACCGGTTATGTCTTTGAAAACTGGTCCGGTGATGCTTCCGGCTCCGATGCCACCATTACCGTCACCATGGATTCGGACAAGGACATCACCCCCGTTTTCAGCCAGTTACCCTCAGATCAGTCCGTACTGACCATCGAAATAGAGGGTTCAGGCACAGTTACCAAAAGCCCTGACCAGAACTCCTATACCAACGGCACCGAAGTTACACTTACTGCGGAACCCTCTCCAGGTGTAAGCGAATTCAGCGAGTGGAGCGGCGGTGTTACCGGAAACGAACAGACCGTGACACTCACCCTCGATTCAGACGAGACCGTGACGGCCACATTCAACGACACTATTCAGGTGGATTCAGTAAAAGTCGAAGCGGAGGATTTCGACAGTAAAACCGGCGACAAACTCGTTGTGGAAGACAATGGTGACTACAGCAGTATCGGCTACATAGAAAGCGGCTATTCCACCACCTACGAGGTGGATATTCCCAGAAGCGGTGAATACACTCTGGATTTTAGAGTTGCCTGCGGACTGGGCAGCGCTTCCTTTGACGTATCCGTGGACGGATCCAATGAAGGAACCGTTTCCTTCAACGGGCAGGAGGAGCAATGGCAGAGCTATTCAATGGAATCCCTTTCCGATCCGGTCTATCTGGAAGCAGGTCAGCGCAGCATACAGCTCAGCTTCAACGATCCCCAAAATGTGGATTACTTTGTTCTCAAACTGGACCCCTCATCCCCTGTTTCCTTCAACAGACCGAAAACAGAGCTCAGAGGTGTGAGAATTCTCTCGTCCAATACCGGTTTCAGAGCAGTTCTGCCCGCAGCACACCAGTACAGCTCCTACTCGCTTGTGGACCTTAACGGCAGAGTCATCCGCAGCGGCTATCTGGCACCCGGCACAAAAAATCTCAGCTTCGGCGATCTGAACAACGAGGTAATGTTTCTGCGGCTTGAGGGTGAAAAAGGCACCAGAGTTGTACGTGCCACAGTTGTGCGATAACACACAGAAAAAGGTGAGTATCACTTACTCACCTTTTTTCAGATCAAATCAGAATAGTGACTATAAAACACCTCGGGTGATCAATTCCCCCGAGGTGTTTTTTCTTTCTTCATAAGCTCCGGGAACAAACTCTCCACAGTTTCCAGATCATCATCACCATAGGTTTTACCCTGAAGCACCCGGACCAAAGAGGTTAATTCATCAAGTCCCAATGTATACGTCACTTCGGGATCGTTCTTTTTCACTTTGTTGAAATGCCCCAGAACTGATCTGAATGTCAGAGGTTTCACCGCTCTTGACTGCTTTTTTGAAAGCTCCTCCTCCATCACGGCTTTTTCATTTCCGGGAGGCGCCTGAAGCGTCCTCTGAATGATCTCCTTGACCCTCGACCAGGAAAGCTCGCCCGTTTCCAGCTTCGTATGCATCTCACTGTTTACCATGGGGGCATACTTGATGATTTCCTCAATCCAGGAGATGCTCTTATCCAGAAACTCCGCAATCCGCTCCGGGGACCAGTTGACATTATTGAGGTACACGACTGTTTCGAAATAATCGGTGATTTTGGTATCCAGGCGGTCGGCATTAAGTTTGAGATTCAAAGCTTTTATTTCATCAGGATCTCCGGCCACAACCCGCACATCCACCCTGTCGAAATACCCGGGATTCTTTTTTCGGATTTCTCCTATGGCCTCTGCCCTGTGAAAACCACCCACCAGAAAGTATTCCCCCGGTGATCGCTCCCACACCACCAGCGGTTCGAGAAGTCCGTTTCTGAGGATGTCATTTTCCAAATGAGCAACCTTGGAGGGTGATACCCGCCTGTGATTTCCGATCGAGGGATGAACACCGATCCGATCGAATTCCAGATACTCGTATGTTTTTGTAGCCAGCATGGGAAAAACTCCTTTTGGTCCAGCATTCAGCACCGAAATCATGCCAAGCTGTCCGGGGATGAAAGGGTGATGTAATTGCTACAACAAACAGGTTGGGCGGAAACGGTTCTTGGCCCGTTTCCGCCAATTACTGATAGTCATTACTCTCCAATAATCTTGATCAGTACCCTTTTGGGTCTTCTACCGTCAAACTCACCGTAGAAGATCTGCTCCCAGGGACCGAAATCCAGTTTGCCGTCCGTAACCGCAACCACCACTTCCCTGCCCATAACCTGACGTTTGAGATGAGCGTCGCCGTTGTCCTCGGCTCCGTTATGACGGTATCGGGAGAGCGGTTCATGAGGAGCAAGTCCCTCAAGCCAGTCATCATAATCTTTCAAGAGCCCCGGCTCGTCATCGTTGATATAGACACTTGCGGTTATATGCATCGGGTTGACAAGGCACAAGCCTTCTTTAATCCCGCTTTCGCTGAGCGCCTCCTCGACCTGAGGAGTGATATTCAGATAATCACGCCTGTGCGGAGTGCTGAATTTCAATTCCTTGCGGTAGGATTTCATAAGCTCATACCTTTCGTTCTGCTTGAAAGTGCTTCAGCCTGCTTTTCAAAACCGGTTTTACCCAGAAGAGCAAACATATTCTTTTTGTAAGCTTCAACACCGGGCTGATCAAAAGGATTCACCCTGAGAATGTATCCGGAAAGTGCAATAGCCTTTTCAAAGAAATAGAACAGCTGACCGAGAGTTCGCTCCGAACGATCCTGGAGCATGAGAGTGGCAGCAGGAACCCCGCCATCCATATGAGCCAGCAGCGTGCCCTGAAAAGCCTTTTCATTTATCTGCTCGAAACTCTTTTCTGCAAGATAATTGAGACCATCGCTGTCATCCTCAAATTTGGGAACTTGAACTGTCCTGCTTGTCTTTTTAAGAATCATGAATGTTTCGAAAACCGAACGAACCCCCTCCTGCATCCACTGGCCGAGTGAATGAAGATCGGTGGTGTAATCCAGACCGGCAGGGAAAATCCCTGTTCCATCTTTTCCTTCACTTTCACCCGCAAGCTGTTTCCACCATTCGTTTATATAATGAAGCTGAGGCTGAAAAGTAGCCATCACCTCTGTCGAATATCCTTTTCTGAAAAGAATATTCCTGATCGCCGCATACCTGCCGGCCATATTGTCTTCAACTGAATCCCCGCTGCAGAAGTCAATTGCCTCTTTGGCACCCTCTATCAATTGCTTTATATCGATTCCGGCCACAGCTATAGGAAACAGACCCACCGGAGTAAGCACAGAAAAACGTCCTCCCACATCACCCGGAATTTCAAACGCGGAGTACCCTTCTTCATTCGCCAGTTTGCGCAGAGCACCTTTGGCAGGATCGGTGGTGGCCACGATTCTTGCTGCAGCTTCCTTTTTTCCGTAACGTTGCTCCATCCACTGACGGATCACCCTGAAAGCAACTCCCGGCTCAGTGGTTGTTCCGCTTTTTGAAATCACATTCACCGCGACCTCCTTGTCCTTGACTGATTCCAGAAGGTCGGAGAGATAGTCACTGTTGATAGTGTGGCCTGCAAAGATGACCTGGGGTTTACGCATGTTTTCAAAGGAAGGAGAGAGAAACTCGATTGCCGCTTTTGCCCCCAGGTAGGACCCGCCGATTCCCACACAGATAAGAACATCCGCTTTAGATCTGATCTCCTCTGCTTTCTCGCTTATCGCCCTGAGCATATCCTCACTTGTTTGCGTGGGAAGATCAAGCCAGCCCAGAAAATCGTTGCCCGGACCGGATCTGTCCTTCAAAAGTTTCTCAGCCTGAGCAACGGAAGAGTTGTAGCGGCTGATTTCATCGGAAGAAAGAAAGTCTGACATGAAACGGTCGTTATACCAGATGTTCTGCATGCACGTAGCTCCATATGAAGGTGATAGATTAATGATTTACTTTTCGAAAAAAACTGAAACGCTCTATGTCACACCACTCTGTGAATCATATCCTTTTCCCGCACCACCGGCCTGGAAAGGGACATCATTATGGCTCCGCTCATGAATATATTCACCATTCCAGTAGATTCGGAAATAGTCACGGCCAAAGCTTTGGTGCAGCCCGTTATGCCTGCAGCTGCAGCGTGGCGGGCGCCGAAACCTCCGGGAAGCGGTTCGGGACTTTCAGAGAGCTGGGGACGCAGATAGCTTCCCGCCGAAAGGATGATCCCGTCACCTGTGACCACAAATGCGCCATCAATCGAGGCAAACTCCTTTATGGTCTCCACCAGCCCCGGATCCATGATATTGCGTTCAGCCTCGCTGTATCCTCTGAAAGGATTTATTATAAGCTGGCGCACATAAGCATTTACAGTATTGGTATCGCCAAGAACGAAAATCGTTCCGGTAGGCTTGCCTTCCCGGCCCTCAACTGCGATTTCCCCGGCCAGCCCGATTACCCTTTCAAGCACTTCCGGTTTGACATCCTGAGGAAGTAGGCTCTGAGAAGTAAGAAAGAAGAATTCGTATTCCATGGCAATATCTATAGACACTACCGTGTCAAACAGGCCGTTTCTGGAATTGCCTGACACACACACCACCTTGTCTTCCCTATTGAGAAAACCCCGCGAGAGCGCAAGCAGAATACCTATTCTGAGCTGTCCGGTTCTGGAAGCGGGAATGGGAGGAGCCTGGACAACACCGAGTACTCTTTTGTCCTGTGGTAAATCGAATCTGGCCTTGTTGCTGGTCACGATTATCATTTTGTTTCTGGCCCGAATCTGATCCAGAAAATCGTTATCCTTCACCGTATCGGCGAAAATCATGATCGCTTTTGCTTTTGAATCCCTGGCAAGAGTCATTGCGGCACTGAGAACCGGCCCTGCAGTTTTTTTCGGAGCACGGGGAATACGGAGCTTCTCTTCAAGCATTCCCTTCTTCAAAGCAGTACTGAGAATTCTCAGATCCACCACATCATCTTCGGAAAGAATCTGTTCGCGTATCTCTGTGGATTTGAAAAAAGTTGCCAGCTCGGAGAGGATCTGTATCTGACGGTTATTGTCAGCATCCTCCCGGGAAACCAAAAGAACTATTATGTGAGCCTGAGCATTACGGGCAGCATCATACTTGATTCCAGGGAAGCTTCTGCCCACAACGATGGCGAATTCCTCTTTTATGGGTCCTTTGGCCTGGGGAAGTGCAACGCCTTGTCCTACAAACGTCGATGCGTTTTCCTCCCTTTTTAGGATCTCCTCAATTATGACCTTTTGTTTATTGATATTCTGAGCTTTGCATAATACCAGGGCCAACTCTTTCAGGGTTTCCGTTTTGTCTTCAGAACTGATGTCGACCACTGCGGGGGTTGCAAGATACTGTTCAAAAGACATCAGGCTTTCTCCTGTGCCAAGAGAGCAGATGAAAAGTAATCGATAATGTGGTTCTTACAAACAAACACACGTCCGTTTTTCACTTTTACGGCCTTTATTCTGCCAAGCTGCTCCAGCCCTTTTTGAACCAGCTCCCCGGATGTGAGATTCCGGATCGACTTCACATTCATTTTCTGCTTGACAGCCCTCTTCCTCATGTCTCCGGCGATGCTTTCAAGTTCATCCAAAGAGCACTCGGTCTCTTTGTCCTTGAGAGCAGCAGAAACAACATGAATGGGAAGCAGCCTGAAAAGTGAAATGAAGGTGTTGTGCAGTTTTTTACTGATCTTCTCCAGAGAAGCCCTGTGAGCGGAGAACTCATCCCTTGCATTCTTGATCCGGTTTGCCTTCAGATCAACCAATGACCTCACCGGTACGGGAGCAAGATAATCCATGTAGATCTCACCGTACTTTCGTCCGGTTTTGCGGGCGATAAGCAGCGGGACAAAGGCCAGAATATCCGCCCCGAAATAATAGATGTTCCCCAAAATTCTTTTGAAAATTGAATTGGATTTTCTACGCAGCTTCTTACCCTTGAGAAGCATGGGGAAGAAGGGAACATCCGGCGGACACTCATAAGAGACCGCCACCGGAAACAGATGCACATCTTTTTGAGGATCGGCAGCCTGGGTCATCAACGCTGCATTGAGAATCCCACCCTTTATATCCAGCATCGCACCGCTGTAGCTGCGTCCCCCTTCGGGGAATACCAGAATCGCATCTCTGTTCTCGAGCATTTTCACCACCTGCTTGCACAGACTCCGCACGTAATTGCGCTCAAATCCCTTATCTCTGGAAACGGTGAAAGCTCCAAAAGCCCTGAAACGGGGACCGATCCAGGGAAGCTTTGTGAGATTGTCACCCGCGGCAAACCGCAAATTCTTGAACCCCATCCAGAAAAGCGCATTCCCCAAAAAGAAGTAATCCACATGACTTCGGTGAGTACTTACAATCATCAGAGGACTTTTCTGAATCTCCTCGGCATCAAGCTGCGGCCCTTCGACGTGTACATTGGAAAAGGTCTTTTTGAAAAAGTTATCAACGCCATGGCTGACATTAGCAACTTCGTTGTGATAGTTCTTCATGACTGTACTATGCTTCCAAATGTTTAATTGCGAATATCTGCTCAGGTACAGACGTGGTGTATTCAGCAGCAACTAGAAAATAGGATTTTATGTGCTGAAAACCAAGGTAAAACTAGGTACACGAGTCCAGAACAGAAAAAGGAGACTGAAAACAGCCTCCCTTAAAAATCAAACAGCTATGTGTTATGCAACCTGTCTAGGCCACGTCACCGACCGCCTTCGATTTCCCGTTATCCTCTTTGGCACTTTTCTGATCGATCTGAACGCTTTCACCTTCGGTCTTCATTTTCTCAATCAGGTCTTCGCGACCAATGAGCTGCAGGTGGCGAATACGTTTGTACTCGTTGCGGTGCTCAGGGCAGTACTTCGGATAGATATACTGCCGGGGATAAATCTTCACTTCGAACTGATGGTCACAACCTTCAAGAGCACAGTCCATCACCATGGTGATCACCTCGGTGTAGGTGTGTTTGAAAGTCTGGTTTTTGATGTTGACGTCTTCGGGCTTGGTCCGCTTCCGGATACGATACCGATCCTGCCGGTGTTCCGGGCAATACTTGGAAATGTGGATTCCGAAAAAGATCTTACCGCATCCGGGATACTGACATTTTTTCTCCCGTAGCTTCTGACGCCGCCTCGATTTTGGTAACTGCATATGTTTAGGTCCTCCGCCTCGGAAAAGGAAGAAAGAGGGTAGGCTTCAAAAGTCAGTAGTACTAACTCATTGATGCCGACGCGCTTATAATATATGGGCAAATAGAAAAAAATGCAACGACTTTATTTTTCCGCGGCAGTGAACGGAAGCTGCACCTCCCCGATCCAACCACTGTAACCGCTTGTGTATCAAAGACTTGTATCCGGGACAGGATACCATTGACAGTGAATGGCAATCTGCACAAAAAACCCGAACAAGGCATTCCCGAACCGTCAAGCACCTGTTCTCCCCGGCTCTCCTGGAGCTCACCAAAAAATTGGCAACTCACGATACCACTCATATATATTTTATTTTAGACCTGCCGTCTGCGTAATTTGACTGTTGGCCTCGAAAAGTCATTACGGTTGCTCCGTGCCTGATATTTAAGCTTTTATGAATTTAACAGATCCGGAAAACAGAAGTTTCCCAGCCCATGCCTACAACAATTTCTGAAGATCGAAGCGAAGATATCATAAAAGCTCCTGAATTCCTGGATCGTCACTGGGTATCGAGCTGCAACCTTCTCAAGAAGAATCACTCCGGACGCCTGGTGATCGATCTCGGTTCAACAAAAAAAATGGACTCTTCGGGAATCTGCTTTCTGCGGCTTTTGCACAATCTGCGTAAAGAGCAGGGCGGCGCTCTCGTTCTTCAAAACCTCCCTCCCCAGCTCCACACCCAGCTCAGAACCGATACAATACCCGCTGAGCAGGGAACAGAAGAGCAGAAAGCGGGATTTCTGGAGAAACTGGGCGATGGTATGATCTCAAGCTGGCACTCCGCACAGATCGCCCTGTCGGTTTTCGTGGAGATGCTCTACTGGGGAACGATCGGTGCGCTGAAGCGGCAGGATTTCAAAAAGGGCGGCCTCACCGAAGAGATGTACCAGCTGGGGTTCAAAGCTCTGGGAATTGTGGCGCTGCTTGCATTTCTGATCGGCATCGTGCTCTCGCTGCAGACCGCGATCCAGCTGAGGGCATACGGTGCCGGAGTATTCCTTGCTCCCCTCATAGGTATCACCATGGTTCAGCAGATGGGGCCCCTGCTCACTGCCATCATACTGGCAGGCCGAACCGGAAGCGCCACGACGGCTGAAATCGCAACCATGGTGGTCGGAGAGGAAATTGACGCTCTGCGCACCATGGGGCTCAATCCCATTCAGTATGTGGTTGTTCCCAAATTCTGGGCGATCTCCATCACCATGCCCCTTCTGTCCATAATCGCCACCGCTACAGGCATTTTCGGCGGATTCATCATCGGGATTCTTTATCTGGATGTCAGCCCGGATCTTTTCTGGAACGGTTTGACCAAGGCTCTTTTCATGGAACATGTCCTTTCGGGTTGTTTCAAATCGCTGGTTTTTTCCTGGCTGATAATCTGGATAGGGTGCTATCACGGATTCAAAGTAAGGGGCGGTGCAGACGCGGTGGGAAGGGAAACCACCTCCAGCGTGGTTGCCGGGATTTTTATCATAATTGTGGCCAACGCACTCTTTTCCTTCATATTATAATTACTGCAGGAGATGTCCCGCATGGAAGAACCCATAGTATCTGTTGAAAACCTGGTGGTCCGCTACGGGGAGAGGACCATTCTGAACGGAGTGACAACCCGCTTCGACAGATCGGAGATCCGTGTCATACTGGGGACAAGCGGCTGCGGAAAGACAACTCTTCTCAGGAGTATAGTCGGGCTGAACAAACCCCATTCCGGAAGAATCAAACTGTTCGGAAAGGAGATGAGGGATCCAGACGATCCCGAAGATGCTGAATTACTGCGTAAAGTGGGGGTTCTTTTCCAGAACGGAGCTCTGCTGGGCTCCCTTTCCGTCGCTCAGAACGTGGCTCTTCCCCTGGAGATGCACACCAATCTCCCTCAAAGACTGATAAAGGAGATGGTAATGTACAAACTGATTCAGGTGGAGCTTCCTCACGCTGCATCCCTTTATCCGGGAGAATTATCCGGGGGTATGCGCAAAAGAGTCGCTCTGGCACGGGCCTTGGCACTGGATCCTCCCCTGGTATTCTGTGATGAACCCAGCGCCGGACTGGATCCGGTGACCAGTGCGGGACTCGATGAACTTCTGCTCAAACTTAGGAAAAACCTGGGGATAACCATAGTAGTGGTTACCCATGAATTGTTTTCTATTGAAAACATCGCTGACAATATTCTTTTTTTACATAAAGGCAGACCGCTTTTCGACGGAACGTTGAAAGAGGCCTTGGAACTCGACGAGGGCCCCATAGCGGACTTTTTCAAACGGCACGATGCGAATGTTTCCTCAGAGGAAGAAACTTCAGCCGGACCCGTTTTCAATGTGGAGTATACAAAATGAGCATTACCGCAGCACAAAGAGTGAGGCTGGGTATATTCATGATTGCAGGATTGTTCATCCTGGCGGTGTTTATCGCTATCCCTCTGGGCCTGAAATTCACCACGAAAAGCAAAACGTATGTCGCTTTTTTCGAGGGTGAATCTCTAAGCGGTCTGGAACAGGGCGCAAATGTCAAATTCAACGGAGTCCCCGTAGGAAAAGTGCAGAAAATCACATACTTTCCCGAAAATCTCGACAAAATGAAAGTGATTCTGGAAGTGGATGCTGATTTTCCCATGAAAGTGGATATGCATGCCACGACAGGTGCTATGGGTATTACCGGTCTTAAATACATAGAAATTTCAGGAGGCTCCAACGAATCCCAAGTCCTGAAAAGCGGCTCCGAGATTCCCACCCGCACCTCCATGATGGCCAATATAACCGGGAAAGCGGAAGTCATTGCGGAGAAAGTGGAACTTCTGCTCAATCAGCTCAACACAATCACACATCCCGACAGCCTCAGGTCGATCAAAACCATTGTGGACAATGTAGCCACTATGAGCACGGATGCCAAAACCTTCTTCGGCGACGTCACTCCAAAGGTTGACCGGATGGCATCATCAAGTGAAGAACTTATCACCCAGGTTACCGGGATCACCCAAGATGTCAAACAGGTCACCGGCAGATTCAGTGACAATGTCAAGGGTGATGATCTCGCCGCCATACTCACCCGGGCAGACTCCACGGCACTGTCCATGAAAAACCTGAGCGATCAGCTCTCGCTTATGGTTATGCAGACCCGGGAGGATTTCTCCGTCAGTATGGAAAATCTGCGTGAAACCGCTGAAAACGCCAATCAGCTCACCAGAATGTTGTCCGAAAACCCCTCACTGCTGCTTAAAAGTGAGCAGAGAGAAAGGGTGATACGATGAAAAAGTTCAAAACAGCGCCACTTCTATGCTGCATGATTACTGCTTTGCTTTCACTTCAGTGCGGGAAAATCCCCTACAAGCAGTACTATATGCTCAACTATGTGCCAGCCCCCTTGAAAGACCGGGCACTGCAGATGCCCTACCCCTATGTGATCCGGCTTAAGGAGTTCTCTATCGAGGAAGCCTACAACCGCTCCCAGATAGTATACCGTCTGAGTCCGTTCGAACTTCGCTATTACTACTACCGGCTATGGGCGGTAAAGCCCAGCCGAATGGTTACAGACCAGCTCTTCAAGCATATCAGCTCCACTAATCTGGTAAACTCCATCGTGCGCCGTTATGATGAAGGGAGAAAGCCGCAGTATGAAATCACCGGCAGAATCGAAGCGCTGGAGGAATATGACAGTGAAGATATTCTGTTCGCCCACATCGCCATGCGCATAAACTTGATCAGGCTATCGGATGGAAAAAGCATGTACAGCCGTCATTTCGATTTCAGAAAGAGAGTGTACCGAAGGGAACCGGAATACATGATACGAGAGATGTCACGAATCATGGAGGTGATATTCAACCAGGCTGTTATCGATATCGACTCCAGACTGGCCGCGGAATACGGTATAGAGGACGTTTCAACAACCGAGACGAAAAAGCTTGAGAGCGGCCCTCAACTGATTTCGGACACCTCCGGGATGAAAGGCAGCATACGGTGAGAAGAAACACCTCATCAGGTTTGACCGTGCGGTTTATGTTCTGCTGCCTGGTTTTCACCTTGGCAGCGAATGCCGAACTGCCCCCCGATCTCCCCGGCGAGGAGCTCACCCAGGAATATCTCAACTGGGCCACAAGCGATCCCGACACCTCCCAGCAGAAAGAGGACTCTCTTTTTACCGAACACCCGATCAGGCAGAAATTCTGGCTTGATTCGGCAATGAAGACCTGGGATGCACCACCCCTCTCGGTCCAGCAGGCTGCAAATCAGACCATAATCCCTTTCGGTAAAGGCGGGATCTTCATACCGCGTTTTTCAGAGACAAATTATGAACCGGATATGGAGATAATAGACCCAAACGGTGATTTCGTACTCTCAGGAGAAACCGGCCGCACCTACACTCTCGAACCGGGCAAATATTATGTGATTCTGGGAAGCGGCACACACAAACAGCGCATTGTCAAACAGATCCAAGTCAAGGAGGGACAGGTCGAGCCTCTTATTCCCGACTGGTCCGGTCTGGTGATTGAAATTGTGGATGAGCAGGGCGTACCCATCAAAGGTGAATACGAACTGGCACGGCTCGATGTATTTGACCCCTACGGAAGAGGCTACGGCGCAAGTCCCGATATGGGAGAAACGGTCAAAACCTGGATACTCAAACCGGGTATTTACAAGATTTTCGGTGTGGGGGATGGTTACAACACACTCACCAATTTCGTTACTGTTCGACTGGTACCGGGCGAATTCACCCGATTTCTGCTGATTCAAGACTCCGACGACCTCAGCATTCAGGGTGGCGGAACGGTGCAGCTTTCAGCCAGCACCAATATAACACCCAGCTGGCGGTACGGTTCAAATATTGGAGGAAGCGTTCAATTCAGTGCCGAAACAGACCACCAGAGAGATAATAGCGAAACGACTTTCACTCTCGGACTGCTTTCTGATTCCTGGCTTATGTACCGGAAAAAACCAGTGGAATGGAATACCCGGCTGCGACTTGAGGAGGGCTTCAACATCACCGACTGGGATCTGCCAAACATGATAAGCAATCCGGACAGAATGATTCTCAACAGTATGCTGATCTGGAGAATTTTCAAATGGATCGGCCCCTATGCCCGAGTGGAAGTAAATTCCAATTTTCTCCCCGAAAAGATCAAGCGCAATAAGGAGAACTGGTTCTGCTTTGTGGATTCAAACAACTACTTCAGACCCGAAGAAGGATTCGATTCCAGCAGGACCCACAAAATCGAACCCGCCTTCTCTCCGTCCATCACCGATATCGGAGCAGGTGTGAATGCGGATCTGGCCACAATGCGCGTGTTCGAGGCCAAAGCACGCCTGGGTGTAGGCAGTTCCTATTCCAGATACCTGGATCGGTACAGAGTCGTTGAGCCATCCAAAGTGAAGTACGATTCCGATGACTCTTTAACCTACCAGTCCAGAGTGGAAAAAAGTGTGATTCTCTACCCCGAAGACAAAGTGGACATTTTTGAATTCGGACCTCAAGCCTCGATAAGCCTCACCCTCAGGCTGGGCCTTTACGCCAGTGCGGAAAGCGAACTGAAGGTGTTTGCACCGATAATGCCGGAAAACCGCTTTGATTCACCCGACTATGAATTCAACAGCACCATTTCATGGCGCCTCAGCCGTGCGCTTACCCTCGACTACACCTACAGAACATATCTCAAGCAGCCCAAAGATCTCGATGTGCCTGTGAACAACTCTTCACACGGAATATGGTTGAGACTTCACTACTCCAGCAGGTGACGGAGCCGGAAGAGAAATGTCAGCATACCAGATAAACTCAGGAACTGCAACGTCATCCAATCCCTTCCGGGCTTTTTCACCGATCAAATGGTTCCCCTCATCCAGACCTCATGGAATCTATTCCATAAAAAGAAGTCATGGAGTAAACGGGACATACAAACTGCACAATTTAAACGATGCCATAAACGACCAGCTTTCTACCTATGACAAGATTCTGCTTGAATACTGCATCAATGACTGCAGCTACCCCATAATCACTGTTTCGGATATGCTCAACTCTCCCTACCCCTGGGATAAAGCGGCGGAAGGCAACATTCTGGGTGAAATCACGGAAAGAATCGCCAGACGTATCACCAAATACTTCCTGAAACACTGGAGCAAAAACGGCAGAACAGGTGGAATTTTCGACCGACGGTTCGACCCTCAGAACCGAGACGATTTCATTGTCGCACATACGGACAAATATGTTCTGAAAATCCAAAGCTATCCCAATCTCATCATTCTCAAGCAGACGGGGAAAGGCAAATACGGATATGAAAACATAAAAGAACTGGACGGTTTCTTCGATTACCGCTACGGGGGCAAAAGACATATTCTCGTTCTGGAGAGCAAGCTTGAAAAGGTCAATGTAAACTGTGACGACCTTGTGAACAACCTGTTCGTCCCTTTGCGCCAGATTTTTCCGGAAGCGGTCTTCTCCTATGTGCTTTTCACCGACAGAAACTCGATATTCGTCAAAAACACCTATAATTCCCTCAGGCAGCTCAAGGCACTGCCGGTAAGGATCTACGAGCACCTGAAGTCCCAGAATGTGAACACGCTTTTTTTCTCCTTCAACGAAAGCCGTGATGAGTATGAGAAGATGAAGGACTTTCTGATCACCCAATACAGAATAATCAGAAAATTGGGGGTTACTTTATACGGGAAGACCACCATTTCAGAAAAGGAGCTGGTGGTCTTCGACGGGGGTGAAACGCCGCAGATAAAGCTGGTGAAAGACAGTGAGAGCGGATTGTGGAGAGAAGTCACTCTGCGTCACAAGAGCTGATTTTCCTTTTGGGTGCGTCCATATCAAAAGAAGGTGTGAGTTGAACCGCAGGGATTAAATTGCGTACAAATAGATTTTAGGTTATATTGATAAACAAATCAGACCCGGTTTAAACGAATTAATTACACAACAGGAGGAGTGATGAAACGCTCAGGACGTTCTTTGATTTTAGTACTGTCTCTGGTTATGATGGCCGCAAGCCTTGTGTTCGCACGGTCCATAATCGAGCGAAAGATCTGGTATGTCGATGTGAACCAGAAGGTGAAGCAGGCCAGATTCTGGACTGTTTTCCTGGGAAATCATGATGTGAAACTGGTCAGAGAGTTCCCGGGTGAGGGAGAGCAGACTATTGATGCCAGCCTCAACTTTCAGCTCCTCTCCAGCGGATATATCGAAGGAAACGGTTATTCTTCGAGAGGAAAAGCCTCAAGCCTTCCGGGTATGATGATGATAAACGATGAGGGCGAGTTCAAAATCGAAATCGACAGTATCGACTACATCTATGATTTCGGAATGAAAGTGTCCCTGAAAAACGGCAAAAAAGGTGAATTCTTCATAAATGTGGAGGGTACACCGAAAATGCCCAAAAAATTCCTTCTCAGGGAATTCAAACTGAAGGATTATTACGGTGAGGAGATCCTCAAGCAGGGCTCTGAGGATAAGCCCATAATAGCTTTTTCCTTCACCAAGGAAGGGGCTCAAAAGGCTGCAAAAGAACCGATAAGCGAGTAAATCCACAGACCGCCATATTCACAATAAAAGCTCCGGGTTTTTCCCGGGGCTTTTCTTTGTACTCTTCCCGCCGTTTTTATTCCTCCGCGTGGATTTTGTTCGGCACACTTATTGTATTCTCCTTCCATTTTACCATTTTCTTAAGATGGCGGACAGGAGGCAATCGAGCCCAAACACAGTTTAATTTGACAATATCAATCCGTAACTTCTATATTTTTCGTGAAAGCAGCGCCGAGGGTAATCACCTGACGTTCCTAAAACCATCATCAGAACACAGAAAGAGAGTGTCCAAGTGCTTAGACGCATTCTGATTGCAAACCGGGGCGAAATCGCCTTGCGGGTGATCCGCACCTGCAAAGAAATGGGAATCGAATCGGTGGCAGTATACGCTCTGGCCGATGAGGATTCTCTGCATGTAAAACTGGCAGACAAGGCATTCTGTCTGGGAAAAGGAACCCTGCACGAAACCTATCTCAACAAACATGAAATCATAACTGCAGCCAAGGTAGCCAAAGCAGATGCAATCCACCCCGGGTACGGGTTTCTGTCCGAAAACCATGAATTCGCAGAGCTGGTGGAAGCCCACGGTATGAAATTCATCGGGCCCTCCCATGCCACCATCAGCAGAATGGGTGACAAAATTGCCGCAGTGAAAACCGCTCTGTCAGCCCAGGTACCTGTAATTCCCGGAAGCCACGGTGCTGTCGATTCAGATCAGGAGGTAAGAGAGATTGCCTTTCGGACCGGCTTTCCTCTCATTATAAAAGCTGCAGCTGGAGGTGGCGGGAAAGGAATGAGAATCGTCACTGATGAATCCCAGCTGGAGGACAATCTTCACTCCGCACGTACCGAAGCGAAAAACTTTTTCGGAAACGACAGTGTGTATATCGAACGGTATATCGAAGTCGGCCGGCATGTGGAGGTGCAAATTCTGGCAGACGGTTTCGGGAATGCGGTGGCACTGGGGGAGAGAGACTGCTCCATCCAGCGCCGTCATCAGAAACTGGTGGAGGAAAGTCCCGCACCGTTTCTGCCTCCAAAGACAAGAGAAGCGATGTTTGGAGCAGCGGTCAGACTGGCCAAGGAAACCTCCTATGCGGGAGCGGGAACAGTGGAATTCATTGTTGATGATCAGAACCGCTTCTATTTCATCGAAATGAACACACGTATCCAAGTCGAGCATCCTGTTACGGAGCTCTGCACTGATGTGGATTTAATAAAATACCAGATCCTGGTTGCAGCGGGTGAGAAGTTACCATTCACACAGCAGGACATATTCCATGAAGGCCACTCGATCGAGTGCCGGATAAATGCAGAAGATCCTTTCGACGGATTCATGCCCTCCCCGGGCAAAATCGAAAGTCTGGTTCTTCCCGGTGGCCCGGGGGTGAGAGTGGATTCGCATATTTACGCAGGGTACAGCATACCGCACCAGTATGATTCTCTCATTGCCAAATTCATAATTCATGCAGAAAACAGAGATGCAGCCATTTCACGCATGATTCGTGCTCTGAAAGAATTCAGTGCCGACGGCATCAAAACCACTGTGCCCATGCATCTGAAAATCATGGACAATCAGAAATTCAGAAGCGGCAGATTCAACACTCATTTCATTCAGGATGAGAAAATCCTCGCAGAAGAACTATCAGACGTTGTCAGGTGAGCAGTGTTTTTTCAGCACACATCTTTTCTGAAATACGATAAGGGGGAATGAATGGATAACTTGAAACCAAAACTGCAAAGGGGTGCGATACTCACTGTCGATACGGAATCCGGAACACATTTCTGTGCATCCGCATACAGTGCTCTCGGGATTGCCCGGCTTTTTCAGCGGACCGGACGGAAATTGTCCGATCCTTTGATCATCTATGTTCATTCCCGTTTCGATATACTCAGTTTATCAGAGGAATTTCCAGTTGAAGCTTACGAGGTATCTTCGAGATTCTGGCCCGGAGAGCTCAATATCGTTTTGAAAAGTTCTCCGGATGTTCCGGAAGTCCTTCACGATTCCAGCGCAAACATCACAATCAACATGCCTTCGAATCCGCAGTTCAGAGAACTGCTCAAAAATGCAGAAACCCCACTTGCCTCATGTCAACCATCAGACGGGCATTCATCTGCCGATGGTACAGATGAGGAGATCAGCTGCAAAACAGAAGGCTTTATCAGCTCCAATCCGACAACTGTATCTTTTGTAAATCCAGACAGGCCCGTGATGATAAAGGAAGGGGCTGTAAAGAAGAACGACATTATGGCAGTCATCGGCGAATTGAACGAGAGTGCTTCCGATAAGCGGAACAGTTCATTTCTCAGAATGCACACCAGAACCCCTTTTCTGATCACAAACGCCAACTCTTATTCTGTCAGCAATAAAACCGGGGCGGGAAAAGTCGGGCTTATCACCTTCGGCCCGGAAATGAACCATAAAGGTTACACCAAGATAAAAACGCTGTCCCCTGCAGGAGATATTGCCGAGGCTGCCGCGAATTATCACAGCACGATCAAAGAACTGGACAACCTGGGTATGGATACGGTAATTCTTGAAACTTTGCCGGAGAGCGAACTGGGCACTCAGCTGAATGAACGGTTCAGAAAAATCGGTCTGGACATGCAGACATTAGGCAATCTCATGAAAGATACATGCTGCGAATAAACATCAACAGAACGGGTAATTATGTCATTTGAAACACTCATGCCGGAATCGGTTCTGGAGGCGGTGGAACAGGCTGCGGGTCTCAAGTTGACCTCATTTATCTACCCGCTTCCCAGTTATATAAACCGGGTGTATGAATTGCGCTGTACCGATGATACCAAACTGGTCGCGAAGTTCTACAGACCCGGGCGCTGGAGCAGAGAGGCGATTCTCGATGAACACAGATTCATACAGGACTGCCGCGATGCGGAAATATCAGTAGTCGCCCCGGTCTGTTTCAGAAACGGAGAGACTCTGAGTTCCCATGAAGACATCCAATTTGCTGTTTTCCCCAAGCGCTCCGGGCGCCAGTTGGAGATAAACGATGATTCGGACTGGATCAGACTGGGTTCTCTTCTGGGCAGAACGCATCTGGCCGGAGAAAAGCGCAGTGCAGATTCAAGAATTACCATTTCCCCCCGTACATCCACACTGTCGGATGTGGAATACCTGTGCTCGGAGGTGATTCCCTCAAGATTCGCCGATCAGTACAGAACCACTGCAATGCGCATTATAGAAATCAGTGCTCCTTTTTTCGAAAACATCACCAACATCCGGATTCACGGCGACTGTCACAGAGGAAACATCCTCGACCGTTTGGAAGAGGGCTACCTGCTGATTGATTTCGATGACATGGCCATGGGACCACCGGTTCAGGATTTGTGGCTTCTTCTTCCCGACAGGGTGGATGCCTGTCCAAGGGAAATAGAGCTGTTTCTGGAGGGCTACCGGCAGTTCCGGGACTTTGACAGAAGCACACTGCGCTGCATAGAGCCGCTGCGGGCCATGCGCATGATCTACTTTCTTTCCTGGTGCAGCAGACAGAGAAACGATTTTCAGTTCCGTCGCAACTTCCCCGACTGGGGAAACGACACTTTCTGGCAAAAAGAGATAAACGATCTGAGAGAGCAGCTGGGCTTCGTTATGGAAACGAATTACTGAGGAATACAGGTTTTTTCTCGGAGACCATATCCCAGGCCCTCTGAAAAACTGCTGAAATTTTGATAACACCTCCGAGACGAGAAACGAAACGAGGTCAGCAGTTCAGAATGAAGAATGCCTTCCCGAGGTATATGTCATGCCGGGTGCAAAATGGATATTGTATCCCAGATGCAGCATTGTTCCCTACCGCAAAGCAGTCGTCCCTTTACAGGTGTTTCAAAACCGGGACAATGTGTTCCCCGATTTCTCCGGTCGCCCCGCAGGGGGCGACCATTTTCAGAAAAAATCCACAAACTCCTGAACCGACAGATTCGCAAAAATTTCACAGAACCTTTTTCAGGAATTCCTCCATCTTTCTGCGGCTGTTCTCGTAATTCAACTGGGGATTACTGAGGTACAGTTTTTTGAAGTCCAGTTTTTCAAACAATCTCAACTCGAGAATTCTCAAAGCTTTGTAAAAATCAACCATTCCGGCAAATCCTTCCAGCTGATGCTCCCTGCCGTACTCCTGCCTTGTCACATACCTGATAACGAAATCCAGCCACTCTTTGGGTCTTTCCCGGCTGATTCGCTCCAGGGTCTCGCCCACATTCTCCTGAAGAAGCAGAATCAGTACAGGATTCATGCTTTCCACAATTTCCGTTAGCTGATTATAGAATTTCTGGATGTATGACTCACCCGCGTTGTGCCTGACCAGCATTGTGAGAGGGTTCTGAAAAAAACTGCACTCGAAAACGGTAATTTCATTTTTTGCCTGGCTTTTCCGGACGAATTCACGCCATTTGCTTCTGAAAATACTGCTGTAGTCATCAGGGGGAAGAAAGTATACATCATGAATTGACAATTCTCTGAACAGCTTTTCAGACAAAGGAGACTGAATACCCTGTATCATTTTTCTGTAGCTTATGAAGTATTTTCCCTCCTTTTTCACGACATTCTCTTTAAGAACAGTTCTGTTTAGTCTGTATCTTGATTTCAGCCGGGAAAAATCCTCCTTATCGAGGCAGGCCACTCCCTCATAATCTGCAGGATGATCAATGTCCGCCTCGTAATAAAACCTGGAGGGGATATTCATGTCATCGAGGATATTTTTTATGTAGGAAAGGGTTGTCGATTTTCCCACCCCGGGGATTCCTTCAACAAGTATCAGCCTGGATTTCAT
>JBKGXV010000007.1:0-79719 GCA_046546375.1 Chitinispirillaceae bacterium | reverse complement strand
TTTCACTTAATCATGCTACTGGAATTGTCTGCATGTAAAATCTACATTATGAAATTGCAGTTTCTCAATAAGGTGATGGTATGAAACGTGTTGTTTTTTTCGATCTGATGAGCGGTGCCGGGGGGGATATGATTCTGGCCTCTCTTATCAAGCTTGGAGTGGATCTCTCTTTTCTCCAGGAACAGTTCGACAAGCTGGATATCAAGGGCCTGACAGTAAAAACGGAGGATGCCAAACGTCACGGTATTCAATGCAGCCATCTGCGTGTGAGTTGGGGAGAGCAGAAAGAATACCGGCATATTCATCAGCTTGTCGAAATCATAAACAGGGGAAAATTCTCCAAACAGGTGGTTGACCGCTGTGCTGCCGTTCTGGACAGGCTTGCCGAGGCGGAAGCTGCGGTGCACGGAATTGAAAAGCAGCGGGTGCATTTCCATGAAATCGGTGCTGTGGACACAATTGTCGATATTCTGGGTACCAGCCTGGCTATGGAGAAGCTCGGGGTGGACTCCTTTGAATTCTCCGTGATAACCGACGGGCAGGGGACGGTCAGAACCGAGCACGGTGTCATGCCGGTTCCCGTTCCGGCGACCGCGGAACTGATCCGCGGGCTTGCGTTTCGTTCTCTTCCGGTCAGCTCCGAACTTCTCACCCCCACAGCGGCGGCCTTACTGGTGGTGCTCGGTACCCAGACCTCGGGAATGAACGGCAGAACAGTTCAAACGGCCTACAGTTGCGGAGACAAGGAGTTTTCAGATCATCCCAATATACTCAGGGCTTCGCTGGTGGAGAAAAAAGCAGATGTGAACCGTGACAGGATCTGTCAGATCGATTCCGATATGGATCACATCTCCGGTGAAATAATGGGACACGTGGCGGAGCTCCTTCTTCAAAGAGGCGCTTTGGATGTCTCATTCACCCCGATTTTCATGAAAAAGGGGCGTCCCGGGTACAAACTGACACTGCTCTGCAGTTCTGGGTTGAAAGATGAATTGGCTCAGCTTGTGATTCAGCACACCCGTACTTTGGGGCTTCGGTGGCAGATTCTGGACCGGATCACTGCCTGTCGATCATCTGCGGATACCTCCTTTATGGGTGAAAACGTGAAGGAGAAGAGGTGCTCTTTTGCGGGGAAGGCGTTCAGTAAACCGGAATATGAGGACCTGAAACGGATCTGCGCAAAACATGACATCCCTCTATTGGAGTTGATCGAGAACTATATTGCAGGAAAAGCTTAGGCCTGACGGTGGCCTGATCGTATATTACAATAGTGTAACTCTTCTTGTAGAGACGCTTTCCATCAATTTATTTTAGTAATCATTTTTAGAAATCATCTTTTTTCAGGAGGATCGATGCGTCGTTTCTTTACCTCAGAAAGTGTGTCCCAGGGACACCCCGATAAAGTCTGTGATCAGATTTCTGATGCTATTCTTGATGCCATGCTTGCTCAGGATTCCGAGTCCCGCGTAGCCTGCGAGACGCTGGTTACCACCGGACTGGTTGTGGTTGCCGGTGAAATCACCAGCAAAGCGGTGGTGGACATTCAGGATGTGGTAAGAAAGACTATTCGGAAAATCGGTTACCACAGACCCGAACTGGGTTTCGAGGCAGACAGCTGTGGCGTTCAGGTGTCCCTTCATCAGCAGTCCCCCGATATCTCCCAGGGCGTTTCCGAGGGAGAGGGGCTTTATAAAACCCAGGGAGCGGGTGATCAGGGAATCATGTTCGGATTTGCCTGCAATGAAACTGAAACTTACATGCCTCTGGCTATCCATTATGCCCACAGGCTGGTCGAGGAGCTTACAAGACTCAGAGAGAGTAATGAAATTCCCTACCTCCGTCCCGATTCCAAATCTCAGGTAACAGTGGAGTACGATGATCTGACTCCAAAACGGATAGACACTGTGGTTATCTCCACTCAGCATGATCCGGACGTGTCCTATGAGCAGATAAAGGCGGATATGATTGAAAAAGTGATAAATAAGATCATACCGGCGGATCTTCTTGATACTGAAACGATTTTCCATATAAATCCTACCGGTCGGTTCGTGATCGGAGGACCTCACGGAGATTCCGGTGTAACCGGGCGCAAGATCATTGTGGATACATATGGGGGCTATGGTGCTCACGGCGGAGGTGCTTTTTCCGGAAAAGATCCTTCAAAGGTGGACAGAAGTGCTGCATATGCTGCCCGCTGGGTTGCAAAAAATGTGGTGGCCGCGGGTTTGGCGACCCATTGTGAGATACAGTTTTCCTATGCGATCGGAGTAGCCCAACCGCTCTCCATTCATGTGGATACGTTTGGAACAGGCAAACTTTCCGATCACGAAATCTGTGCAATCATTATCAAACTTTTTGACCTGACCCCGTCAGCCATCATCAAAAAACTCGATCTGAAGCGTCCCATCTACATCGAAACGGCACGTAACGGGCATTTCGGTCGCGAATTCCCCGATTTCACCTGGGAGAAGACAGATATGGTGGAGCAGATCAGAAAAGAGGCCGGAATCTGAGTCTGTTTCAAATTTACGGCATCAATCCGTGTGCGATGTCCGTAATACAAAAGTATTAAAACTGGATTTCTATCGATTTACTAATAAACAACAGTGTGCGCTTATCGGGAACAACGGCGTTCCTGAAGTGAGGTGTCGAAGATGATGCCCGGCTATCGCGCGTGAACGCGGTTGCTGGGCTTTTTTATTGAACCTAGGGAGGGAACCCATCATGGCTAAAATCCTCAAAAAAGAGCAGTTGTCCGAAGCGGTGTGGCGCTTTCGTCTCCAAGCGCCCCGGATTGCCAAGAAGAGAAAAGCTGGGCAGTTCATCATTCTCAGACCCACAGAGAATTGCGAGCGCATTCCACTCACCATAGCCGATGCGGATGCTAAACAGGGGTGGATTGAAATTATTTTCCAGGTAGTGGGAAAAACCACCCTGGTGCTGCAGAATTTAAAAGAGGGCGACGAGGTGCTTGACCTGGCGGGACCGCTGGGGAAACCCACTCACATCGAGAATTTCGGGAAAGTGCTCTGTATCGGAGGGGGAGTGGGTGTCGCTCCGCTTTATCCCATCATCTGCGCACTTCACGGGGCAGGTAACGAGGTTACTTCCATTCTGGGAGCACGCAGCAGTGATCTTTTGATTCTTAAAGATGAAATATCCGCTCAGAGTGATCGAATGTTCATTGCCACCGATGACGGATCCGAAGGAACAAAGGGTTTTGTCTCCAATGTGTTTGAGAATCTTGTGGGTGAAGGAGAGACGTTCGATGCCGCATTCGTGATCGGGCCGGTGATGATGATGAAAGTGACCACTTCACTTACCGTCAAGGCGGGAATCAAGACATTCGCCTCGCTCAATCCCATAATGATAGACGGAACAGGTATGTGCGGCGGGTGCCGTGTCACGGTCGGCGGAGAGACAAGATTCGCCTGCGTTGACGGTCCGGAGTTCGATGCCGCGGGCATCGACTGGGACGAGCTGATGATGAGACTCAACAGTTACAGGACGTTTGAAAACAAGGCTAAAGATGATCACGCCTGTAGATTGGAAGGTGCGCGATGACAACACAGCAGAGTGCAAATGACAGGTTTTCCCGCGTGGAAATGAAGGAACAGGACCCCATGGTAAGGGCAGGGAATTTCAAAGAAGTTCCCTACGGCTATACAGAAGAAGAGGCCGTTGCGGAGGCAAAGCGCTGCCTCCAGTGTAAAAAGCCCCTCTGTGTCGGGGGATGTCCGGTGAATGTCAAAATTCCCGAATTCATCGGACTGATTGCCGAGGGAGAGTTTGCCGCCGCCGCCCGGAAAATAAAGGAAACCAACACTCTTCCCGCAATATGCGGAAGAGTGTGCCCTCAGGAGGAACAGTGCGAGATCCGCTGTATCCTGGGTAAAAAAGGTGACCCTGTCGCCATAGGTAATCTGGAACGCTTTGCAGCTGACTGGGAACGTGAAAACGGTGTCGTGAAGCTTCCGGAAAAGAAAGCTCCCAACACAAAGAAAGTGGCTGTTGTGGGGTCGGGCCCTGCCGGTCTTACCTGCGCTGGTGAACTTGTGAAGGAAGGTTTCGAGGTAACCATTTTCGAGGCACTTCACGAGGCGGGGGGAGTGCTCGTGTATGGAATTCCTGAATTCCGTCTCCCTAAAGAAATCGTCAGAAAAGAAATAGAGTATCTGACCGATTTAGGGGTGAAAATTGAAAAGAACTTCATCATGGGAAAAACCGCCACCATTGATGAAATGCTTGACGAAGAGGGGTTCGATGCGGTGTTTGTGGGTTCAGGTGCCGGGTTGCCCTCGTTTATGAAAATCAAAGGCGAGAACAGTATCGGCGTGTACTCCGCAAACGAGTATCTTACCAGAAGCAATCTGATGAAAGCGTTTTCCGACGGGGCTTCCACTCCCATTCTGAAGGGTAAACGGGCCATTACTGTCGGGGGAGGAAATGTGGCGATGGATGCCGCGAGAACCGCCCTGCGGCTCGGTGCTGAAAAGTCCATGATTGTATACCGAAGGGGTGAGGCGGAACTGCCTGCTCGTAATGCGGAAATCCATCACGCCAAGGAAGAGGGAATCGAATTTCACCTCCTGTGTAATCCGGTGGAGATCCTCTCCGGAGAAAAAGGAGAGGTGACAGGGGTCAGATGCATCCGAATGGAGCTTGGAGAGCCCGATGCCTCGGGAAGAAGGCGCCCTGTACCCGTCGAGGGAAGCGAGTTCGTTCTGGACAGTGATGTGGTGGTCATTGCTATAGGAAACAAGCCCAATCCTCTTATCCCTGACAGCACACCCGATCTGGAGGTTTCCAAATGGGGCACCATCAATGCCGATGAATCCGATGGCCGCACTTCCAAAAAAGGAGTGTATGCCGGGGGAGATATCGTAACCGGAGCTGCAACAGTGATTCTGGCTATGGGTGCGGGCAAAAACGCCGCGCGCAGCATAATGGAGGATCTCGGGTCGGGTTCCTGAACCTTTGCCTCTTCCACCCGGGATTCCATGCCCGGAGAGTGGGAGATCAAAAAAAATCCAGTCCAACAGGCCTTCCGTTGTAATATGCGGAAGGTTTTTTGTCTCAGATCCGAAAACAGTTCCCGAATTGAGAAAGTGCTTTTTCAATTTGGGAGGTGTCGCAAATCGGTTTTTCTGGTCTGTTGTACTGTGAACAAGTCTCGATTTCAGGAGATGGCAGGGTGCATGCTCCGCAGTCTTTTCTTTGGGAATCAGCCTGTCAGCACTTAGGGAGCGGGGCAGTGTTCGTTCAGGTGGAGTTTCAGCGACAGAAAATGCAGCAGATCTTTATAACTCACGACTCCCTGCAGATTCCCCTTCTGGTCTGTGACGATTATAATTTTACATGAAGTGGTGCGCATCATCTCGAGAGTATCCATTATATCAGTTTCACAGGTTACGCTGTTTTCATCCGTGCAGAGAGTTGAAAGCTCCGAAACTTTTCTGTTATCCCAGTTCTCCGGAGAAACGGTACGCAGTGCGCTGACTCTTATGAACCGGACCGGTGAGGCGGGAACACAGACGGGGTACACATCCAGATTGTATTTGTGGATGTATTCCCTTAAAAAGCGCTTAAGAGTGATCCTGCCGGGAACAGTTACCGGGTTTCTGCTCATGTGGTATCCGGTTTTCTCCCCTCTCAGGAAATTTCGGTTTCGAATGCGCATATCCGCTGTTCGCATTGCAGCGAAAAGGTATATACCGGGTATAAAAAGCCAAATTCCGTAAACAAGATATCCCCTGAGAGCTGCAGTCAGACCGCAAAGGATAAACAGTGTACCAGTTGCATCTGAGAACACATCCTGGATGCGGGTAAGCTTCGCGTTCAGAAATGGCCGTAATGCATATCCCGTATCCAAAGGAGTTGCGGGAATAAAATTGATTACCCCTAACAGAAAGGAAAAACAGGCAAGGTGGTAGAGCAGAACCGTGACCGCTTCATTGAGAGCTGAATCTCTGGTGGCAAGCATCAGCAGATACCAAAGAAGCGTGGTAAGGAGGCTTGTGAATGGTCCCGCCAGCACCGAAACCGCTTTCCCGGTCGAGGTGTTGTGAGATGCGCTTAGGAAATCATTCTCTACTGCTCCGAAAATGTAAATGGAGGAAAGCGTTCTCTTTGTTCTGGTCAGCCTGCCGGCGGCAGTATGGCCGATTTCATGAAGAAAAACGGTAAGAAGAACTCCGGCAGCACCGAGAATTCCCAGTTTCCAGCTGTATGTGGTATCCAAAAAGGGCAAACGCCCGGGGAGTATGCATTGGGTGAATGTCCATGCTGTGAGCGTCAGGAGAATGATCCAGCTTTTGTCGATTAAGAGAAAAAAGTTCTGGGATCTCACCCCTGGCGCTCTTTCCGACTGTAGATTCAGGCTTGAGCGAGGATGGGCATTTTGTTTTTGGGTTTTGTGGGAATTCTGATTGTTTTGTTTCTGCAGGCAAAAAGAGCATAGCCCGTATCGATGTCGTTATTGAATTGTTTTGCCATTTTGCTCAGGTTTATGAGCATCTTTTTGGTAGGTGTGTCTTCCTCGAAAGAGGCCAGATCGATGAACAGATTGAATTCCTGCTCGGCCTTTCTGCGCACAAGAGAGTGGATTTCTGAAATGCTCATTTTGGATAAATCGGTGTTTTCGGGAACCAGTTCAGCAAAGATATAGCTGTTTTCGTCACTTTCAGTGTCTGCGGTTCTCAAGGCTTCGTTCGCCTTTTCAATCTGTACGTACTGTACCCGTTTTTTGGATGCCAGATAGTAGAGAAAGAGCTTGCTAGGCTGATCGCCGCACAGCTTCGCCTGACTTTCATAGAGAGCTGCGGACTCAAGCATCCGTCTGAGAGAGAAATTCAGAAAATCGTTGTAACGCTCGTTGCTTTTCATTGTAGTGGACTCCTCTTAGGCTAGTGGCGATGTGTGTGTGAACTGAATCAACAGTACAAACATCAAATACTGTGCCACGGGGGAGAAGGTAAAAATTGTCAGGAGGGGAGAAAAAAGGGAGCATTTCCCACTTCCGGGAATCGGTTGTTCCCGGAAGTGGGAAAAAGAGTGGAAATCAGGCGGTTGTCGCCTGCTGCTGCATTTTATCCAGCTTACGGTAAAGAGAGGAAAGGGAGATCCCCAGAGCACTGCTTGTTTCGTACTTGTCTCCTCCGAAATGCTTGAGCGCTTTCAGGATATGCCTCTTTTCTATCTCGTCGAGATTCCAGGCCTCGGGAGTCTGCTCCTCACCCGTCCCGGGGACCTGCTTTTCCAGTCCGGGGAAATGCTGAACATCCAACGGCTTGCCCTGGGCCAGAAGCAGCGCTCTCTCCAGCATGTTTCTGAGCTCTCGAATGTTTCCAGGCCAGTAGTATTGAAGGAGAATATCCACCATCTTCTGGGAGAGAGGAAAGTGCTTGTAGCCGAAACTGATCAGCGTCTGCTTTATAAGTCCTGCCAAATCATCCTTGCGCTCTCTGAGAGGCGGAAGGTTGATGGGGAAAATGCATATTCTGTAGTACAGGTCCTTGCGGAACGAACCGTTGCTTGACGCTTCGGTCAGATTGCGGTTCGTGGCGCAGATGAGACGGAAATCAC
Organism: Chitinispirillaceae bacterium; assembly: GCA_046546375.1. Lineage (GTDB taxonomy): Bacteria > Fibrobacterota > Chitinivibrionia > Chitinivibrionales > Chitinispirillaceae > JAEZKC01. The sequence continues at coordinate 72,135 of JBKGXV010000007.1, read as the reverse complement.
TTGTTCTGATCTTGTTTTCGCCGATGCGGCGGTAGGACTTCTCCTCGATTGTCTTAAGAAGCTGGGTCTGTACCTCAAGATCCATGTCCCCGATCTCATCCAGAAAAAGCGTCCCCCCGTCCGCCACCTCGATCAGACCCGAACGGTCCTTTATGGCAGAGGTGAAAGACCCCTTGGCGTGTCCGAAAAGCTCGCTTCTGAGAAGCTCTCCCTTGAGACTGGAGCAGTTCACCTCCACAAAAGCCTCGTTTTTGCGGGGACTGTGGTCGTGTATCCAGCGGGCCAGAACCCCCTTGCCTGTCCCCGTCTCGCCATGCAGAAGAACCACCGTATGGTTCATGGCTGCCACATTGGCGTACTGAATGACTTTCTCTATCACGGGGCTGGATCCGAAATAGGGCTCGCCTTTCTGAGGTGTGAGCCTCTGGTGAATCGAATCCCTTTTGCGCAGCTCCTCAAACTCCAAACTCTTGCGCAGGCTCACATTGAGATCATCCATGTTTACCGGTTTGGTAAGGAAATTGTGCGCGCCGAGTTTCATGGCTTTTACAGCTGTGGGTATGTCGCTTATTCCGGTGATGACGATTATGGCAGTGTTCTCGTGGGTGCTCCTGAGATCGGCAATCCAGTCGATCGCGTTGCCGTCGGGCAGCTTGAGATCCAGAAGAACCGCTTCAAAATGCTCGTGAGAGGTGCGGTCCTTGGCCTCCTTGAGACATTTGCATGTATCTATGGAATAGCCCGCTTTGGACAGATAGCGGGAATATCCAAACAGTGTCGCCTCTTCATCATCCACCAGAAGTATTCTGGGTGTTTTCATTTCAATGCTCCCTAAACTTGTCTGTGATGTGACCGGTTACTACGCTCTTGCACTCAGAGCCGCATCTGAATCTGCGAAGCTGTTTCAACTGAATGGGAAACATAAACCGTGCGGGAGAAACTAACTATTTATACTAAAATAGTTTCGTGCTTAAGTCTCACCCACAGAAAAATGAATAAAGCAAATCTATTACCGTTTTTCATACCCCAGCTGCTCAAGCTTCCTTCGGGCTTGCTTACACTTCGGGCTTTCATCCGAATGGCAGTTTCTCTGAAGATATTCCCTCCATCCCCGTATGGCCAGAGTCTGATTTTCACGGTTTGGCTTCTTAAGATACAACCCGTCCCTCACCACTGCTCTTTTATACATGATCTCCTTTTCCACCCCATTGCCCAGACGTGACTTTTCTCCGGACACTACGGAAAGAATCCTGTCCGCCTCCTGCAGTCTCCCCGTCGAAAGGTATGTGTCGCCAAGCAGCAGATTGTAGAACGGGTCCTCGATTGTGCGGTTTTTTAGAAGCATCTGCGCCTTGAGCGGCTGGCCTACCTCCAGATACGCATCCGCAAGCATCATGACCGCTGAATCCGCCCTTTGTGCGCTTGTCTTTTCCAGAACCGCTTTCTCCAGCTCAGGAATCGCCGAACGGTAATCTCTTCTTCCGTATGACTCTATTCCCTTCATGAATGAACTTTTCTTTTTGACAATCGGCTTTTCTGCTCTGTCCTCTTTTCTTCCGGCGTTGCTTACTTCAGAAGAGGGTTTGATCTGCGGCTGCTTAGGCTGAGCTTCGTCAGTTTCGGGGGGAGTATCAAGATGCCCCGGAGGTGAAGTGTCGAAATGCACCTCCGGGATGGTTGTCTGAGGAGGCGTTTTTTTGTCTGTGACATCGCCGATTTTTAAAACCAGAAAAAAACCTGCGCCGATCAAAGCAAGAATACATACCGCGAAAGCTCCAAGATACCACTTCCAAATTCTCTTCTCGGGTTTGTCATAGATTTCAGACTGCTCTTCGATTTGGTCGACAACTGTCCGAATTATCTCTTCCGGTTGCCTGGGGGAGAGAGTTCTGAGCAGGTCGCATACTTCGCAGTCCAGATGGGCGATACTGCTTTGCCTTTCATCTCTATTGATGCGCAGACTTTTCTCTATCAGAAAAGTAAGCTGACGGGGAGCATTGCGCAGATATGCTCCAAGCGGCGTATAGTTTCCTTTTGATTTCTGCTGAAGCAGTTCGGTCAGGAATTTCTGGGGAAAGGCTTTGGTACCTGTGATCATTTCATAGAGAACCGCCCCCAGCGCATAAATGTCGCATCGCTGATCCAGTTTCTCTCCATCGAGCTGCTCGGGGCTGAGATATGCAAACGTCCCCATCACTTTCGATTCGACTGTGTGGATATTGGTCTCGCTCGGTCGTGCGATTCCGAAATCAGCCAGTTTTATTCTGCCTTTTGTATCGATCAGTATATTGGCCGGCTTGATATCCCTGTGAATTAGTCCGTCATACACTTTCCCGTAAAGAGTCATATCCTGATTGCCGGCGTAGTGCAGCGCGGTGCACACCACATGTACAACCGAAAGTGCGAAGGGTACCGAAACCTTCCCCCTTTTGTCCAGAAACTGGCGCAGAGAGTGTCCGTCCACATATTCCATTTCTATAAACGGAGTATCGTTCCAGTATCCCACCCCGTAGACTTCAACTATGTTGGGATGCCGTATGTTTGCCGAAATCTTCGCCTCGGTTTCCAGGCGGGCTTTGGAGTCTTCGGTGAATCCGGGCTTGAGGATTTTCAGCGCGCGCACAACCTCCAGCTGCTCATGCCAAACCTTGTACACATTTGCCATCCCGCCGCTGGCTATGAGGTCCATGATCCGGCAGTGACCCAGTTTGTCCCCGGGGCGAGGCATCACACTGCTCGTTTCCGTATCTGACCTGCTTTTATGCCGCAAGTTGCTGTCTCTAAGCTGAAATGATGGAAATGATCCTGACATAATTTACCGAAAACACCCGTTTTTTTTCTAATGTAATCTGCAGATATGTAAATATACGCTTTTGTATGATGAGATTAAAGCAGGAACCTGTTTGATTGTTTTAGAACGGATTTTTCACCGGTTTTGGGAAAACTCGAATTTTCATCTCTGAACTCTGTTTTCAAAAAACCGTAACAGTCAAACATGCTCCCCATACAAAGCTTCAGGTTTATGTAGACACCTAAAGAGGTCGCTGCGAAAATTGCCAGCATGATACCTATCTGATATTTGATTGCAGAGTAGGGGGCGGACCCTCCCAGAATCTGTCCGGTCATCATTCCCGGCAATGAAACCAGACCGATTGTGGCGATGTTTGAAATCGTGGGAGCAAGTGCGCTTATGAATGATTTGGAAAAGAAGGGTTCTGCGGCTTCGGATGGTGAGGCTCCCATGGACAATCTCAGAATGTATTCGTTTTCATTCCCTTTCAGAAAAGAGATGAAGCGTTCAAGACCGATTATGTTTCCTCTGAGGCAATTGCCAAGAATCATACCGCAAATGGGTATGAGATAGCGGGCATCATAGAGAGGAGCGGGACTTATACCCAGTACAATAAAAAAACTTCCCACCAGAACAGTGCTGGTCGACAATCCGCTGAGGGAAATGAAAAACAGTGTGCGTGATCTGATTCCGATGTTCGAATTGACATTGAAATTGGCCACCAGAATCATAATTACTATCCATAACAGATTGAGCGCCAGATTGTTCAGTTTGAATACGAAACCCAGGTAAAGTCCGACAAAAAGAAGCTGGCCTGTCATTCGCAGGAGGGCGAAAAGGGTTTTTCTGACAAGCGGTGTTTTTGTAATGTAAAACAGAGTGATCGGAATAACCGCAAGAGAGTAGAGAAGGATTAGGCTTGTGATACTAATGTCTTGTGTTTTCATCTGCGTTCACTTTTGCTTCAGAAGATAATAATATCGCGGTTCCGTTTTCAACATGTATGTATTTGGAAAAACTTTTCTTCCAGGAAGGGTTGTGTGAAATCACCAGGACCGTCGGTTTCATGCCGGTGAGAATGTCAAGAATCATCTTTTCATTCCTGGTGTCCAGTGCCGATGCCGGTTCGTCAATCAGCATGATCTCCCGCTTAAGCAGAAGCGCTCTTGCCAGAGATAACCGCTGCTTCTCACCTCCGCTCAGGCGTGAACAGGACCGTTCCATATATTTTTCGCCCAGACCCACAAACTCCAGCGTTTCCAGCAGCTCCTCCTGAGTCGGGCTGAAGTTCCGGTTGGCTTTGAACGTGAATGGAAGAAGGAGTGCGGCTTTTACCGTGTCGGCTCCCATCAACGGTTCCTGCGGCACGAAAGAGATGCTTTTTCGCAAACAATGTGCGTTGTGTTCGTTGAAAACTGTTCCGTTTATGCTAATGGCACCAGTACTGATTCTGTTTCGTCCGAGAAGAGAATAGAGCAGTGTCGATTTGCCCGAACCGGACTCGCCATATACAAGTACTTTATCACCCTTTCTGATTGCGAAATTCAGGTCTCTGAGAATGCTGATATCGTTGTTTCCTTCAACCGAGACGCTGTCGAATTCAACAACGGGCCGATCCGCTTCCATTTTTTCTCCAGATTGTCTGTTGTAAGAAGGTTTGGAATGAGTCTAAACCTTCAATGTGGAATTTACAAAACTACAGCGGGGAAATCAGTAAAGGCAAGAGGTCTGGAAAGAAAGTATCACCATCTTCCATCAATACGCTCGATTCTCTTTGGCAGGTTATATTTTCTAAAACTGAATTTCACTGGAACTGATAATCACAAGGGATTGTGCATGAGCAGTAAGAATGAATGGAGCCGTAGTCACGAATGTGGTGAGTTGAGAGGTTCTGATGAAGGCAAAGATGTGGTTTTGAAAGGGTGGGTACATAATTGGAGAAATCACGGAGGAGTGATTTTTATCGATCTGCGTGATCGTTCCGGCATAACCCAGCTTGTTTTCTATCCCGAATCCGGAGCTCAGCTGTCTGAAGAAGCCTCAAAGCTTCGACACGAGTATGTGATAGCTGTGAAGGGGAAGGTCCTGCGGCGTCCGGAAAACATGGTCAATGCGCGAATGAAGACAGGGGAGGTGGAGGTTTCAGCTGCTTCCTTTCAGCTTATTAATTCCTCCCAGACTCCTCCTCTTCATATAAATGATCCTGATGCTGCTGAATCGGAGGAGTTGCGTTTCCGCTACCGTTTTCTGGATTTGAGGCGCCCAAAGCTTCAGCACAATATCATGTTCAGGCATAAAGTAGTCATGGAAGCGCGCAAATTTCTGTGGGAGAATGGATTTGTTGAGGTGGAGACACCCATACTGATGAAGAGTACTCCCGAAGGAGCTCGGGATTTTCTGGTCCCCAGCCGTGTGAACAAGGGTAAATTCTATGCTCTTCCACAGTCGCCTCAGACTTATAAACAGATACTGATGGTGTCGGGATTTGAGCGCTATTTCCAGATCGCACGCTGTTTCCGGGATGAAGATCTCAGAGCTGACCGTCAGCCCGAATTCACACAAATCGATGCTGAACTCTCCTTCGTTGAGGAAGAGGATATCTACTCTGCATTCGAGGGGTTGATGAAATCGGTATTCAGAAACTGTCTTGATACCAAAATATCTACTCCGTTTCCCCGAATGACTTACAAGGAAGCTTTTCATACATATGGAACAGACAAGCCGGATCTTCGTTTCGGGCTTGTGTTAAATGATGTTACCGGTGTTTTCGGAAAATCGGAATTCAAGGTGTTCCGCTCGGTTGTTTCCAGTGAGGGACGTATTGTTGCGCTCTGTGCAAACAGTTGTGGGGATTTGAGCCGTAAAAACATAGACAAACTTACCTCTCATGTGGGAAAGTATGGGGCAAAAGGTCTGGTATGGCTCAGGGTGACTGATCAGGGGCTGGAGGGGCCTGCTGCCAAGTTCCTTTCCGGGCAGGAGGTGACCGGGCTCAAAAATGAGTGCGGTGCTCAGGTCGGAGATATGATCTTCATTATTGCCGATTCTGAAAAAACAGCCTTTAGCGCAATGGGGCAGCTCAGGCTGGAGTTGGGTCACCAAAGAAAATTGGTCAGGGAAGGTGAATTCAATTTTCTGTGGGTAAACGAGTTTCCGCTCTTTGAGTTCAGTGAAGAGGAGAACCGGTTCATTTCTGTTCATCATCCTTTCACCGCGCCGGAGGAAAGGGATTCAGATCTGCTTTGGAGTGAACAGTATTACAAAACCCGTTCAAGAGCTTATGATCTGGTTCTTAACGGAACCGAGGTCGGAGGGGGCAGTATCCGTATTCACAACAGTGATGTCCAGCAGAGAATATTCGACCTTTTGGGAATAGAGAAGCAGGAGGCCGAGGAGAAGTTCGGGTTCCTGCTGCACGCGCTTTCTTTCGGGGCTCCTCCTCATGGCGGTATCGCCTTCGGGTTGGACAGACTGGTAATGCTTATGTTGGGCTTGGACAGTATTCGGGATGTGATCCCTTTTCCTAAAACGACTGCCGGGATATCTCTCATGGACAATGCTCCCGACAGGGTTTCTCAGGAGCAGTTGAAGGAGTTGGGAATAAGGCTGGTTGAATAATTTGGAGAAGGGATGTGGGGAAAAGCAATTTCTTGACTTGGCCCCCCTTAGAAATTATTATTTAGTGTATTGCATCATGAAGAACTTTCTTTTTATTGTCCGTTAGAGGAGGACCTCAGATGTCGAGGATAAAATTGGCAGCACGCTTGTTACTTGTTGTTTCCGTTATTGCAACTGTGGGTTTTGTGGGGTGCGGTGGTTCCAAAACCGGCGGCGGCAAAATGTCCCAGGACGAACAAGCCGAACTTGAAAAGGCACGCAAGGAAGCCGTGGATGCTGAAAAAAAGCTCTCCGAGCTCAGAATGGAGAGAAAAGAGCTTGAAAAAGAGATGAGCGGTGAAGGCGGCAATCAGCAGGTTTCACCGGAGGAGCAGGTGCCCGCGGAAACGGATGCTCAGCAGGATACATCGGCAACACAGCAGGGTGCACCGGAAGAGTCACAACCGGCTCAACCGTAGAAAATACACTCAGAATTCTAAAGTATTTTCAATACTGCTGTTTATGAATCATATCGGAAGAATTTGTCAGCCCCTTCCTTGGTTGGAAGGGGTAATTTCTTTGTAACCAAAGATAAGTTGATCTTCCCCATCATTATGCTTGAAGACTGCATGCTGATGATACTGGACCGAAGAGAAGATCGGTTCGTACTGAATGATTAAAATTTTCCGAAAAAAAGAAACCCGCAGTATACCCGCAGTGCCCAAGCCGTCACGCTTGAGGATAAAACTGCCCTCATTTGTAACACCTCCTCTTCTTATTCTCCTTTTTACTGTGTTATGTCTTGTGTTGCTTTTCCCCTACCACAAGACTGTTCAGCCCTTTGATCTTCCCAAACCCGGTGCGGCGGCGGAAGAGACTATAATCGCACCTTTCACTTTCGATGTCATCAGATCTGATGAAGAGCTTAAGAGGGAAAGGGAAAAGGCAAGAGAGCAGGTGCTGCTGGTTATGGATTATGATCCGGAGGTTGGCAGGAAAGCATCGGAAAAGCTTTCCTCCATACAGGCCTCTTTCAATTATCTGGAAAAAGACACTGCCGATTCGCTCAGAAAAGTTCATAAGCGTTTGCTGTCAGGTGAACTGTCTCGAAAAGCCGTGCAGACTCTTCAAAATCGTCCGGCTCTTTTCGAAGAAGCATCACGTCAGCTTACTTTGCTGATGGGCAGGGGGGTTTCTTCGATATTGTTGTATTCTTATACCGAAGAGCTGGATAATTTGCGCTCACAGTACAATACCATCTTTGAAAACAACAGGCTATATCAGAAGAGGTTTGTGACCCTGCGCAGGGGAAAAACGGAAAGTACAGTGGCGGTCTCGGAACTTCCGGTAAAAGAGATCGCTCTTGAATACGTGATAACTAAACTCAGGCGTGAACGCAAGGTGGATAATGAGGCTTTAAATGCATTGTATGAACTTCTTTCCTCCTGTGTACGCCCCAATGTGAGGGTGAATAGCAGGGAAACTTTCAAGAGAATGCAGGCCGCAGCCCAGGAGGTGCGAAAAGTAAGTGGAAAAGTCTTAAAGGATACTGAAATTGTCCGCAAGCACCAGGAGGTTACCCCGGAGATAATCCAGAAACTCCGTTCTCTTCATATCGCGCTTGATCGTATGGAGAATGTGCAGGATAAAAGAAAGATCAGAATGGGCAATCTGGGGCGACTTCTGCTGGCTCTTTTGCCACTGCTTTTTCTTGCCTATTACCTCAAAAAATTCCAGAGGCCTTTTGTAAACAAACCCAAAAGTCTTATCGCTTTCAGTATCATTCTTGTTTTCCAGCTGATCATAGTCCGTCTGGGAATGGAGCTTCTGCCCCGGTTGTTTGAAAAGAACGAAATGCTGCAGATCATTCCCGAATATCTCATCCCGGTATCCGCCGGAACTATTCTGTGCGCGATTCTTTTCGGGTTTCATCTCAGTGTGATTCTGGGCCTTTTTGTAAGCCTCTATTTCAGTATTGTATCCGGTTTCAATCAATACCTTTTCATCTACACCTTTCTGGTATCCCTGGTATCCGCCCTGGTTACCTACAGAATACGTTACCGTTGGCATTTTTTCAGAGCGATACCTCCGATTTTCGTCACCTGTATACTGATTGTTTCAATCTGGCAGTTGGTTGCCTACAAGTTCACTGTTGATCTTCTGGCGGTTAACTACACACTTACCCTGGTTGGGGTATTGTCCTCCATCTTTTTGGCTATGATGCTTACCCCGCTTTTTGAACGTGTTTTCGATATAACGACAGATATGACCCTTGTGGAACTTTCAGATATGAACCACCCTATCCTCAAGCGTCTGTCCATAGAGGCGGCTGGAACTTATAACCACAGCGTTCTGGTGGGAAATCTGGCCGAATCTGCTGCTCAGCGTATAAGAGCCAATTCACTTCTGGCCAGGGTCGCAGCGTATTACCATGATATAGGTAAAATTGAAAAATCCGACTACTTTGTAGAAAACTGCCTTGGAGATAAAAGCCGTCACAACAAACTTTCCCCCTCTATGAGTGCTCTTATCATCTCCTCTCATGTTAAAGAGGGCGTTGAATTGGCCAAAAAATATAAGTTGCCAAAAGTGATTCAGGATGTTATCCTTCAGCATCACGGGGACAGTACCGTATCCTTTTTCTATGAAAAGGCTCTTGAGCAGGATCCTCACAAGCAGGTTCAGCAGAAGGATTTCTGCTATCCCGGTCCTGTACCCCAGACTCGGGAAACGGCCATAATCATGCTGGCCGATTCGGTAGAGGCTGCATCGAGGAGTTTGGCGAGCAGTTCGCCCAAACTTCTTCGTGAACTGGTGAAAAAGATAATTAGGGACAAGTTTCTTGCCTCGCAGTTAGATCAGTGCAATCTCACTTTAAGGGATTTAAATGAAATTACTGAGGGATTCATGCCTGTGCTTCAAGGTATCTTTCATACTAGAATAGAGTATCCGAATAAATAAGGAGAAGTACCGTGTCAAACAACACTACTTTCACCAGAAAGCATTTTTTCATCGACCGCAAGCTGCAGGGCCGGTATATGCTTACCTTCCTTATCCCTATGCTGGTGATGCTTGTATTCATGATTCTGACTCTGTATTTCGCATCCCAGGCAATCTTTTCGACGACAACACGTATAATGAAGCAGGATGTTGAGAATACCATCGCGGTCAAGCTTCAGGATCAGCCCAATCCCTCAGTGGAGCAGTATGAAACGCTGATTCAGAAACTGCGGCATAACGTGAGGGAGTTTGCAAGCAGCAACGAGCTTAAACGGGAATTAATCGGAAATCTTCTCTGGGTTTTCGGCATCGGTCTTCTCCTTGTGGTGATACAGATGGTTCTTCTTACCATATTTTTCTCTCACAAGCTTGCCGGTCCGATTTTCAGATTCGAGAAGGTATGTCACAACATTATCGCAGGAAAGTATACCGATCACATAAAACTGCGTAAAGGCGATCAGCTTCAGAATCTTGCAAATCTGATGAATGAGGCCGTGAGGGTCACCAATGAACGGATTACATCTTTGGAGGCCCGGAACGGAACAAATGGAGCTGAGAAGAAATGCTCTGAAATGGAAAAATAATTTGACTTTGTACGTGTAATCTACTAATTTAAAGAACCTTAAGGAAAGCGATATGAAAAACTGGTTGTTTTCGAAAAAAAATTTTTACCTTTTTGGACTTGCTTTTGTACTGTTGGTTATAGGGTACGTATGTTTGGCGCAGGGTCCAGAAAGCAACCCCTTATCGAGAAGTGTGGCACCAGCTATTCTGGTTGCGGTGTACTGCGGTCTGATTCCTTATGCCATTCTTCATGGGTACTGGAAAAAAGACGGAGATCACAAAGAAAGCAAGGGCGTTTAGCTCAGCTGGTATAGAGTGCCTGCCTTACAAGCAGGTGGTCGTAGGTTCGAATCCTACAACGCCCATTGAAAATACAGGATTATTGGACCGGTAGTTCAGTTGGTTAGAACGCTGGCCTGTCAAGCCAGAGGCCGCGAGTTCGAGTCTCGTCCGGTCCGCCATTTCGAGCCCTTCTTCTGAAGGGCTTTTTTTTTGCCAAAAAAAACCTTGATTGATAGTTCCTTAAAGAGATACATTTATGTTGTATCGTTTCAGAAGCTGGAACATTTCCTGAAAGCAGCATATGCAGAGGAAAATATTCATTTTCGGAATAATGCCCGATTCCGATGCGGCATTGGTGAAATTGCTGGCCTCCGGGTGGGGTTTCGATTTGGAAATGTATCCCACAGCCACGCCCCCCGTTTTGTCTGCTTCAAAAGCACCTGCAGCTGTAATATCCTATCTACCATGCAATCGAAAAGAGATGCTGGATGTTTTCCGCAGTCAGCCTATAGGTTTCGGGGAAAATGTCCCGCTGTATCAATGTGTTGAGGGAGAGGCGGTTCCGCCTTTCATTTATGACCTGCCTCTGTGCGGAGTTTTCCGTTCACCCCTGAACGAAACTGTTGCTCTGAACATGCTTCTTTCCATTCAACGTAACGTTTCTCTCATGGAGAAGCACACTGTTCTTACTCAGGAGATAATGAAGTATCGCAGGCAGAAGGACCAGCTTGTCAGAATCGGAACAGCCCTTTCAAACGAAAATGACCTCACAGCCCTTCTGGAACATATCCTCACTGTGAGTCGGGAGATCATCTCTGCGGACGCCGGGAGCATTTATACAAGAGATGACCCGGATGCCAAAAGCCAAAACGACAATCTTCGCTTCAGGGTGGCGCAGAACGATTCGGTCAAATTGAAAAGTATAAAAGAGTTTACTGTCCCCATAAGCTCGGATACCATTGCCGGTCATGTTGCGTCCAGTGGTAAGTCTCTGACCATAGATGATGTCTATTCACTGAGCTCGGATGTTTGCTGCAAATTCGGAAGAGACTTCGACCGGAATTCAGGCTACAGAAGCAAATCCATGCTCACGGTCCCTTTAAAGAATCTGGATGGTGAAGTGGTGGGTGTGCTTCAGCTCATGAATAAAAAAACTGAGCATAGGCTGCTTTCGACCCCGGAAGATTTCGAGAAATATGTGACTTCCTTTTCCATGAGTGATGAGGATATTATTCTCTCTATCGCATCATATGCGGCAGTTTCCATTGAGAGAGTCATGTTGTATGAAAACATCAAAAACCTGTTCGAAGGCTTTCTTCTTTCCTCTGTTGCTGCTATTGATGAAAGAGACAGGGTGACTTCCGGACATTCCAAAAGAGTCAGGGGATATGCCAAAGCCTTTATGGATGTGATAAAGGAGGAACCATCCTGCCCCTTCGCTGATTTGGTGGCCTCAGAGGACAGAATACGGCAGTTTGAATTCGCGGCACATCTTCACGATATTGGGAAAATAGGGGTTCCGGAACATCTGCTTACTAAAGAATGCAGGCTCAGCTCAGGGGAGATGAAGGGTATTCTCGCCAAACTGGATTATATTGAGCTTGCATTGAAGGTGATGCCGGAATCGGCGGACTGGAAAACGGCAGAAGAGATCTGTGAGGATCGGGAATTTCTCCTTCGGGTGAATATGGCAGGTTTTCTGAGTGATGACGATCTTGCCAAACTGACTGCATTGTCCAAAAAAACATACAGGAAACCGAACAGGGAAGTATGCCGTTTGCTCACTGATTCTGAATTAGAGAGCCTTTCTGTGCGCAAAGGCAATCTTACTCAAAAAGAGCGTGAGACAATCAATTCCCACACCGTTTCCACCTTCAAAATTCTTTCGAAAATTCCCTGGACCAAACCTCTTGCTGATATTCCCCGCATCGCCTGTTATCATCATGAAAAAATGGACGGGAGTGGCTATCCTCACGGACTGACGGGGGATCAGATACCGCTGGAAAGTCGTATTCTCGCTGTAGTTGATATTTACGAAGCCCTTGTGGCTCAGGATCGGCCGTATAAACCGAGAATGCTCCCCGAAAAGGCCTTGCAGATTTTAAAAGCTGAAGCGGACAACAATCATCTCGACTCCGAAATCGTTGACTTCTTTATAGAGAAGAAAATATATAAACTCTTTCCGGAACACTGACTTCCTCTATGCAACTTCAAAACAGCGGCAATGAATCAGAAGATATTTTTGAAAATGTGCCCTTGCGCGAAAAGACCACGTACCGGATAGGTGGAAGAGCCCGTTTTTATGCCGAACCGAAAACCGAGCGGCAGATCATTGAGTTGCTGGCTCTGGCTTCCGAGAGAAAACTCCCGGTTTTCGTTCTAGGCAGAGGATCAAATGTTCTTGTCAGCGATAAAGGGTGGGATGGGTTGGTGATAAACTTATCTCGATTTTCCGAAATGAAATTTGACGGCTGTACTGCGAATGTCCAAGGTGGTGTGTTGCTGGACAGTTTCGTTGCGGAAGCGGTCAGAAACGGTTGTGGAGGAATTGAGGAGCTATCGGGAATACCGGGAACGGTGGGCGGAGCAGTGGTAATGAACGCGGGGGCTTTCAGCACCTGTATCGCCGATACGTTCAGGAGTGCGAAAGTGCTGAACATCACCCGAGAAGAGATAGCTGTTCTGAAAAGTGAAAATATGAGATTCGGTTACCGCGACAGCGCTGTGAAGGAATGCGGGGATATCGTGCTTTCTGCAACATTCGAATTCAGTGCTGTTGATTCTGAGAAGCTTTTTGAGATCAGAAAAAACATTCTCTGTCGCAGAAAAGGAAAGCAGCCTCTTGAATATCCGAATTGCGGAAGTGTCTTCAAACGCCCTCCCGGCAATTTCGCGGGTACTCTTATTGAGATGTGCGGTTTAAAGGGATACCGTGAGGGGGATGTGGAGATATCTCCAAAACATGCCAATTTCATTGTCAACAGAGGTGAAGGACATGCTGAAGATGTGCGGCGGGTCGTGCGGCATGTCCAGAAAACAGTGCATGAGCGTTTTGATGTTCTTCTGGAACCGGAAGTGATTTTTGTAGGTCAATTTGATGAACCACTGTATACACCTTTTTTTAAAGCAGGTAATTGAATGGAATACGAAAAGTTTATTACAGGTCCTCTGGATGTGAATACATATGTGGTGATGAATGAACAGGGGCGCTGTTTGATTATCGACCCTTCAGGTAATTGTGGGGATGTGCTGGATTATATACGGAAAAAAGATCTGGTCCCGGCTGCGATAGTTCTGACCCACGGGCATTTCGATCATATACTGGGAATACCGGAAATAACTTTTGAATATCCCGATCTTTCCGTCTATATTCATACCGGCGACCGCAATATGCTCTCAGACCCGGTACTGAATGGTTCTGTTCTAATGGGGGAGAGTTTTACCTATTCCGGTATGATCTGTGATCTTACCGAAGGTGAAAGAACACTTGATTCTTTCAGTGTGAAAGTTCTGCATATACCCGGGCACAGTGCCGGAGGGTGTGCATTGCTTTTGGATAATGTGTGTTTCTGCGGGGACAATGTGTTTGCCGGTTCCGTGGGCAGAACAGATCTGCCCGGCGGTGATGCAGAGGCGCTGCTGTCGAATATACGCCAAAAGCTTCTCTCTTTACCGGACAGAACCGTGCTTTGTCCGGGACATGGCGGCAGAACCACCGTCGGCAGGGAAAAACAGATGAATCCTTTTCTGCAGTGATCGGATATGCCTGAGCTCCCCTTTACAGAATCCTATATCGCGTATCTTCAGCTCGAGAAGACTTTAAGTGACAATACTGCTCAGTCCTACAGGTTTGACCTGCAGCGGCTCGCGGCTTATCTTTCCCAGCATGAAGCATTGGACCTTCAACAGGTGACCCCTTCGGTGCTTTCCTCCTATATCAGGCTGCTTTATGATCTGGGATTCGCAGCGACTTCAATCCAGCGCACAATCTCCTCTATTAAAAGTTTCTTTGCGTTCATTGCCTCCGAGGGGTTCATAGGTGAAGATCCTACAGAGCTGCTTGAGGGGCCGAAAGCCTCAAGAACTCTGCCTTCCGTTTTGTCGGTGGATGAGATAGAGACGGTCATCGGGGCGGTTGATCTGGAGAAAAGGGGAGGAATTCGCGACAGGGCTCTGATAGAGACGCTGTACGCAACAGGGATGAGAGTGTCTGAACTCTGCTCTTTTGCCTTCGAACAGCTTCTTGAAAAGGAGGGGCTTGTGCGGGTGTTCGGTAAAGGGTCCAAGGAGAGGATTGTTCCTATAGGGGAAAGTGCACTTTTCTGGATCAAGGAGTATAATGATAAAGAGCGATTCTGCTTTGCCAAACCTGATTCAGGAAGTGTCGTTTTCCTCAATATGAGAGGTGGAGGCTTTACTCGAATGGGCATTTGGAAAATTATCCGTCACTATACTGCGAAAGCCGGTATAAAAAAAGAGGTCTCTCCCCATACGTTCAGACATTCCTTCGCCACTCATCTTCTGGAGGGCGGAGCTGATATCCGTACCGTACAGGAGATGCTGGGCCATTCAAATATAGTAACGACTGAAATCTATACGCATGTGGACAGGGAGTATCTCAAAGAGGTGCATAGAAGTTTTCATCCCCGTTTTCAAAGGAAATAGCCCTTTGGGACGGCAGGGTGGATTTCACTGAAACTATGATTTTTTTTATTTCGCTTGACTTTGACGTTCCTTGATTGGATATTTTAAAGGAGTTGAGTGATTCGAGGAGGAATAATGCCCAATACTACAAAACACGATCTTATAGCCGCCGTTTCCAAAACCACCGGACTGACTCAGGCGGATACCAAAATCGTAGTAGAGGAACTGCTTGAGACGGTTGCGCGAATTCTGGAAAAAGGACAGAGCATAGAAATTCGTGGATTCGGTACCTTTTATACAAAAGAGCGCAAACCCCGTCCTGCCCGCAATCCCAAAACCGGTGAAGTAGTGCCTCTGCAGAGAAGAGTCGTACCTCTTTTCAAGTATTCCAGTGAACTGAAAAAGAAAATAGCACAGGATATTCTGTCCAGTATCGAAGAATAAGATCCGGTCAAGGCCGGAGGCCGGATCAATCCTGCATCGAGTATACATTGCCTTTCTTTACTGCACTTTCTGGTCCGTTGAATTGAAAATTCCCCCTTCTTTTCACAAAGTCTGGTCCTATTTCAAAGCAACATCGCATTATGTGTCCACTTCTTCTATGTTATAAGTGAAGTATTCCGTTTTCACTACTTGACACCACCGGCAATGGACCATATAATTCTGAGGTACCCTTTAATCTGGCTTCAGAAGGACCTGGTTTGCTATGATCAGACATAAAATGTTGGTTGTTTTTTTATTGGTGGTGTCTTTTGCGAAAACTTCGGTGTTCAGTGCACCAGTGGAGGATGTGGATGCTCAGGTTTCCCTTTCTTCTTTCGAAGCGAGACTTTCCCTGGGATTCAACTACGACCTTCTCAGACCACCGACTGATGTGGATTTCGATTATCCTCTGGGATATATCGGTTTCAACATGCCCTTCAATCAGAGATTCAGCCTGAGGGATCTTGGAGGGCCCATGGTGGACACTCTGTTTTCCGATTCGAGTATTTTCAGAAACGGAGACGATTTCCGCCCGACCGGAGTTGCTCGTCAGAGTCCAAACTATACTATACGGGTTGATATGCCCATGCTGGGGGGATTGTGCAGCTATGCATATACCCAGAACTTCTTTCTGAATTATGAAACAGTTATGGGTAATCCCTCTCTGTTTCTTGCTCCCGATTCACTTTCCTCGGATATGGATTTCCTTTTGAGAGGCACCATAAACATGCCTCTCAAATTGACAATGGGTTGGGAGACGATGACCTTCGGGTATGCATATGAGCTCGGCAGAGATATCGTTTTCGCCCTCAATCTCCATCGGCATCTCTTCACCATGGATTTCCGGGGAAGAGCTGATGCCGATATGGTTGGATTTTTCGATCTGCAGTTAAGCGGAGGTGAAATGGCCGGAGATGTCCCGGTGTTTGTGGAACTGGACTACCCTTCCGAGATGCTCAACGGATATGCTCTGGGTGATTATGAAGCGGAGGTCTGGTCCCCCTCGATCGGTATCCGGCTGTGGCGCTTTTCACTTGCTTCGCGTTTCGGGGTGAAGACAAACGCCAGAGGTTCTTTTTATGCCCGGTACAAACTTCCCGCCATTATCGACCCGGAAACAGGGAAACCGAAATACGACCTGACAGATCAGGATGTTCTGATGAAGCCGGAGGTAAGAGAGCTTCTCCTTTCCAATGCTGTCGACAGTATAGTTTACAGCACCGATGATCCGCTTCGCTGGGAACTGCCTCACGGGCACACTTTGACTGCTGATATCATTCCCGAGAGACTTGTTGTTTCCTATACCAAAATATTCGGGGATATCGAGATGGGTATGGACAAAATCCGAAAAGAGCAGCGCCCGGTGGAGTCCGGTACCGAAAGGGAGGGACTTCTGGATTCTCTGAAAATGGATGTGGGAGTCAGTGTGGATCACATCGCCATGCTTCACGCAAATTACCTTGGCGCGTTTGTGAATATGGGTGTGTTTGCGATGGACTTCAGGTCCGGGGATCAGGATCACATTCTGGGTGACAGAACGCTTCCGGATCTGCGGTTGGGCAGAGCTGCTCTCTTTCCTGTCCTCAGCCTCGGTTCGACCATCGGAACAAAAGTCAAACTGCATCTCGAACTGGATGTCATGCCACTTCCCGCTTTCAGAACCGGCTTTTTCTACTACTTCTGATGAAAGTGCAATGAAAGGATTACATACATGTTGAGGAAAACTGGTTTCGGAGTTCTTTTCTTTCTGCTTTTCTGTGTTCAGGTTTTTGCACAGTCAAGTAATGATTATCTGATCGTGGAAGCGCCGATCGGGGCACGACCTGCAGAGGAACTGCTGTGGGTCAAGTGGAGCGGAACATCAAGAGACCCGCTTGATCCTACCTTTCTGGCACCGGATTCGGGAAGAATCTACTTTGACCGCTCTCCCGGAGGAGGGGATCTTGCCAATTACCGCTATCGGATCAGTGCTCCCGCCACAGACAGCATGACAGGCAAATCGCTGGACAATGTGTATTTCAGAGAGACTCCTCTGAAACGAGGAACCGCCTTCCGTCCGGCTGATCAGGAAAACATGGGAATAGGTGTTTACTATGCAATCGTCGCCTGGCCTCTGCAGGAGGACACATTGTATTCAAATGAATTCCAGATCATTGTGGAAAGCCCCGATCCGGTAGAGTGGGATGCGCCCTCAGAGGAAATAAGCAACCTTACCCCCACATTCAGCTGGAAAACCAATCCGGGTGTTCCCTATTATCATGTGATCCTTTCCGATGAACCGATTTCAGCAGATACTTCCGAGGGAACAGTGAATGTAGAGGGCCTGAGTGTAGTGTGGCAAGCAATAACTCCAAACACTCAGATTACTTACGGTACTCCGGATCCCTCCAATACCATTACCGCTGATCCGCCTCCATTATCTCCCGGAAAACGCTATACCTGGATAGTGCTTAACAACTATGGGAATCACATGGCGTTTTCCTCTCCGAAAGTGTCGTTTCCCATCGGAGAGTTCAGGGTAACCGGAGATTCTCTGACCAAACCCGAAAATGTGTATCCTCTTCATGAGGATCTAAGCAATATTGAACATCCCACTTTCGATTTCAAATGGACAAACCTTGACACCAGTGCCAATGCCTATCAGGTGAATCTTTATGTCCGTGCTGAAGTACAGGGGATCGGCGGTTACATGCTGGTGTGGGAAACCACGGTGGCAAACGGGGGAGAAAAGCAGACCGATACCCTGAGTGCAAGTATCGACGCAGCGGGAACCCTCAATGAGAACCGTTATCTGTGGAAGGTGACTGCGCTTGATGACAGGGGGGCGGGAACGGCCGGGGATACTTCCAGTTTCTCCTATTCCTCTCCTTCGGGAACAATGAATGTTTATACAAGAGAAAAGATCGAAACGGTTCAGAACGGTCAGAAGGATACCTCGATAAGCCCGGTGGGACTTGCCGAGATCAGGGTGGAGGTGATAGAGGGACCCATGGAGGCACCTCTGGCTTTCTATACCGATCTCAATGGTAATCTCAGCAGAACGCGGCCGGCGGGCACCTACAGAGTAACCGCTGTGAAAGACGGTTACGAAGTAACTTCACGGACAATAACGGTCGGGGATGACTCCACATCATTCGACACTCTTTACATGGTCAGGCCTGAAGCCACAATGTACGGAAAAGTGACTGATCCGAGCGGAAAGGCCGTGAATCTGGCCCAAGTGGTTGCGGTATCGGAACGCGGTGACACTGTAGTCAACAACACTGATGCACTGGGCAATTTCACTCTGAACTGTTATGCCGGTGACTGGATTTATCATGTGAAGAAAACCGGATACAAACCTTCTTTGTCCAGCAGCATCACTGTGGGGGCTGGAGAGGATTTCAACTGTCAAACCACAGTAATCCCAAAAAACCCCTATTCACTTTCCGGAACCGTGCGGAATCCTGAAGGAAAGCCCATAATCGGAGTTCGTGTTCAGATCCTCCAGGAAGGGGTGCTTATTGATGAACTGCCTTCCACATCACAGGATGGTACTTTCACTTTCTCCATCCCGTCGGGAACTTATGAGATCACAGCGGAAAAAGCTGGCTTTGCCGCCTACAGCTCCGGGCTTACAGTGACCGGCTCACAGAGTAAAAATATAACTCTGAATCCCGGTGCTGCTCTTGTAAACGGAACGGTGGCCGGTGGTACATGGGTCAAAAACGAGCTGGTGACAGCTTCCATCCCTTCTGCCAAAGTGCTGTTCGTGGATTCGGATTCGCCTGCCGACTCGTTTGCAGCGGTATCCGATGCCGTTTTCGGCAAATTCAGCAAAAGTCTTCCCGGCAACAGAACGTTTCTGGTCTATACTTCTGCTAAAGGATATGTATCCTCCGATATTCCGGATACCTTAAAAACCGTAGCCAAAAACACTCACGATTTCAGAGATACTCTCCGCAGCAGGGCGATGATTGAAGGTACGGCCGTAATGAAAGGCGGTTCTGCTTTGGGCAATGTGAATGTGATAGTGTATGATACTGTAACGGAAAAAATCGTTTCTTCAGGAAAAAGCTCTTCTGACGGATATTATGAAATCAGAGGAATTCCGGACGGGTCTTTTGTGATTTTGGCCGGAAAGGATGGAATGGTTCTCGACAGTATCTGGCCTGGAGAAGAACTGGAAATATCGGATGGTAAACCGGAACCGTATTTGTTTGATCTTCACATGCTGCCCGGAACGAGAACAGTCAAGTGGGATATGGACAATTCCGTATCCGGTTCTGTGAAAATAAAGTCGCCGGTGGTAAAGACTGTCTCTTTTTCGGATTCTCTGACCGGTGCAGGAACAGGAGTGTATCTGATTGAAGCGGATGCGGATGCGGACAGTATTGTCGATCTTTCCTACAGACGATTCTCAGTTGAAGATACCGAGTCGGTGCATACTGAAAGTATTACTATGGGTGTGGTGCATCTTTCGCCGGACACACTGTATCCTCTTGCCGGAAAAGTGAACCTGATTCTCAGGTCCGATTCAGAACTGGATTCAGCAGTTCTGTACTACAGAAGTGAAGGTAGCCAGAATTACAAATCATGCACATTGAACGAGAGTGGTACAGAATACGAATTCGAATTTTCCCCGGACCGTGATGGATGCAATCTTTCTTATTATTTCAATGCTTATGTGGGAACGGATGTGTTTGGTTATGAAAAGGAATCCTATCATACTTATGTAAAACCCGACACGAGCCGTTTTCTTTCCAAGCATGTGGTAAAACCCTCTTCATCGGAAACTCCGCTTGTGTTTCCTGCTTCCTATGATGCGACTTTTTCCTTCCGGGGATACTACAGCACCTCATTTATTCCTCATGACGAACTCAACCCGGATGGAATCACCTGGGAAATCATTAACTCGAGCGGCTGTGAACTGTCAGCTCAGGGATTGGATGCGACAGTCACAACAACACCACAAAAAGTGACTTCCGAGCCGGTTCTGCTGGTTGCTACTGTGGACACTTCCAGAATCAGACTGGAAAAGGGAGTTCCTCTAAGTGATACTGTGCAGTTTTTTGTGAGCGGCTCGGCTCTGGAGAGTATTGCGGTGTATCGTACTGATCTGATGGCCCCCAATCCCATTACCAATTCCGGAAATGATGCTGCCGAATTCAGAGCGGAAGGAAAAGACGCGGATGGCAAGGTGGTGGACATCTCTCCAGAGTGGAGTATTCAGCCTCAAAAAGCGGGTACTATCGATCGGAACGGAAAATTCTTTCCCTCTCATTCTTTTGTGGGGCATGTGCGCGTGTTTGCCTCAAATGAGCAGGGGTCTCTCAGAGGGGAGTACAAGCCCTATGATGGAAAAGAAGTGACTGAAGCCGGGCTTTGCGTAAGGTTCATGCTTATGTCCAGTTCCTCTGCAGATACGGCCCGCAATCACCGCGGACTTGAAATCATATTCCCTGCCGAAATTGTCGACGAAGCCGATATGGGGCTTGTGGATGTTTCAGTCTCGGCATTCAAAAATCAAATGATGAAGGGTATTGATGGAATCCGGATGTGTGACAGTGTGGCATTTGACATAGAGCAGCTGGAGAACATATCCATGAATCTGGACAATGACAGTATCAGGCTGGTTCTTGATATACCTGAAAAGTTAAGAAAGGAAGCCTCGGAGGGAACGAAGCGTTTCTGGGTAGCACGTTGGAACGAGGACAGTCTGAAGTGGAATGCACTTGCAAACAGTGTGACTTCTCACGACGGCAGCAGAGTGAGTGCCGCACTGACCGGGTTTTCCAGATATGCAGTGGTTACGGAGCCGGGTGATTTGTCCGGAAGTCTGAAGGTGTCTCCTAATCCGTTTTCTCCTTATATCCGTCCGATTAAGGAGTATGGCCCTGATGCTCCCTACGGGACCTGCATCAGATTCAGTGTGGATGCACCTGAGCCGAGAGTCCCCAATGTGAAGCTTCACATATTCAATGCCGTTGGCCATAGGGTCTGGGCCGTTGAAATGCTGAATGTGAAAGTGGGGGATCATGCCATCTGGTGGAATGGAAAGACCACCAGAAAAGAGGAAGTTTGGAATCCGGAGTTGCAGGATGGAGGTATTTCTCAGGGGCAGATGTGCAGAAACGGAAGATACTTTGTCATGATCGTCATTCGTGATGTGAAGGGAAAGCAGGTCAAGTACATGAAACCGATTGTGTTGATGAAATAACAAGTGCAGAACAGCTTTGAATTTGATGCAGGGTAGAAGAGTTCGGAGGAACAAGTGAAATCGATGGTGAAAACAGCGATGCTGATGGCGACCGTATTGGTCATGCTGGCTTCTTCAGAAGAGTCTAAGGTGAGGATAGGGGTTCTGCCTCTTGAATCCCATACCGGGAACGAAGATCTGGCAGCCGAGATGACGGGCGTGCTCATAGAAAGATTCGAAGAGATGGGGTTTTATGAGCTTTATTCCCCGGACCAACTGAAGCAGGGCCTTGCGGAGGTTCATATTGAAATGCCACGGCACTTCAGAGATCCCCGTCTGGCCCTGGATCTCGGAAAAGCTCTTAAGCTTGACAGAGTTGTGTACGGTTCCGTGGATATGAATTCCTCCAAACCCGGAGTGAGACTGATTCTCATTGATGTGGTAATGGGACAGACAATTGAGAATGTGAGTCTGGAGGGAGAAGCCGGTGCATCAGCCAGGGATGTGCTTCTGGCTGCCGTTGCAAAGATCCATGGTCTTCAGTGCAGCTCGGATGTGAAAGCGTATTACGGCCCTCAGGTGGACAACAGAAAGGAAGCCTGCGTTTCCTCTTCTCTTGTACAGGGAGCGGGACTCGTTTTCGGGCTTGTGAATTATGGTGAAGGGGGGGAGACCGGAGGCGCTGAGTTCAGCTACAGAGATGACCCTTTGTCGGGAATTCCCGCATCGGCAGATCAGATACCCATGTTTGCCCGTCCGGCAGCTCTTGCTAATGCATATGTGGCAGCTTCGGATGATGCTTACGGAGTATTGTACAATCCCGCCGGTATGGCCTGGGTCAGAGCAAGGGAAGCTGCCGCGGCATATCAGTACCGGTTCGGACTCGATCTTCTTGCCGCCTCCTATGTGAACAAGGCGACCCGGGAAATCGGTTTCGGTCATGCACTGTTTTACTCTGCCGACCGTGAGGGAGCTATGACCGAAATGTATTTCGTCTCTTCCGCTGCTTACAAATTCAATCAGAATTTCCTGCTGCGGCCATTTTCTCTGGGGGTTTCGCTCAAACTACTGGGCAGCTCTGTAAAAGCTCTTTCACTTGATTCGCCCGAGGGCCGTTCCTTCGGAGCCGGAATTGATCTGGGTTTCATGTGGGAACTAAGTGAAAGGATCCGCTACGGCCTTCTGTTACGGGATGTCCCGGTGATCAATCGATGGAGAAACAAAACTACAGCAGAACGGTATTACGAACCACTGGCATCAACGCTGCATATGGGCGGTTCGTTCAAAGCCGGGTACTCGACCTTTCTCATCGCGGAAGGGCAGATTCCGCTTTACTCCGATCAGCCCTGGATAATGTCGGGGGGAATAGAGTATGAGCTTTACCGGCTGCTTTTGTTCAGAATCGGTCTGCAGAAGGAAATTATGAATGCCGAATCCACATGGTGGAAAATGACTGGCGGGCTGGGTATTAGAGTGGATACTGAACCCCTGATCGGGAGGGAGTTGAATCTGGACGTATCCTATGAATACAATACGCTTGCGCTCTTTCCGGTGATTAATGTCTCTGCCAGGGTAGGTTTCTGATACAACGGTTTTTTTGAGACAAGCTCTTTTCTTACAGATCCAGTAAGAGAAGGGTTATGTCATCTTCCGGCTTGACCGCACCGCAGAATTTCTTTTGATCAACAAGGATTTTTTCTGTTGCTGCTTCCGCATCAAATTCCGCGGTCTTTTTGGACATTTCGATGAGTCTGTCCAATCCGTACATTTCGTTTTGCAGATTATTGGCTTCCGTAAGCCCGTCTGTGTAGAGGATCAGGCGGTGGGTGCGGTGTTCATAGTCGAATTGTCTTTCCGAAAGCATCATATCCGGAAATACTCCAAGAAAAAGACCGTCTGCTTTTAAAAGAGTGTAATCTCCAGATTCTTTATTCAAAAATAGAGCCGGACAGTGACCTGCAGAGGTGAATTTTATAGTTTTCTTTTTTGTATCGAAGACGGCGTAGAATATAGTCACGAAATGTTCAGTTGCAATTTCGGAAAGAAAGACCTCGTTTATACGCTCAAGAGTTTTCTGGGGAGACAATTCTTTTTGCGAATAGGTTTTCAGCAGTACTTTGGCCATGGACATTATCAGTGCTGAAGCTACTCCGTGTCCGGAAACATCCGCCACCACAAGGCCGTACACCTCAGAGTCGATTTCAAAAAGGTCGAAGTAATCCCCTCCAACCGCATCGGCTGAAAGATATTCCGAACCGATGGAGAAGGCGTTTGTGGTTTCTATGTCTTGAGGCAGTAATTTTTGCTGGATAGTGCGGGCATGTTCAAGATCGCTTCTGATTTTGGATTGAGCGATCTGCAGGTCGTAATTCACTATTCTCAGCTGTTCATTGGCTTTCTGCAGATCGTGATTGGCGCAGTCGAGTGCATTCATTATATGGTAATTGTCGATTATCAGACCGGCCAGATTGATTATGGCTGTCAAAGTGGTGATGTCATCACTGGAGACAGGAGTCTGTTTGTCCTTCCTGTCCATCCAGAACACACCGTCCGCCTTGAATGCAGGACATTCTATACAGCTCTTTCGCCTCTGATCTTCGGTCCGGGTGTTGAGAAGTTTGCCCGCACCTGTCTGACTCCAGCAGAAAGGGTTGATGCTGCCGTAGCAGGCGCAGGATTGTTTCGCGCAGTTTTTCACCTCCCAACAGTGCTTGTTGGGCTTGCTCAGAAGCGGAATGACCAGATAGGAGGGTGACTTCAGCTCAATATAAAAAGCATCACTCGTTTCGTCCGGTTCTTCCACCAGAATATGCCTGTTCAAAAAAATCGCATCAGTGATATCGCCCCCTTCGAAACCCAAGGAGATTGTGATATCCTCCACTTCACCTACATTGAATCCTACCCACGATTCGGGGCGGAGGTTGAAGTTTTTTTTATCCAGACGAAACAGGATCACCCGCTCGAAATCCAGCAGATCCTGAAAAGAGAGCAGTACAGTTTTTATTATACCTTCCAGGTCGGTACAGGAGTGCAGCACTTTGGTTAGTTCATTTATTAGAGATGCGTTCATGAGCTGAGATTTCAACAGCTCGTTTTGAACCAGGAGCTCGTTATTGCTCACAGGACTGCTGTTTTCCCGTTGGTGGGGAGAAGATTCATGGTGCATAAACTGAATACTCGAGGAATTTTAAAAAAATATAACCTTTTAGACGGTTTCAAAGGGGTGTATACTTGACTTTTACCCTCAATGAGAACCATTTTATTACAATCGGTCTGCAATGTTCTACGTTCCGATACGTAGGTATTGACAGGATTCTGCAGAGATCTTACCATTATTCAGAGCGGATGCCAAGGAGGAAATAGCTTGAATATTCAACAGCATAAAAAAAAGCAGGAGATAAACAAAGATCCAGTACTGGAACGGATCATCAAAACAAAAGAGTATATCTCAAAAAACAGTACTGCTGTGATTATCTCCGTTGTAGCAGTTATTGTGGTGGCCGTGGGGGCAGTACTCTATTACAATGCTAAAGAATCCAGCATCAGAAATGCTCAGGAAATTTTCGGTACTGCAATGATCGACTATAATGCCAATGATCTGGATAAAGCACTTAAAGCATTTACCGAAGTGGCCAATCAGTACAGCAAGACACCTCACGGCGTAATGAGCGCATTCATGATAGGAAGTATCTATATGCAGCAGCAGAACTTTGATCAAGCCATAGACTGGTTTGAAACGGCTGTGCAGGATCGTCAAATGGCCGGTTTTGTCGGTGCTCAGGCACTGGAGGGGTTGGCTGCGGCGTATGAGGCTAAGGGGGATGTCTCCATGGCTATGGATTATCTGAACAAAGCGCTTGCCGATGAGAAACTCAGGTATCGCCATCCCGCTGTTCGGTGGAAACTGGCTCTTCTCAATCAGGAAAGCAATGTGGAATTGGCCGAAAAGATGTGTGAAGAACTGATTTCCGATACTCTTGCTACTGCATATCATCAGCGTGCGAAAAACCTTATAGCTGTATTGAATGTTGCTAAGGCAGACAGTTAGACTGTAGTTTTAATCCGTAATGAATTTTCAGCTCCGTGTGTTTATCCGGAGCTGAATTGCTTTTAAATTGTGTTTTTCAAAAACAGTGCATCTAATAAGGGGAGTGAAATGAAAGTTTTGGTACTGGACGACGGGCATAAGAGAGTTGCCCAGATGTTGGAAGAGATGGAAAAGAAGAACATTGAGGCAGTGGATTGTTCGACATCGAACTGTTTTCTCGATTCTTTGAACACATCGCAGTTTGACAGCTTGCTTATGAATGTCGAGACATGGGAAAAAGGACGTTCGATTTACGAATATTTCGGCATCAATCAGAAACTTGAGAACACCCCTATTGTTTTCTACAATGCCGATGAAACATTCAGCTCTCTTAACAACAGAACACCTCATGACAGAGACCAGGTACTGTACAAACCCTCTGATGTGGATTCCGTGGTTGGAGCACTGTAAAGACGTGATACAGAATGGCTGAAAAACAGAAAAAAACTCTGATTTTCACCGATACAGACAAGGGTGGAATCATACATGTCGCCAATATCAAAGGCGGTGTGGGGAAATCCACGGTCGCGACAAACCTGGCGTTTTCGCTTAGCAGGAAAGGACCGACGCTGCTCGTTGATCTGGATGTTCAGGGAAGTGCCAGTGTTGCTCTGGGGGTGGATGCTTCCCAAGCCACCTACTCGTCCTGGGAATTTTTCAGACGTCGGTTTTCAGCTTTCGTTCAGCCTGCCTCTTCCGGAAAGGTCGGGAACTGGTCCCGAGCAGCCGAATCCTTCCTCTTTGCCGGAGTCGTGGGAAAAGGGGCCCTCAAGGATACTGTCATAAAAGTAAAACCCTGCCTCGATGTTCTTCCTGCCAGTTCGGAACTTTTCCGGTCTCTTCGGGGATATCACTATAACAATCTTCTCTATAATCTCAGAGTGGCAAGAGAGTACTACAAGTATATCATTCTTGACACTCCTTCTGTCTGGAATAAGCTTACCCGCCTTCTTTTCCTCAACAGTGATCTGAATCTCATACCGGTTACTCTCAATGCCCTTTCAACCAAGAGTCTCAGAGAGTACCTGCTGAATGTGAAAAAGCTGGTGTCCAAAAACCCCCAGATCCGGTTGAGAGTCGTCAAGAATGAAGTGTACGGTAAGCAGGACTCAAAGCTGGTCGGGAAAACCAGGACCATGTTCGAAAACAGGAGGTTTCTGGAAACCCTCTGCGAACAGGTGGCGGTGCACAATGATTCGGGATGTTCACTTCTGCCTCAGTCAATCATTTTTGATCTTGAAATACCTGAGTCGGCTCTGATACGCAATGCTCAGGATATTGGCAAGTCCGTTCAGGAATTCCGCAGGTATTCAAATGCATCGAAAGCGTTCGAACAGCTTGCTCGAAATGTCCAGTATGTGCTCAACAGTATCACCTACGACAACAGTGCTGCGGTTATCAGAGAGGAACGGCTTGGGTATTTGGCAAAAGCTTTGGCAGCTGTAGTGATTCTTGCTCTGATCAAATTGAATCCTTCGGTTCCCGAAATATCGCCTCCGCGTCCGATTGCACCTCAGCAGATGGTTGAAAGAGAAGACAATGTCATTCGCCATCAATTCTCCCGGGGTGAAAGCATGTACAGACTGGCAAAACACGCTATCAGTATTTTCAAAGCCAAAGTGCCAAGCTACAGAGAAATTGACGGCTATCTGCGTGAAACCATCACCGCTCATAATCTGACACGGGTTTCAGGAGAGCCCAGAATCACCAATGTGCACAAGATACCCGATGGCCTTGCGGTGAAATTTTATCCTCCAATGGAGATAGAGAATTCGAATGAAAAAAGGCTGAAACCTGTTTACAATTTTTTCATGAGTCTGGTGAAAAGTGATCATCCCTACATAACCGGTGATTGGTGTGAAAGAGGTACCGGCGGTGGACGGCCGCACTATGGCTTGGATGTCGCGGCGCCTCTCGGCACAGAAGTAATCAGTCCGGTCGAGGGAGAAGCCGTTCTTAAAACAGAAAGCACCGGTGGAAGAACTGTAGGTGTGGTAAAGGATGGAATGGTCATCTTCTTTTCACATCTTAACAAAAGATTTGTCAAAACAGGTGATAAGATCACTAAGGGAATGGCCATAGGAACAATCGGCATGACCGGAAGGACCAGCGGACCGCATGTGCATATAGGTTACGGCCTCAGAAGTCAGTCAAGATATGACATCTCTTTCGGTAAATATAATTACAAAATCACCGATCCCAAGCATTTCTTCTACAGGGAAGCATTCATTCGGAGTCTCGATTCTCAGGGCCTCTAGACCGTCTCTTTGTAGTTACGGTTTTTCTTAAGAAATTCCTCCGCATGCTTTCGGCTGATATCGGATTCCCCACCCAGCATGCGTGCAATTTCGTCAACTCGCCGGGAATCATCAAGGGATTCAACCAAGGTGACAGTACGGCCGCCTGAAACACTTTTGGTTACTTTGTAGTGATGGTCTGCTGAAGACGCAATCTGGTGTAGATGGGAGATGCACAGAACCTGATGAGTGTTGCTCAAGGCGTACAGCGCTTTTGATACTTCTCCGGCCAAAACTCCGCCTATACCCGTATCGATTTCATCAAAAATCAACACTGGTATTTCATCATTTTCAGCAAGAATGGATTTTACTGCCAGCATAAGACGGGAAATTTCGCCCCCCGAAGCCGTTTTCGCCAGAGGAAGAAACGGTTCTCCGGGATTGGTACGAACCAGGAAGTGAACAGTTTCAAGTCCCTCCCGACCGGGTTCACTTGTTTTCCGAAGGTCGGTTTTCCACAGACCATCTTTGAATCCGAGCCTATTCATGCGCCCGGAGATTTTCTCATCGAACTCGTCGGCTGCTTTTATTCTGGCTTGTGTGAGTTTGTGAGCTGCGCTCATACACGCTTCTCTGGCCTTTTTCTGTTCACTTTCCAGCAGGTCCAGCTGAGCATCTGAATTGCTGATGGAATCAAGGTCGTTCTGTATATTTTCTTTTCTCTGGATCAATTCATCAAGATCACATACATATTTCTTTTTCAAGCGCTGGATTTTAGCGAGTCTTGAGTTGATCTCCTCGATTCTGTTCTGGTTACTGCTGGTTCCTATTTGCTGAAGATAAGTGGCGCAGAACAGGTCCAGTTCCGAGCAGATCGAGATAACACCGTCAATGTCATTTACCCAGGGCTGAATTGATGTATCGTATTTGCTGAAAGCTTCAAGTTTTCTTTTGATATGCGAAAGCTTTTTCTGCAGTGTTTCTCCGTTACCGGAGTTCATTGTTTCCAGTATGTCATTTGCGCAGGCGATGCGTTCTGCAGAGGAGGACAGCAGGTTCAGTTCCTCTTCAAGCTCTTCCTCTTCACCTTTCTGTGCATTGAGTGTCTTGAGCTCCTTCAACTGAAACTCAAGAATGTCCCTTTTGTCAGCAAGTTCTTTTGCTTTTTTCCGTTCGCTTTTCAGCAGTTCCTGTGCTTTGAGATAATTGCGGTATGTCTGATTGTAAGTATCCGCGGGTTCCTTTACTCCGGGAAGCGTGTTGAGAATCCGCACGTGTGTGGTTTCATCCAGAAGGGACTGATGCTGGTGCTGACCGTGTAAATCAATGAGCATGTCGCCCAATCTTCTAAGAGTCGAAAGAGGAACAGGTATCTGATTGATACGTACGCGGTTTTTTCCGTTTCTGGAGAGTTTGCGGCGTATGATAATGCAGCCGTCCTCTGCTTCGATACCCGACTCTGTAAGAAAGTTTTCCAGTCGGGAACGGAATGACCTTATCTCCATCACTCCACTTACTTCAGCCTCCTCCTTTCCACTGCGGATCATTTCCGAGGAGGCCCTTTCACCCAAAAGCAGCCCGATCGCTCCTATGAGGATCGACTTGCCTGCTCCCGTCTCACCTGTGAAAACTGTGAATCCATTCCGGAATTCCAGCGTAAGATCTTCAATAAGTGCGAGATTTTTAATGCGGAGGTCACGTATCATTGTGGTCACTCCTTTTTTTGTACCCCTGTCCCCAGCCCATTTTCTTTCTGAGAAGAGAAAAGTAGGAACGTTCCACCAATTGAATGAGATTGGTGCGGACACCACCGTAGGAGATGATAATTTCGTCACCGCTGCGCAACCGTAACGATTCCAACCCGTCTGCACTCAGCAGCAGATCGGGATTTTTTTCGTTTATAATCAGTTTAATGCTGCGGTCCGAAGGCAGAATGATCGGCCTTTCGGTAAGAGAGTGAGGGCAAATGGGAGTAAGAAGAAAAGCCTGAACGGTGGGTTCCACAATAGGGCCGCCGGCTGAAAGAGAATACGCAGTGGAACCGTTCGGTGTAGCCACGATTATACCGTCTGCGAAGAAATCCGTAATGAAAGCTGAACCGCACCAGGCTGAGATCGAGGTCAGTTTTGGGGTGTTGATTCGGTTTATATATATATCATTGAGCGCATTAAATCGACAAATAAGATCACTGTCCCGTACAATACAGGCCTCAAGAACCATTCTGCTTATTGTGTGATATTCACCGGAGCAGATCTTGTTGAGACTCACTTCCAGCTCTTCTGGACCTATGTCGGTGAGAAAGCCCAGTCCGCCCAGATTTATACCCACCACCGGCTTTCCTGAAAAGCGGCTCATGTGAGCAACTGAAAGAAACGTGCCGTCTCCACCTACAGAGACAAGTGCATCACTTTTCGCCAGAAGTTCTTCTTTGGACTCAAGAATTGAGTTGTCCGAGGTAAGTTGACCGGAAAGATCGGGATGAAAGTGCACGGTAATATCATTTGCCTGAGACCATCTTTGAATACGATGTAATACCTCTTTAGTCTCTTTGTTTTTCTTGAATGCAACTACGCCAAAAGAGGATACCCGTTTCATACCCTATCCTTGCTTATTGTGAACGGAATTCGCAAATTTTGTTCAGCAACTCTTCGAATTCTGGCCACCGGGCCGACAGGTGTTCATCACTTATGGTGGTCTCACCCATGCATTTCAATCCGGCAATACTGAATGCAACTGCTATATGGGCCTCAAGGGACCCGTTGAGATCGAATCCGTCAAAATCTCTGGCACCCTCCATGACTATTCCGTCCGGCATCTCGCCATGACGAACTCCCAGTGTACGCAGACATTGTTCCAGAAGATCAATGCCGTCCGGCTCATCCAGTCTGAGTTCCTCAAGTTCTCTGAATACTGACTGTCCCTTTGCGAACGCTGCGGTGACCGCCATGCATGGCAGCTGTCCGGTGAACTGATACAGAGGTGAACATCTCACTTTTCTTCCTGTCAAATCTGTTTTCTGTATAGTCACCATTCCAGCCGATCCGAAAGAGGTACGGCTGTTTTCCTGTATGGACAGTTTGCATCCCATTTTCCGTATGAATCCCATACACTGCGAGGCCCAGGATTCCAAAGGGACGTTGGATATCACCAGAGATCCTTTCGGAATCAGACATTTGGCACTCACGAGTGCGGAGGCGAGAATGTCATCGCCAGGTAAAGAGATATCAACATTCCTGTCTTTTTCCGGACTGGTGAAATCCACAGTCACTGTGAAGCTCTGATTCTGAGTAGTGGCGATTTTCTTTTTCTGCTGAAGAAACCGGATCCGCTGCATCAGAGGATCGTTTTTCTTTTCTGCAGAGGCTGATTTTACCGTGATCGGTAATCCCAGAGCCTGCGAGAGGTGCCGCAGTGGATTGGAGAGGAAAAAACTGATCGTGAAGGAGCGGCTTTCGTTTCTGCCTAGAAGAAAAGAGAGGAGTGCTGCGGTGTTTTCCTCGTTTATGTTTCCCAAAGAGGACTCAGTATATTCTTCAAGGCGCAATCCGACCGACTGGGCAATTCCCACTTGCTCAAGTTTTATTCCCAGATGTTTTCCCTGTTCCTTCCAGGCTTCGATGCGCTTTTGTGAGGCATCGGGCGAAACCACTGTTTTGCCCATTCCCAACCCCATGAAAAGATACATCGTTCTGTACGCAGAAAGAGATCGGGGCAGTTTGAGTAGAAGGGCCGGATCATCACTCTTAACAGGAGAAATGGCTAATACCGAATCATTCAGTTCGGTTGTGGCATGGTTTTCAAGTGATCTGCATACATCTTCCAGAACTGCACTTTTCTTTATTCCGGGAATTCGCAGATTCAGCCCGGTAGCACAGGCGCTCAGTGCAGCCAAATACAGAAGTTCCGGATTGGCGGGAACTTCGACTTTTCCCTGTATAGCTTTGACAGGATGCAGCTTAAGCATCTGGTCAGCTCCTTTCGCGGGCGGAATATCCATTACTGTTAAGAGTTTCTATAGCCTCTTGGGCGATTTCAGGAGAATCGAAGGCCATACGGATGGTCCCCCCCTCCCCTTCTCTCACTTTCAGAACCTCAATATCCTTTATGTTGATATTTTTCCGGGCCAGAAGAGATGACACAGAAGATATGAAACCCGGCTGATCTTCCGCCATTATGAGAATTTCGCTTAATCTGCCGATAAATCCCTTGCTCGAAAGAGGGATGGTTTTTCGTATCTCTCTTGCCTTTTCAAATGCCTCCTGCAGAGAGTCCTCAAGGAGATCCCTTTTTATTTCTGAAAGTGTATCGATGAAAGATTCCAGAAGGGGAGTGATCGCAGTTTTGTTTGTGACGAGAATATCATGCCACATGCTGTAGGGCGCTGAAGCGATTCTGGTCATATCTCTGAACCCTCCGGCGGCAAGCGAAAGTGTCCCCTCAATCTCATTTTCCTGTTTGCCGGCCGCAAGCACAAGGGCGCTGGCAAGAATGTGCGGTACATGGCTTACTGCGGCTGCAATACGGTCATGTAGCTCTGGATCGAGAAAAAAATGTCTGCATCCGAGATGGTGCTTCAGAAATTCCGAAAGCCCTTCATCTCTTGAGTCCGGTTTTCCCTCCGGGGGAGTAAGAACGTAAATGGCATTCTCAAAGAGATAGGGATCACTTGCTGATGGACCGCTTTTTTCACTTCCAGCCATCGGATGTCCTCCTATGAAGTGAACAGAGGAGGGGAGGTGTTTCCGGGCAGCCTGCATGATTTCTTTTTTGGTACTGCCCACATCAGATATTATCAGGTGTTCGGGCAAATCCATTTTACCCAGATTTTCTATTGTACGCAGAATGGTGAGAATCGGTGAGCAGAGAATCAGAAGGTCGGTTTCCTTAATCACCTCTGCCAAGGACTGATACGGGTAACCTTCGTCAATGAGATTCAGTTCTCTGGCCGTATTCAGATTGGCTTCCGAAGAAAGGCCGATTATTTTTCCTTTAAAACCGGTTTTTTTCAGAGCTGCTCCTATGGAGCCTCCCAGTAGTCCTACACTGTAAATGGTAACCGTTTTCGGGCTGTAATTCATTTATTCCCGCTCCGCTTCCTGTTCAGTAAATAGAGTACTTCGCCCTTTTTGGTGAGGGGTATTATGTAATCGTGGTAATAACGCACTACTGGTTCGGGATTGATGACATTTCTTACTTCAGTGTTGATATCCGCCTGCAGTGAGTTCACTTTCTTTTTCACCCGTTCAATTATCTGTTCTTCGACTTCCTTGCGTGTGAGTGTATCCAGCAGAGCTTGTGTATCACTTTTTTCTATATGGCGGATATATTCCTGGGGATTTCCACGGAATTTACTTTCTGCAACATACAGTGCTCCATAGTGAATTCGGCGGGCAATGGCCTGGACAGTGTATACATCATGTTCAACACTTGATCCGTACTGGCCGTCATCACCTTCCGGGCAGATCTCGGAAACCAAAGAGAGATAACTGGAGAGAATGTCATCAGCAAGATTTACCTTGTTGTAGTCATCAAGGAACAGTCCTGTTTGAGGTAAATTGACCTCTCTCTGAGGTTTGGGCAGGAAACTGAAAAAAGGTCTTTCTTCGGGAACGCAGAAACGCCCGAATCTGGCATCCATTTCCTCCTGATAGCGCAGACGGAGCTGGAAAAGGGAGTATGTGCTCTCTCCACTGAAACCGCTCTTCCCCGGAGCGTAGACCATAAAGTTGCATCTCCACTGTGCGCGTTCTATCAGCTTGCTGATAATGGTTTCTTCAAGCCCCTCCAGACGGGCGGCTATGGTCTGCAGATCTAAAGGCACCATCATACATCACCGTCTTTTTTTCTTGTCGCAGCTTTAAATAGGGAAACTTTCTTTTCCAGAGTATCCGCGGGGTTGCTTCCTTTGAAAGCCGCCTGTTCGATTTCCTTTACCAGTGCGCTTCCCACGATCACTCCGTCAGCACCCGCTTTAACAACTTCTCTCACATGTTCAGGAGTGGATATGCCGAAACCGACAGCAGCGGGAATGTCTGTGACGTTCTTAAGCTTTTTCAGTGTGGATTCCACTGTCGAGCTCAGTTCGGTATCGGTTCCGGTCGTACCGGGACGGCTCACCACATATACAAAAGAATCCACATGACTGCAGATATGCTGCATCCGTGCTTCGGGAGTGAACTCGCTAACAATGAAAACCCGGCCGATACCCTGTTTCTCCATGGATTTCTGCAGTTCCCGCGATTCTTCAGGAGGCATATCCGCCACCAGCAGGCTGTCTATTCCGGATTTGGAGGCGCGTCTGCAGAATTCGTCATATCCCAGATTGGAAATCGTGTTTGAATACAGAAGCAGTCCGATAGGTATATCGGTCCGTGATCTGATTTTTTTGATCATGGAGAAAAAAGTGCTGTAGGTGAGCCCTGCTTTGATGGCTCTCTGGGACGCACGCTGATTCACCGGTCCGTCCGCGACCGGATCTGAAAAGGGATAGCCAATTTCCAGAATATCAGCTCCGCCTTTCACATATGCCTGGGCGATATCCAGAAAAACATCCGGCTCGGGATCACCAGCCACCGCAAAGGGAATGAAGGCCTTTTCATCTCTGCTGTTTACTTTGCTGAATGCTGTTTCGTATCTGTTCATAATTTCTCACCCAAATACTCGGCAACAGAGTATATGTCCTTGTCGCCGCGTCCGGAAAGGTTTATCACCATTACAGAATCTCTGGGAAGCTGAGGTGCTCGTTTCATTGCGTATGCCACGGCGTGTGATGATTCCAGGGCAGGGATAATCCCTTCCTTTTCACAGAGTAGCTTGAATGCGCTTACCGCTTCATTATCAGTGGCATAGGTGTATTCCACTCTTCCTGTTTCCATGAGATGGGAATGCTGCGGACCCACTCCGCTGTAGTCAAGACCGGCGGAAATCGAATGTGTGTTTTCAATCTGGCCGTTGCGGTCCTGAAGAACATAGGAGAAAGCTCCGTGAAGGACACCGGGTTTCGTGTTTTTTGAAGGTGTCAGCCTGACAGCATGTTTTTTTCCCCGCAGACCCATTCCGCCTGCCTCCACTCCTACAAGTCTGACCTTTTTATCTTTGAGAAAAGCGCTGAAGATCCCTATGGCATTTGATCCGCCGCCCACACAGGCTATTACCTCCTGAGGAAGTTTTCCCGTGCGGTTAATAACCTGAGAACGGCACTCTTTTCCGATCACGGACTGGAAATCACGCACGATGGTAGGGAAGGGATGAGGACCCAGCGCTGAACCGAAAACGTAATGGGTATCCTTTACACTTTTCGTCCAGTCACGAATGGCCTCATTCACCGCATCCTTGAGAGTCTTGCCGCCACTGTCAACCGGAATCACCCGCGCACCCAGAAGATTCATGCGGAACACGTTGGGTTTCTGACGCTCCATATCGACAGTACCCATGAATATGTCACAAGTCATGCCCAGCAGAGCTGCTGCAGTTGCAGTCGCCACTCCATGCTGCCCGGCTCCCGTTTCAGCAATGAGTCTTGTTTTGCCCATGAATCTCGCTAACAGAGCCTGTCCCAGCGCATTGGTGATTTTGTGCGCGCCTGTATGGTTGAGGTCTTCGCGTTTGAGAAAAATGCGGGCTCC
Organism: Chitinispirillaceae bacterium; assembly: GCA_046546375.1. GTDB lineage: Bacteria > Fibrobacterota > Chitinivibrionia > Chitinivibrionales > Chitinispirillaceae > JAEZKC01. The sequence goes on along the minus strand of JBKGXV010000007.1, from coordinate 36,647 downwards.
TCCCAGCGCCTCACTGAGACTTACAGCCTGGTAAAGGGGCGTTTTGCGTCCGTTGTAGTCTTCAAGCAGGCGCTTGTATTCATTTTGCCATTGGGCTTCGTTCTGGAAAACAGCATAAGCCTTTTCTACCTCGTCCAAAGCAGGCATAAGTGTTTCAGGAGCGAAAACTCCCCCGTATCTTCCAAAATAGCCTTTCCTGTCAGCACTTCTTTTCATGTGCAGAAAATCCGTTTCAGTTTATTATTCTGCCGAACCGACTCAAGCTGAATGATCTGTTGCCTGCCGTTCTCTCTTCCTGGCCCCAAAGGGTCATGAACGGTCGGCCGGTTACAGCACCTGCTTTTATCGGTCCGTGGTATCGTGAATCCAAAGCCTTTTTCCTGTTGTCGCCCAAAAGGAACAAATATTCGTCTTGAACTTCAAAACTTTCAACAGCAGTGCCGTTTTCTCTGACGGTCAGATCAAGCTTGAAATTCTTACCGCTGTCAGTCATTTTGAGATATTCAAGTAGGCGATCCCAGAAAAACCAGTCGTAATGAAGACTGTCGGGAATAGAATCCAGCTTTCCCTGGTATAATGAAAAATCCTTTATAAAATAAGTATTGTTGGCTGTTCCGTCTATTAAGAGAGCGACATTCAGATCGTATATGGATTCGGGGTTTTCCTGCTTCAGAACCGAAAAGGAAAAAAAGAAGTCCCGCAGGGAAAGTCCTCCGAAGTGTACACTGTCTCCAGGTGAAGGGATTGTGTAAGGTTCCATGTAGTCTCGGGGAGAGTACTCCGGTGGAAGTATGTCTTCAGGTTTTTCGGAACGGGCCTCGCCCGTTGACCCCAGAAAGAACACGGCGCTGTCCATACTGGCGGTATCACCGGAGACAGCTGCCACTCTCAGGGCAGACCTTTCGCTTCTGCCGGGCAACCTGCACAGTATCGGCTCTCCTCTGGATGGACCGGGCAGCAAACTTCTCAGAGCCGGAAGATAGAAAGTCTTGAACAGTACTACTCTGTCACCTTTTTCGATAACGGGGCTCATCTGTGATCCATTGATTATTACTGAATCAATCAGCGTGAACTTTATCAGAAGACCTATGCCCAGTACCAGCAGAAACTGTTTGGCTCCTTTGTAGAATGCCAGGCGGAAGTCGGTCGGTTGACTGCGTTTAAGTGGATCCAGCATATCACTCCCTGCTTAGAACCGCAAGGAATGCCTCCTGGGGCAATTCTACATTTCCAACCTGTTTCATGCGCTTTTTCCCCTCCTTCTGCTTCTCCAGAAGTTTTCTCTTGCGGGTAATGTCTCCTCCGTAGCATTTAGAGGTGACGTCTTTACGGTAAGCCTTCACCGTGGTACGCGCTATGACTTTATTGCCGATCGCAGCCTGTATGGCGATTTCGTACTGCTGACGCGGTATGAGTTCTTTGAGTTTGGAGGTGAGTGTTTGTCCGAAAGTAAACGCCTTCTGTCTGTGTATGATAGTGGAGAACGCATCCACCGCCGATCCGTTTATCAGAATGTCAAGCTTTATCAGGTCGTTGCGTTCGTAGCCCTGAAACTCGTAGTCCATTGAGGCATACCCCCTGGAGCAGCTCTTCAGACGATCGAAGAAATCGATAATCAGCTCGGCAAGAGGCAGGCGGTACTTGAGGCAAACCCTGGTGGTTTCCAGGTATTCCATATTATCCAGCTTGCCCCGTTTCTCCTCGCAGAGTTTCATTATGGGACCTACAAAATCGGTAGGTGTGATCACCTGCAGTTTCGAAATGGGCTCGGAGATATATTCTGTTTCCTGTATGGATGGCAGCCGTGCCGGGCTGTCGATGAATTCAGTTTCACCGTTTTTGAGATGAATCTCATACTCCACGTTGGGAACGGTGGTGATGATGTTCACGTTGTATTCTCTGAGGAGTCGTTCCTGGATGATTTCCATATGCAGCAGTCCCAGAAAACCGGCCCTGAATCCGAAACCGAGAGCGGTGGAGGTTTCCGGTTCATAGCTGATGGAAGCATCATTGAGATGCAGCTTGTCAAGAGCTCCGCGGAGATCCTCGTAATCGGCTTTGTCCACGGGGTAGATCCCGCTGAACACCATGGGTTTGACTTCCCGGTAGCCGGGTATGGGCTTTGATGCACCGTTGAGCCGTGTGGTGATGGTGTCACCGATATGAATATCCGAAACGGTTTTGATGCTGGCAATGACATAGCCCACTTCACCAGCCCGAAGCTGGGAGCATGGAACCCGTCCCATACGGAAAAAACCCACTTCATCCACTTCAAATTCTCTTCCGGTCTGGAAAAAGCGGATGGATTGCCCTTTTTTAAGTTCCCCTTCCATGATCCTCACGTAGGCCACGGCACCTCTGAAAGAGTCGAATTTGGAATCGAAGATAAGTGATTTCAGCGCCTCGTCACTGCCTCCCTCGGGTGGGGGAACTTCGGCAAGGACTTTGTCAAGAATGGCATCCACCCCTTCTCCGGTTTTCGCACTGCAGGAAAGAACATCTTCCGGATTCACTCCCAGAAGGTCCACGATCTGCCTTCGTATCTCATCGGGACGGGCCGAGGGAAGGTCCACTTTGTTCATTACCGGAATGATGCAGAGGTCATTTTCAAGGGCCAGATAAATATTGGTAAGAGTCTGGGCTTCTATACCCTGACTGGCATCCACCACCAGGATTGCACCTTCACAGGCGGCAAGAGAGCGGGATACTTCGTAGGAAAAGTCCACGTGTCCCGGAGTATCAATCAGATTAAGCTGGAAGGTGTTGCCGTCCGGGGCTTTGTACTCCATTCTGATAGGGTGGGATTTGATAGTGATTCCCCGCTCCCGCTCAAGATCCATATCGTCAAGAACCTGAGCCTGCATTTTCTCTTTGCTGATAGTATCGGTGAGCTCGAGAAAGCGGTCTGCGAGGGTGGATTTCCCATGGTCAATGTGCGCAATAATACAGAAGTTGCGTATGAATTTGGAACTGGTCACTGCTTTTCCCTGTTGATTTTCTGTTAGCTGATGTTTCGGCTCTGAAATACCTGATTTTCCTAAAATGAACAGGTAATATAGTTCATGCCAGAGGACTTGCAGAACGGCCCTTAAAGGTCAGACTCCGGCCTCTCCCCCTAGAGAAGAAACTATCTGCTGCGCAAATGAGGAGAGGGATGGGTCTCGGGCACCCATGAGAATCACACAGTCTCCCCGGTTCGCCCACTGGCTGATTTGGTCGAGAAGCACTCTTCTCTTGCTGACCGTAAAGGCTTTGAATGGAATATCACCCATGAGAGTGATAAGGTCTTTGGATTCAATATCCATTACGGTTGAGCCTCCGGCATAGTAAATGGGAAGAAGACAAAGTTTGTCCTCCGGATGCAGTGTGTTTCTGAACATATCCGCGTATTCGTGTTTGAGAAAGCGGGTGGGGGCGAATCCGTGCGGCTGGTAAATGGCAATGATCCGCTTTGATATCTTTTTGGCCGCGGAAATGGCAGCTCTGATTTTTTCGGGATTGTGAGCAAAATCGTCCACTACCGGTATCCCGGACACTGTCCGGTGTATGGTGAATCTGCGGTCGACTCCTTTGTAAGACTTTGCACCCTGGGCGAGTCTTGAGTGATCGCAGGAGAAGTGGTCGCATACACAGAGGGCGGCAAGAAGGTTAGAGGCATTGTGATCTCCGGGCAAAGGGATTTCATAGCGTTCTCCTTGCACCTCTACTGTGCTCAGCATAGCTGAACTGTTCAGGTTTTTGCCTTTGAACTGTGCTTTTTCACTGAATCCGAAACTGATCGAGGCGGGAATAGTTTCAAGCTGGGGGTCATCTGCATTCACGGCTGACCAATCGGACTGATCTACCAGCTGTTTGAACATATCCAGCACTTCAGCTTCACTTTTATGATCTTTGGAGAGATTCAGAATGATGCTGCAGCAGGGACTGTATTTGACCAGTGTCCCATCGCTTTCATCTGCCTCGATCACCAGCAGGTCCGAATCGCCGCAGAAGGCGTTTCCCAGCAGACTTTTCTGTTCAAGACTGCGCAGTGCAGCTCCGGAAACGAGAGAGGGGGAGAGGCCGCTTGAGGTGAGAAGCTCGAAAATCATGGCCGTCACAGTGGATTTTCCGCTGGTGCCTGCTACTGCTATGCTTTTTTTGTTTTTCACCACCGAAGCCAGAACGTCTGATCTGTGTACTACCGGGATATTCAATCTTCGCGCAGCGGCAATATCAGGATTGCTCTCTTCAATTGCGCTGCTAACGCATACCGCATCCGTTTCCTTGCTGATCCCGCTTCCGTCCTGAGGGAAAATGCTGCATCCGCAGGAAATCAGATGTTTTTTGATTTTTGAGGTGTCCGCGGAGTCGCAAAGCCGGTCAGAGCCGCTGATGGAGAGTTTCTGCCAGCTCAGATACTGGGCGATGGCGCTCATGCCGCTGCCGAAAATACCTGTGAAATGTAAATTGGAGCACTGTTTCCCGTTAACTGATATGGACAAGAGTTCCCTCCTCCACAAGATCGAAAAGAGTGAGTATGTCGTCGTTTTTCATGCAGACACAACCATGAGAATTGGGCGTACCGATTTTGTCCTCCCGGTTTGTGCCGTGGATGTAGATATACCGTTTAAAAGAGTCTATTCCGGGTCCTGAATTGATTCCGGGTTCAAGACCCTCCAGTCTGAGAATGCGGGTGAGAATCTGGTTTTCCTCCTGCATTCCCGGTTTCCAGACCCGGCCCGTCGGTTTTCTGCTTTTGAATATGGTCCAGGGCGGTTCGTTCTTTCCTATCTTCTGAACGATCCGGTGAAGTCCCAAAGGGGTTTTGAACGAACCTTCTCCGCTTCCGGCTCCGAATCTGGAGGTGGATACGGCAAAAAGGGAATTCGTTTTGTTTCCGGAATGATAGGTCAGTTTCTGCACGTCTGTGTCTACCTGCAGATAATGATCGGGAACAGGAAGACCGAGTCGGGAACAGGCTTCTTCTATTTGTTTCATAAGCATTTACAGATTTTTGACTGGTAATATCAGAAGTTGTTTCACTGGAATTAAAACTGAAAAGATAATATAATTATAATATGAATGAGACACCAGATGCCAAACCTCACTTTGTAAAGGAAGGTAGATATGACCACCGATCAGGTTAATGCAGCTCAGAATACATCAGCGATGAATGAGGATACCTGGAGAATATTTCGTATAATGGCCGAATTTGTTGAGGGTTTTGAGACACTTTCCAGAACCGGACCCTGTATTACGATATTCGGCAGCGCACGTACTCCTAAAACTCACAAATACTACAAAATGACAGTGGATATGGCCCGTCTGGCGGCTCGGGAGGGTTTTGGAGTGATTACCGGCGGCGGACCCGGAATCATGGAAGCTGCCAATAAGGGAGCAAGTGAGGAGCAGGGGCATTCAGTAGGACTCAATATTCAGCTTCCTTTCGAACAGCTTCCCAACCCGTTCATAAAAACCATGATCAACTTCAGACACTTTTTCATTCGCAAGGTAATGTTTTTGAAATACACTTCCGCAGTGATCATAATGCCGGGGGGGTACGGGACATTGGATGAGATGTTCGAGACTCTCACGCTGGTTCAGACTCAGAAAGCACCGGCTCTGCCTCTTATTCTCATGGGAAAGGATTATTGGGGTGGACTGGTCGAGTGGCTGAAAAACACTATGCTCGAGTACAGCTACATTCTGGATGCGGATCTGTCTTTGATGAATATGACCGATGATCCTCACGAGGCAATGGCGATCATAAAAAAGCATTCCGAGGGCAAAGGAGTTACTCCCAATTTCGTATAGATCATGTGTATCGACTCAGTCAAAAAAACGGTGATCAGCCCGGAAAAATACGTCTTTTCCGGGTTTTTCCTTTTTAGGGGTGTATTCGCCTATTGCGTTTGAGGGCACCCATATTCTATCTTTAAAAATTCTTTTGGAACAATAAACCCCCTCAAAAAACAGCCGGATGATAGAATTTTCAAAACAGATATCGGAAAAATGGGCCATCTCACAGGCTCTATCAGACCTTCTCTGCAGTGCTTACGAGAAGGGTGACTCTCCTTATTTCCTCGCCGAATACGATCTGCAGTTTGCTGTAAGCATCGACGTGTCCACAATCTGGGAAGTATATGATTACCTGGGCAAAATGGAGGAGCTGGTCGCGAAAAGAAAACGGGTGCTCAATGCATACAAGAAAGCTGAAAAGCTCACTCCCGCACTTGAAAAACGCATCAGCCTGACTACAAACACTTACGAACTGGATGATCTGCTCATCCCGCTTAGGCCTAATCCCCGCAGCAAAGGACAGATGGCTGCCAAAAAAGGTGTCGGTCCGCTTGTGGACCGAATCATTTCTCAGGAGGAAGAGGAACTTTCTGTCGAGGAAATGGCTAAAGAGTATGTGGGAACACACACTTCTTTGAAAAATGCGGATGATGTGGTTCAGGCAGCTAAAGATCTGATGGCAGAACGGTTTGCCTACGACGATACTGCCAGAACAATGGCCAGAGATTTCATGCGCGAAGACGGTTTCTTTGAAATCGCTCCGAAAAGCAAAAAGGATGAAACCTACAGCCGCTATGTTGGCAAACTGGTTCCAATAGATGAGTTTTCAAAAGAAGAGCTCTTACGGCTTCTCGTGGCAGAAGACAACAAGCGGATAAAACTCAAACTCAATGTGCAGCTGTTCAGAATAACTGAGCTTTTCCGTCATCATTTTATAGAAAACCCTGATTCCACCAGCTTTGATATCATCTGCGAAGCTATCGATGACATGTGGCTGAGGCTGCTGCATCCTACAGTTGAACGGGATGTGAAACAAACGCTCAGAGGACAAGCTGAAGAGTGGGCTTCCAAGGAGATAACATCAGGACTTCAGAAACGGTACACCGAGGAAAAATCAAGGGATGCCGTTTTCGTTTTAGATGCTTCGGGAAAAAAGAATCTCAATATCGTAGCTGTAAGTGCTCGGGGGGATCTTCTCGGTGCCACCTCTGAGAGAAAACCAGCTGAAGGAAAGCCGTTCTCAAGTGAACGCATCCGGCAGTTCTTCCAGCGTCATCGTCCTTCCCAGGTGCTGATTGCAGATAATGACAAGGCGGAAATTGCCGAAAGTATCGTTGATCAGCTCAAAGAAAAAATTGGTTTTCCTGTTGAAGTGACCAGATACAAAGCTCCCTCCAAATCAAATATTTCACATTCTGAATGGATAAAAAAGCGGGAATTTGCGATTCTAGAGCCGCAAACCAGAGAACTGCTGGGATCTGCGGTTATATTTCTTCAGCCTCTGTCGCTCGTTCCGCAATTAGGCACTACTTACTATAAGATTCATCCCCTTCAGGATACACTCCCGGATGATAAATTTGTGGATCTGGTCAACCGTATTCTGGATCAGGCGATTCTCGCCGGTGGTGTCAATATCAAGGAAATCGCAGATTCGCCTATTGCCAAATTCCGTTGCATGAATAAAAATCTTCTTGAGGCTATCCGTACAGCGGATCTGGAAGAGCCGATAGGAAAGAAAAACGATCTTTTGAAGGTCAAGAGCATGACCGAAACCGCTTTCAGAAATATCGCAGGTTTCGTGGTCGTTCCCAGTGCAGAGGATCTTCTGGATAAATCAGCGGTTCACCCCGACTTTTTCCCCTTGGTTGAGGAGATTGTCGATCAGCTGACCGTTTCTCACGAGACGATTGTAATCAACCCCGAGGTGATTCTTCCTTTTGCTGCTGAGGATCCTCACATAAGGACTTATGTCGGAATGAAACTTGTTCCTCAGCTCCAGGTCGCTCAGCGCTACCTGGCGATCGGAGCAGCCAAAACCAAGCGGAAACTTAAACTGTCCGAGGTCAAAGAAGGGGCTGTCGTTTCCGGAAGAGTCACCAACATCACACCTTTTGGTGTGTTTGTGAATATAAATGCGGTTTGTGACGGACTCATTCATATCTCTCAACTGGCAGACGAGTATGTGGAAACTCCGGATCAGGTTGTCTCCGTGGGGGATAGGGTGGATGTCCGTATTCTCAAAGTGGATGTGAAAAAACGACGCATCTCTCTTTCCATGAAGAATCTGGGTAATAAGGCTCCAAAGGTGAAACCTTCAAAGGGGCAGCTTTCTAACCTGGCGGAGCATTTCAAAAACCGTTGATTTGAAAACTGTTGATTGAATCTTTTAAAGGGTTCCCGGTTGCAGGAAACCCTTTTTTTGGCTTACAATACATACCGCATTTGTGAGTTTGAGTCTGAGGAGCGTGGTTTCGGGGGAGTTTGTGAATATGGGATGTTTTCTGTAGAAACTTTCATACATTTTGAGAGTTTTTTTTACTGAATTGCGTTTGAACCGGGCTGGGTCAGCTGAACAGAGATCATCATGGCATAATGTAACGAGACGAAGAAGTTCCAGCTCATCCCTATTTATCTTCGATCCTTCATCCACACATTTCTCTCTGAGGGTTATTCCGCGGACAGCTGCGTTTTTCAAGGCTGAAATGCAGTTCGTGATGGTTCTGTCTGTTGTGTTTTCACTGTTCATAAAAGAGTAATAACACAGGTTGTTCAGGACTGTGAACATATATGATCTGCTGATAAAGAAATTGAGAAATCCATTTTGGTGATGGATTCCCGGATTGGTGTACTGATTATCCAGGTGGATGGTATTGGAGATAAGAGTCGCGATGCAACTTGAGCTCTTTTGGGTTAGAGAAGATAATCTGAGAGGTGCCGGGGAGCACAGGTCACCAAAACAGCTTTTGGATGTGCGATATAAAGTGAGGTGCTTTTGACAATCAGAGATTTCAGGGGTGAAAAGCTGAGTTGTTGCCTCGGCAAGAGCGTTGGATAGAAAGTCTCTTGCAGTTATGCGCATATTTGAAATCTTGCTGCTATTCGTTGCTTATTTTAGTGAATGTTCCATCTTTCCAAAGGGACTCCAGATTGTAATACTCTCTCATTTCGGGCAGCATTATATGCACTACCACATCAGTATAGTCGACGAGTATCCATCTGCCGTCATCTGAACCCTCTTGATGCCAGGGGACAGTGTGTTTATGTTTTAGATTTTTGACCATGCTTTCTGCAATGGCAGTCGTATGCGATGTGTTATCACCCTGGCATATGATGAAAAAATCAGCCCCCCCTTGTGCCTCCGGCATCTGTACAATTACTATTTTTTCTGCCAGCTTTTCCTGCAGATTCTCGATGACTTCATTTACAAGTTTCTGTCCTGAAAGGGATTTGGTATTGGTGTCGTTCACTTTATTTTTTCCTCGAAATCTGGTCCTACTACAATTGTGACATCATACAATTTTTCATCAGTACGGATAAACACCAGTTTGTCCGTCTGAAGCAGTTTTTCCAATTCCCGTGCCAGAGACATATCTTTTGTTCTGGATATGATCATGGTGCGGGGGTAGTTCCAAGCGGTCGCATTGCCGATATCCTTTACATCAAACCGTTTAAGCCTCAGATAATCCGCCAGACGGTTTGCTGCTCCTTCAGTTCCGCAGCCGTTCAGGATCTGGATACTGCCAATATGTGGAACACTTTCGTTTTCTATTGGCTTATTTTGTGTGAAAACGATATCAGGTTTAAGCTTTGTACCTATGATCATTGAAACTACAATGACCAACAGTACAACGGTGAACATCAAAAAGTTACGCATATGCTTTCATTGATATTGAGGAGAGTCAGCTGGAGCGTCCTTTGCCCTGGTTTTTCACATTTATGATGGATGGCGTGTGGTCAGGAATTTCCTCCGGGCTCAGCAGAGCATAGGTCAGTACCATAATGGGGTCACCAGCCATTCCCAATCGTGCCGCGGGGCCGTTAAGCTCCATTATACCTGAACCGCGTTCACCCGAAATCACATAGGTGGTGATGCGGCTGCCGTTATTCATGTTCAGCACATGAACTTCCTCATTGGGAAGAATGCCAGCCTTTTGCAGATAATCCTCATCAATGGTGATACTGCCCTCATACTCCAGATTAACACCCGTAATCCGTACGTCTCTGATTTTGCTGTGGAGAAACCTTCTGTACATTCTGTGAGATCCTAATTGTTTTTGCGTAAAACTCCTGAATAATTTGAGTATCGATCCCTGGTCTGAACCGAGATCAACCTCTCAAAATAAATAATTCATACGACAGAAAGTTCCACAAAACGCCTCTATTCTGAAATCGTCTGAAAACATCAATTGGATTTTGTGAGTTTTTCTATTTCATCACGCAAAGATGCCGCCTCCTCATAGCGCTCCTCCTCCACTGCTTTGTTCAGTTGTCTCTGCAGTTTTTCAAGAGGAGTCAGTTCAGCCAGCTCTTCTTCCACCTGTTCGGGCGGCTGTTCATCGATTTTGTACTCTTCCGGTATGATGATACCTGCCTCGTCCATTACCTTTTCCTCCACATAAATTGGAGAAGAGAATCTGAGTGCGAGCGCAATGGCATCACTGGGTCTGGAATCGATTTCAACCTTTTTCCCATCCCTTTCCACTACCAGCCGCGCGTAGAAAGTCTCACTTGCCAGCTCAGTGATTTCTGTTCTGAGAAATTTGCAGTCCAGCTGACCCAGAAGATTTTTGAACAGATCGTGCGTGAGCGGACGGGGAAAGGGTATCTGATTCAGCTGAATCGCAATCGATTGAGCTTCCAGCTGCCCGATAGAAATGGGTAGCGTGCGATCGTCTCCATCACCCTTCAGCAGAATGACGAATTCCTTGCCCATATTGACCAGAAAAGTATTGGCTACTTCTACATGAATCATCAGAAACGTTCTCTCCTTAATGAATCTAAAGGAACAGATAAACAGATTGGATCAATCCGTCATAAAAATTACGATGAATCCTGCGGGTTATTGGGTAGGGCGCCCGAATTAGAGCGGTTCTACCTCAATGGTCTGTGTTCTGTCCGGTCCGATAGAAACAATCAGTACAGGTATATTATAACAAAGTTCCCGAAGTTTGTCGATATAAGCAACAGCATTCGGTGGCAGTTGTGAAAACTGCTTGCAACCGCTGATATCACATTTCCATCCGGGAACAGTTTCATATACCGGCTTGGCTTTTTCAAGCTGCTGGTGATTGGAGGGAAACTGGTCTATCTTTTTACCATCAATTTCGTAATGGGTGCAGATTCTGATTTCATCAAGATCATTGAGCACATCAAGCTTGGTTACAGCCAGTCTTGTTATGCCGTTGAGTTGAATGGATTTGCGCACCATGACGCTGTCGAACCATCCGCAGCGGCGAGGTCTGCCTGTTGTCGCGCCAAACTCGCCCCCCGCTTTTCTAAGCTGTTCGCCGGCCGCATTCTCAAGCTCGGTGGGAAAGGGGCCGTTTCCAACCCGGGTTGTATAGGTTTTCACGATACCAACCACATGATCTATATGAGAAGGGCCGATTCCGGAACCTGTACTCGCACACCCAGAAATGGTATTGGAGGAGGTTACGAAGGGATAGGTTCCGTGATCAATATCCAGAAACGTCCCCTGTGCTCCTTCAAAAAGAAGGTTTTTCTTCTGCCGGGTGGCTTCGAAAATGTGGTGGCTGGTATCTTTTATGAATGGTATGAGTCGTTCACGAATGGATTTGTACTGTTCGAGGATAGAATCCTGATCCAGCTCGAAGGGCACCTTGTAGATCGTCTCTATCAGATTCTTTTTCGCTTCGAAGTTGGTTTTGAATTTCTGGGAAAACAGGTCCCAGTCAAGAATGTCACCCATCCGAAGACCGATTCTGGTAATTTTGTCAGCATATGCAGGTCCTATACCCCGGCCTGTGGTGCCGATCTTGCCCTGTCCCATACTGGACTCAACCGCTTTGTCCAGCGCTTTGTGATAGGGGAGCACCATGTGAGCAAGATCTGAAATCATCAGCCGGTTATCTACGGAAATACCGTTCTGAAGCAGCTCATCGACTTCTTTGAGAAACTGCTCTGCATCGATCACCACGCCGTTGCCCACAATACAGGTCTTGGAGGTGTTCATTATGCCGGAGGGAACCAGATGGAATACGAATTTGCGACCATCGACTATCACGGTGTGTCCTGCATTGGCCCCGCCTTGAAAACGGATGATCAGATCGGATTTTTCAGTAAGGTAATCGATTACTTTGGCTTTTCCCTCATCACCCCACTGGGTTCCCACTATCACTGCGTTTGGCATAATCTCACCTGAAGAAATGGTTATCTGCGAAATTCAAAATTTTTAAATTAACTCAAGGGGGGATAAGAGTCAATCAATAAACGCGGGGTGTGGTCTGCTCCCCTAATCCCGGTTGCAGGCCGGCTCTGGTAGGAAAGTTACACTTTTTTTGCTATTCTTTTCGGATATGTTGAAGAAAGCTCATTTTGCCGGACTTAATTATTATTTTATAAGTTTTGCCCAGGTTGGCTGTAATAATGCTCATCCGGCACGTAATGTACGATAAACCAGATAAGCTGATCTTAAGAATGTGGCATCCGAACCGTTTCAGACTGCGATTGAGGTAGCGAAGATTGTGGCGAACGGAAAAGAGCTGAACTAACTAGAAAACGGTAACCGGATAATGAATTCACAAAGCATGTTCAATCCCCAGAATCCACTCATAATCCAGAGTAACAGCACAATTCTGCTGGAGGTCAATAATTCACTGTTTGTGGAGGCTCGCAACGCCATAAGCCAGTTTGCTCACCTGGACAAGAGTCCTGAATACATACATACCTATTCCATCACACCACTTTCGCTCTGGAATGCGGCATCACTTGGGCTTGAAAGTGAAGAGGTGGTGAAGAGACTCGAGGAATTCTCCAAATACCCTCTGCCTCAGAATGTGGTGGATGACATTGTGGAGCTCATGGGACGTTTCGGGAAAATTGTGCTCGAAAGCGGTCCTGAAGGACTGATGCTGCGGTCACCTGATGCCGCCCTGCTCAAGCATCTCTGCCTCCACCCCATGATGAAGCCTTTGGTGGGTAGATCGATTGATGAAAACAGTGTCAGCGTTTCTGCTCAGCACCGGGGACTCATAAAACAGGTCCTGATCAGTCTGGGCTATCCTGCTCACGATCTGGCCGGATATGTGGATGGGGATCCCTACGATATTTCTTTAAGAAACGTAACTGCTGAGGGTAACACTTTCTCCATCAGAGGATATCAACGCCAGGCTGCTGAAAGTTTTATCGGTAACGCCCAGTCGCCCGGAGGCAGTGGAGTGGTTGTGCTTCCCTGCGGTGCGGGAAAAACCGTTGTGGGAATCTATGCCATGACTCTTCTCAAGCGCAGAACGCTCATCCTGGTTACCAATATCACGGCAGCCCGTCAGTGGAAGCGGGAAATACTGGACAAGTCGAGTCTGACTGAGGATGATATCGGCGAGTACAGCGGAGAGCTTAAGGAAGTAAAGCCGGTAACCCTTGCAACATACCAGATTCTCACATACAGAAGAAAAAAAGGTGATCAGTTTCTGCATTTCGACATCTTCAATTCGGAAAACTGGGGACTTATTATTTATGATGAAGTACATCTGCTTCCGGCTCCCATATTCAAGTTCACCGCCGAAATACAAGCTCGGCGCAGGCTGGGACTGACTGCCACTCTCATACGGGAGGACGGACATGAAAATGATGTGTTCACTTTGATCGGCCCCAAGAAATTCGATGTGCCCTGGAAGGATCTCGAACGGCAGGGCTGGATCGCCACAGCCAAATGTGTGGAGATACGAATCGATCTCCCTCAAGCCGAGAAACTTCATTACCTTTCGCTTGCCCCAAAACAGCAGATCCGGCTGGCGTATGAAAACCCAAACAAACTCAAGGTGGCCGGGGAACTCATCCAGAAGCATACGGGTGATAATATCCTCATAATAGGGCAGTATATATCCCAACTCGAATCTTTTGCCAGGGAATTCGATGCCCCCATCATTACCGGAGCTACCCCCAATAAAAAGAGAGATGAACTGTATAACGGATTCAGAAACGGATTGATAAAAGTACTGATCCTTTCCAAGGTGGGTAATTTCGCCATTGATCTTCCCGACGCCAATGTCGCGATCCAGATATCGGGATCTTTCGGTTCCCGTCAGGAGGAAGCGCAAAGGCTGGGCAGAATTCTGAGACCCAAAAAAAGCGGGGAACAGGCTGTTTTCTACTCCATTGTCACCAGGGAGTCAAAGGAGCTGGATTTCGCCATGAACCGTCAACTCTTTCTCACTGAGCAGGGGTATTCCTATGATATCCAGTACAGGGATTTCGAGTGATGTGCTTTTCTGCAACTCCGGTGCTTCCTCTTTCCACTACTCTTCCCTCAAAGAAGCGTGTTTTACCGAAAGTCCTTTCTGAAGAAGAGGATGTAGCATTTTCAATCATCTCTTTCACAAGAGAGCGGGTGTTGAAACTGTAGCTGCTCAGACCTTGTGCGAGTCCCTCAAAAGTATCGTCGAATCCTGCTATGGAGAGACGTTGTGGAATGGGTACTTTGAGCCACTTGAGAAAATTGAGTATCAGAAGCGCACACAGATCATTTGCTGCAACAACAGCAGTAATCTCTTTATTTTCTAAAATGTGGTGAATCGGCTCTTTCAGAACGTCGAGAATGCGGGCATCCCGGAGCAGTTTCAATCCTTCCGATTTCAGCCTGTCGCATCTGCTTTCGAAATGAATGGGCAGATTGCGTGTGATTTTTTTCATATCAAGAAGTTCTTCTGTCCCGTTCTGTTGAATGATCTCATCTGTGAAAGACCATTCGCTTTCCGCGTTACCTGGAGTAAACGGGTGAACTCTGTACTCAGGACCGGCTTTTTCAAAGGAATGCACGAGTCCGCAAAGGCGGTCTTGGGACCATGTGCTGCCGTGAAACGGGGATATGTAGGCCACCTCCCTGTGACCGAGTCCGAGCAGGTAGTCTCCCATCTGTTGTCCGGGAAGTGGTGAATAGCCGATATTGTAAAATGTACAGGCGCTCCTTTGGTTGCAGGAATATCCCGAAGGGTTTTCGATCCAGACGGATACCTGTTTTTTCGAAGAGGGAAATGATATCAGACATTCGTTTAGATTTTTTATGTGCCAGGAGGAAACAAGATATCCCAGCACATCCTCATTCTCCGACAGATAGCGGACTTTTTTCCCTTGGGGTGTATAGAATACCGGCTGTGCGGACCAGTCATCGTAGGTTATGAATTCCAGATTCACTTGAGCTGTCTGGGCTTCCACCAATAAAAAATGGTAGAAATCCCTTTCTCTCTCCGATTCGATTTTGGGAGTACCTGGGCGTATACCCGCTCCTATGACCACTATCGTGGGACGCCATCTTTGCCTGGGTTTAGGTGGAGAAACGATATATCTGTATCCCTTGCGATTAATAATGCCCGATGCGCCCAGGGCCTGCAGAGATTTGGTTAAAGTCTGAAAAGATATTCCATATTTCGCCTGAAGCATTTTTCTGGACGGAAGCATGGTTTCGGGCGGGTAGACTCCAGCTTGGATCTCTTTTTTCAGTTTCTCTCTGACACTTTTCCATTTGGGCCATTCAGAGTCTTTTTTTGGGATCTCTTTTGTTTTCAAAGCTGCGGGGCTGGTCTGGTGCCCCCACTTGGTGACCAGAACTCCCTCTTTTTCGAGGCGTTTGATCTCTTTCCATGCTGTGGCGATGCTGACCTCACACCCCCGGGCAAGCTCACGGATCGAGGGCAGTTTGATGGTGCTGCTTTTTTCCAGAAGCTGCAAAACTGTAGTTCTCACTTTTTGTCCGGCAGGTTCGGATCTGCGCATTAATCATCCGATGAAAAGGTGAACAGTGAACGCTTGTTTAAAATATGTAATTTTTCACTGCTGTGAGCAATTGGGAAAAGTGCTATCTTTTAATTGGAATTGAACAAGACTCTATAGGAAGGGAGTGGTTATATGATGAAGAAAGTGCTGGTGGTGCTTATGCTGGCTCAGTCCATGGTCTTTTCACAAGTTCAGGTTCGTGGCGGCGAACTGTTTTCAAAAACTCAGCAGCTTTACGGCAGGTATGAAGTGCGGATGAAAACTGCCTCCGGAAGCGGGATTCTTTCCACATTTTTCACCTTCGAGAATGACGGCTGGATGCCAGATTCCGAAAATCCCTGGAGGGAGATTGATATCGAGGTTCTGGGGCGGTATACAGACCGGTTTCAGACCAATATTATCACCGGCACTGCAGAGCAGCGGATAACGTCGGAATATTATCCTCCTCTGGAGGTCGATCCTTCGCAGGACTATCACACGTATGCAATCGAATGGACTCCCGATTATATCGCGTTCCTTTTCGATGGTGAAGAGGTGAGGAGAACGGAAGCCGATGATGATGAGAATCAGATAAAGGATTGCAGGGACATTCCGCAGTCATACCGGTTTAATATGTGGGCCAATGACATTTCTGATTGGGTAGGGGAGTTTGATCCCTCGATTCTTCCCCGGTATCAGTACGTGAACTGGATCCGTTATTACTCTTATGATATCGAAACAGGGGAATTCAGCTTAGCCTGGGAGGATGATTTTGAGTCATTTGACAGTCAGCGCTGGGACAAGGGGACGCATACAATTGAGGATTTCACTCAATTTGATCCCGATAATGTAGTGATACAGGATGGGACTCTTGTGCTTGCGCTTACGGATATGGATGGTAACGGACTTGAGAATATTACGGTGCCTCAGGATGAGGCCAGTACAGGGGCGATCAAGGTAAACAGGACAGGTATGATGGATGGATCTGTAGTGAAGTACGAGTCGGGAAAGCTTTCGGCACTGTTTGAGTTGAACAGTCCTGGAATTGTTGGACTGCAGCTTGTGGATCTTTCCGGCAGGGTAATAGCAAAAATGAAGAGGGACTTTTCAGTTTCAGGTTCGCATCAGCTTCATATTTCCGATCTGGATCACATCAGAAGCGGGACATATATGGCAAAATTGAGTATTGGAGGGAGTACGGCCGTTTCGAAGGTGATTTCGTGTGAATAGGTAGTCTATCAGAAAATATACGGGTGAATGTCCGATGGAGCAGTTGGTTATCAGCTGTTCTGTCGGATTTTTTTATTTGGGATCAGAATCGGAAAAAAGGGTGGATTGCACGGCTTAAAAGACGGAAATGCATCATTTTTAAGGATTTAACTGTTGTTTTTTTGATTTATTTATATGTAAGGTTTAAAAGCTGAGCGAGATATTATTTCTTTGAAGGGTAAAAACATTCCTCTGTTTCTTGGCAGAGGTTGTAAGCGGATTTTATTTTGGTAACTAGTATATTCTGACTGTCTGCCGGGAGTCAGAAATACGGATCGGATATATGCATTTTGTTGTTTTTGCCTTCCAAGCAGATGTAAAATCTTTTTTCGGAAAAAATGTTGTGAATATCAATTCAAAGCAAAAAGGGGGAGTCTATGGGTGGCTTTAGCAGTGGGAAGAATGCTTTTGCCTTACTGATGATCATGATTCTGGCTTTAAGCGTTTCAGCTGATGAGAAATTGAAAAAACTTGTCGACAAAGGCAAGTATGAGAAAGCTGTCGAGCATGGAGAAAAACTTGCTTCAGATTCTCGGACTGTGGATGTATGGCTGATGTTGGCAACAGCCTATGAGAATCTCAAAGGCGATTCCGATGCTCAGAAAAAAGCCAGAGCCTGTTATGAAGGTGCTCTCAAGGCGAATCCCAGTCATCCGGGAGCTCTGCTTGAATTCGGAAAATTCGAACTTAAGGGCAAAAACTACAAGGAAGCGCTTCAGCACTTCCAGAAAAGTCATCTCCTTCAAAGCAGTGCCAAAGCTGCAGAAGGAATAGCGATTGCCGCTTCAAAATTGAAGGATTGGGACAAGGCACGTGATGCTGCCGAATCCGCGGTTGCCCTTGATCCTGAGACAATGCAGTCACGACTTATTCTGGCCCGTATTCTTTACACCAATAAGAAGTTTGGTGAAGCAGCTCCCCACCTTGAAGTCATAGTTTCCAAAAAACCCAAAGCATTGGATTTCTGGAGAAAACTGGCAGTCTGCTATGAAAATCTCGATAACAGAGAGAAACTTGCCGAAGTCGATCCTCAGATTGTGGCTTTGGATTCCAAGGATGTCAAATCCCGCCAGAGGCTGGCTGCCTATTCCATGGAAAAGAAGGATACAAAGACTGCAATGCGTCTGTATAAAGAACTAGCACTTCTCACTCCCGAAGATCCCAAACCTTTCGAGCATCTTTACAAGATGTCTCTTAAGCAGGACAATAAAAAGGATGGAATTCTTTACCTGAAGAATTTCCTTCTGCTGGATTCAAGCGATGTTTCCGCGGTGAAGCGTTTGGGGGATCTTCTTTTTGAATCCGGTGACATGGACGGTGCTCTTGCGCAGTATCGCAAGACCCTTAGGCTCGATCCCAAGGCCAAAGGTCTATACAAGAATTACAGCAGGATTGTGCTTGAGAAGAATCTGGAGGACGAGGCCCTGAAAGTGATCCTCAAGGCTGTTTCCATGAAAGAAGCTGATGCGGATATGTATGCCTCTGCAGGTAATATCTACAAAAAGCGCAAGGACTATGCAAACGCCATAAAAATGTACCAGAGCGCGCTTGATCTTGATAAGCAGAATCTGGATCTGCTCAATCAGCTTGCCGAGTGTCAGGCTGCCTCCGGTGACACTAAGAATGCCATCGTTTCCTATCAGCAGATTGTTCTTCTGGATTCCAATGCCACTAAGGAGTATAAAACACTCGGTGATCTCACTGTGAAGTCCGGGAAAAAGAAGGAAGGAATCGAGCTTTACAAAAAATATCTGACTAAGGTCCCCACAGATCAGGAAGTCGCTTCCACAATCGGTTTGTATGAATATGACAACAAGAATTACAAAAACGCTATTGAATATCTGAAGAAAGTCAGCGACAAGAAACTTCAGACGACGCAACTTCTGTTCTCTCTGGGTGATGCCTATTACCAGATAAAGGACTGCAAGCAGGCCATTTCCTATTTCGAAAAGGTCAAAGCTGCCAAACCGAAAGAAAAAGTACTGGTCGGTACACTGCTTCCTCTGGCGAAATGTTATGAGAAGAGTGGTGACAAAGTGAAAGCTGCGGATGCCTACAATGCGTATACCGGGCTTGCCAGTGTTAAGGATGTCGAGGCTTCCTATCTTAAAGCTTATCTCAGAGAAGACAAGGATAAAAAAACAGCGATAAAAATGTACCAGGCAAATACAAAGGAGTTTCCAAAGGATCACAGAAGTTTCCTGAGGCTTGGTCTTATTTATTCCGAAGAAAAGGCAACTTTGTCTGGTGCTGTCAAGCAGCTTCGTGCCGCTTCAAATCTCCAAGATACTATTCCGGTTATATGGGAGACTCTGGGAGAAGTATACGGAAAGTTGAAAAATACAGACGGAGAACTGGAAGCGTATTCAAAACTGCTTGAACTCAAGCCGCTGCATAAGGCGGCAAACAAGCGGGTTGGGGCAATACAAATCGATCGCAAGAAGTATAAAGCCGGTGTGGCCAATCTGGAAAAAGTCCTCACTGCCTCTCCCGATGATCTGGAAACCAGGCTTTTGCTGGCCGAAGGGTATACTCATACCGACCGTCCAAAGGAAGCTGCAGCTCATCTTGCCAAGGCAAAAGAGTTGAAGCCGGATGAGGTTTCCATCAGGTTGAAACTCATAGATGCTCTGGAAAAAGCGGATGATGCTGAGAAAATGAAGGCAGAGAGAGAGTCTTTGGCTGAACTGGACAGGAAAATTGTGGCTTCGGATCAGAAGAACATAGAAGCCCGCAAACGTCTGGTTACATACAGTATGAACAAAAAGGACAAAAACACCGCTTATGTGCTTCTTAAGGATTTGGCGAAACTTACTCCTGAGGATGCCAAAGTATTCAAGAGTCTCTATGATATTGCACTCTCTCAGAATAACAAAAAGGAAGCAGTACAGAATCTCAAGAAGTTTCTGGCACTCAAGCCCGAAACAGCTGAAGCCCAGAAGAGTCTAGGTAAGCTGCTTTATGAACAGAAGGAAATCGAGGGGGCTTTGAACGCCTTCAGAGAAGCCCGCAAGATAGATCCGGAAACAAAGGGTATCTACAAAGATTACCTGAGTATTCTCATAGACAAGAAACTTGATGATGAGATAATCACTGTGGGCAATGCTGCCATCAAAGCCGGTGAAGCCGATGCGGTGACTTATGCAGCACTCGGAGATATCTACAAAAAGCAGAAAAAGTATTCCGAAGCTGTAAAGATGTACAAAGGGGCTTTGGAAACCGAATCCAAGAATGTGGAACTTCTGACCTCTTATGCAGAGTGCCAGGCAAAGAGCGGCGATACCAAAAACGCAGTCATCTCCTACGAGCAGGTGGTTCTTCTGAATCCAAAGGCTAAAGAGGAATTCAAGGCTCTGGGTGACCTTCAGGCCAAGCTCGGAAAAGAAAAAGAGGCAATAAAGACCTACAAGAAATATCTCGAGAAGAATCCTTCAGATGAGAATGTGGCTTTGAAAGTGGGAACTTTCGAGCATGGCAAAGAGCAGTACAAAAATGCCATCAAATACTTTGAACTGGTTAAAAGCTCCAAGCTGCAGAATCTGACTTACAAGGTGAACTTGGGTGATTCCTATTTCCAGACCAAGGACTACAAGAAGGCTTCCGAGCTGTTCAGCAAGGTATGGAAGTCAAAGGGTGTAAAACATTCCGTGCTCAAGAAGGTTCTCAAGCCGCTTGGTATCTGCTATGAGGAACTTAAAAAGCCTGAAAAAGCTGCTGAAGCTTATGCTGCATACACAGCTTTGCCGAAAGTTGTCGATCCGGATGTTTCCTACAAGAGAGCGTATCTTGTGGAGAAAGCCGATCAGAAGCAGGCTGTAAAATCCTACACTGCAAATGTCAAAGCTTTCCCCAAGGACTCCAGAAATTTTATGCGCCTGGGTATCATCTATTCCCAGAAAAAAGGCACCCTCAAGCAGGCTGCCTCCATGCTTAATCAGGCCGTAAAGCTTGTTGAGGATGATGCTGAGGTATGGAAGGTTCTGGCAGAAGTGAACGGAAAACTCAAGCGTACCGATGGGGAGTTGGCCGCTCTCAGAAAGTATGCTGAGCTCAGCCCCAAAGACTTCAGTGTCAGCCGGCGTATCGGAGAGATCCTTTTCGGCAAGAAGAAGTATTCCGATGCAATCACAAATCTGGAAATGTACCTTACCACCAATGCAAAGGATGTGGAAGTTATCCTGATGCTGGTGGATGCTTACGAGAATACAAAGAGACAGAAAAAGGCCATGGAGCTGCTCGAGAAAGCAAAAGGGCTCAAAAGCAATGATCCTGCTGTCCGTGAACGTCTGTACACTATGTATAAGAAGAGCGGTCAGAAGGCCAAAGCTGAAACGGAAATCAGAGAGCTTGCTGCTCTCACTCAGGACAACAAGCATCGGGTGCTTCTTTTCGACGAACTCATCGCCGCCAAAAAATATGATGATGCCTCCAAGGTTGCAGCTCAGATCCGCAAGTCCGACCCGCTCAATTTCGACGGTCTGATGGCGGTTGCAACTGTCCAGAGGCTTCAGAAAAAGTACGCCGAAGCGGTGGAATCGTACAAGTCAGTTCTCTATCTAAGGGACGATCACGCTCCTGCCTTCTATGGAAGAGCTGAAGCACATTTCGGTTTGGGTGACTATGACAGATCCAAAGGCTATTACGAAAAGGCTTTGGAAATAGATTCCAAGATGGCTCCTGCCGAACTGGGACTTGCCAAAGTGTACAGGATGAAGAAAAACAAGGATCTTTTCGCCAAGCATCTCAACAAGGCCAAAGCAATGGATCCGGATAATCCTGAAGTCAAAGAAGAGCTGAAGTATCTTAAAATGAAATAGTTTTTTCGGTTACAGTGTCTTTTTATGGGGCGGCTTTTAAAAAGGCCGCTCCGCTTTTTTCAGAACATTTCTGTAATCATTCTTTTCTCAGGTACGTTTGCTGTATGAAGAGTTGAAAAGAATATTTGTTTTTTAAATCTAAACTTACTCAAATTGAGATCATGACTTTTCGCTTCTGCCTTTTCCTTCTGACTGTTTCACTGCTTCCGGGTGTCAATGGATGTGCTCCGGGAGTACGTTGCTACGGACCGCAGTTTACATCGCTTGAGAGCTCGGTAAAGCGGGTGGGTATTCTCACTCCCGAAATTTTTTCTTATGATGTTTCTGCAGGTGGAATTTACGAGTACAGAGATGACTGGAGCAGAAAGGCAACTGAACAGGTAATGACCGGATCTGCAGAAAAACTGGGTGCTAATGGCAGAGAAACAGTGTTCCTGCATGACAGTGCAGATGGTTTTTACCGGTTGAAAAACAAATTAAGGTATCACAGTTCCGCCATTCAGAGTACTCTCTACGGTGAAAACTGCCTTGTAACTCAAATCGACAGCTTCACATTTTCCGTAGGTTCTCTTGATTCTTTATGTGATCTTCACGGTGTAGACGGTTTTCTCTATATTTACGGCTACGACGAGCAGTTTTCTCCTCAGCGGGTGCAGATGCTTCAATCCTCAGCAAATGCGAAAACCGCCCGTTCGGCATGTTTTGGGGTCCTTTTGGGTGTGCTGACCGGTTACTTCGGGTTTACCAGATATCAAGCACCGCCTGAAAGAACCTTCGTTGCGGCAATCATCGCTCAGAGGAATGGTAAGGTGAAATGGTACAAGCATTACTTTAATGGAGATGATTCCGATCTCAGAAATTCTACCGATACAGGCAAAATACTCGATGCAGTTATGAAGGGGATGACAGATTAATTCGGTGATGGAGTAGGGATGTCTTATCGTTTCAAAAATATGCACTATCTGCTGTTGGTATTTGTTCTGTTCACATTGAGCTTCGCAGCTGAAACAGTTCATGAGCAAAGTCTGCTTGCCCAGTCCAGGGATATGGAATCCAGATATGAAAATCAGAATCTGCTTCATACAGATGATTCTCTGGAACAGTATCTCAACGGGGTTTTGGGGCGGCTGCTTGCTCCGGGAGAGAGAGAAAAATTCAATCTGAATGTGAAAGTTCTGCGCAGCCGTTCTATTAATGCGTTTGCGACTCCTCATGGGACCATTTATATATGCACGGGGCTTCTGGCAAGAATGAAAAACGAGGCTCAGGCCGCAGCATTGCTGGGTCATGAGCTCGTACATATCGTCAACAAGCATGCGGTGAAAAACCTCGCCAGAATGAAAGCCGAGTCCAGGTCGAGTGCTCAGACCAGAATCGGACTCGGTTTGCTGCTGGGGGATGGAATATCCGGAGCCATCACGGGAGCTGCACTCAAGTCTGCTGTTACCGGATATTCCCGGGACCTGGAAAGAGAAGCCGACAGTCTGGGATTGATAAGAATGATAAAGGCCGGGTTTGCAGCACGGGAATTCAACAATCTCTTTCTGATACTGAAAGACTATCTGGTTACTGAAGATATTAAGGAACCATATTTTTTCAGCAGTCATCCTCAAGTAGCGGACAGGATAAGAAGTTACAGAAGACTTGTCAGCGAATTTCCGGTTCATGCTGACTCAGGCACAGTGAATGACAGTATGTTCCAAATGAAAGCCAGGCCGGTTGTGTACTATGATGCCAGAATCAATCATGCGGCAGGAAGACCCGATCTGGCAGGTTATCAGGTGGAATGGCTTATCGCTGCGGACTCCACTGATACAGACGCTCTGGTTCTTATGGGAGATATCGAGCGGTGGCTTTCACGCAGGAGTACGGAGTCAATCAGATGGTACAAAAAGGCTCTTGAGTGTGATCCGGATCATGCCGCCGCGTTGCGCGGTACAGGTTATATGTATTTCACACTGGGTAGAAAAGAGAAGGCCCGTTCGTTTCTGAGCAGGTATTGTGAAGTGGTTCCGGATGCACCGGACATCAAAATGGCAAAGGATCTGATTCGACAATGCGGAAACTGATTGCAGCACTTCTTTCTTTACTGGTCGTGTTTTTTACAGGCATAGGCTGTGGCGGCTCGTCAGCCTGGAAGGTGACTGAATCCCAAAAGCCGCTTGTTAGTGGTGACGGGTATTCAATTGATCTTCCCCCACGCTGGATGGTATACGAGGAGCAGGGGGTTACTCTGCTTACCCGTCACGGTGCACCGATGGATCTGATTCAGCTGAAGAAAATTCCTCTGAATTCATCCCTTCCTCATACCACCAGGGCAATAGATTCTCTGATGCAGGTGTATGAAGTGGCTGAAGTGGTAGTGGGGAATCTGCGCGCAGCGCCCGGGATTTATGATCTGACTCTAAAGGAGCTTTCACCGGCACAAATCGATGGAAATGAGGGGTTTCTTGTCAGGTTCTCTTATGCTCTGGAAAACGGTATGATCCGAAACTGCTTTTTTTTCGGGTTTGTTTCCGGGCAGTGGTACTATGAATTGGGCTATTATGCGCTGGAGGAATTTTACTACGAGAATTCACTGGATTCCTTCATGAAAGTTGTGAAAAGTTTCGCCCTGGTTGAAAACAACTGATTGAATCCTTTAGTATTCAAATCATTTTCTGTATAGGACTTTTTCGGGGCGCCTTTTGTGTTCAGGCTGTCACCGAGGTGGACCTCTACCCTGAGGAAAGCTGGAATTTTGTGTTCGGCTATGCTTCCTATTTTGAGAGAATCGGAGTATTCAGCATCGCCAGGTATGATCCTCTCTTTTATGAGCAGGAGCGAACCGGGCAATTCCCCGAAGAACGACTTTTGCGCAGCTGTAAAATACTGGCCCACGAAACAGGGCATATGTTCAGCATGGCACACTGCGTGTTCTATCACTGCTGTATGAACGGATCCAACAGTCTGGAGGAATCGGATGCACAGCCGATACACCTCTGTCCGGTGTGTCTTGAGAAACTCGGGTCCAGCGTGGAATTTGGTCTGATCGAACGTTGCAGAATGCTGGATGACTTCTACAGAGCGGAAAAAACCTCGGGAAACAGTCTGAATGGACAAGGAGACGCTTGGGCCGGATAAAAAAAGGCGCGTTCTCAGGCCCTGAAAATAGTGCTGCTGATATGTGGCCACGTATGAAAGGCAAATGTGCAGACTTCGGGAAGTTTTTATTCTGATTGCACTACGATGTGTAACATACGGCAGATCACTGATACCCACAAAGCTACTTTGAAGCGCACTTGCAATATGTATATTATACGATAATGCCCAATACAATCTTATTGCTATGACTCAAAAAGACCTGAAAAAGATAAACCTTCTGAACTTTCTCTATACCTTCATGCTTGATAACCTGCCAGGCGAAAAGGTGGTGAAGTTCTGGAAGAAAATTCCTCTTGCGGAGAATTCATCATCGATTTGCCTTTTCAATATGCTGTGGAAGGGTGAGGGAAGAGTTTCTCTGGAGTATTACTATTCGGTACTGGATCAGTTTTGCTGTCTTTTTGAATCTGAAAATTTATTACCGGTTACTAGTGTGGAGCAGGTGTATCGGATGTCGGATACCGGGATACCTCTTTCCTCTCAGGAGCTTTTGCACTCCATAGCACCTTTTGCAGATAGGCTGTATTTATCCGAAGATGTGCTTCGAGAACTGTATATGGAATTCGCACCTCTTGTTGTTTCCCGGCTTTTTCCCGGCTTTCTGTTTGATTTTATAGATTATAAAATACGCCTTCCGTTCAGGATGGCATATGTTTGGATTTATCCTGAAAATGATAATGTACGTTTTGATGCAGCCTCCAAGTATATGGGTGAGCTATTAAAGTTGATACCAGTGTCTTTCAGTATGTCTCCTGCAGTCACTGTTCAGACGTTGGCTTTCCGGCAGGCTGAATGCAAATGCTCTGCTGCAGAAAATGGCAGATATATCGGTCAGATGAAAATAAATGACTTCTGTGACTCTTTTGAAATCAGTCAAAGACTGTTTTCTGATGACATCGTTTCTGTGTATGAAAACAGTGACTCCGCCGTAAGGACAGCTTTCGGCGCTCCCGGTTACCTGTTCAAGATTCAGTATGAACACAATCCTTTGGTATCCAGAAAGAATCTGCTTACAAAACTTATAAGTGATTCCGAAGCTGATTCAGCGATTCCACGGAAAATCGTTTCCAAGCACAGACGTATCCTCAAGCAGTATGAATCATTGGTGATTTTCGGAAAAAAAGATGGACGGCTATTTCGCAACGGGAAAATTGTTGCCAGAGACACTACTGCGTATATTCTCAAAATCATTTTATCCCTTTTGAAAATTGAGGGAAGGCGTGAATTCGAGAACAGAGAGTTCATGCGGGATGAAAAAATAGTTTCCGATCATCTGAATCCAAATCTGGTTGTGAAACTGAACCGCGCATTCAGAGCTGCAGAGGAGAAAATTCCGGAACTCAAGATAACAAAAGTTTCCAGAGGTGCATTCCGTGTTGATGAGGTGCTGCCTTTTGAATACAGAGAGGAGTAATCCAGTGCTGACCTTCATATCTGGTGTTGTTTCAACATACGTTCGGCTCTGCAGGCGCTTTTTTCCTTGTCTTTGATTTCCAGCATGATATCGGCAGAAGTGTTTCCCAGTACCTCCAGAAAAGAACGGAAATGACGTGCATTTATATGCTCTATATGAGAACCTCGGCGTCCGTTGGGGTTTTGGGAGCTGTAGTCAAGCATAAGAGGACCATCTTTCTTTTTCCAGGTTTTTGAACTCAGATCCAAAGCATTCTTGAGGCTTTCACCTGTATTGTTGCATTCATAATGGAATGTGTCGAACAATATCGGTATTGCGGTTTTGCCGTTTACCTCAAGACAGTCCGAAAGATTGTAGATGCGATCATCATTTTCGATCACCAATCTGTTTTTTATGGGTTTTTCCAGACTGAGGTAGCAACTTACGAATCTCTTCATACTCTCTTCCTTGTTTCCGTACGCCCCCCCGAGATGAATCTGAATCCTAGCCGTCTGATCCAAACCCAGCAGATCAAGTACCTCTGCGTGGTACTGAAGCTCCCTGATGCTCGACTCCACGATTCTGTTTTCTTTCGCATTGAGAAGGACGAACTGGTCCGGGTGCATTGATATGCGCATTCCGTGCTTACGGATATATTGGCCGATCGATCTGAACTTTTCTGAAAAGTGGTCCTGCCAGTTGTAGGTGCAGACCGGATGGGAGGCGAATGGGACCAGATCCGAGGTGATCCGGAAGAAAAGGAGATTGTGTTCCGTATTGAATTCGAGTATGCGCTGGAGACAGTCGAGGTTGCCGGAAACGGTCTGGATCAGACGTTCTTCGGAGTAGGAGGCGAGCCGGAAGGTGCGGCTTGAGCTGCAGTCAAGACTTCGGTTTATGCAGGGGTATCCGATGCGGGGCGGCATCAGTCCGAACTCCCGCTTGAATCCGCAACTACCGCCTTTTTCAGTATGTCCGATATTGAATCCAGTGGAATGAATTCGTGTGCGAGACTTTCGTTTTTTTCAGTTTCTGAAAGATTCAGCCTGTACTGATTCATGAATGCGGTTTCCTTGGGGTTTTCGGTAGTAAGATGTTTGACCTCGTTAATCGGTTTCATGACATAGATGTAACCGATTATGAACAGGGCGGTCAATGCAACCGAGAAGGCGACAGCATAGGTTGTGAACAGAGCTTTTATGGAAATCCAGAGGATACTCAGTATCCGGAGAAACGGAGGCTTTTTGGGTTCGGTCATTCAGAAAGTCCATTCACAGTGAGTTAATCGGAATTGTACAAGTGTTCCAGTAGAGTATATCTGACGCACTCCCTGGAAAAATATACAGACTGCTCTATTTTGCTGGACCTGCCATTTGTGTGCCAACTGATTCCAGCTGCAGCTGACTTTTCATCAGCTGCAGTAGCCATTTCTGCACCTCCGATGAGACTACTGAGTTTTCAAGCAGCTACATTCTCCACGTTGACCTCTTTTTTACTGATGTTTGTTCTGCACTTATCCAGTATCAGAAATGTGCTGGACGAAAGAATAATCAGTAAACCGAACGCCATGTTCACGGTCAGAGCTTCACTGAAGAACAGCACCCTCGCCAGAATGTTCATCACAGGAGAAGTTATGATCACCAGTGCTCCGGTGGAAATGGGAGTATACCTGTAACCCTCGGCTCAGAATAAGCTGACCTGCGGCCGCAAGCAGAACCGATGGCGATCAGCAGAAACGATCCGATGTAGCTCACAGTGGAAGTGGTATGACCGGCCGGAATAATAAACATTCCGGTATCTTGATATTTCCGAAATCAGTTCCAGCAGGTCTAACTCGCCCGTGTCGAAGCCGGTCCGGCATTTGTCTCTTTGCGGTACTTGCTGATATCCACTATCAGAGCGAAATATCCTACCAGATCTTTATTTTCATCGAAATACGGGTTCGCGATAATCTGATAATAGCTTATCTCTCCCTCTGGGCTGCATACGCGTATCTCAGAAGTCAGGCCATTGCCGTTGGTACATCGTTCCAACTGTTTCTTGAGAATTGTTGAACCGATGAGTTTCTCACGCTGCATGCCGAAAATCCTGCAGAACGAATTATTCACCACTATCATCCTGAATTCCGCATCGGCCAGACAGAAGCCCGCGTTGGTAGTTGAAAGAATGGTTCTCAGGCGTTTTTCGTTTTCGGAAACCGCGGCGGTTTTCATTTTTGCTTCTTCCGCCAGGTAGAAATGGCAGTTTTCAGGACGGTTAAGGCCGTTGTAGATGGCAATGGCCATATTCTGACATGTCCCGTATCCGCAGGAACTGCAGTTGTAAAAATCGCTTTTGCTTGTCTTGCGCATCAGCTTGTAGATCTTATTGAGTTCTTCATCTGATGGAACGATGATGCGGTTGTTGATACTGAGATCTCTGTATCTGCGGTTGTAATCACCCTCCTGCCAGAACTTCTCAAGTGTCGTATCTATTTTCTGGGGGGGCGCATTTTCAGACTGCTCGCCGCCTTTGGAACCTTCAAAGGATGCAACTGCCTGGTGCAGACGCGAGGCGACAGCCTTTTCGATATCGTCAAGAGCGCGTTCTTCGGTTATTGTGAGAGGACCGCCGTTGCAGCCGTGGGTGCAGTTCAGACAATCTATGAGGGCCGGAGCCGTTCCTGAATCAATGGAACCGATCAGCTTGTCAAGGTAGTTGTAGATGATGTCGGGCCCCTCGATTTTCCTCGACAAATCCGAAATGCCGGGAATCCACCTTTCGGCTGTTTTAAGAAGCCCGCCCGGACTTGAAAACCCCACTGCCCGTTCGGCGGGAGGATTCATGTACGGCTCTTCCGGGTAGGCACTGAGATCCGTACCACTCCGGTACAAATAGTTCTGCACGGATTTGAAGCCGATATTGTAGTCACCCAGACCCGTTTCGTGAAATTCTCTCTTCTTTGCAAGACAGGGAGAGATGGCTGCAATTTTGTATTCCGCAAACTGAGGATAATACTTTCTGATCATCTTCATCGTGTGAAGCATCGGGCTGTCCACGGGCGCAAGATAGGGAATAAGCTCGGGAAGATACATCTCGATATAGGTGACAATGGCAGGGCAGGGCTGGGATATCACCGTTTTGGCTTTGGTGTTGTTTATGTACTCGACATATGATTTCACGGTCAGCTCGGCGCCGAAACTCACATCGAAAACCTCCTCCACCCCCAGGTCCCTGAGCCAGCCGTTCAGATTGAGAAACTGGGAAGGAAAACTGGATGCGGCAGATGGAGCCATGATGGCGATCACCTTCTGCCCGCTTGCCAGATCCTCTATCAGCGCATCGAAATCATCAACCCAGAACCGCGCTTCATGGGTGCAGTGAGTAATGCAGTTCCCGCATCCGATACACATGAACGGATTGACACTTACATAATCATCACTGCCGTCATTGCAGTATTTGACAGGACAGGCACTGATGCAGGCGTGGCAGTTGACACACTTCTCTGTATCCACTCCCACACTTACCGGCAGTTCCTTGAGCTTTTTCCCGATTACCATTTAACAGTTCCTCCCATTTGAATATGCTACTTTCAGTCGGATGACACTCGTTTCAATATCTTCTGCTTGTGATGAATAGGCGGAAGTTCTGGTTGCAAACAGAATCAATCCCAAGATCAAAAGCAGCGCAGCTAGAACTGCTATGATAATTGTGACACTGTGACCTCTCTTCACAGGTGTTTCCATCTCATCCTGTTCTTCCCTGAGTGATGCGCAAGAGGACTCATTATTCGATTGACCAGTGCGGGCATTCGAGGCTGACGCTACGATATCGAGTGTTTCATCGTTGGCAACGGTCGCCTGCCTGGTTTCATCTTCGGAAAGATCATGCAATGCCTGCGGGTTTTCGAGAAAGTTCCGTAACACTTCCTCGGGGCTTCCCAGACCGAAAGACGTGTGTATCTCTTCAAGGTGACTCTGGAGCTGGACAGCACTCTGAAATCTGCCCTTTTTGTCTGAACGCAGACACACCTGGGCCACCGCCGCCAGCCTGGAATCAATCGGTCTTGAATCATCTTCAAGCCTTCTGAACGAGTTCTTCTCTTTTGCCCGAATGAGACTGACCATCGAGGTCTGGGGGAATGGATTGGTTCCGCACAGCATTTCGTAAAGTACAGCGCCGAAAGAATAGATATCCGAAAGCGTGTCGATGGGGTAGCCATTAATCTGTTCTGGAGAGAAATAGTGGATGGTTCCCACGATGCTCTCCGTGTCGATTGTGTGGAGGCCAGTTTCCACCGGTCTGGCTACCCCAAAATCCATCAGTTTGACAATTCCGTCATTCCTGATCATCACATTTGAGGGTTTGAGATCTCGGTGGATAATCCCTTTGTAGTTTTTTCCGTAAATGAGAATCTCCTGAGAATGAGCGTAAACCAGTGCCCGGATGATCTGAATCGCCGCAGCTGAACATACAGGGGCGGGAAGTGCTTCATGGCGGTTGATCAAAGCACCCAGAGTTTCTCCTTCTATGATTTCCATTTCCAAATAAGGGATTCCGCGCCACTCGCCCACAGTATGTATGTCGATTATGTTGGGATGGTGCAGCTTGGCCGAAATTTTGACTTCCGTTTCAAAACGGGTCCAGGTGGACTGCTGGTTCGTATTGAGCAGTATTTTGACAGCCCGGAACACCTCCAGTTTTTCATTCCATATACTGTATACCCTTGCCATTCCGCCTGTACCCAGAATTCCGGTAATGACACCGGAGCCCAGTGGAATCTGTTCGCTGCCGCTTGGGATTTCGGTGCGCAGAGTTGAGCTGGATATATCAAGGGATAGATTGTGCTTTTGACCTCGCTCCCTGTTTTGGGAGGCGCCTTTAGAAATAGGCGGCGGTTGCGTCGAGACTTCCGATGCCTCTTCGTCTATTATGACCGCTTCCGGTTCCTGAATCGTTGTTTTTTTCAGATCGTTTTTTTTTGTAGATATTAAAGATTCTGAAAAAGAGGTTTCTTTCTGTGCGGTTGGTCTGTTTTTGTGAGAATAATCGGTATCAATGCAAAAGCCGGTAAGCGTAGTGGTTTCTTTCAGCTTCGATACGCTGGCCGGTTTAGCGGAATCGGTTATCTTTCTCCCGATATAGATATGTGTGCCTGAAGAGGATTTGATTTTTCCAGTAGCAGTGGATGGTGCAGGATTCTCTTCTGACGGGACGTCAGTTTGTGCGGGATGTGATTTCTTTTTTCGGGGAGTTGAAAAATCGGGCATTTGCGAGAATGCATCATTCTGTTCCGGACGAGACTGGGATGTCGCTGACATCTTTATCCTTCCCGAGTGGCGCGCCCTGAAGGCGCATTGTTGGTGTATGATGAAACCGAGGTGTACATTTCTGGACAGGAAAGCACTTTCTTACTGCGATTCCGCTGCCATTCATCCATGGTTTTCCCCTAGGAAAAACCAACTGCGACATATGCTTTTTTTCTGAAGTTTGTATGTGGTCCGAGTCACATCTGATTATTTCTAATCAAGCTCTGACAGACTTTTTTCAAGAACAGAAGGGTAAAATAGTAAAATGTCCGGCAGTGTTGGCAAAAAACTGCTTCAGGACAGAATTGTATCGATATTCTAAGTTGTCGGATCAGCTGCAGCCTTAGTTGCACTGTTCTTCATCTTGAACTGCAACGTTTGGTACGGGAACAGCCGTTTTTCCGAAGTGACTCAATTATATAATACAGAATGTTACACTTTTTTTGGGAAAAAGCAGGGTAGAAGACACATTCAACACCGTTATTTATTATAATATAGGGGGATAAGTCTGTGTTATTACGACAATTCAAGTTGTTATTTTCTATACGTTGGGGGATGCTATGAAAATAGCTGCACACATCAGTCAGGCAGCACTCTTTTTAGGGGTAATATTCTGTATGGGTCTTTTTGCCCAGAATAGGCCGGATAGCATTACCGTAGATGTTACATTCTACGATTTTCATTCAGACAGGAGCAATCCCGAATTCGAAGCTCCTCATACAGGAGGCTTACGCAGCGGAATGGTGGCTGAGTATTTGGATGAGGAGAAAAAACCACAAGTGGGGCCTTCTCCATATTTGAATAACTACATCAAGTACTGGTTCCGGGACTGGGCCTATGGCGGCGGAAAAGGTGATTCTACAAAGCCTTTGTACGATCCTTCAGCAGATTATAAAGAGCGGGTGAATAACGAGTTCGGGGTCGATGTCGAGTATCTGGGAGTGGATACGGCTCCTCACGACACTGCATTTAAAAATGTGGTCATACCGGGAGAGCTGGTATTCGAGTACAGTGGAGATGGTATCTACACCTATGATAACGGAGATTTTTTCCCCATTGACGATCAGGGTTTCGGCAACGAATGGACAACGAACAGTGGAGTCACAGGTGACCACAATTATTCATTCACTATGGAACTGGCATGGGAATTCATAATGGAGCCGGGATTGACGTTCCGTTTCAGAGGAGATGATGATGTCTGGCTTTTCATTGATAACAAACTGGTGATGGATCTGGGGGGTATACATGCGCCAGAAAGTGATACCGTGTATGTGGATGATCTAGGTCTTGAAGAGGGGGAAGTTTACGATTTCCGCCTCTTCTATGCGGAGAGACACACAAGTGGATCTTCTATCCTTATCGAAACCAATCTGATTTCTGCACCTCCCGAAGGCGTGGAAATTCAGGTCCCTGCTGATACCGCCATCACCGCAGGTGATACTCTTTCTGCCAAAGCAATAATTATGTCCGATACCGGAGTTATAACAAATCCCACGGGAGACTTTGACTGGGGAATTATTGATGATTACAATCCACAGAATTCTCTTGAGGTGGTCGGGAGTGTGGGGGACAGTGTACATTTCATGCCTACGGCTGCTCATACAACCGTGCAGATATGGGTTTCCTACCATGATGAAGAAGCAGACCGCTTGGTGAGGGATACCGTGGCAGTACGGATCATTCCGGATGAACCGGCTTCGGTTGTAATAGAGGAAACGGTTCCTGATACTAATAAGAGAACAGATTCCAATCTGAGAAATCCCGCCGCACTGGATACTGTACATATCAGCTCCCAGCAGACTCAAAACAGTGATTTTTATGCAATTTTCAGAGACGGATTCGGTAATTTCTGCTTTCCCGCCGGGCCTTCCGTCGGTTCCGTTTCCTGGGGGACCCAGGACAGTGAAGTCGCCACTGCCACCAACGGACCGGAAGCCGAGTTGGGCCAGGGAATGGCTCTCCGGGTTGCAGATCGGGGAAGCACCACTCTGGATGTGACTGTTTCGACAGGCGGGGGAAATTTCCATGATGATGCAGTTCTGGTTGTGGGTGATGTCTCATATACGGAGGTGACACTGGGGGTGATTGTTGACGGAGAGTTCAAGCCTGTGGATACTCTGAAGTTGGGGACCTACGGTGATACCACCCTCGTAGCCCGGGGTAAAAGGTCGGATAACGGAGAATGGGAATCGGTGAAAGTGCGGTTCACCTCCGGTGATCTCGATTTTCCTTCTCTACCCCCGGATAATGTGGATTCTTGGACTTTTCGGTGTGAGGACAGTGGTGAAGGATGGATTCAGGGCTCGGTAAACGGGGGAATTTCGGACAGAGTGGTTGTCGTGGCCGATTTCGGCCCGGCCAGTATGGAGCTCTATCCCAATGAAGGTGATCCGGGAAATATGACATCCTTACCGCAAAAAGATACACTCAGGGCTGGTGAAAGTCTGGATATATATGCCAAATTGTTTGATGGCAAAGGTGAATGGCTTGAGGAGTATGAATCGCAGGATTCTCTGATTTCCCGTATATCGTGGCAGCTCAGCGATAAGGAGAATGCCACGCTTGATTCAGAGGGCAGCATGACGACTTTCAGCAGTACTGTCGCCCACAAAATCTATACAGTTACCGGGATTTACACACATGATAACAGGTCTGTAAGCAAATCAATGGAAATTTATGTCGAACCGGGCTCTCCGGATCATTTGGATATCCAGCGTGATTCGGTTGTCACCAGTTTGGATTCGGATGATGATTTCACCGAATATTACTTCGGTAAGAATGAAAATGAGCTGACAGTCTGGGCTGTGGTCAGGGACAGATACGGCAATTACATCTCCCATGCCGATTTCGCTCAATGGAAAAGCACCGATACTGAATTCGCAGAGGTTTCCAAAAAATCAGGCAGTTCTGCTCTGATCACCCGCAAAATCACCTATACAGTAGATAAAATGTTTGTAATCGTGGAGGGCAACGGGCTTGAACCCGACAGTATTCAGGTGAACAGCGAAGGGGAAAACTCCATTGCTATAAGTGAAAATCCTTTCATTCCCAATGTAACCCGTATCGAGGAGACGGTTTCTCCCAGAGCGTTGGATTTTTACAGAAATGTCATAGGTGAAAAAAGGACTGGAATTCTGATCGGAATCGAATCGAACAAGCCTTTACGTGAGGATATAAATGGCTCCTTCGGTAAGGTTGTCATTTACGATGCCGTGGGGAATGTGGTAATGAATGAGAGTGTGGATCTGAAGGAAGCTAAAGCCGCAAATGCATACGGTTTTGTGTGGGATGGAACAAACGAGAAAGGTCGGCTTGTCGGTCCCGGGACGTATCTTTTAAGAGTCAACGGAGTCATGGTTGACGGCAAAAGCTATTTCAATCAGAAAAAAATAGGAGTCACAAGATAAATGTCCCTCTTTGGTCTGGTGTCTGAAAACGACTCCGGACCTTTTCTCCCTTCGCATCACAATCTGTTTGCTTTTTGGTTATATTCACCGCACTCCCAGAATATTCGGCAGGGGAGGTGCATTTCTGATTCTCCCTCCCGAGGAGTAGTATCCTGTGAGTTCAAGTGTATCTGACTTGGTTGATACATAAAGCTGAGCAGGCGAACCACCCTCCATGTAAATAGCTCTCTTCAGCTCAAGAGGTAGATCTCTGAGCACATTGATGAATTCGTGAACAGAATGAGGGGCGGCCACATGCATGAAAAGAACGTTCCTGCTTGAATCGGTGCCGACAGCTGCGATGCTCCATCTCTTTTCACTTTTCTGCCATACATTTTTCCCTTTGCAGGAAAGCATGCGTATTGATTGCACCATTGACCGGTACAGAGGTTTGAGGCTTTGGAAATCATCACACTGAAGGTCCACTACCTGCACCGGGGGCAGAGATTTTCTAAGCGGGTGAAAAACCAGTACGCTTTTGTCTTTTGACAGTCTGGGATTGTTCACATGCCCCTTGGTTTTCATCAATGATACACTGCTTCTGTAATCAGTCTGGTACATGGCTGCGTTCATAACTACCTTCAGGCCTTCTTTGCGGCCCCATTCTTTTGCAGACATGATCTTGCCCTGTTCGGGATGACTTGCATTGAAAAGATGCAGTTCATGCCGGTCTGGGTCTACTTTCACAATATGAACCGCCCCGTCAGGAGATTGCGGGTAAAAAGGAGACTGGAATACTCCAAGCGAAATGCCTGGTTCGAGATCCCTCCATTGTGAAAAAGTGTTGGAAACGAGAAGTGAGCCAATGAAAAGAAATGAGACCAGTATGATGTGTTTCATGTAATATGCTGCTCCATAATGAACCCGGGGGCATTTCCGGGAGCCTCCGGGAGTTTTCGAGTGCCGGCATGAAAGATACATTAATCAGGGCAACTTAGGTAACCTCATTGTCATAGAATCTGTCCCATAAGAGAGATGACAAACAGGATAAGAAATATATAAAAAAGCACCTTGGCTACTCCTGCACTTGTGCTCGCGACACCTCCGAATCCCAGAATTCCTGCAATCAGTGCCACAATAAGGAAAATGATAGCCCAAACAAGCATATTTGCTCCCCTCCATAATGATTAGCTCAGAAGTACTCCATATCTGGATTACGGGCTGGAGGGGGCCTGTTGTCAGTCCGTATTCAATTTCGGATATCCCGCGCGTTCGACTGCAGCCCATAAACATCCGTTTAAGCGCGCAAAAGAGCGGCTGTCATTCCACCGCCTTTTCCACCTGCCCGTTGCATATCCTTTGCTGAGACTCCCGACTCTGTTTTTCTATCAACTATTCTCATAATTTTTAAGAACTTCTTCTCAGAATCATGGATTTTTCAAAATGTCATGGTTTTTGCGCTGAATCATTGAACTCTGCAGGCTTGTTTTCAATCAGGAGGAAGATATGCGTTTCAGGCCGGTTTTCCTTTTTATTCCGGTTCTGTTCTGTTTCTCTTTCGCTCAGACCGCTCAGGAGGTGGTCGCCCGGGCTGACAGCCTCTTCAGAGGTGAAACCAACAGAACCGAACTCACCATGA